>NCGD01000020.1:20509-63654 GCA_002281535.1 Sphingomonas sp. 28-63-12
GGGGGGGGGGGGGGGGGGGGGGGGGAACTGTCACGCCATATGGCGGTCGACAGTCGCTGGCGCTGGTCGAGCCCCCCTGTCGCCGGGCGACCGATCGGGGCGGTGGGGGTCGCAGGCCTATGGCGATCGAGCTGGGCGCGCCACGTGGCTGTTTCTGCACTGGCCGCGGCGGGCCGACAATTCCGTCTCCTATTGGCTAATGCATTCTGCGGTAGCTGTGCGGGCATCACGTTCTTCGATACATTTTTTCATGATCGCACGGCGTCGGTCTAGCTCTGCCGGTCCGTAGATATTCTGTGTCTCGAACTTTACGCTTTCTGCTTTGATGCCGTCCGCGATGACCTGGGCACGCCGGGCACCGCCGACAATGAGACCTGCCAACGTCGACATCAGCAGCGCGATCAACGCCAGCGGAATTACCGGCCGCCACATGCGCAGTGTTTCCTTGCCGAAGAGCCAGGTGAGCAATGACGAGACGATTCCCAATATCGCGGTCAGAACGCCACCGACAATCGCCTCCATCGACGCCCCGGCTATGACGCCGGAAACGCCGCCAATCATGGCGAAGGCCGTAATGAACGACAGGCTTTGCAGAAGGCCGACCCGAGGCCGGATCCGCCATAGAATGACGGAAGTTATGCCGATAATGAATGCAACACACAGCAATATTGGTAACGCGAGTACCAGCATGCCATATTCAAAGTTAAGCCAATAATTTTCGACCTGTGCGTCAAAAACGGCGGTAGCGTTTGATGGCTGCTGATCGTTCACTATCGTTTTGATCGCTCAACGGCGGTGCGATAGCTCTTTATTTCCGAGCGATAGATATCGATTTCGCGCTTATATATTTCGCGTCCTTCGATTCCTGCAGATACTTGCCATGATTCCAGATTCGATCGGTAATCTTCCAGCGCCTTTCGATAATCCTCCAGATTATCGAAATCCTCCCGGTTTGGCCGGAATCGCGGGCCGATCGGCCCCGTCGAGGGCTTTGGCCTCGGGTTGATCACGATCGGCCCCTGCGCAGGCACGGCCCGCTGATCGCCGGGCGCGCTGGAGATTTGCGCCGATATTATCAAAGACATTACGATAAGTGCTGACACACTCATGCCTCCCGCTGATACGCACTATTCACGCATCGCGGCAGGAAGAGTCAAGTCACAGTTAGCAGCCGGCAACAAAAACCTAGAATTCACACCGCAACAACAGGTGTATCACTCAATAAACCCGCTTCTTCGGCTTGATATACTCGATGTCGTCGGTCAGCGTGTAATCATGCACCGGCCGGTAATCGATCGACACCGTGCCGCCCTTGCCGCCCCAACCGTCAAAGGTCGCGATGGTGTGCTTCATCCAGTTGGCGTCGTCGCGGTTCGGGTAATCCTCGTTCACATGGGCGCCGCGTGATTCCTGGCGGTTGGCCGCCGAGTTTACCGTGACGACGGCCTGGGCAATGAGGTTATCAAGCTCGAGCGTCTCGACCAGATCGGTGTTCCAGATCAGCGAGCGATCGGTGATGCCGACATCAGCCATCGAGGCATAGATTTCGCCGATTTTCTGCTTGCCCTCGGCGAGCAGCGCATTGTCGCGGAACACGGCGCAGTTCTTCTGCATGGTGCGCTGCATTGCGCCGCGAATCTGGGCGGTTGGCGTTGCGCCCTTGGCACCCCGGAAATGATCGAGCCGGCCGAGCGACAATTCCTCCGAGCCCTTGGGCAGCGGATTATGCGCCTGTTGCGGCTTGGTGATCTCGGCAATCCGCTTGCCGGTCGCGCGGCCGAACACCACGAGGTCGATCAGCGAATTGGAGCCGAGGCGGTTGGCACCGTGCACCGACACACAGGCAGCTTCGCCGATCGCGAAGAGACCGGGGACGACGCTGTCGGGGTTGCCATCCCTGAGGTTAACGACTTCGCCATGGAAGTTACACGGGATGCCGCCCATATTGTAATGGACCGTCGGCGCGACGGGCAAAGGCTGGCGTGTCAGATCGACACCGGCGAAGATCTTGCCGGTTTCGGTGATACCGGGGAGCCGTTCTGCCAGCACCTTGGGATCGATATGATCAAGGTGAAGGTAAATATGGTCCTTTTCCTTGCCGACGCCGCGGCCTTCGCGGATTTCCATCGCCATCGAGCGCGAGACGACGTCGCGGCTGGCAAGGTCCTTGGCCGATGGGGCGTAGCGTTCCATAAAGCGCTCGCCCTCTGAGTTCGTCAGATACCCGCCCTCGCCGCGCGCGCCTTCGGTGATCAGCACGCCCGCGCCGTAAATGCCGGTCGGGTGGAACTGGACGAACTCCATATCCTGGAGCGGCAGGCCTGCGCGCAGCACCATCCCGCCGCCATCGCCGGTGCAGGTGTGCGCCGACGTCGCCGAGAAATAGCAGCGGCCATAACCGCCGGTGGCGAGCACCGTCTGGTGGCTGCGGAAACGATGGATCGACCCGTCATCCATGCACATGGCGATCACGCCGCGGCAGACGCCATTTTCCATGATCAGATCGAGCGCGAAATATTCGATGAAGAAGTCAGTGTCGTACTTCAGGCTCTGTTGATAGAGCGCGTGGAGCATCGCGTGGCCGGTACGGTCAGCAGCGGCGCAGGTGCGCTGCGCCGGGGGGCCTTCGCCCATATTCTGCATCATGCCGCCGAACGGGCGCTGATAGATCTTGCCCTCTTCGGTGCGGCTGAACGGCACGCCGGCGTGCTCCAGTTCATAGACAGCAGCAGGCGCCTCGCGGCAGAGATATTCGATCGCGTCCTGGTCGCCGAGCCAGTCGGAGCCCTTGACGGTATCGTACATATGCCAGGTCCAGTGATCCGGGCCCATATTGCCGAGCGAGGCGGCGATGCCGCCCTGTGCCGCCACGGTGTGGCTGCGGGTCGGGAACACTTTGGTGATGCAAGCGGTTTTCAGGCCGCTTTCGGCGATGCCCATTGCTGCCCGCAAGCCAGAGCCGCCAGCGCCGACGACGACGGCGTCATAGGTGTGATCGATGATCTTGTAGGCGGCGGTCATGCGAGCGGTGCTCCGGCGGCGAAAGCGATCTTGAGGATCGAGAAAATGGCGACAGTAGCGGCACCAAGCGTGAAGAAGGTCAGCAGCACCATCAGTGCGACGCGCATGGCGCCATGGGCGTAATCCTCGATCAGCACCTGCAGGCCCATCCGGAAATGATAGAAAGTGCTGGCGATCAGCAGGATCATCGGCACGGCCGCCAGCGGGCTGGCGAGCCACAGCGTCAGCGTCGCAAAATCATGCTGGGGCAGGCGCGCCATCGAGCCGAAAAACCACAGCATCAGAACCAGGTTGCCCCCCGCCGTCAGCCGCTGATGCCACCAGTGATGCGCGCCTTCGTTCGACGAGCCGAGGCCGCGCACGCGGCCGAGTTCGGTTCCGCTACCCATGATTATTTCCCTGCCAGCAGATAGGCCCAATAGGCGATCGTCAGCACGACCGACGCGAGCATTGTCGATTGCGCCCAGAGCTTGTTGCTCTTCAATTCATAGCCCGCGCCGGTATCCAGCAGCAGGTGGCGGATGCCGCTGGCCATATGCTGGAAGAACGCGAAGGTCAGCCCCACGCCAAAGATATAGCCGGGCACATTGAGCGCACCCGATTGCAGCGTGAAAATGTCGAGAAACTGGGCATAGGTCGACGGGCCACCCGCCAGTGCGGCAAGCCACCAGACGAATAAGAAGGTGCCGACCGTGGCCATGCCATCACCCGTCACGCGGTGGAGAATGGAGACCAGCATGTGCGGCCCCCATTTCCAGATGCTGAGATGCGGCGAGCGCGGGCGTGCGGCGGATGATGGGATGGCCAAGACGAAATCCTTGCTTGCTGTGCCGCCGTATTAGCCGTGGGGCGTGCCGATGCAACCCGGCACAAGGCCCAGACGCAAATGAGCGTCGCTGTCGGTGCCACGATTCTGCCAATCGGCACGCCTCTTCAGCCTCCTAACCAGCCCTTAACCAAATCCGGATACCCCTCATCACGAAGATTGTGAGACGTCCCGTTCCCGGTGCGTCGGCATGGAGGTGATTCCTTGAATAGCCAGAATTTGCCCGCGATTGGCACGGTTGCCGCTGCGATCGACCTGCCCGCCCGGTTGCGTGTGTTCGATTTTGACGGATCGCTCGCCACCGCCAGCCGGGAAGTTTGGGGCACGCTGGAATCCGATATCACTATCGTGTCCGAAGCGTATTGGCAGCAATGGCTGCGCTGCTTTGCCGACGAACGTGACTGGGCGCCGCATGAAACTGCCAAGATGATCGACCTGGGCGTCACCTTTTTGCGGAATCGCTTCCTGGATACGAGCGGCCGCGCGTGGGTGGAATCGATCGAACGATCGGTTGCGTCGGCCTATGTGGGTGGGGTCACGCCGATGGCGCTGCTGTCGATGATCAACGCGAGCGACCGGGCGGCACTGGACATCCTGATGCACCGGTTGGATCGCGCCGATCCCAAATTGCCGTCGCTGATCGATACGCTGCTGCGCCTGTCCGCACTGGAAGGTGAGATTACGGTCGCCATCTACAATGCCTATCGCGACCACAGCGCCGGCGTCGCCCGCGACCGGCTTGCAAGCGAATTCCGCGAGGGCATCGCCAAAATGGTCGAAAGCGTGAGCCATGAAGGTGGCGAATTGCGCGCCCAGGCCAGCCGCACCTCCAGCTCCACGCGGGGCATGCTTGGCAAGACATCCGAAGTAGCCGCCGCCGCCGAGCAATCGGCGGTCGCGATGCGCGAAGCCGCGCAGACCGCCGCCGGGCTGATCCGGGCGATCGAGGACGCCCGCAGCGAAGTCGAAGCCGCAGCCGACATCGCCAACCGCGCCAGCGGCCAGGCAGGCGCCGCCGTCGGCATGTCCGAAACGCTGAGCGAGCATGCCAAATCGATCGAATCGATCCTGGGCCTGATCCGCGACATTGCCGGGCAGACCAATTTGCTCGCGCTCAACGCCACGATCGAAGCGGCGCGGGCCGGTGATGCCGGGCGCGGCTTTGCCGTGGTCGCGCAGGAAGTCAAAAGCCTTGCCAACCAGACTGCCCGAGCGACCGACGACATTGCCGGCAAGATCGCCGCGATCCAGTCCGCCACGCGATCGACCGTCGAGACCAACGCCTCGATCCGCTCCACCGTCGCTGAAGTCCAGGCATCGGCCGAGAAAATCCGGCGGGCGATGGAAATGCAGGCGCAGACGGTGACGGCCATCACCGCCAGCGTCGACGAAACCGCGCTTGCCGCCGATTCAATGTCGCACACGATCGCGGCGATCCGCGAGGACACCGAAACCGTCGCCAGCGATATCGACCGGGTCGGCCTGGGCTTCGATGCCTTTGATGTCCAGCTCGGCACCCTGAAAACAACGGCGAGTGATTTTATCTCGAAAGTTGCAGCGTAAAAAAGGATTTTTCGGCATGGCAGACCAGCACCAGACGACCCTGGGTGGGTGGAGCGGTACTGCCCGATCGGCCGCCCAATGCGTCGGCGATTATGACTGGGACCGGGCGATCGGCCCGGGCGCAGCCGAAATCTCAAGCCTGATCGCGGGATCGGAAGAGGAAATCGCCGGGGCATTCTGGGAGCATTATCTGTCGCTGGCGGTGACGGTCCATATCCGTCGCCTGCTGACCGATGACATTCTGGCGCTGCGCGTCCAGAAGAGCGCACAATATACGCGGTTGAAATATGCCGATCCGTTTGGCGACAAATGGATGCGCAAGGCGTTCAACCATGCGAGCGAAACGCATGAAGGCAAGATTCCCCTACCCGCCTTGCTCTCCTCGCTCAGCCTGGCCCATAGCCGGACGCTGGCGATCATCGCCAGCAAGCTGGGCAGCGACACGCAACGCATCCAGCACCTTGCCGATATCGTCCAGCGGCTCGCGCTGGTCGAGGCCGATGTGATGACTACCTATCTCGGCATGCGCGATTCGCAGCTCGCCCGGGAGGAACGCGGCAGCAGATCCGCGCAGTTTCGCGAAAGCATCGCCACGTCGATCGAGGGCACGGCCGCGCTGGGGAACCGGATCCGGGTACAGGCGCAAAATGCATCGCGATCGGCGCGCGGGATGCTGGGCAAAACCTCAGAAGTGGCCAATGCCGCCGAGGAATCGGCAGTTGCGATGCGCGAGGCCGCGCAGACCGCCGCCGGGCTGATCCATGCGATCGAGGATGTACGCCACGAGGTCGAAGCCGCTGCCGACATCGCCACCCGCGCCAGTAGCCAAGCCGGCACCGCCGTCGGCATGTCCGAAACGCTGAGCGAACACGCCAAATCGATCGAATCGATCCTGGGCCTGATCCGCGATATTGCCGGACAAACCAATTTGTTGGCGCTCAATGCGACGATCGAGGCAGCACGTGCTGGCGACGCCGGGCGTGGCTTTGCCGTCGTCGCGCAGGAAGTCAAAAGCCTTGCCAACCAGACCGCACGGGCGACCGATGATATCGCCAGCAAGATCGCCGCGATCCAGTCCGCGACCCGGTCGAGCGTTGAGACGAGCAGTTCGATCCGGTCCACCGTCGCGGAAGTGCAAGCCTCTGCCGACAAGATCCGCCACGCCATGGAAATGCAGGCACAGACGGTGACCGCGATCACCGCCAGCGTCGACGAAACCGCGCTCGCCGCCGATTCGATGTCCAATACCATTGCCGCGATCCGCGCCGATACCGAAGGCGTCGCCAGCGACATCGACTCGCTGGAGCGTGCCTTTGGCGAGGTTGACGACCGGCTTGGCGGGCTCAAAGGGGCGGCCGACACCTTCTCGGCCAGCGTCGCCGCCTGAGGGCGATCATCGGGCCATGACCCTGGCAACACCGGGGTGACGTCCGCCGCGAAGAAGCGTAAACTCTTCGGCATGACCAACATCCTTTTGACCGGCTCTTCCCGCGGTATTGGCGCGGCGATAGCGGGCGCGCTCGATTTGCCCGGCATCAGCCTTGCCAGGCACGGCACGAGCAGTGGCATTGCCGCCGATTTCAGCGACCCCGCCGCCCCAGCCCGGCTGTGGCAGGCAGCGCTCGACCAGCTCGGCGGCACGATCGACGTGCTGATCAACAATGCGGGCATTTTCGAAGACAATATGATCGACCAGGACGATGCCGCCTGGTCCGCCAATTGGGCGCGGACCATGCAGGTCAACCTTACCGCGTCGGCCGAACTCTGCCGGCTGGCGGTGCTGCACTGGCAGCAGCGCGGTTCGGGCGGGCGGATCGTCAATATCGCCAGCCGCGCCGCCTATCGCGGCGACAGCCCGGCGCACTGGCATTATGCCGCGTCCAAGGCCGGGATGGTCGCGGTGACCAAGACGATCGCCCGGGGCTATGCCAGCCAGGGGATTTTGGCCTTCGCGATCTGCCCCGGCTTCACGATGACGGGGATGGCCGAGGACTATCTGACGAGCCGCGGTGGCGAGAAATTGCTCGCCGACATCCCGCTTGGCCGCGTTGCCATGCCCGATGAGGTGGCGACCGCTGCGCGCTTCCTCGCCCTGATGGCGCCGCCGTCGATGACCGGCAGCGTGCTCGACATCAACGGGGCGAGCTATGTCCGATAGCTGGAAGCTCACCCTGCCCTGCACCAGGGCCGAGGCCGAGGCGATCGATGCCGGCGATGACCTGGGAATCGCTCCGCCGCCGGTGCTGATGACCTGCGAGATCACCGCCGACGACCCCGATGACTGGCAGCTCGAAGCCTATTTCGACGGCAAGCCGAGCGCGGCGGCCGTCAAGGCGGTCCGTGCGCTGGCGCCCAGCTCTGCCCGACGCCGGGCCCGGCCCGAGCGGATCCCCGATCAGGATTGGGTGACGTTGAGCCAGGCCGGGCTGGCCCCGGTCAGGGCCGGCCGCTTCTTTGTCCACACCGCCGCCAGCGACGCCACGATTCCGCCCGGCCTGCATCCGTTCCAGATCGAAGCGAGTCAGGCGTTCGGCACCGGCCACCACCAGACCACCAGCGGCTGTTTGATGATGCTCGACAGCCTGAAGCGCGGCGGCCTGCAGGTGCGCAACCTGATCGATATCGGCACCGGCACCGGGTTGCTTGGCTTTGCAGCGCTGCATCTCTGGCCGCATGCCTATGCGACCGGATCGGATATTGATCCTGCTTCGATCGCCGTGACCCGCGAAAATGCCGCAATCAACGGCGTCACGATCGGCGACCAGCGCGGTCAGATGGCGCTCGCCACCGCACCGGGGCTGCAACACCCGTTGCTGATCGCGCGCGCACCCTATGATCTGATTATCGCCAATATCCTTGCCGGGCCGCTGATTGCGCTCGCACCGAGCATTGCGATGGCATTGGCGCCGGGCGGCACGCTGGTGCTCGCCGGGCTGCTGACCACCCAGGCGCCCAGCGTGTTGGCCGCCTATCGCCGCCAGGGATTGCTGCCGCTCGGCCGGATCACGATCGGCGACTGGCCGACGCTAAGACTGCGCAAGCGGCGGCGCTATGGGCAGGACCGCGCCACCCGCCACGCGCCGCCAACGCCGGAAGCGCCGAATTTCGGCAGCTGGTAGAGGCGCCAAAGCGAGGCTTTGTGTGGTCCTTCGCAACCGGGCTCGATCCCTCAAGCCAGCGCGCGCAATCGCTCGAGATCCGCCGGCGTGTCGATGTCGATGAGTTCGGCCGGGCTGGCGACGATATGCTTGCCGGCGCGGATCAGCGCGCGGCCGCCTTCATCGCCCTCGGCCTGCAGCAACGCCCCGAAACGCCCGGCGGCGAACAAAGCCGGCGGTGTCGGGTGGTTGCCGTCGCTTGAGGCAACCACGGCATCGGCGCTGTCGGCGGCATCGAGCAACCGCCAGACATGCGCGGCAGTAACGCGCGGCATATCGGCGAGCGCAATCAGCACCGCCGATGCACCGGCTGCCTGCGCGGCAGCAATGCCGAGCCTGACCGACCCCGAGAGGCCAAGCGCGGGCGCCGGATTGGCGATCTGGCGATAGCCATGGCCGGTAAAATCGAGCTGCGTACCCGAAACGATCGCCACCCGATCAAGAAAATCCACGCCCGACAGCGCGGTAACGACATGAAAGGCGAGCGGCTGACCGAGAAAATCGGCCGCGAGCTTGTCAGTGCCGCCGAAGCGCAGCGACTGGCCAGCGGCGAGCAGCACCAGCAGCGTGCGCCCGGCCGCGATCATGGTGCTTTGGCGTGGAAAGCGGCGATCATCGCGGCGGCAACCGACAGCGCGATCTCGGCCGGGCCGATCGCACCGATATCCAGCCCGACGGGTGCATCGATCCGGTCGAGATCGGCCGCCGCCACCCCAGCCGCCGCCAGCCTTTCGCGGCGCGCGGCATGGCTGCGGCGCGAGCCCAACGCGCCGACATAGCCGGTCGGTGCGGCGAGCGCGGCGATCAGCGCGGGATCGTCGATCTTGGTATCGTGGCTGAGCGTCACCACCGCCGTTGCCGGGCCGGGCGCGTAAGCCGCCACCGCCTCGTCGGGCCAGCGATCATCAAGGGTGACGCCGGGGAAACGTTCCGGCGTAAGGAAGCGCGCGCGCGGATCGATGACGATCGTGGCGATGCCGAGTTCGCGGGCGAGCCCGGCCAGCGCCTGCGCGATCTGGACCGCGCCGATGATCAGCAGCCGCCGCGGTGGATCATAGCGGTTAATGAAGGCCGCGCCCGCGATCGGGCGGAGCGAGCTTTGGCCGCTGGTGAGATCGGTGGTGACGCTGAGCGCCTGGCCGGCATTGCGCGCTTCGGTGATGCGATCGAACAGTTCAGGATCGAAGCCTTCCGCCGAGACCGGCTGGACGAGCACCTCAATCTCGCCGCCGCACGGCAAGCCGACTTCCCATGCAGCAGCATCGGCGACACCGTAGCGCTTGAGCTGAAACGGCGCGCCGGCGATGACGTCCGCCGCCGCGGCCATGATGTCGCTTTCGACACAGCCGCCCGAGACAGAGCCTTCGAACCCGCCATCGGCATGGACCAGCATATGGCTGCCGCGCGGGCGCGGTGCCGATCCCCAAGTGGAGACGACCGTCGCGATCGCCAGCGGCGCCCCTTTCCAGGCGGCGGCGGCGTTGAGAACGGAGTCATTGTCGGCCATTGGATCTCTCTTAATCCGCTCGTCCTGAGTAGCGACTGAGCGAAGTCGAAGGCGCGTATCGAAGGACAGCGTTTGGGGCGGGTGCTTCGATACAGGTCTTCGACTTCGCTCAGCCCTTACTCAGCACGAACGGGTTTATAGCTAAACCGGCGGCAAGCCCGGCAGAATCTGGTCGAGCGTCATTGGCCAGTCGCGCACGCGCACGCCGGTGGCGTTGTAGATCGCGTTGGTGACCGCCGCGCCCGCGCCCGAAATGCCGAGCTCGCCAATCCCCTTCGCGCCGACCGGGCTGGCGTGATTGTCGATTTCCTCGACGAAATAGGCCTCGATCTGCGGCACATCGGCATTCACCGGGATATGATATTCGCCGAGATCGCGGTTGACGTAAGATCCGCTGCGTTGGTCGAGCACCGCATCCTCGTGCAGCGCATAGCCGATCCCCCAGATCATCCCGCCCAGCGCCTGGCTGCGCGCAGTCTTGGCGTTGAGGATGCGCCCGCAATCAAACACCCCAAGCATGCGGCGCACGCGCACCTCGCCGGTCACCGCGTTGACCGCGACCTCGGCGAATTGGGCGCCGTGGGTCGCCTGGCTGAAGCTGCGGCTGTTCTTGCCGGGGCGAAGGATGCCCATCGCCGCGATCTCGGTATCGCCAACCAGCGTCCTGATCGGCACGCGCTTGTTGCCGGCAATGGCGTGGCCGTCCTTGAGCGTCATGTCTTCGGGCTTGGCGTCCATCCGCCGGGCGAGTTCAGCGACGATGTCATCGCACGCCAGTTGCACCGCCGACCCACTCGACGCGGCACCGAAGGACCCGCCCGATCCCGCGCCATCGGGATGATCCGAATCGCCCAGCATCACGCGCACCTTGTCGATCGACAGGCCGAGCATTTCGCCCGCGATCTGCGCGAGGATCGTATAGGTGCCGGTGCCGATATCGGTCATGTCGGTTTCGACGATCGCGATCCCCTCCGGCGTCAGGCGGACCCGCGCGTCGCTGTTGGCGAGGAAATTGACCCGCGCCGCGGTCGCCATGCCCAGTCCGATCAGCCATTCGCCCTCGCGCACCGAGCCGGGCGTCGCGACGCGCTTGTCCCAGCCAAAGCGTTCCGCGCCCTGATCGAGGCAGTCAGTCAGGCGCCGGGTGGAAAAGGGCACGCCGCGCATCGGATCGACAACGGGCTCGTTCAGCTTGCGAAAATCGATCGGGTCGAGGCCGAGTTGCTCGGCCATCTCGTCCATCGCGGTTTCGAGTGCCATCATGCCGACCGCTTCGCCGGGTGCCCGGACCGCGCCGGCGCGGGTGATGTTGAGCTTGACGATCCTGGTGGTGAACTGCCGCGCAGGGGATTCGTAGAGCGACAGGGCACCAAGCGCGACGGGCTCGAAAAAGCTGACCCCGACTTTCTGGCTGACGACGCTGTCCTGCGCCATGCCGGTCAGCCTGCCTTCGGCCGTGGCGGCGAGGCGAATGCGCTGAAAGGTATCCGACCGGCCGAAGACCGAATGGAACAGCTGCTGACGGGTGAGCGCAACCTTGACCGGCCGGCCGATCGCCTGGGCGGCGATCGAGGCGAGCACGATTTCCGGCCCGCCAATCTTGCCGCCAAAGCCGCCGCCGATAAAGGGCGAGAGCATGTGAATGCGCTCGATATCGATGCCGAGCGACTTGGCCAGCAACGGCCGGGCCGCGCGGAAGATCTGGATCGATCCGTAGAGCGTCAGATCGTCGCCATCCCATTCGGCGACCGCGGCATGCGGCTCCATTGCGGCATGAACCTGATAGGGCGTCGAATAGGTGATATCGAGGGAGACCTCGGCCGCCGCCATGGCTGCATCGACATCGCCCTTGATCGCATCGGGCAGCATCGCGCCCTCGTGCGGCGGCTTGGCGCTGCCAATTTCGGCCATGGTATCGAACTTGCCTTTTTGCGGCGCGTAATCGACCGTCACCGCCAGGGCGGCAGCGCGTGCCTGCTCAAAGCTTTCGGCGACGACGAGCGCGACGATCTGGCCATAGCTTTCGACGACGCCGTCGAATCGCGGGGCCATGTCTGCGCCGATATTGGGGGATTCCGCAGGCAGGCGGGGATCATCGGTGATGATCGTAATCACGCCGGGCATCGTGCTCGCTGCCCTGGTATCGACCGATTTGACGGTGCCGACCGCGATCGTCGCGGTGACGGCATAGCCATAAGCGAGCTTTCCCCTGGGGCGCTGATCAGCGGCATAGCGGGCGACGCCGGTGACCTTTGCAAGCCCGTCGGTACGGTCGATCCCCTTGCCGATCAGCCCCTGTACACCGCGATCGAGCGCGGAGGCGCCGTAATCGGCATCCATTTTATGTTCGGTCATGCCGCATCCTCCGTCACGTCGCCCATCGTCAAATCTCTGAGCGTGGCGATCAGCACCCGCCGCGCGAGCGGAATCTTGAAATCATTCGTGCCCTGCCCCCGTGCGGGGGCGAGCAGCGCATCGGCGGCGGCTTCGAACACCGCCGTTGTGGGCGCTTGCCCGACCAGAGCGGCTTCCACCGCCGGATCGCGCCACGGCACGGTGCCAATCCCGCCAAACGCCAGCGCGGCGCCGGCGATCTTGCCCTCGTCGACCGCCACGATCCCGGCGACCGAAAGCAGCGCAAAAGCGTATGAGGCGCGATCGCGGACCTTGCGATAGAGTTGCTTGCCGGCCGGCGCAGGCGGCAGTTCGATATGGGTGATGAGTTCACCGGGCTGGAGGACGTTTTCGATCTCGGGCGTGCTGCCGGGCAGCCGATAGAAATCGCCAAGCGGGATTCGCCGACGGTCGCCACCGGGTTGCAATGTCACCACCTCCGCATCCAGCGCGCGCATCGCCACCGCCATGTCGCTGGGGTGTGTGGCGATGCAATCGTCGCTGGTGCCGAGCACCGCCATGATGCGGTTATAACCGCCCTGCGCCGCACAGCCGATGCCGGGTTCGCGCTTGTTGCAGGCGCGCGCGGTATCGTAGAAATAATAGCAGCGGGTGCGCTGGAGCAGATTGCCCGCGGTCGTCGCCTTGTTGCGCAATTGCGGCGACGCCCCGGCGAGCAGCGCGCGGGCGAGCACCGGATAGGCACTGCGGATCCGCGCATTCTGGGCAAGATCGCTGTTGGTGACGAGCGCGCCGATCGACAGGCCGCCCATCGGGGTTTCCGCGATCGTCGCCAGATCGAGCCGGCTGATATCGACCAGCCGGGCCGGGGTTTCGATCTGCAATTTCATGAGATCAAGCAAATTGGTGCCGCCCGCGATGAAATGGGCACCATCGCCGCCAGCAGCAACGGCGGCTTCGGGGCTGTCAGCCTTGATATAATCGAACTGCTTCATGATCCGGCCACCTCAGCGACAGCGGGCGCAACCCCGGCAATTTCCCTGATTGCGTCGACAATATTGGGATAGGCCGAGCAGCGGCACAGATTGCCGCTCATCCGCTCCGAAATCTCGTCATCGTTCAGCATGATGTCGTCGAGCGACTCGCTGACATGGCTTGCCCAGCCAGCCGCGGCCTCATCCAGCATCGCCACCGCCGAGCAGATCTGCCCGGGCGTGCAAAAGCCGCACTGAAAGCCGTCATGCTTCACAAACGCCGCCTGCATCGGGTGGAGCGTGTCGCCGTCGGCGATGCCCTCGATCGTCACGATCTCGTCATCCTGATGCATTACCGCCAGCGTCAGGCAGGCATTGATCCGACGGCCATTCACTATGACGGTGCACGCCCCGCACTGGCCATGATCGCAGCCTTTTTTGGTGCCGGGCAACCCGACATGATCCCGCAGCAGATCGAGCAGCGAGGTGCGGATATCGGGGTCGGCCTCGTGACGCTGGCCATTGATCGTAAAATGCATGGGTGCCCCTCCTGAAGGGATGCTGTAACGCGCAGATGCTATTTGGGGTTCGCAAAGAAGGATTGCCATATGAAACGGATTTGCGGCCGGTTAATCAAGTGGAATCAGGTACTGATCACAATCGCTGTGCTGGCATCCGCCCCGGCAACCGGGCAGACTGCCGCCATGGAAAATATTGCCCCTCTTTCGCCGCCGATCGTCATCGCCCATCGCGGCGCGAGCGGGATGCGCCCGGAACATACGCTGGCCGCCTATACGCTGGCGATCGAGCAAGGTGCCGATTTCATCGAGCCCGATCTGGTCTTCACCAAGGACGATATCTTCGTCGCGCGACACGAAAATGACATTACCGGCACCACCGACGTGGCTGCCCATCCCGAATTCGCCGACCGCCAGGCGACGAAGATCATCGACGGCGAATCGCACACCGGCTGGTTCACCGAGGATTTCACGCTGGCCGAGCTGAAAACCCTGCGCGCCAAAGAGCGCTTGCCCCAGTTGCGCCCGGACAATGCCAAATATAACGGCCAATTCGCGGTACCAACGCTCGCCGAGATCATCGCGCTCGCCAAGGCAGAGACAAAGAAGACCGGTCGGACGATCGGCATCTATCCCGAAACCAAGCACCCCAGCTATTTCGCCTCGATCGGCAAGCCGATGGAAGCAAAACTGGTGGCCGAGCTGAAGGCTGCCGGCTGGGACAGCGCCGTCGCCCCCGTGTTCATCCAGTCGTTCGAGGTGAACAATCTGAAGGCGCTGCACGCGCTGACGGCCATCAGGCTGATCCAGCTGATGGACGCGAGCGGCGGCCCTGCGGATAAAGCGGAACCGAGCTATGCCGCGATGGCGACGCCCGACGGGCTGAAGGCGATCGCCGCCTATGCCTACGGAATCGGCCCCAACAAGACGATGATCTGGGACGGCGTGCATGCGCCCTCCAGCCTGGTCATCGATGCCCATGCGGCGGGTCTCCGGCTCCATCCCTGGACCTTTCGCGCCGAAAATGCCTATTTACCGGTGGCGTTTCGCGAGGGCAGCGATCCCGCCGCGCATGGCCGGATCGGCGGGGAAATCGCGGCCTATCTGGCCCTAGGGATCGACGGCTTCTTTACCGATTTTCCGCAAATTGGGGTTAAGGCGGTGGCATCGGTGAAATAGCACCGGGAGATGACGATGCGGAAAACAGCCATTATCGCCCTGCTGATCGTGCCACTGGCGCTGAGCGGTTGCCTGGCCCAGACTGCCGTCGGCATCGTCAGCGCGCCGGTCAAAATCGCCAGCCAGACCGCCGACTGGGCAACCACCAGCCAGGACGAGGCCGATCGCAATTATGGGCGCAAGATGCGCAAGGCTGATGCCCGCGATGCCCGCGAGCGCAAGGCTGCCGAGCGTCGCTGCCGCCATGACCGCGATGCCTGTGATGATGGCTATCGCAATGGGGACTATTGAGGCGATTCGGGCGGCCGCCTGAAAGCACCGTTTTTCGGGTCACAACATGCCGATATCGCGCAGCCATTGCTTGACCTGTCCTGGCCACTCTGTGGTGACCGGATCGGCGGTCGGCCGCATCCCGAAGGCATGGCCGCCCCTGGCATAGAGGCGCATATCGACCGGCACGCCCGCATCATTCAGCGCCAGCGCATAGGCCATTGGCTGCCGGATTGGATCCGTGGCATCGTTCATGGCATGCAGGATCAGCGTTGGCGGCGCCTTGGGACTGATGGTGACCCATGGCTTGAGTTCGAGACTGTTTTTGCCCTTGCTGTCGTCCAGCATCCGCGCCGTGTAGGCGATGATCGCGAAATCGGGGCGAGGCGAATGCCGGTCTGCAGCGTCCGCAAGCGGATAGGTGCGCTCGTCGGTGTTGCTCATGTTCGCCGCCAGATAGGCACCCGCTGAAAAGCCAATCACGCCGATCTTGTGCGGATCGATCCCGTAGAACGAAGCTTGCGCTCGTAGTAGCCCCATCGCCCGCTGGGCGTCTTCCAGGCCCAAGAGCACTTTGGGCCGCTGTTGCTCGCCATTCTCCTGCGGCCACTTTTGCGGCACCCGGTATTTCAGCACCGCACAGGTGATCCCCTGTTGCACTACCCAATCACAGATTTCGGTGCCTTCCAGATCGGTCGCTATGACTTCAAAGCCCCCGCCCGGCAGGACCAGCATGGCGGCGCCGCGGTTGCGCCCCTTTGGCCGATAGACGGTCATGGTTGGTCGGGTAACGTAGCTCACCCAATGCCATTTGCGCCCGCCCACCAGTCCCGTACCGTTACCCGTCCCCTCGGGTCGATCGCCGGAGTCAGGCTTGGCGAGCGGCGTGCTCCCCGGCCAGAGCGGCACCTGAACCCCGTCAGCGCCTGGCTGCCATACGCCCGCCCGCTCCATCGTCGCGATAACGCCCTGCGCAGGCGAGGTATCGACCTTGCTGATCTGGCCGCAGGCTGCGCCGGCGATGCCGATTGCAAGGAGCCAGGGTGCGATGGCTCGTTTCCACGCCAAATCCGACTCTCCCGTTTTCAAGTACCCAGGGGCGATCAGCTGATCGCCGAGAACTAAGCTGTTTTCAGAGCGGGAGGATTACTGGAATCGGTCCTGTCGAGCAATTGCGGTCGATGGCGTGCACGTCCGCTTTCAGAATATTTTTTCGCTCGGCTGAAGGACGAGTTTGCCGCATTCACCCCTTCGCCGGATCATCGCTCCACACCGTTGTCGGCATCATCCCGTCGCCCAGCCCGGTGATCAGCCGCGCGCCGCGATCGAAGGTGATGTAGCTCCACAGCCACTGCGTCCCCACCGTGATCCGGCTGCGGAAATCGGACAGGTAGAAAAGATGCGCGGTTGACCAGACGAACCAGGCCGGAAAGCCGCTCAGCCGCGTCCGCCCGAAATCGGCAACCGCACGCTTGCGCCCGATCGTCGCGAGATTGCCGTAATCCTTGTAGATGAAGCGCCGGGGCGGGCGACGGCGGCGGACGGTGGCGCGGATCACGCGGGCGACAAACTGGCCCTGCTGCTTGGCGGCGGGCGCCACGCCCGGCACCGGCCGGCCGCCGGCGCCGTCGACCGAGGCAGTATCCCCGATCACGAAAATATCAGGATGGCCGGGCACGCTCATATTGGGTTTGACGATGACTCGCCCGGCGCGGTCTGCCGCCGCACCCAGCCAGGACGCCGCCGGCGATGCCTTGACCCCTGCCGCCCAGACGATCACCGCCGCGCTCAGCCGTTCGTCGCCAATCATCACCGAATCCGCAGTAATGTCGGTAACGCGATCGCCCAGCCTGACCTCGACGCCGAGATGTTCGAGCGCGGCCTTCGCCTTGTCGGCGAGATCGGCCGGAAACGCGGCGAGCAGGCGGTTGTCCGACTGGACCAGCATCACCCGCACACAGCTGGGCGACAAGTGGCGGAAATCCAGGCCGGCGGCATGACGCGTCAGCTCGGCAATCGCGCCCGCCATCTCGACCCCGGTCGGGCCGCCACCGATCACGATGAAGGTCAAATGCTGCGACCGGGTCGCCGGATTTTCCTGCCGATCGGTCTCGGCGCGCTCCATCGCCACCAGGATTCGCGACCTGACCTTGATCGCGTCGTCGATCGTCTTGATGCCCGGCGCGTTCCCGGCCCAGTCGTCCCGCCCGAAATAACTGTGGCGCGCACCGGTGGCGATCACCAGCGCATCATAGCGCAACGCAGTGCCGCTTTCGAGATGGACGAGGTGCGCCGCGCTGTCGACCGCAACGACGCTGTCAAGCAGCACCCGGGTGTTGCGATAGCCGCGCACGATCGCGCGGATCGGCGCGGCGATATCAGCAGGCGACAGCGCCGCTGTTGCGACTTGGTACAGCAAGGGCTGAAAGAGATGATGGTTCTGGCGATCGATCAGGGTGATATTGGCGTTGGCCCGGCGCAGCCCGCGCGCCGCGGCGAGGCCCCCGAAACCAGCGCCGATGATGACGATTTCAGGCTTGCGCCGTGCTTTTTTGTCCATGGTCCGCTGTACCGCAGTCAGGTGCGCTTGTTGGGCGATTCAGGTGCTGGATTCACCCTGAATCGGCCGATCGGCGAGAATATCGGCGATTGTCAGCAGCACCGCCGGCCGGAGCTGCACGCCGACATGGCCGCTGCGGACTTCAATGTCGCGCGCGCGGGGCTGGCCCGGCGCACGGCAGGCCAGGCCGTTGACCAGGCCGTCGCTGCGGCTCCAGATCGCGGTGGACGGAACGTCAAGCGGGGCGGCACAGGCGGCACTCCAGTCCCGGACCCGGGCGCTGTCGATGCGGTCGCCGCTCAGCCATTCAAAGGCGCGCCAGACATTGGTGTCGCGCGGACTGCCGGCAAAGGGCGCGCTGACGGTGATCACTTCGCGGACGAGATCGGGCCGACGGCTGGCGACGAAGCGCGCCATCATCCCGCCCAGGCTGATGCCGATCAGCGTCACCTTGTTACCGGTCTCGGCATGAATCGCGGCTATTCGCTCAATCAAGCGCTCACCGTCTTCGCCGATCGCCCGCGGCCCTAGATTGCGGCCGAGGCCCCAAGGGAAAGCGCGATAGCCCCGATCAGTCAGAAAACGCCGCATCACGCCGTTCGACCAATCGCTATTGGCGAGGCCGGGCAGGATCATCACCGGGCGGCCATCGCCGCACGGGGCAGCGCGGAGGCGACTGCCGGCGACCGCCAGCGTACCGATCGACCAAGCAGCCCGAGGCCATTCGGCGAGCAATCTGATCGGCGGGGGCGGTCCGAGCGGCATCCCCTCCTCCTATAGGGCTATTTATTGCCGCCGGCTGAATGTGATAATGGTGACGGATGGCCAATGACACTCATCTCCTCGACCGCCCCCCCCGAGGCGCGGCTTCCGACTGGACCGTGCCGCAAGACTGGGAGCGTTTCACGACGGCAGACCATGCGGTTTGGGATACCTTGTTCGCGCGCCAGGCCAGGTTGCTGCCCGGCCGCGCCTCGACCGCCTTTTTGCGCGGGCTCGATGCACTACGGCTGTCGACGTCGGGTATCCCCAATTTCGAGGAGCTGTCCGAACGGTTGATGCGGCTGACCGGGTGGCAGGTGGTGGCGGTGCCCGGGCTGGTGCCCGATGACGTGTTCTTCGATCATATGGCCAATCGCCGCTTTGTCGCGGGCAATTTCATCCGCGGTGCCGATCAGCTCGATTATCTGCAGGAACCCGACGTCTTCCACGATGTGTTCGGCCATGTGCCGATGCTCGCTGACCCGGTGTTTGCCGATTATTGCGTCGCCTATGGCGAGGGCGGCAAGCGTGCACTGGGGCTGGGCGGGCTGAAATATCTCAGCCGGCTTTATTGGTACACCGTCGAATTCGGACTGATCGCTGACCCCGAGGGCTTGCGGATTTATGGCGCCGGCATCGTCTCCAGCGCCGCGGAAACCCGCTTTGCGCTTGATGATGCCAGCCCCAACCGGATCGGCTTCGATCTGGAACGGGTGATGCGCACCGATTATCGGATCGACGATTTCCAGCAGAATTATTTCGTCGTGCCAAGCTATGACGAGCTGCTGCGCGTGACGGTGGAGACCGATTTCGCGCCGCTCTATGACAAGATCAAGCCGCTGCCCGATATCGCCATCGCCGATATCCTGCCCGATGACGTGGTGATCACACGCGGGACGCAGGCTTATGCGACGGCGCGGGATCCTGGCCAGCGCTAGAGCCGATTTGGGGTCGGTTGAACCAGCGCTGCACCCCTTACGAAAGCAGGGGGCCAAGGGCCCCAGAGCGCCGCGCCTGCGACCCTGATTTCCCGCGTTTGGGCAAGAACGGATTCCGTCAAAAAGAGAATGGCGCTATGGCCATGCCGAGGCCCCTTTTACTCGTGGCGTAGCGCGTCGATCGGGTTGAGGCTGGCGGCGCGGCGGGCAGGGAAATAGCCGAACACCACCCCGATCAGCGCAGAAATGCCAAAGGCGATGATGTTGATCTGTGGATCGAACAGCCAGCTGACCTTGAGCACCGGCACCAGCAGCACGATCACCGCCTGGGCAAACACCAGCCCGATTAATCCGCCCAGGCAGGACAAGGCGATCGCCTCGATCAGGAACTGCATCAGCACCTCGCGCGCGACCGCGCCGATGGCGAGGCGGATACCGATCTCGCGCGTGCGTTCGGTGACCGAGACGAGCATGATGTTCATGATGCCGATGCCGCCGACGATCAGGCTGATCGATGCAACCGCGGTGACGATGCCGGTCAGCAACCCTGTAGTGGTGGCGACGGTGTCATTGATCTGCTTGGTATCGAAAACGAAGAAATCATCATCCTTGCCGGGCGTGATTCCGCGCCGTTCCTTGAGCAGATCGGTCAGCGTCGATTGCACCTGGGTCGTCGAATAAGCCTGATCGACACCGACCAGCATCAGCCGTACGTCGCGATTGCCGGTCAGCCGGCGCTGAACCATTTTCAGCGGCATCAGCACCACATCGTCCTGATCGCCGCCAAAGCCGGCCTGGCCACGCGCCGACAACACGCCGATCACGTCGCAGCTGATGCCAGCGATCCGCATCCGGGTGCCGAGGGGATTGGCGTCGCGGTAAAGATTCTTGCGCACCGTATTGCCAAGGATGCAAACCGATTTGCCGGCCTGCTCCTCTTGTGTGGTGAAGGTCCGGCCCGATGTCAGCGGCCAGGGCTGGACGCGAAAATAACTATTGTCGGTGCCGTTGATCGTCGTCGACCAATTGGCGCCTTCATAAATAGCAGTGCCACTCGATTGCGCCTGCGCGGCGACGGCGGTGACGCCGGCGATCTGCTGACGGATCGCGGTGACGTCTTCGGGCTTGAAATCGGGCGGACGCGGGCCGCCGCCGCCGCGGCCAAAGCCCTGACCGGGGCGGACCTGAAGGATGTTGGTGCCGAGCGACGCGATCGAGGCCTGCACCGCCGCCGTCGTCGCCCGGCCAAGCGTGACCATCGTCACCACCGCTGCCACGCCGATAATGATGCCAAGCGTCGTGAGGAACGAGCGCAGTTTGTGGCGCGCAATCGAGCGCAGGGCGAGCAGGATGGTGGTGAAGAACATCAGGCCAATACCGCCGCGCGCTTGCCGGTCTCGATCCGTTCGACCAGCCCGTCCTTGAAATGGATGATCGTGTTGGCAAAGGCCGCCATCTCCGCCTCATGCGTCACCATCAGCACGGTGATGCCGATCGTGCGGTTGAGATCGGTCAGTAATTCCATGATCTCGAGTGATCGTTCGGAATCGAGATTGCCGGTCGGCTCGTCAGCCAGCAGCACCGCCGGGTTGGTGACGAGCGCGCGGGCGATCGCCACGCGCTGCTGCTGCCCGCCCGACAATTCTGCCGGGGTATGATCCCACCAGGGCGCGAGGCCGACCTTGTCGAGCGCCGCCATCGCGGTATCATGCCGTTCCTTGCGCGCATCGCCGCGATAGAGCAGCGGCAGCTCGACATTTTCGAGCGCAGTGGTGCGCGCGAGCAGATTGAAGCCCTGGAACACGAAGCCGAGATATTTGCGACGGAGCAGCGCGCGATCGTCTCGGTCGAGCGTCTCGACATGATGGCCCTTGAACAGGAAGCTGCCCGCGGTCGGCACGTCGAGACAGCCGAGAATGTTCATCGTCGTCGATTTGCCCGAACCCGATGGGCCCATCACCGCGACGAAATCACCCTCGGAGATGTCGAGATCGATGCCCTTCAATGCCTGAAACGCAGTTGGGCCGCTGCCATATTCCTTGGTGACCCCCCGCATCGAGATCAGCGGCGGCGCGGTCAGCGACGGAGCGGCGGGCATCGACATCCGCACGGGGGCGTTACTGGCCACCGCCCGCCCCGCTGCGTTGCCGTGCCCCGCTGGTGTTGCCACCGGCAGCACCACTGGATGCGCCCGCTGCCAATTGCCCGGTCACGACCTTCATGCCGGGTTTGAGGCTACCGCCGGTCACTTCGGTCATCGATCCGTTGGTGTCGCCGGTGACGATGCTGATCGGCTTCACGCTGCCATCGTCCTGCTGGACATAGACGGTCTGGGTCGAGCCGCGACCAATCGTTGCCGTACGTTCTCCGCCGCCCCGGCGCAGGCGCGGCGGACCAAAGGCACTGGCAATTCCCCCGCCCTGCCCGGCAGCGGCGCCGTCGGTGGGGCGAAAGCGCAAGGCGGCATTGGGTACCAGCAGCACATTGTCCTTGCGGGTCGTGGTGATATCGGCGGTCGCCGTCATGCCCGGGCGCAATTTGATGTCGGGATTGGCAACCGCCAGCGTCGCGCTGTAGCTGACCACCTGGTTGGTCGTCGTGGTCGTTGTCGTCGCCGATTGCGCCGAGAGGTTGGAGCCGAGATCGACCCGCGTGATCGTCGCCGGAAAGGTCGCACCGGGAAAGGCATCGACGGTGAAACTCGCCTGTTGCCCGGCCATGACCTCACCGACATCGGCTTCGTCAATCGCGACTTCAAGCTTCATCCGGGTGAGGTCCTCGGCGATCACGAACAATGTTGGCGTATTGAACGATGCCGCCACGGTTTGCCCCGGCTCGACCTGGCGAGCGAGGATGACGCCGTTGACCGGCGATCGGATCACTGCGCGGACGAGATTATACTGGTTCGACGACAGGGTCGCTCGCGCGGCGCTGACATTGGCCTCAGCCGCGCGGACATTGGCAATCGCCCGATCGCGATCGGCAATGGCCTGTTCCATCTCGGTCTTGGCGGGCACGCGACCCTGCGACAAGCGGCTGACATCCTGCAAGCGCGCGAGCTGCGCGCTCGACTGGGCGAGCGTGGCCTGCGCCTGCGCAACCGAGGCGATGCTCGAGTTGAGCTGGGCGCTGCTCTGGTTGACCGAATCCTGAAAGCGCTGCGGATCGATCGTCGCGATCGGCTGGCCCTTGCTGACCCGGTCATTGACATCGACCAGCACCTTGGCGACCAGCCCCGACACTTCGGAGCCGACATCGACCTGATTGGTCGGCGCGAGCTTGCCGGTTGCCGAGACCGAGACGACCAGCGTTCCCTTTTGCGCGGCTTCGGTGGCATAGGTCGGCTTGGCTGCCGGCGCGAACAGCCGCAGCGCCAGCAGGATCAGCAGGATCACGCCAATCGCGACCAGCACCCATTTGCCGACCCGGCGCCAGGCGGGCACCTCCCGCTTGCCGAGAAACTCGTTCAGATCGGTTGCATTTGCATCGGCCATGACAGTTCCCGGGACTATTTTGCGGGCGGTTCGGGCGGGGAAGCACTATCCCACCCGCCGCCCAGGGCGAGATAAAGCTGAACGAGCGCCTGGGCCTGATCGGCGCGGGCGGTGGTCAAGCCGCTTTGGGCCGAAAGCAGCGCGCTTTCGGTGTTGTTGAGCGTCGTGATATCGGTGAGCCCGGCGCGATATTGGCTGCGCGCCAGGATCGCGGCATTGCTCGACGCATCGAGCGCGACCGCGAAGTCACGCTGGCGCGCTTCGGCCGTGGCCATCGCGGTCAGCGCGTTTTCGACATCCTCAAGGGCGGTCAGCACCGCGCCACGATAGGCCGCCAGCGATTCCTCGGCCGCGGCGCGGCGCGCCCGCACTACCGAGCGATTGCGGCCGGCATCGAAGATCGTCTGGGCGATGCTGCCGAACACCCGGCCGGTGATGATATCGGTCAGCGTGTTGATCGCGCCGGCATTGGTGCTCAGACTCGCACCGATGCTGAGCGCGGGATAGAGATCGGCCTCAGCCACCCCGATCCGTGCGGTCGCCGCCGCCAGGGTGCGTTCGGCGGCGCGGACATCGGGCCGAAGACGGATGATATCAGCGGGGATACCGACCGGGATCGCGGCAGGCCCTTCGGGGATTGGCTTCACCTCGGCGAGATCGGCCTTGAGCGCGCCCGGCGCCTGCCCGGTCAGCACGCCAAGCCGATTGGCCGCCTGCTGGAAATTCTGTTCGAGCGACGGGATTTGCGTGGCGGTCTGCGCGCGCTGCGAGCGCGACTGTTCGGCATCAAGCGACGAGACAAGCCCGGCCTGCACGCGAAAGCCGGCGATTTCGAGATTGTCGTCCTGGATGGCGAGGCTGCCCTTCGCGATTGCCAGGCTGGCCTGGGCCGAGCGCGCCAGAATATAGTTGCGGGCGACTTCAGCGGCGATCGAGCTCTGTACATTGGCGAGCGTGAACTGGCTGGCCTGAAGCGCGCCGCGCTGCGCCTCTACGCCGCGACGGATGCCGCCGAACAGATCGAGCTGGTAGGAGGCATCAGCGCTGATCGAGTAATTTTCGTTGACGATGCCGGCATTGGTGATGTTGCCAAAGCTTTGCCCGCGCACGTTGATGTTGCGCGAATAGCCCGCCGATGCGCTGGCGCTGGGCAACAGGCTGGCACGCGACTGGACCAGCGATTCGCGCGCCTGGCGCAGCCGGGCGACGGCCTGGGCGATATCGAGATTCTGCTTGATCGCGGTATCGATGATGCCGGTCAGTTGCGGATCGTTGAAGCTGGTCCACCAGCGCTGGCCATCGCCAATCGCGCCCGGTGCGGCCGGCGTCGAATAGCGATCGGGAACGGCGAGCTTGCCGAGCGCCGGCGGGGCATAATTGGGCCCAACCGCACAAGCGCCAAGCGGCAGCGCGACGAGGATCACCAAGGCAGGACACAAGCGCAACATGCCGGTGACCTATCCGGCTAGGACAATGGCGTCCAACGGATTATTGTCGCAAATTGTCACAAGCGCTGGGGCGCTAGTCGATCTCCAATATCACGGCATCAACGGCCAGGCTGTCGCCCGGCGCGGCGCTGACCGATTTGACGATACCGGCCTTTTCGGCGCGCAGGATATTTTCCATCTTCATCGCCTCGACCACCGCCAGCGGCTGGCCAAGCACCACCGTGTCGCCCGCCGCGACATCGAGCCGCATCAGCAGCCCCGGCATCGGGCAGAGCAGGAAGCGCGACAGATCGGGCGGCACTTTCTCGATCAGATGGCGCGCATAGGGCGCGACATGCGCGGGCAAGGTCCGCACGATATGCGACGCACCGCGCGTGGTGAGCTTGAAGCCGGTGCGGGTGCGCGCGATCTTGACGATCAGCGGTTCACCATCGATCTCGGCCTCGACCACCCGGTCGCCCGGGGTATATTCCATTGCCAGATCGAGCGCCACGCCATCGACGCTAATCTCATCCTCGTCGAGTTCGATATTGTGATCGACCCCGTCGATCCGGACGGTCCAATCGGCGGGGGGCTGGAGGCGATCACCCAATTGCCCATCGCTACGGCGGGCGCGATCTGCCTCTGCCGTCGCGGCAAAAGCGGCGATCGCCGCGAGCGAGCGAAGCAGATCGGGCGAGGCGGGCGCGCCATGGAAGCCGTCGGGATATTCCTCGGCAATGAAGCCGGTGGTGATGGTGCCCGAGCGGAAGCGCGGGTGCTGCATCAGCGCCGACAGGAAATCGATATTATTGCCCGGCCCCTCGATTTCGAACGCATCGAGCGCGGCGATCTGGGCATCGATTGCCCCTTCTCGGGTGGGGGCCCAGGTGATCAGCTTGGCGATCATCGGATCGTAGAAAATGCTGACCTCGCCGCCTTCGCGGACGCCGTCATCGACACGGGTGTAGGGCTGCTGCCCCGCCTCCTCCATATCCGTCACCCCAGCGAAAGCTGGGGTCTCCCCGTTGGAGAGCGCGCCACCCGCCGCTTGAGACCCCAGCTTTCGCTGGGGTGACGCTTGTGGGTCGGTGTAAGGCGTGCCCTCGCTCTCGGGCGGGCTGTACCGCACCAGCCGCCCGGTGCTGGGCAAAAACCCGCGATAGGGATCTTCCGCATAGACGCGGTTCTCGATCGCCCAGCCGTTGATGCCGATATCGGCCTGCGTGAATGCCAGCGCCTCGCCGCTCGCGACGCGGATCATCTGTTCAACCAGATCGATGCCGGTGATCGCTTCGGTCACCGGATGCTCGACCTGGAGCCGGGTGTTCATTTCGAGGAAGTAGAACCCCTCCCCCGTGGTGTCCGCGCCCGAGACGATCAGCTCGACGGTGCCGGCCGAATAATAGCCGACCGCGCGGGCGAGCGCGACCGCCTGTTCGCCCATCGCCTTGCGCATCTTGGGCGTGACGAAGGGTGACGGCGCTTCCTCGACCACCTTCTGGTGGCGGCGCTGGATGCTGCATTCGCGCT
Organism: Sphingomonas sp. 28-63-12; assembly: GCA_002281535.1. Classification (GTDB taxonomy): domain Bacteria; phylum Pseudomonadota; class Alphaproteobacteria; order Sphingomonadales; family Sphingomonadaceae; genus Sphingomonas. The sequence continues at coordinate 46,595 of NCGD01000020.1, forward strand.
CGTTGAGGTAGAGGATATTGCCGTGCTGATCGCCGAGAAGCTGGATTTCGATGTGGCGCGGACTTTCGATGAATTTTTCGATGAACACGCGGTCGTCGCCGAAACTCGCCAGCCCTTCGCGCTTGGTTGCCTCGAAGCCCTCGCGCACATCCTGTTCGGAATAAGCGAGCCGCATCCCCTTGCCGCCGCCGCCCGCGCTCGCCTTCATCATCACCGGATAGCCGATGCCCGAGGCGATCGTCACCGCCTCCTCGGTATCGGCGATCTCGCCGAGGAACCCCGGCACGACATTGACTCCGGCGGCCTTGGCGAGCTTCTTCGATTCGATCTTGTCGCCCATCGCGGCGATGGCGGCGGGCGGCGGCCCGACAAAAGCGATCCCTGCTTCGGCGCAGGCGCGCGCGAAACTCTCGCGTTCGGAGAGGAAGCCATAGCCGGGGTGGATGCAATCAGCCCCGGTCGCCTTTGCAGCGGCGAGGATGAGGTCGGCCTTGAGATAGCTCTCGGCAGCGGGCGCCGGCCCGAGGCGAACCGCTTCGTCGGCCATCAGGACGTGGGGCGCGCGGGCATCGGCGTCGGAATAGACCGCGACCGTGGCGAGGCCCATCCGCTTGGCGGTGCGGAACACCCGGCAGGCGATTTCACCACGATTGGCGACGAGGATTTTCTTGAGCATTATTTTCACCACTTCAATGGGCCGTCCGACGTCGCTGGAAAACCGGTTTCGAATGACGTTGGAACTCGGCCATCTGGTCGGTAGTGACCCGGTTCGCACCAGAAGCCGGCACCCTCGATGGGGATTTTTCCTTCGGCTTTCGCTGACGCGACGAAATTTGCGTTGAGCAGCCTTGCGGCCATCGCACAGTTACCGCCGTTAAAATCAGCAGATTCGTTCGCATCAAAAGTGCTGAAATGTACGCGTTCGTTAAGACCTAACGGTGAGTTTCGATAGAGAGTGAAGCTATGGTCAGGCTCAGAATTGCATCCTGCGAGCGGCAGGATAATCGTTGCAATCAAGCAAACCGAATAGCGTCGCTGAACTCCCCCCGCTCTCACTCTGCTCCTCCTTTTCCGTCATGCCGGATTTGATCCGGCATCCCGCTGCCTTTTCCAACCGCGCAGAAGTAGCGGGACCCCGGATCAAGTCCGGGGTGACGGTCGTGGTTTGGCGTGGTCACGCCGCCACCACCCGCATCGGCTCTTCGCCAACCATCGGCCGCAGCCCCAGCCGCGCGAACATCGCGCCGTCGGCGCTGTCGCCGCGGTTGCCGGTGGTCAGCAGCTTGTCACCGGTGAAGATCGAGTTCGCGCCTGCCATGAAGCAGAGCGCCTGGGTCGCTTCCGACATGCTCTCGCGGCCTGCCGACAAGCGCACCATGCTCAGCGGCATGGTGATCCGCGCGACCGCGACGGTCCGCACGAATTCGATATCGTCGATCTTCGCGAGTGGCGTGTCGGCGAGCATATCGCCCAGCACGGTGCCCTTGACCGGCACCAGCGCGTTGACCGGCACGCTTTCCGGGTGGCGCTCCAGCGTGGCGAGCGCTTGGACGAAACCGACGCGGTCGGCGCGGGTTTCGCCCATGCCGACGATGCCGCCGCAGCAGACGTTGATGCCCGCCGCGCGGACATGATCGAGCGTATCGAGCCGATCCTCGAAGGTCCGCGTGGTGATGACATTGCCGTAATTTTCCGGCGAGGTATCGATATTGTGGTTGTAATAATCGAGCCCCGCCTCGGCGAGCTGTGCGGCCTGATGCGGTTCGAGCATCCCGAGCGTCATGCAGGTTTCCAGCCCCATCGCCTTCACACCCGCGACCATCGATACGACCGCGTCCATGTCGCGGTCCTTGGGGTTGCGCCAGGCAGCGCCCATGCAGAAACGTTGCGATCCGCTCGCTTTGGCGTCGGCGGCGGCAGCGAGCACTTCGTCCACCTCCATCAGCTTCTCGGCCTTAAGCCCCGTCTCGGCGGAGGCACTTTGCGAGCAATAGCCACAATCCTCCGGGCAGCCGCCGGTCTTGATCGACAGCAACGTGCACAGCTGCACTTCACCCGCCGCATGATGCGCGCGGTGGACGGTTTGGGCGCGGAACATGAGGTCGTCGAACGGCAGATCGAACAGGGCGGCGATTTCAGTGCGGGTCCAGTCGGTGCGGATCAATTGACCACCTTTCCAATTTCACTCAAGAAAATGCCCAACCCTGTCGCAAACAGACCGCTCGAAATGCCGCGTTCGTAATTGAAGAAGCGCCTCAGCGGCTTGCCGGTCTTGCGATGTGATATAATCGTGTTCATCGCGCCGAATCCCAGGACGGTGCCCATCGAGACAAGCGCCAAGCTGACCATCACCAGCGTTGTCCCGGCCCCCCTGTCACCCTGAACCCAGGTCAGCATGGCACCCAGAGTAACGAGCCCGATGGTACTGAGATGCTTGAAATAATCATATTCCAGCAGCAGCCAGTCGGTGCGCGCGGCACCACTGACCTGTTCGTCCGGCAAGTCGCTCATTCGGCAGCCTCGCTTTCGGGGGGCATATTATGCCCCAGTAACCGCAGCACTTCCGCCGCCGCCTGTACCAGATTGGTCCCGGGGCCGAAGATCGCCTGCACGCCAGCCTCACGCAGAAAATCATAATCCTGCGCCGGGATGACGCCGCCGGCGATGACCTTGATATCGGCACGCCCCGCGTCCTTCAGCAGGCCGATCAGTTCGGGGATCAGCGTCTTGTGGCCTGCCGCCAGCGACGAGGCACCGACGACATCGACGTCGTGCTCGATCGCCAGCGCCGCCGCCTCGCGCGGGGTCTGGAACAGCGGGCCGGGCACGATCTCGAACCCCAGATCGCCAAACATGCTGCTCACCAGATTGGCGCCGCGATCATGCCCGTCCTGCCCCATCTTGGCGACGAGCATGCGCGGTTTGCGGCCAAGGCGGCGTTCGGTGGCATCGACGCCTGCCAGAAGCTGCGCCCAGCGCGCGTCATCGGCATAGGCACCGCCATAAATGCCGCTGACCGGCGTAGGGCTGGTCGCATACCGTCCGAACACATCTTCCATCGCCGAGGATATTTCGCCGAGCGTTGCGCGAGCCCGGGCGCAGTCGACGGCAAGCGCGAGCAGGTTTTCGGTACCCTTCGCTCCCGCCCGCAATGCATCGATCGCTGCGCGGCACTTCGCCTCGTCGCGCCCCGCCTTCACCCGTGCGATCCGGGCAATCTGACCCTCGCGCACCGCGACGTTGTCAATGTCGAGAATCTCGATCGCGTCCTGTTCGGCCAGCGCATATTTGTTGACGCCGACGATCACGTCCTCGCCACGATCGACCCGCGCCTGCCGGGCAGTGGCGGCCTCCTCGATCATCGCCTTGGGCCAGCCGGCAGCGACCGCCTTGGCCATACCGCCTTCGCCATCGACGCGCTCGATGATCGCCCAGGCCTTGTCGACCAGCTCTGCCGTCAGCGCCTCGACATAATAGGAACCGCCCAAAGGATCGACGACCTTGGTAATCCCCGTTTCTTCCTGCAGCACGATCTGCGTGTTGCGGGCGATGCGGGCGGAGAAATCGGTGGGGAGCGCAATCGCCTCGTCGAGCGCGTTGGTGTGGAGCGACTGCGTGCCACCAAATGCTGCCGCCATCGCCTCGACGGTGGTGCGGATGACGTTGTTGTACGGATCCTGCTCGGTCAGCGAGACGCCGCTGGTCTGGCAATGGGTGCGCAGCATCTTGGAGCGCTCGTCCTTGGCGCCAAGATCGGTCATCACCCGGTGCCAGAGCGTGCGCGCGGCGCGCAGCTTGGCGACTTCCATGAAGAAGTTCATGCCGATCGCGAAGAAGAACGAAAGCCGCCCGGCAAAGGCATCGATATCCAGCCCGGTTGCCATTGCCGCCTTGGCATATTCGCGGCCATCGGCGATCGTGAAGGCAAGCTCCTGCACCTGCGTCGCGCCAGCTTCCTGCATGTGATAGCCGCTGATCGAAATGCTGTTGAACTTCGGCATGTTGGCCGAGGTGTAGGCGATGATGTCGGCAATGATCCGCATCGATGGCTCGGGCGGATAGATATAGGTGTTGCGGACCATGAACTCCTTCAGAATGTCATTCTGAATCGTCCCGTCGAGCTGCGCGGCGGCCACGCCCTGCTCCTCGCCCGCAATGATGAAGAAGGCGAGGATCGGGATGACCGCGCCGTTCATTGTCATGCTGACGCTCATCTTGTCGAGCGGGATGCCGTCGAACAGGATCTTCATGTCGTCGATCGTGTCGATCGCGACGCCCGCTTTGCCGACATCGCCGGTAACGCGCGGATGATCGCTATCGTACCCGCGATGCGTGGCGAGATCGAAGGCAACCGACAGCCCCTTTTGCCCCGCGGCGAGGTTGCGGCGGTAGAAAGCGTTCGATGCCTCTGCGGTGGAGAAGCCCGCATATTGGCGGATCGTCCAGGCGCGCCCCGCATACATCGACGCGCGCACGCCGCGGGTGAAGGGCGCAAAACCGGGCAGACCGGGATCAATACCGGCAATATCTGCCTGCGTATAGAGTGGCTTGACCACAATCCCCTCCGGTGTGTGCCAGGTGAGATCGGCGCCTTTTACTTCCTTCGCGGCAAGCGCCTGCCAATCGGCGAGCGTTGGTCCGGTGTTGGGTTCGTCAGTCATGCCAATGCCCTAATCAAATCCGTCCGTGTTGAGTAGGGGCTGAGCGACGTCGAAGACCCTATCGAAGGATGTGCCACAAAAGCTGTCCTTCGAAACGCCATGTCGCCAAGCTCGATGGCGGCTCAGGACGAGCGGACGTCGCGTTATCGGCCCTTGAACACCGGTTTGCGCTTCTGCAGGAAGCTCATTGCCCCTTCCATCGCGTCGGCACTGTCGCCCGCCATCCCCTGCCGGTCAGCCTCGCCCGCCAGCGCGGTGGCATAATCGCTTTCGAGCGCCGCGCTCAACCCCTGGCGCATCAGGCCGATCGCCATGGTTGGCCCCGCGGCCAGCCGCGTCGCCATCGCCATCGCCTCTTCGATCAGCACGACATCGGGCACGCATTTGTAGATCAGTCCCCACTCGGCGGCCTTGGCGCCGGGGATTCGCTCACCAAGCAACATCATCTCCGCCGCGCGCGCCTTGCCAACCAGCCGCGCCAGCATCCAGGAGGCGCCGCCATCGGGCACCAGCCCGATATTGACGAAAGCCTGCAGGAAATAGCCGCTGTCCCCCGCAAAGCAGAAATCCGCCGCGAGCGCGAGGCTGCAGCCGATACCTGCCGCCGGCCCCTTGACCGCGCTGACAATCGGCACGGGCAGCCTGGACAGCTTGATCATCAGCGGGTTGTAGCTGTTGGTCAGCGATTGCCGCGCCCGTTCGCCGCCCGAAATGCTGTTCGCGCCATCACGCCCCGCCAGATCGGCGCCCGAGCAAAATGCCCGCCCCTCGCCCGTGATCAGCACCGCACGCGCGCCATCCAGATCGTCAAGCGCGGCCGAGAGTTCGTCGAATAGCTGCGGCGGCGCAGCATTCAGCCGCTCGGGCCGGTTGAGCGTCAGGACAAGGACGTCTCCTTGGCGCTCAGCGCGGATCATGTCATAGCTCATTCAGCATCCCCTTCATCCCATCCCGTCAGGGAGAGCGCTTTAATGCCCCTTGGGCGTTTCCATAATCTCGGTAAGCACGCCGCCCATGTCCTTGGGGTGGACGAAAAAGATCATCGTCCCATGCGCGCCGATCCGCGGCTCGCCGAGCACCTTGGCGCCCTTTGCCTCGAACCACGCCTTGGCCGCATGGATTTCGGGCACTTCATAGCAGACATGATGCTGCCCGCCGGCCGGGTTCTTGGCGAGGAAGCTGTGGATCGGCGATGCCGCCCCCAGCGGCTCGATCAGTTCGATCTGGGTGTTGGGCGTATCGACGAAGCACACTTTCACGCCTTGTGCCGGCAAGTCGAAGGGCGCGTGAATGGTGGTTGCGCCCATCACGTCGCGGTACAGCGCAACCGATGCCTCGATCGACGGCGTCGCGACGCCGATATGGTTGAGCCGGCCGAGCTTCACTTGGCCGCCGGCTTGGCGGGTTGCGGGACCACGCCGAATTCATAGCCGCAGGCCGAAAGCACATCCTTGATCCCGGCGCTGGCGCCGGGCCCCGGAAAAATTTGCGATACCGAGGCAGTGCCGTCGGTGGTGGTGACAGTGATCGACTTGGCGCTGTTCATCGCGACCGTCAGCTGTGTGATCGTGCTGGGTTCGCGATTCATCGTCGCCGTGCCGGGGAATTCCCAAGTCGAATCGATCGGTGTGCCGCCATCGACGCTCACCGACACGATATGGTCGTCACCCGCCGCGAAGCCGGCCTTGGTGCGCATCTGAATCGACACGACCGGCTCGGCGACGCGATCGCAGCGCACGACAAGCCGGGCGCTATGGTCGCTGGTAAAGGCGAACGCCGAAGTCGAGCTGATGCCCGACGCCGCATCGGTGCGCGACATCGCGGTCCAGGGTGGCGGAGGCGCCGCCGGGGTGGCAGCAGCGGTCGTTGATTGAAGCAGGGCAAACAGAATCGAAATCATCATCAACTCCTAAAACGCGTGGTGACGACTATGCCGTTATCCGTCGACCCGGGACAGTGGCTTGGCGCCAGCCCCCCTTTTCCTGATCGTCTCGACCCTGACAAGCCTTGGATCGCGATTGCGCCACCCGACATGACGGCCCCACCACCGCTTGCGTGGGCTGGCCGCGCCGCACGCCCCCCCACCGCTTGCGCCACCGCGCGTCGCAGGCGATGGTGAGCGGGGAGACAGGTTCGTGCGCACCAAGCTGAGTATCTGCGCCAGGAAGAAACGGTACAAATCGGCCGAAGCGGCGCTGGCTGCCGCCCGCGAAACCGGCCTTACCCTGTTCGCCTATCGTTGCGATCGCTGCCAGCTTTTTCATCTGACCAGTCGCAGCAAAGGGAAATGGGTGAGCCGTGGCTGAGCCAGACCAGCGGCATGCAGCACCAAGACGGATGTAAATTTCATCAGATTTCAGGCGCGTTTGGCTATTTGCCGATCGAATAGGCGATTGGCGCGGTCGTCGATGGCGGGGCAGAGTGCAGCGCGATGACCTGGGTCAACAACTCGAAGGTCGATTTGGTTTCCAGGTCGTTATCGGCGATATAGAACCACGACCCGCGGTAGCGCACCATGGTTGTGGCGTTTTGCGGTTCATGGTCGGAGACCTGGACGCGGAAGACACCGCCGAGCATTTCCTGCCAATCAAACGGTGTGCCATCGGCCCGCGTCGTGCGGCGCACCAGCCCGGCATCAAGGTCGCGGACGGGCACTTCCACCCCAGTTGCGAGGAAGTGCAAGGCGGCCATGACCGGCCGGGTGGTGATCGCCAGCGACATCTTGTCGGTTGCATCGCCTGCCAGCACGATACGGATACGATCGGCGCTCGGGTCGATTCCCGTCAGCGACTTGAAGTGCAGCGCTTCGTCACTGCTGGCCGCCCCCCGCGTAAAGCGCAGTTCGATACCCGGCTTGTCGCTTGTCGTCTTGACCAGATCGAGCCGGTTGTCGCGCTGCAGCACGCGCAGCATCTTGGCGGCATCGGCGAAATCGTGAAATTCGGGTGCGCGCGACGGGGCCGGTCCCGAAGCGGTTGGCGCATTCTTCAGCCCGTTCATTTCGATGACGCCGAGCGAGAAGGCCCGATCGATCGACCAGCCCGAGCGCACGAGCAGGAAAAGAATGTCCGGGTTGATCGGCGTCATCATCTGCCGGACGAATTTCTCGCCCTCCAGCGGCGCGTAGAAAATGGTGGGCTTCTCATTCATGGCGACGGTACCGGGGCCAAGGCTGAGGACGCGACCGATCGTGTCCTTGGCCGCAGTGCTGGCCGTTCGGCTCAGGCTGCCGGAGCTGCCGATCGACATGTTGAGCTCGAGCGACGCGGCGATGCGTTCGACGCTGGTGAAATAGGTGGTGTCACGGTAGCGAATCCGCACCAGATTGAGCAGCAGTTCCTGATCATTGGTCTGCGCGATCGCCTGATTGTACAGCGGGCGCGTCGCGATGAGCGAGCGCGGCCCGATATAGCTGCAGCCGCTGAGCAATATCGCCGCTGCCAATATTGTGCCAATGGTTGATGACGGCCGGATCATGCTGTGGCGATCTGCGCGAGTTCGGGCTTGGGCAGCTTGCGACCCAGGAATCGCGTCATTCCCGCCAGAATCTTGCTCGCCATTGTCGATCTTTCCTCCGCAATCTGTTCGGGTGGTTTGCTCGATCGCGCGGCGTCGGATGCCAGCCGGCGCTCGGCGGCGGCCATGCTGAGCGCTTCTGCCGCCGATGGGCTGGATTCGAGCACCTGTTCGATATCCGATTTGTCGATTTCAAAGGCCACGGTGTCAGTGACCGAGACGACGGTGGCGCTGCGCGGTTCGCCGGTGAGCAACGACATTTCGCCAAAGAAATCCCCCGGGACAAAGGCAGCGACATCGAGTTCGTTATCGCCCTGCGGAATGCGCACTGAGACGAGGCCTTCGCTCATGACGAACATCGACTGGCCCGGTTCGCCCGCGGTAATGAGGCGCTGACCCGCCGAGAATTTGCGCAGCGTCATCCGATCGGCCAGTTCGTGCAGCGTTGCCGCATCGATGCCGACAAACAGCTGAACCTGATTGAGCAGCCTGAACCGGCTGCCCGGCGCTTCGGCAAAACGGCCGAAATCCTGTGGCTCGATCGACCAGTTATCGAGCTTTGGATGCGCCAGCTGCAAGCCCGTGGTAGACAATTGCCGCAGCAAATGGCCGAGGATTAGATGCTTTGCCTTGCCCGGCGGCAGCTTGGCAGGATCGAGCATATATTTGATCTTGTAGTTGATGCCGTTGCCGGTTGCCTCCGACAAGCGTGCCTTCACATCATAGATTGCGTCATTTTCGCGGGCGGCCGCCTGAATGACGGCGGTCAGCACCCGCAGCGCGCGATCGGTGCTGACTTCGAAATCGAGCGACACAACCATCTCGAATTCGCCCATGCGATCTGGCTTCGAATAGTTGAGGACGATCGATTCGCTCATCACTGTGTTGGGGATGACCATCATCGAGTTTTCAGGCGTGAGGATGTAGGTGCTGCGCCAGTTGATCTCGGTCACGCGCCCCATGATGCGGGTGGTGCCGCCGCGCGAGAGAATCTGCACGAAATCGTTGATGCCAAAGCCACTGTCGAGATTCAGCGCGATGCCCGAAAAAGTGTCCGAGATCAGGCTTTTGACAGCAAAGCCGACGACCAGGCCGATCACGCTCGACGTGGCAATTGCCCCGGTGAGTGGGACCTGGAACAGCGTGGCTGCCATCGTCAGCGCGACGGTGGCATAGATCAGCACATTGGTGATCTGGATGAGCAGCCGCGGGGTTTTGCGACCGTTGCTCCGGCCGAGCGGGTTCCAGAACAGGATTTCGGTCAGGCGACAGAGGATGATCGCACCGGCCATCCAGGCGATGATCGCCAGAACGATAAAAATGGCGCGCGCGGAAAGGCCGGTCCGTGCGCCCACCGCTTCGGCAGCGCCGACGTGGATCGCGCAAAGCCCCGCGAGGAGAATTCCCAAGGGAATCCCCAACAATCGAATTGCCCCCCGCATTGTCCCCCCGACGCTCGATCTAGTATTGTTACATCTATGTGACTCAGGGCTTTGACAAGCGTTTTTTAAGCATGATCGGGTCATGCCGGGATTCACCCGGATCGGTCATGCCGGCCCTTCGTTTTGGCGTCATTGCACAGCGCTTCCGGCGCAGCGTTCAGCGCCTCTGCTAGCGTCACACGCAGCCCCGCCGGCCGACAGTTATGCAGCCAATGATTAAACTGTTGGAGGATTGCGCTGTTTATTGGCTTTCGCGCCGGCGATCGGCGACTATTGGCCGCCCCGTTCGTCTATCGCCGCGCGAGCCTGACCAAATCCCCGCCATCCTCCAGCAGCCACACAGCGCCATCGGGCGCCTGCGCCAGATCGCGGATGCGATCGCCCATCTTCCACTGTGCCGCTACCCGTGCGGTCATGCCGCTGACCGCCACGCGGATCAGCGCTTCGCCGCCGAGCGCGCCGATCAGCAATTGCCCACGCCATTCGGGAAACATCGCCCCTGAATAGAGGATCATCCCGCCCGGCGAGATGGACGGGTTCCACCATAATTTGGGTGCTTCAAGATCGGGGCGGCTGGGGTGATCGGGGATGGGCTGACCCGAATAATTGTCGCCGTTCGACACAATCGGCCAGCCATAATTGCGGCCCGGGAGGATCATGTTGAGTTCGTCGCCGCCGCGCGGGCCCATTTCCTCTTCCCACAAATGCCCATCGGCGGTGAAGACCATGCCATAGGGGTTACGGTGGCCGGTTGACCAGGTCATCGCCTTGACCCCGCCCGCCTTATAGTCGGGGTTGCCGGGCCATGCCTTGCCGTCGAGGGTCAGCCGCAGAATCTTGCCGAGCGCCTGGTTGGGGTCCTGTGCCGGGGTGAAGCGCTGGCGTTCGCCGCTCGCGAGGAACAGCGACCGGCCGTCGGGCGCGAACAATATAGTGGCGCCGAACTGGCCGCCGGGGCCGTTCTGGCCCGATCGCCAGATCACGCGCAGCCCTTCCAGCGACGCGCGCGCCGGGCACGGTGCGCGGATACACTGCACCTGTTTGGTCACAAGCGTGGCGCGGGCGAGCGCCAGCGCCGCCCCTGTCGTCCCTTTTTCCGAATAGCTGAGATAGATGCTGTGGCTGGTCGCGTAATCGGGCGCGATCGCCACATCGAGCAGCCCCCCCTGCCCGACCTGTGCGACGATCGGCGCGCCGCTGACCTCGACGATCTCGCCATCGGCCCAGCGCGCCCGCAGATGGCCCGCCTTCTCGGTCACCAGCACGCCGCCATCGGGCAGGAAGGCCAACGCAAATGGCTCTTCGAAATGGGCGAGCCGGGTAGTCGCAAAAGGCGGCCGGGTTTCGCCGATATTCGCGCGACCGGCCGTAGCGGGGATGTTGCGCAGCCCCAGTTGCGGGGCGTTGCGCGGCAGCGATTGTGCCGAGCAACCGGCGGCGGCCAGCAGGCTGAGCGGGAGCAGGAAAAGGGTGCGCATCATTCTCTCCATTGGGTCGTCCAGGCGCTAACGCACGGCAGGGCGCGGGGATGCTTGCCACTATCGTCTATTCGGCCTATACCAGTCCTGCGCTTTCTCTACATCGGTAACGCTGCAGAGGCTGGACCCCACGGGCCCGGCGGCGCGGTCGCTTATGTGGAGAATTTTTTTGGCGGATCTCGCCCAGTCATTGTCGCTGTTGATCGAGCCCGAGGCGCGTGCGCTGGGCTTTGATCTGGTGCGCGTCAAGCTGTTCGGCGGCGCGGGTGACCTGACACTTCAGGTAATGGCCGAGCGCCCCGATACCCGCCAGCTCAATATCGACGATTGCGCGGCACTGTCGCGGCGGATTTCCGATGTGCTCGACGCGCTTGAAGAGGCCGGGCGCGATCCGATCAAGGAGGCGTACCGGCTCGAAGTCAGTTCCCCTGGCATCGACCGGCCGCTGACCCGGCTGACCGATTTCGAGGTCTGGAAAGGCCATGAGGCCCGCATCCATCTGGTCGAACCGATCGACGGGCGCAAGCAGCTGACCGGCGATCTGGTCGGCGTCGAGGGCGAACAGATCACGATCGACGTAAAGAAGCACAAGGCGATGACGATCGGCTTCGATCAGATCGCCGATGCGAAATTACTGTTTACCAACAAGTTGCTTGCCGCCACTGCGCCGCTTTCAAGCGCAGGCGCCGATGAATTTGAAGACGATGATCTAGAACCAGCGGCCGATCTGGCCGAACCCGATACCCAAGAACAGGATTAAGACCCCATGGCCACTGCCCCCGGCGGCTCTGCCGTTTCCGCCAATAAAGCCGAACTGATCGCGATTGCGGATGCCGTCGCCAAGGAAAAGCTGATCGATCGCGCCATCGTGATCGAAGCGATGGAAGACGCGATCCAGCGCGCCGCCCGCGCCCGCTATGGCGCCGAGAATGACATCCGCGCGAAGCTCGATCCGCAGTCTGGCGATTTGCGGCTGTGGCGCGTCGTCGAGGTGGTCGAGGCGGTCGATGACTATTTCAAGCAGGTGAACCTGAAGGAAGCGCAAAAGCTCCAGGCCGGCGCGGTCGTCGGCGATTACATCGTCGATCCGCTGCCCCCGATCGAGTTTGGCCGCATCGCTGCGCAGGCCGCCAAGCAGGTGATCTTTCAGAAAGTCCGCGACGCCGAGCGCGACCGCCAGTTCGAGGAATTCAAGGACCGTGTGGGGGAGATCATCACCGGCGTCGTCAAGCGCGTCGAGTTCGGCCACGTTGTGGTCGACCTTGGCCGGGCCGAAGGCGTCATCCGTCGCGACGCGCAGATCCCGCGCGAAGTGGTGCGCGTCAACGATCGCATTCGCTCGCTGATCCTCAACGTCCGCCGCGAAAACCGCGGGCCGCAGATTTTCCTCAGCCGCGCGCATCCGGATTTCATGAAGAAGCTGTTCGCGCAGGAAGTGCCCGAGATTTATGACGGCATCATCGAGATCAAGGCTGCGGCTCGTGATCCGGGCTCGCGCGCCAAGATCGGCGTGATCAGCCATGATTCGTCGATCGACCCGGTCGGCGCCTGCGTCGGCATGAAGGGCAGCCGCGTTCAGGCCGTCGTGCAGGAAATGCAGGGCGAAAAGATCGACATCATCCCTTGGTCGCCCGATACCGCGACCTTCGTGGTCAATGCGCTCCAGCCTGCCAGCGTCAGCCGCGTCGTGATCGACGAGGAAGAGGACCGGATCGAGGTGGTGGTGCCCGACGATCAGCTGAGCCTCGCGATCGGCCGTCGCGGCCAGAATGTCCGCCTCGCCAGCCAGCTGACCGGCAAGGCGATCGATATCCTGACCGAGGCCGACGCCTCCGAAAAGCGCCAGAAGGAATTCGTCGAGCGGTCCGAAATGTTCCAGAACGAGCTCGACGTTGACGAGACGCTGGCGCAGCTGCTGGTCGCCGAAGGCTTTGGCGCGCTCGAAGAAGTCGCCTATGTCGAGGTCGATGAAATCGCCTCGATCGAAGGCTTTGACGAGGACCTTGCCGCCGAGCTGCAGAACCGGGCGACCGAAGCGCTTGATCGCCGCGAGGAAGCCAATCGCACGTTGCGGCGGGAGCTGGGCGTCGAAGACGCGCTGGCGACGATGCCGCATCTGAACGAGGCGATGCTCGTCACGCTCGGCAAGGCCGGGATCAAGACCCTCGACGACCTCGCCGATCTGGCGACCGACGAGCTGGTGCAGAAGAAGCGCCAGGAACAGCGCCGCCGCGTCGAGACCGAGAATAAGCGCCCCGAGGACAAGGGCGGCGTGCTCGCCGAATATGGCCTGTCGGAAGAACAGGGCAATGAGATCATCATGGCCGCGCGCGCCCACTGGTTCGAGGACGAGGACGCCACACCTGAGGCCGAAGCAGCCGCTGAACCGGCTGCAGCAGCGGAGGGCGAGGAGGCCTGATGCCGTTTGTCAGCATCCGGATGGCGGGCAGCGCCACGCGCGCGCAGAAGGCGGGGATCGTCGCTGACGTGACCCGTTCGCTCGTCGAGCGGCTGGGCAAGAATCCGGCGGCGGTGCAAATCGTGATCGAGGAAGTCTCCACCGAGAATTACGGCGCGGGCGGTCAGCTGATCGTCGACCGCGACGCCCATCTCGCTCCATCGAGGGAGGACGCGCATGCGGTTCCCCCCCGATGAGGCGCTAGGGCTTCAGTCATCTGGCGGAGGCAGTTTGCCGGGGTTCGCCCCGGGTTGTCGCTCCATGTCCACTACAGATTCGGCTGGGGGGCCGTCGTCATGACCAACCCCATTCGCCGCTGCATCCTCTCGGGTGACCGGGCTGCGCGCGCCAATCTTGTCCGGCTGGCGCTGGCACCCGATGGTATGATCCACCCCGATATCCGCGCCAAGGCGCCCGGGCGCGGGGCGTGGATCGGCGTGCCGCGCGTCACGCTTGAAACCGCCATCGCCAAGGGCAAGCTGAAGGGGGCGCTCGCCCGCGCCTTCAAGACCGGCGATTTTCGCCTTCCAGACGATCTGCCCGGCGCGATTGCCAACGCGCTGGAGAAGGCGGTGCTCGACCGGCTTGGCCTCGAATCGCGGGCCGGCACGATCGTGATCGGCGGCGAACGGATCGAAAAGGCGGCGCGGAGCGGTAAGCTCCACCTGCTGCTGCATGCCAGCGATGCCGGCGCCGACGGCACCCGCAAACTCGATCAGGCATGGCGCGTGGGGCGTGATGAAGAGGGCGGTGGACTGCGCGGGTTGGTGATCCCGCTTGCCCGCCCTATATTGTCCGTGGCGCTTGGCCGCGAAAACGTGGTACATATCGGCCTTACCGACCCCGGCGCTGCCCGGCGACTGGGCGAGACGCTCGATCGCTGGCTGCACTTTATCGGACCCGAGCAGGAGTCTGCGCCTTGCGAAACGGCCTCGCAGGGCGCATCGGCGTTTGAAAATGGGGCCGAAAATTCGGGCGACCTTTCCGGCGAGAATGCCGGCCCGGCTGACGACGATGCGGCGATTGCCGACATGAATATTTGAGGACTTTGAGCGACCTGATGAGCGATACCGACAACGAAAAGCCGAAACTGGGCATGCGCGCGCCTTTGGGACTCAAGCGCACGGTGGAAACCGGCAAGGTGAAGCAGAGCTTCAGCCATGGTCGTTCCAACACCGTGGTGGTGGAGGTGAAGTCCCGCCGCGTGCTGCGCCGTCCGGGCGAGCCCGAGACGTCCGCCCCCGAGGAAGCACCGGTTGCTGCCCCCGTCGCGCCGCCAGCACCGGTCGCGCCTGCAGCGCCACCGCAAAGCGCCGTGCGCAAGGCCGGCGACAGCCTGTTGTCGCGCCAGGAGCTGCAGACCAAATTGCTGCGCGAAGCCGACGAATCACGGATGAATGCGCTTGAGGAAGCGCGCCGTCGCGAGGAGCGCGAACGTCAGGAGGGGCTTGAGGAAGAGCGTCGCCGTGCCGAGGAAGCGCGTCGGGCGCCGCCTGCGCCCGAACCGATTGTCGATGCCGCCGCCCCCGATCCGGCGCCGACACCCGCTCCAGTCGAAGCCGAAGCGGCCCCGGTCATTGTCGCGACGCCAGCTGCCCCACCAGCCAACCCGATGGAATTGACGCTCGATTCGAGCATCCCGGCCCCGCGCCGCTTTACGCCGGTGCCGCGCCCCGAACGGCCGCAGCCGGTGCGCAAGCCCGAGCCCGAGCCGGAGCAGGCATCCAGCACTACCGCATCGGCAACGCCATCCTCAGCCAATGCCGGCGCCCCAGCAGCGCCGGGTTCCAAGCGCCCGGCCGAGCCACCGGCCCGCCCGGCGCGCGATCGCAAGGGAATCGATGATCGCCGCCAATCGGGCAAGCTAACCGTCAACCGCGCGCTCAATGACAATGACGGGGCGCGTGCCCGCTCGCTCGCCGCGCTCAAGCGTGCGCGTGAAAAGGAAAAGCGCCATTTCGGTGGTCCGCGCGAAGTCCAGGCCAAGCAGGTCCGCGACGTGATCGTCCCCGAGGCGATCACCGTGCAGGAACTCGCCAACCGGATGGCCGAAAAGGGCGCCGATCTGGTCAAGACGCTGTTCAAGATGGGCATGCCCGTCACGATGACGCAGACGATCGACCAGGACACCGCCGAGCTGCTGGTGACCGAGTTCGGCCACAACATCCAGCGCGTGAGCGATTCGGATATCGACCTGGCGCTGGATACCGGTGAGGACACCGATGATCAGCTGCTGCCGCGCCCCCCGGTCGTCACGATCATGGGGCATGTCGATCACGGCAAGACCAGCCTGCTCGACGCGCTACGTGGCACCGACGTGGTGCGCGGCGAGGCCGGTGGCATCACTCAGCACATCGGCGCCTATCAGGTGACGATGAAGGACAAGTCCCAGATCACCTTCCTCGACACGCCGGGCCACGAAGCTTTTACCGAGATGCGCGCGCGCGGTGCCAATGTCACCGATATCGTCATCCTGGTAGTGGCGGCCGATGATGGCCTGAAACCGCAAACGGTGGAGGCGATCAACCATACCAAGGCGGCCGGCGTGCCGATGATCGTGGCGATCAACAAGATCGACAAGCCCGAAGCGAACCCCAAAAAGGTCCGCGAGGCGCTGCTCCAATATGACGTGATCGTGGAGGAGCTGTCAGGCGATGTGCAGGATGTCGAAGTGTCGGCGCTCAAGAAGACCGGGCTGGATGAACTGATCGAGAAGATCCAGATTCAGGCCGAACTGATGGAGCTGAAGGCCAATCCCGATCGGATGGCCGAGGGCAATGTGATCGAGGCGAAGCTCGACAAGGGTCGTGGCCCGGTCGCGACGATCCTGATCAGCCGCGGCACGCTGAAGGTCGGCGATGTGTTCGTGGTCGGCGCCGAAAGCGGCAAGGTCCGCGCGCTGATCGACGACAAGGGACGCCAGATCAAGGAAGCCGGGCCGTCGATGCCGGTCGAAGTGCTGGGGCTTTCGGGCATTCCGATGGCGGGCGATCCGCTGCAGGTTGTCGAGAACGAAGCCCGGGCGCGCGAAGTGGCGGAATATCGCCAGGGCGTGCTGACCAGCAAGCGGACGACCTCTGCGCCTGCCAGCCTGGAAATGATGTTCTCCGCGCTCAAGGAAAAGCAGGCGATCGAATATCCGCTGGTGGTGAAAGCCGACACGCAAGGCTCGGTCGAGGCGATCGTCGCGTCGATCAACAAGATCAGCACCGCGGACATCCGTGCCCGCGTGCTGCATTCAGGCGTGGGCGGCATCACCGAGAGCGATGTGACGCTGGCGGGGGCCAGCGGCGCGCCGATCATCGGCTTCAACGTGCGGGCGAACGCCAAGGCACGCGAGATCGCCGAACGGCAGAAGGTGGCGTTGAAATATTACGACATCATCTATGACCTGATCGACGAAATCCGCGCCGGCATGGCGGGCGAGCTTGGCCCCGAGGCGTTCGAAACGGTCGTCGGCCGCGCCGAAATCCGCGAGGTCTTCCCGGCCGGCAAGCATGGCCGC
>NCGD01000021.1 GCA_002281535.1 Sphingomonas sp. 28-63-12
TTTGTATATAGTTATATTTTAATTGCCTGATATTTTTATAAACCTCCGTATTTTATAGATATTTGATATAAGTGATACAGGTGGTATTAGAGAAATTGCACAAAATGACTAGGTGGTGGTCTTAAAGTCAATAAAATTTCAGGTTGTTAGCGATTGCATTTGGCGTTATCTGGGCGTATACATAAGTGACTCATGTAAGGGAGCTTGCCGACACTCTGGAGGAGAAATGCCATGTCCAAGGATGTTACGGTTTCGCGTCGCCAAACTTTGCTCACTCTTGGCTTTGGGGCGGTAGGCGTTGCCAGTGTGCTCAATGGTTCAGCCGCTGTGGGACAAGTGAGTGCGGCAAATCTGCCGATTCAGAAATTTGCGACGGCCAACCCGTCGATCCTCCAGCGGCGGCTGACCGATCAGCGCGCGGTCGCTGCCTTGCAACTGACCAGACGCCTCCCGGCGGCAACGCCGATTGGCAAGATGCTAACACCTTCTGCGGCGGAAGGGCTGACGCCCGGCGCGCGCACGCTGACGAAGGCGGATTTGTCGGCAATGCAGCTTGGCCGTGTGTCGGCGACTGCCGCCAAGCTGACAGTCAAGGATATCGAGAGCGTGCAAAAGGCGTTTGGCCAAATTGGCGGCCTGGCGGCGTCGATTGATGTGTCATGCTGTTGCTGCACGCCGTGTTGCTGTGCCGCTGCGGTTGAGCCCGTGCTCGCGCTTGCTGCCTAAACGATCAGGGGCGGATTGCCCGGTGGGCGATCGGCCTTTGATTCCCTGCTCCCGCAAGGGAGGCCCCCAGCAAGGGAGGCAATGTGGGCGCGCGCGTTCTTCTCATCTGGCCAAATTCGCTCAACGAAGTGCTGGGCTGGGGTGACCTTGGCGCGATCGCCGAGCCACTGGCGCTCGAATATCTCGGTGCTGCCTTGCGTGCCGCCGGTCACGAAGCGATCGTCTTGGATCTGCGCCTGCGCCAGGGCAAGCTGGTCGAAACGCTTGCTTCCTTCCGTCCCGACCTCGTTGGGGTCACTGCCTTTTCCATGCACGTCCGCCGCGCCCTCGAGATTTGTGACGAGGTAAAGCGGTTTGACCCGGCCATCCTGACAATCGTCGGCGGCCACCACGCGACGTTTCTGCCCGATGATTTTTTTGCAGCAGCCGTGGATATAGTCGTTTCGGGCGACGGCACCGAAGCCATTGTCGCGGCAGCTGACGAGTCGGTTGGCGGGCCGATTGCGCGCGGCGATGGAATTTATCGATGCGACGCCAGGGGTGCATTCGCGGCCACGGGCGGGCCGACTCGCCTGCTGACCCGCGACGAGCTCGATCTACTCGCACCGCCTGACCGACAGCTGACCGCCGGCGACCGCGAAGGCTACTTCATCGACTGGATGCGCCCTATCGCGCTGCTGCGGACGTCGGTCGGTTGTCCGTATCGATGCAGCTTTTGTTCGGTGTGGCGCGTGTTCGAGGGCCATTATCATTTGCGCAGCATCGACAAGGTCGTCGATGAATTGAGAATGATCGAGGAGGAAAATATATTCCTGATCGATGACGAGGCGTTTATTAATGGGAAGCGGATGCTGACGCTGGCGGGGGCGATTGCGGAGGCGGGCGTCAGGAAGCGTTATTTCACCTATTGCCGGATCGATACGCTTCTGCGCAACCGCGATGCGGTGGCGGCCTGGGCCAAGATCGGGCTCGACCGGCTGTTCATCGGTATCGACGCGATCAGCTGGAAGGACCTCGACGAATATAACAAGAAATGCTCGATCGATGACATCGAGCGCGGACTGGCGGCGGCCCGCGAACTGGGCGTCGGCGTGTTCGCGCAGTTTGTCGTCAACACCGATTACGGCCCCGATGACTTCAAGGCGCTGAGCCGCTTCATCGAACGCAGCGGTATCGACTATCCGAGCTTCACCGTGCTGACCCCGCTGCCGGGGACCGACATGCTCGCCAGTTTCGACCAGGTCATCGAAAAACAGGAAAATGGCCGGCCCAATTGGGCGCTGTTCGATTGCCAGAATGCGGTTACCGCCACGCGCCTGCCCAAGGCGGAATTCCGGGCGCGCTACCGCGATCTCTACCGCGTCTTCAAGGGATCCTACACCCAATATCGCGAGCATGTCGTCGCGGTGCGCGAGGATGTGACCCGCGAATCGGCGCTGGGCCGACCGGTTTCCAATGCCATCACGATCGGGGAGAGCGCGATGAACCGGACGTCGGTGCTATGAGGATCGATCTGGCGCCCGCCGCGGCAGAACCGCTGGTGCTGCTCGACGTGCAGGCCGCACCGTTTGACACTGGCTATGTGTTGAAGCGCGGGATCACCCGAGTATTTCTGGAGGCGGCCGGGCTCGAAGCGGTGCTCGCGGTGCTCGCCGACCTAGCGCGGCGCGAGGGCGGGGCGACCGCGGCCGAGCTGATCGCGGCGGTCGACGAGGGTGATCGCCCGATCATGGAAAGTCTGATCGAGGCACTTAAATCGCGGCGGCTGCTGGTGTCGGTCGCCGATGGGGCAGATAACAGCGCCGAAGCCGATGATCGCCATGAGAGCGTGTTCTACTGGAATTACGGCACATCACCGGCGGCGGTGCGCGGCACGCTGGCGAGCCGGCGACTTTCGGTCATGGGCGTCAATCATATTGGCACCGCGCTGGCGGCGGCGCTGGGTGGCATGGGGTTCGGCACCGTCGAGCTGGTCGACCACCCGATGCTGCGCAATATCGCGCTGGCCATGGCCGAGGGAAAGGTCGCGCCGATCGACTATGCCGCCTGGGCCGAGGCAGAAGAGATGCCCGACTGCCTGATCCTGACCGCCGATTTCGGCGGCCCCGATCTGGCGCGCGAATGGAACGACTTTTGCGTCGCCAATGATCTGAACTTTTACCCGGTGCTGCTCTGCGATCAGATCGGGATGATCGGGCCGATGGTGCTGCCGGGCCGAAGCGCCTGTTATGAATGCGTCGGGCTGCGCGACCGATCGGCATCGAGCGAGATCAGCCTGCAGCGGGCGACGGATAACAGCGCTTATTTCGCGCAGCATGCCACTGGCTTTTTGGCGCCGATGGCGCACGCTGCCGCCAATCTGGCCGCGACCGAGCTGCTCAAATTCTATTCGCAGGCGTTGCCCGGCGGCAATATCGGGCGGCTGATCGAGCTGGATCTGCTCACCCCGTCGCTGGTGACGCGGCGGGTGCTGAAAGTGCCGCGCTGCCCGGTCTGCGCGACGGCACGCAGCGCACCATCGCCCGCCGCCGAGAGTAATGTCTTCATGCCGGGCAACGATTAATGGCGAGCGTCGCGCTCCGCTCGCTCGCGCCCTTGGGGCCACTGGGCGCGCATCTGGGCGTGCTGTGCGATCCGCGGATGGGCATCGTCAACGATGTCGCCGAGATTCCGATCGAGCCGGGATCGCCGCGCTTTTTCCATTTTGCAGCGCGCGCCTGCAACACTCAGGCCTTTGTTGCACAACGCAATTTCTACCAGACCGGCGGCGCAGCAGTGACTCGCGAGATTGCGCTCGCCAAGGCAGTGGGCGAGGCGGTCGAGCGTTATTGTGGCGCCATCTATGATCGCGAGACATTGCCGCTGGCGAGCGCGGCGGCGGCATCCTTTGCGTGCGTCGATCCCGGACAATTCGCTTTGTACAGCGCCGCGCAATATGCCGAGCCGGGCTTTCCCTGGGTGCCGTTCACGCGCGAGACAATGATCCGTTGGACCCCGGCAACCGACCTGCTGTCCGGGGACATTGTCCATGTGCCGGCGGCGTTTGTCTGGATTCCCTATAGTTTTGTCCGCGGCAGCAGTGATGCGCCGATTGGCCAGCCAATCTCGACCGGACTGGCATGCCATGGTAGCCGCCCGCGGGCGATCCTGGGCGGTCTCTATGAAGTGGTCGAACGCGATTGCTTCACGATCGCCTGGCAAGCCGGGATCGCGCCGCCGCGCATCCGGGCCGAGACGATCCCGGACGCTGCCTATGACATGGTCCGCCGCTTCGAGGAGACGGGCGACCGTGTCATCCTGCTCGATATCACCACCGACAACGGCATCCCCTGCATCCTAAGTGTGCTGCTGTCCGATGCACCCGAAAGGCCGGCGCGCGTTTTTGCCGCGTCCGCCGATCTCGATCCGGCGCGCGCCCTTGCCAAGGCGGTCGAGGAACTGGCGCATACCCGTCGCTATGCGCAGCAGATCAGGCGCCATTTGCCGCCCGTCTCCGACCAGAATGACTGGGAGGATATCGTTACCCAGATGGATCATCTGAACTTCGCCGCCGATCCGGCCAATAGCGCGGTGATCGACAGCCTGCTGGGCTCAAACGAACGGCGCAGTTTTGCCGACTATGCCTCGCTTGCCACCAATCCCGACGATGATGTCATCACCGCCGCCAGCCGGATCGAAGACACCGGCCACCGGGCCTATGCCGCTGATCTGACCAGCGCCGATATGGCGATGCTGGGCCTGCATGTCTGGCGGGTGATTGTGCCTGGCTATCACCCGCTGTTCATGGGCTATCGCATCCGCGCCCTGGGGGGCACGCGGCTGTTCACGGTGCCGCAGCGGCTTGGCCATCCGGGGGTTGCACCCGGGCAGGATCGCGGCGTGCCGCATCCCTATCCATGAACCGTCCGATCCGTCCCTTGTTCGGCGCTGCCCCGCGCCCCGAATTGGGCCCGGTGCTGGATAGCGAATCGATCGCCTATCGCGCGCTGGTGCCGCCCAGCGACGATGAGTGTTGTTGGGAGACCTATCACGACAATTCGAAGACCGAGCGGCATGATCGCCCGCCGCCCAATGACCTTGTCCGGGCGCGGATGGCGGCGCTGGCACCAGCGCTCGCCTATGAAGGCTATCCTACGATCGCCCTGCCACCGCCGCCCGATTTGACGATGCCGATCGGCGCCGCAATCCGTGCGCGCGTCACCGGGCGGGACATGGCAAGCTGCGCACTCGACCTCGATCAGGTCTCGGCGCTGCTGTTCAATGCCTATGGCGAGACGCGCGACAATGCCGAGACGACGTTTCCGCGCCCGTTCCGCACCGTGCCGTCGGGCGGCGCGCTCTATCCGCTTGACCTTTATCTGCATAGCGCGCGCATCGCCGGTGCGCCGCCGGGGCTTTATTATTACGATCCCACGCGCCACCAGCTGCGGTTGGTGCGGCGCGGCGACCAGACTCACAAGCTCAGCGGCTTTTTCGTCCAACCAGAATTGCCGCTCAATTCGGCAGCCCAGTTGTTCATCACGGCCTTTTTCGAGCGATCGACCTTTAAATATCGTGATCGCGGCTATCGCTTTGCGTTGCTTGAAGCGGGCCATGTCGCGCAGAATTTCAATCTCGCCGGCACGGCACTGGGGCTCGCCGTGACTTGTGTCGGCGGCTATTTCGATCGCGATGTCGATGATTTTCTGCAGATAGACGGCATCACCCGCAGCACCATCTATGCGCAGGTTGTTGGCGGTCGTGGCATAGGCGCCGATACGACGCATTGGTGACGGGGATGACCATTCGATCCCCGCCCATGCGACCGGGCCCGATATTCCGCGTGGATCTGGCCATGGGGGCGTGGTCACCGGGCCATGCCGCCGGCGAGCTTGCCGCCCAATTGGGCATCGCCTTGCCCGAGCCGGCGCATGTCGACGCCGCCGAAATCAGCCGCAATGTCGATCGCGAAGCGCGGGGCGACGGTACCTTGCTGACCGCCTATCATCAGGCGCTGTCGATTGCCGACGCGCTGCCCGATGACCCGCGCATTGTGGTTGTGCGACCGCTTCATGCACTTCCGATCCGGTCCGACAACCGTGCGCTGCTGCGCTATCTGCTGCGGCTCGGCATCGCCGTGCGATTCGCGGGCGGTCGATCGCCATCGCCGCCAGCTGCGCTGCCGCCGTTGCTGCAACTCTATCCCGGGCTGGTGCCGGCGCCGGTTGTTGCGGCCTTGGGGATCGCGCCGGACCATCCCGCGCTGCAATCGGCGGGGCCGGCGCATTATACGATCGCGCCGGGTGCGCGGACAATCGATCCGCGCTGCGTGCCGGCGCTGATCGACCAGCTCGCTGCCTATGAACATGGCGATCCCCGGTTGTTTGCCTATTGCCAGTGCCTGGGTACCGCGCTGTTCGTCGATGCGCCGGCACTGGCGGGCTATGCGCAGGCCGCCGTCCAAGCCTCGGCCGATCTCGCGCTGGCACTGGCCAAGCGCGCGCGTGCCTGCGCCCGGACCCCGATCGACGCAGCGGCGACCGAGCTGCAGCTGCAGGGCATCCGAATTTTCCTGCACCAGTTTGCCGAGGCTGCCGCCGCACCCGAGCCGTCGCCGCGCTTGCCCGCGGCCTTGCGCGGTGAACTGTCGGTGATGCGCGGCTGGGGCAAGGTGATGATCGGGGATGTCGACGCTGCCGAACGCTGTTTTGCCGAGACTGGGCCAGCGCGTGACGCGGCAACGGCGCTCTATCACCGCAACATCTTCGCGTTCGCCCGGTTTCGCCATGGTGACCTGGATGGTGCGCGGGCGATCGAGCGGGAGATCGAAGGTGCACTGGCAAGCGACTCTGATCCCGATCCGCAGCTCCACTTCGTCAACGCGATCAACCTGGCCCGGCTCAGCCGCGCGGCTGGTGATGACCAAGGCTATTGCGATTATCTGCGGCGCGCTTTTGCGACCACCGACAATGTGCGCAGCGCGAGCGAGATCGTCCAGCTCAACCTGCTCCGGGCGCAAACGCTCGATCGCGGCGATCCCGATCAGGCGCGGCGGTGCCGGTTGCGGGCGGCGCTGGCCTGGCTCGCATCCGAGCCGGCCGAGGCGATCAGCGTGCGGGCGATCCGGGTCGCCATCGATCCTGGCGCTGCCCATCCCCGGACCCTCGACAGGCAGATCGCCGAGATGCTGTTGACGGCGCTGGCAGCGGCCTGGCCAGCGGTAACGCCGCTGGTGCTGGACACCGCGCCGCATGTTGCGCTGAGCGACGCTGCCGACGGGCTTGTCGTCGAGCAAATCGGCGCAGCGGAGGGGGTTTGCCTGCTCTGGTCACCGATGCGGCAGCGCCGCCTGCCGCGCGCACCGGCAACCGACGGGCTGGCGGCGCTGGCCTTTGCGATCATCGCTGCCGAAGTCGATCTGCCGGCATCCCCATCGGCCGGGACCTGGATCATCGATACAGTGACGGGGGCGGATGTCCGCGCCAGCCGGGTCGATTCGGCGGCGGCGGCGTGGCGATACGGGCTGGAGCAAGGCACGGCCGCGCCGATTGTCGTGCGAGCCGGCCCCGCCGTCCGCCGGATCGAGACACGCGGCGGTGGTGATGTTGTCCATTTCAAGCGCCATTTGCCGCCGCGCCGCTTGAGCGAGGCCGAGAGGGGGGTGGTGTCAGCCGTGGCGAGGTGCGGTACGATTGCCGTCGATCGGATCGAGCGGCCCGATATTGTGCGGGCGCTGGTGGCGGCGCGGGTGCTGGGGCTCGGCAGCGATGTTGCATAAGGGCTGGTACCAGATTGCTTTTGCGCGCGATCTCAGCGCGGGGCTGAACGGCGCGGCGATTGGCACGCGGCCGCTCGCCCTGGTGCGCGATGGGGACCGTATTCGCGCCTTTGAGGCGGTGTGCCCGCATCGTGGTGCCAATCTTTGCCGGGGGGGCACGCTGATCGGCGAGGCGATCCGCTGCCCCTTTCACGGGCTGAGCATCGGCCTTGGATCGGCGCGCGCCGGCCTG
The DNA here is from genome assembly GCA_002281535.1 of Sphingomonas sp. 28-63-12. GTDB lineage: Bacteria > Pseudomonadota > Alphaproteobacteria > Sphingomonadales > Sphingomonadaceae > Sphingomonas. Next base: position 7,716 of record NCGD01000021.1, read on the forward strand.
GGTGTTGCCGAATATCCGTGCCTGTCGATCGGCGGGTTGGTGTTCGTGCGCGCGGCGAGCGGTGCAGCGGGCGATCTGCCGGCACGGCTGGCGGCGCTGGATGCCACCGCTTTCTTCGTGCCGGGCTTTGAGCTGGTGATTGGTGCCCCGGCCGAGCTGGTGATCGAAAATGCCTTTGACGGGCTCCATTTCAGGATCGTCCATGCGATCGGCAACCAACCCGATCTGCGAATCGTGGCGGCAGGGGGTAGCTTTGCAGTCGAAGGCGAATTTCTGTTGCCGCCATCGCCCTGGCAGCAGGGTGCCGCGGGCCAATCGCATGTCGCCATTCCCTATCGCGCGACCGCTTATAGCCCGACCCTGGTGATCGCCGAGATGGGCGGAGCAAACCCCTATATGATGATCACGGCGACGGTGCCGGCCGGGCCTCGCCAGTGCGTCGTTCGGCTGTCGCTGGTGTTGCCGCCGGGCGACAATGGCGCGCCGCCCGATGCGGCAGCGTGTCGCTATCTGCTCGATGGCGCGCGCCGGGGGCTGATGGAGGACAAGCCGATCTGGGAAGCGATGGTCGACGATCCGCCCTTCGCACCGGTGGCAGGCGATGCCGGCGTGACGGGCTTTCGCGCCTTTTGCGCGGGGATGCGTTGAGCTTGCCCGATACGGTCTTCGACATCGCCACGCGCGACGGGCCGATCAAGCTCCACCGCCCCGCTGCCGGCGCGGGACCGCGCTTGCTCTGGGTGCATGGCTATACGCTCGATTCGCGGCTCTGGGCGCCCTTGTGGCGTGCATTGCCGGGCTGGGACCATATCGGCATCGATCTGCCCGGCCATGGCGGCAGCCGGGCGATCACGCCGGCCGATACGATCGCGCATTTTGCGGCGGCGGTGATCGAGGTCGCCGATCGGCTCGAGGTCGACGATCTGATCGGGTTGTCGTTCGGGGGCACGGTGTGTCTCGAGGCGGCAGGGCAGGCGCCGTCGCGGTTCCGGCGGCTGATCCTGAGCGCGCCGGCGCTGCCCGGCGGGCCCGAGGATCAGGACGCGGCCGACTGCAATCAGGAATTGCGCCGCCTGGCGCGCGACCGCGGCATCGGGCCGTGGCTTGCCGAACGCTGGCTGCAGGTGCCGCCGGCGATCTTTGCCGGGGCGAAGCGCGATTCTGGGCTGTTCGCGCAGATCGCCGCAACCGTCGGCGCGCATCGCTGGGACGAGCTGTTCTGCCCGGGCTTTGCCCCGCGCGAAACCGGGCTGGACAAGCGGCTGACGCACGTCACCGCGCTGGTGCTGCTGATCCTGGGCGATGACGATATCGCCAGCTTTGCGCGGACTGCCGAATTGCTCCGGCGGCGGCTGCCGCACGCGACGATCGCCTTTGTCGCCGATGCGGGGCATCTGGCGCCGCTCGAACGCCCGGCGGCGGTGGCGCGGCTGGTTGCCGATCACCTCGCCGCCGGCGAGCGGGGTCAATAAGGCGGCGTCTGTCGCGCGCGCTGGGCGATCGCGGCGTCGGTCCACCAGGCGAGATCATCGGCAAAGCGCGGAAAGGCATGCGCCAGCGCAGTGCCGCCGTCGCCGATCGGCTTGGCCTCGGCATCGAGCGCCTGGCCGACCTGGCCGACGACCAAGGTGCTCGAGATGACCACCATCCCCATTTCCGAGAGCGTCCCGTGCCACGGCACGCTGCCGCGCGCGCCGCCCAGCCGGCCGGCCGAATAGCTGGCAATCGCCGCTGGTCGCCAGAACCATTCCTCCAGGAAATGATCGGTGAGGTTCTTCAGCCCCGGCTGCATGCCCCAATTATATTCGCCGGTCACGAACACAAAGGCGTCGGCGGCGCGGATCTGCGCGGCGAGATCGGCCATCGCGGCGGGTGCGGTGCCGGCGGGATATTCCTTGTACATCCGGTCGAGCATCGGCAGCCCGATCGCCTGGGCATCGACCAGGGTGGCCTCGGCGCCGCGCCCGTTAAGGCCGTTGACGATGAAATCGGCGAGGCGAATGCCCATCCGGTCAATGCGGTACGACCCATAGAGGACGAGGATTTTGTGCGGCACGGCCGGTCCCTTTCTTGCACGGAGTTTCAGGCCGCCAAGCTATATCGGTACGGCGGCGTCAGCGGCCATCAAATTTTGGCATGGGTTTCGGCTGCGGACACCACCTGCTTGCCGCTGGCAGACCCAGCCGCTAGGTTCGTGCTTCGTTCCCATGGAAGGCCAAACATTTGGACCCGCTTGTCATCATCTTCATTCTGGCGTCGCTGGTCATCGGCCTTGGCCTTGGCTGGCTATTGGGCGGGCGCAGCACCGCCCAGGCGCGGGCCGAGCGCGACGCGCAGGCCGAGGCTTTTCGCCGCGCGATCACCGATCTCGCCGGTGCCGAAGAGCGCGCCAAGGGCGTGGCCAGCCTGGCTGCCACGCTCGAGCAGGTCCGGGACGAGCGCGATATCGCGCGTACCGATCTGGCGACGCTCAAGGCGCAGGCGGGTGCTTTTGAGCTGCGGTTGGCCGAACTGCGCGAGGCCAAAGATGTAATGGCTGCGCAATTTGCCGATGTTTCCAACCGGCTGCTGAGTGAGGCGCAGGAAAATTTCCTGAAGCGCGCCGATGAGCGCTTCAAGCAATCCGAGGAAACGGCGGGGCAGAATTTGCGCTCGATGCTCCAGCCGGTCAGCGATCGGCTGAGTCTTTATGAGGAAACCGTCAAAAAGGTCGAGACTGACCGGACCAGTGCCTTCGATCAGCTCAAGGGCCAATTGGAGGGCCTGCGGATCGGGCAGGAGAAGGTCTCAAGCGAGGCGGCCAAACTGGTCAATTCGCTCCGCAATGCCCCCAAATCGCGCGGCCGCTGGGGGGAGCAACAGCTGAAGAATGTCCTGGAGACCTGTGGCCTGTCCGAACATACCGATTTCCAGACAGAGGTCAGCGTCGCCGACGGCGATGACGCCGGCGGGCGGCTGCGCCCCGATGCGATCGTCCGCGTGCCGGGCGGCCGGGCGCTGGTGATCGACGCCAAGGTCTCGCTCAATGCCTATCAGGACGCGTTCGGTGCGGTTGACGAGGAGGAGCGGCACAAGGGGCTGGCGCTCCACGCCGCGTCGATGCGCGCGCATGTCAACGGGCTCGGCAACAAGGCCTATTGGAGCCAGTTCGCTGATGCCCCCGATTACGTGATCATGTTCGTGCCCGGCGAACATTTCCTGTCAGCGGCGCTGGAGCATGATCCGACGCTATGGGATTTTGCCTTTGAAAAGCGCGTGCTGCTGGCGACGCCGACCAATTTGATCGCGATTGCGCGCACGGTGGATGCGGTGTGGCGGCAGGAGAAAATGGCCAAGCAGGCGCAGGAAATCGGCATGCTCGGCAAGGAGCTGTACGAACGCCTCGCCAAGGCGGCGGGCGATCTGCGCAAGGTTGGCGGCGGGCTGACCAGTGCTGTCAATAATTACAACACCTTTGTCAGCAGCTTCGAAAGCCGCGCGCTGGTCACCGCGCGGAAGTTCCGCGACCTCAGCATCGACACCGGCCCGCGCGAGATCGAGGAAGTGCCGCCGGTGGAGGCACTGGCACGATATGGCGATGGGATGCCGCTGATCGAGGGTTTGGGGGAGGCGGTGGAGTAGGGGGGCTTAAGGGTAGTATTTGCAGTGATGGAATGCGCTCAGACTTGGTTTGATGGTCAAAACTGGAGCGGCGCGACGACGCGCTTGGCCCTCTACGGTCCTGCCGCTGATCGATGTTCAAGACATATCCACGTTCGACTGTATTTTGCGTAATAGCGGGCAGTTATATGAGGTCCGGAAGCGACCGCCATATCACGATCGCGCCGGTATTTTCGCGGTTCACAGTAGTCGCCTCGGATATTTTTGCAGATAACTTCGCGGCGAAGCTCGGAATTTGGCTTCTTTCAAAACGGTACCATCAAGAAAAATATCAATGATTACCACTCCCATAATGAGTACGTAAAAATTTACGCACTGGTTTGTCATAATAAATCACAATTAAGTAAGATAGAATTATTGTTATAATAACTATAATTGACAGAGCCAGAGGATTTCCTGAAATTTTTAAAAACCTGTGGGCTGCACCGTTTAATCCCATTATTATAGACGTGTGAGCAAGATATAGGGGATATGAAATTGTTCCACTCAGCGTTGCAATTGATGGAACTAAAGGTTTGCTCCCTGCAGCAAAAAGTAATAATAAAGGGAATAGCACGATTATAATTATTGGATCATAGGCGATGGACCACGCCGAGCCATATGGCAGGGCAACAAAGGTGGCAATTAATATGGGCGCTACCAAATAGCGACGTCCTCCATCGGCCAAAAATCCGGCAGAATGAATTCTATAAATTAAAACACCTGCAAAAAAGCCAAACATAACTCTGGCGATGCCCCATAAAAAGTTATCAGGCGACCATCCAACATTGAGACCATCATAATTTATCGTAGCGATAATTATGCCGCATACAGATAATATCAAAATAAATATCAATCGCTTGTTTGATAAATACGGCGAAATAAATGCAAAAATAAGATTAACCAATATCTCCCAAAAAAGCGACCATGATGGGGGGTTGACTATAAAGATATTACTATTTGGAATATCAAGATCCCAAAGAGATGGAGCAGGAAATATTCCTGCCACAATATCGAGAATAAGCCAATTTGCCCCGGTTCTACTAAGTGCGAAACTATTCAATGCGAGTTCTGCGCCGCCCACTATGCTGAAAAGAATCAACAACGGGTGGAGTCTAATAATTCGATCACGCGCAAAAAGTTTAAAATAGCCGGGTAATGTTAAATAATACCCATACGCGTGTGCAATCACGAACCCGCTTAACATGAAGAAAAAATCAACGGCTAAATAGGCATGGCCAAAAATTGGTATATGAGCGTGGAATAACATTACCGAAATTGCAGCTATCCCTCGTAAACCATCAAGCTCCACATAGTGTTTTTCACCACGGTTCGGCATGATTGCGTCCTATTCTGTAAAATATTTGATAAATAAAATTGTAAATTTATAAATCTGAAATTTACTGATTTATGATTGTCCGAAATGGCGCGAGGTACGTTTGCGATTCATTTACTCACACGCGCGCCAGGATCAACAGGTGCGCCCTTTCCCCAGCATCTTCTACGCCATGACCGGCCAAGCCACCGCGGCCTTCAGGCTAATAGGCTGAATGAATTTCCGAAATTGTGGAGCAAGATCGGGAGAAGCACGCTTTGTGTCCGCAGCCTTAGCCAGACGGCAATCAGCGCTGGCAGCGCGGTCAGCGCCATGGTCATTGGGTCGAACGAGAAATGGCCATCCGCAAACCCGAACGCATGCGCCATGCCGAACAACAGGCATGAAAGCAGCGCTCCCCAACTCCAGTCGACACCCAGGAAACGCTGTCTGCCGGTAAATGCCCGGTCCAGCGCAAACAGCAGGATGCCGCGATAAAAGGGCTCCTCTTCAAATCCCGGCATTGTCAGCTGAAAGGCGGCATCCTCGATCGTCGATTTGCCGCCGGGAAAGACCAGCGCGATAGCGATGAAGAAGCCGCAATAAAGCGCTGCAACCGGCAGGGCTCCGCGCAGACTGCCCTGTTGCTGATCAAGACTGAGACCGGATCGGCGCCAGCCAAATGCGGGCAGTGCTGCAACAGCGAGGGTCGCGCCCAGCGCGAGGAGCTTGCCCTCCCAATTCCAGCTTCCCCCGATCAGGTTGGGCATCAGCCCATAGAGGCGAGTGAGGAGAGCGTCATTGATTGCCACGAGTACCGATGCGATGACCAGCCAGCGGGCAGCGAAGTGTTGGCGATCAGCCAACCCGATCGCCAATCCGAGCAACAGCAGGAGCGCCAGCGTTGCTCCCAATCCGATTATTCCGTTCACATCGATGCCTTCATTCTGTCGAGCCGAAGACGTATCGCGGTAATGCCGCTGCGCCACCTCAGAACCCGGCTTTTCGCTCCTCAAAACCCGGCAATGGCGGCAATTGTGCTGGACGATCGCCTTTCGGGTCGGCTTGCAACGCGGCGGCCCGGTATTGTGTTGGACTACATCCTTCGATCGCTCGGAAGACGCGATTGAAACTCGCCAGCGAGGCGAAGCCGCTATCAAGCGCAATGGCGATGAGCTTATCATCGGCGCGGCGCGGATCGCGCAATAATCGGCGCGATTCTGCCAGACGGTGATGGTTCAGGAAGCTCCGAAAATGATCAAAGCCCAGCCCATGGTTGATCAACAGGCGGACCGCCCGTTCCGGGGCGCCCATGCGCGCGACAAAGGTTGCGAATGTCAGATCGGGGTCCAGAAAGAGACGTTGGGTGCCGATCAATTCGCTCAGGCGGCGGTGAAGATCATCATCCTGTTGGTTGGCGGCCAGTGGTGCTGCGCTTCCCGCTGCATGTTCGGCAAGGTCGCGAAAGCTCGGCAATTCGGGACGAACGGTCAGTAGCTTGTCCGCCAGCCATACGGCAAAGCCAAGAATCATGACGTTCTGGGTAATCGCAAATGCCGGCGGCCGCCAAGCGACGCCGAACGCCGCATCGGCGGCAAGATCAACGAACAACATGCCGCCCAGCAAGACGGCGACCATGACACGCGAATCGTGTCGCTGCTGGATCAGGTCGCCAGCGCGTTCGGCAATCAAGCGCCAGACCAAATGGCCGACAATTGCGAAGCCCATCGCCATGAGCAGCCGTGACAATCCGCGATCAGCGATCGTCGGACCGAACAGGCCGCGGTCCGCCGAGGCGATCGTCGCCCAAGCCAGACCACCCGCCAGGACACCGCCTATCACCCTGAAGCGGCTATCAAAGCAGGAAAGGGAGAACCACCAGAGGAAGATAACGGTATAGCCGCTCACCAGATGGGCGACGCTACCCAGCAGGCCGACGGGGCGCAGCAAGGCACCGGCGCTGTTGCCGATCACGAAGCCCGACAGGCAGATCGCCAGCGGCAAGAACAGGAGGGCGGCAAATGTGATCGACCGTGAGCGATGCACCAGAAGCCAAGCAAGCAGCAGAATCGTCGTCATCGCCGCAACCCTGACCGCTGCATCGAGTTGATCGAATGCCATCAGGCCTCGCTATCCAAAAAATAACGAGCCGAAGCAACATGACCATGGGCGCTCGTCAAGTAGGTCGTACCGAGCATTGCTCGCCGGCCACTAGCCGCGCCTATGCCCCAGCACCTCATACGCCATCACCGCCGTTGCCACCGCGGCATTCAGGCTGTCGGCCTTGCCGAGCATCGGGATCTTCACCAGCAAATCGCACGCTTCGGCATAGTCGTCGGGCATGCCCTGTGCCTCATTGCCGGTCAGCAAAAAGGTTGGCGCTGCATAATCGGCGGCGCGGTAATCCGTGTCGGTATCCAGGCTGAGGCCGACCAGCTGGCCCGGTCCGGCGCGCAGCCAGGCGATGAAATCGGCCCAGTCGCATTGCACGATCGGCACGGTGAACAGCGCGCCCATGCTGGCGCGCACGGCCTCCACCGAAAAGGGATCGACGCACGCGCCGATCAGGATCAGCCCGCCCGCGCCGACGGCATCGCCGGTGCGCAGGATCGTGCCGAGATTGCCCGGATCGCGCAGCCGCTCGGCGACCAGCCAGATGGCGGCGCGCGTCCGGTCAAGCGAGCCGAGCGTGCGGGCAAATTCGGCAAACACGCCGACCACCGCCTGCGGATTATCCTTGCCCGACAGCTTGGACAGGATGTCGGGCGATGTTTCGATTGCCTCGCCACCCGCCGCCTCGACATCGGCGATCAGCGCTGTGACCAGCGGATGCGCGGCGCTGTCGCGCGCGAAGAACAGATACTGCGGCAGCCGGCCGGTCTCACGGGCCTCAGTGAGGATGCGCAGGCCTTCGGCCAGGAACAGCCCTTCTTCGCGGCGGTGACGCTTGTCACGCAGCTGGCGCACGCGCTTGATCAGCGGATTCGAATAGGCGGTGATTTCACGCGGCATGAGCGGGATCAATCCTCGCCGAACTTGGCCTCGACCAGATCGGCCAGCGTATCGACGGCGGCCTGCGCGCCTTCGCCTTCGGCGCTGATCGTGATGTGATCGCCCATGGCCGCGCCGAGCATCATCAGCCCCATGATCGAGGTGCCGGTGACGGGGGTGGCGTCCTTCACCACGGCGACGTCGACCGGCAAGGTGGAGGCAAGCGTCACGAATTTCGCGCTGGCCCGCGCATGCAGGCCGCGTCGGTTGGTAATGGTGACGGTGCGGAATACCTTGGTCACGCGGCGGCTGCACCCAGCACTTCGGAGGCGACCGAAATATATTTGCGCCCCGCTTCGCGCGCTGCTGCCACGGCTTCGGTAACCTTCATCGATTTGCGCGCGCCTTCCAGCCGGATCAGCATCGGCAGATTAATGCCGGCAATCACTTCGACCCGCCCGGTCTCCATCAGCGAAATGGCCAGGTTTGATGGCGTGCCGCCAAACAGATCGGTCAGTACAATCACGCCCTGGCCGGTATCGACCGCCTTGATCGCATTGGCGATGTCGGCACGGCGGCCCTCCATATCGTCTTCGGGGCCGATCGAAATCGTGGCGATTCGCTCCTGCTTGCCCACGACATGCTCCATCGCGGTCACGAATTCTTCGGCCAGGCGGCCATGGGTCACGAGTACCAGCCCGATCATCGCCGCCCGATCACTTCAGCATCATCCCCGTCAGTCTTCACAAAATAGTCGGCACCGCGGGGGCGCCCTCAAGCGAGTCCTGCGACGCCGCCGCCAGATCGCGGTGCGTAACCGTGGGCGAAAATCCCGCGTCGCGCAACCGCTTCGCCATGCGATCAGCGACATGGACCGAGCGATGTCTCCCTCCGGTACACCCGAACGCAATGGTTACATAGGATTTTCCCTCGGCCCGATAGCGCGGCAGCAGCAGCAGGATCATCGCGTCGATCGCCGCCATGGCGTCTTCATAGGCCGGATCGGCGGCGATATAGGCGCTGACATCCGCGTCCAGCCCGGTGCCGGGGCGCAGCACATCGTCCCAATGCGGATTGCGCAGGAATCGCATGTCGAGCACCAGATCGGCATCGCGCGGCAGCCCGCGCGCAAAACCGAACGACATGACCGACAAGGTCGGCCCGCTGAGCCCGTCGCGCGCGAAGGTCGAGCGGATTTTGTGGGCGAGTTCGTTGCTCGACAGGTTGGTGGTGTCGATCAGCCGGTTCGCCCAGGAGCGCAGCGGCGCCAGTAGCTCGCGCTCGCGGGCAATGCCGTCAGCCGCCGGACGATCGAGCGCCAGCGGGTGGCGGCGGCGGGTTTCCGAATAGCGCCGCTCGAGCTCCGAACCGGCGCAGTCGAGGAACAAGGTGCCGATGTCATGACCGTGATCGGCCCGCAGCCTGTTGATCCGCTTGATGATACGGTCTGGGTCAAAATCGCGGGTTTGCGCGCCAATGCCGAGCGCGAGCGGGCGAGCATCGTCACCGCTGCTCGGCGGCTCGGCGGTGGCCAGCAGCCGCTCGAGTAATTGCAGCGGCAGATTGTCGACCACTTCCCAGCCAAGATCCTCCAGCGTCTTGAGGGTCGTCGATTTGCCGGCGCCTGACATGCCAGTGACAAGCAGGATATCTTTCGATTCCTGGATCATGATGGCGGCAGCCCCAACCGTTTGAGCGCGAGCTCGACCTTGATTGGTGCGGAGGCGTCATGACCGTCAATGGCGACGACTGCGATGTCGATGCCGGCGATCCGCCGGGTCTGGCGCTCAGCGGGCATGCGTTCAACCGTTTCGGCGAGGTCGATCACCAGCGCGACGGGTATCTGGTCGACATAGGGCATCGTCACGATCCCAAGGCCGCGTACCTCAATCTTGCCCGCGATCGTCACCGGTGGCGCTGCCAACAGCTGCGTGCGCGATCGCTTGAGCAATGTATAGTCGTCGCTCACCAGCTGGGCGCCACGATCAATCAGCCGCAGGGCCAGATCGGATTTGCCCGCGCCCGATCGCCCCTCGATCAGGATGGCCCGGCCGTCGATCGCGACGCAGGATACATGCAGCGTCTCGGAGGAAACGATCGTCATCGAAGCTCCTGCGTCATGAAGTTTCCGCCCGTGGCAGCTTGACGACGAATCGCGCACCGCTGTGTTTGTCGCCGCGCGATTCGACGGCAATTTTGCCCTGATGCCCCTCGATGATGGTCCGCGCAATGGCCAGACCGAGCCCCGAATGCTTGCCAAAGGCTTCTGCTGCCGGGCGAATCGACTGGAAACGGCGAAAGACCTGGTCGCGCGACTCTTCGGGCACGCCGGGGCCGTCATCCTCGACCGCGATCTCGACATCACGCCCCTGGCTGGCCATCGAGATGGCGATCACCCCGTCATCGGGCGAAAAGGAAATCGCATTGTCGATCAGGTTCTCGAACACCCGCTCCAGCCGGGCATCTTCGCCCAGCACCAGCAATGGCCGGTCGTGGCGATGATCAGCGCGCATCTGCACCCCTCGCTCGATCCCGCGCGCGGTGCGGGCGGCGAGCAGCGCGTCGATCATCGCGCCGATATCGACGGGTTCGAACTTGGCACGGCTGAGCTGGGCATCGAGCCGCGAGGCTTCGGAGATGTCGCTGATCAGCCGGTCCAGCCGGTGGACATCATCCCGGACGATCGCCAGCAGCCGCTCCTGCAGGACAGGGTCGTGGACCATGCCCAGCCCCTCGACGGCGGAGCGCAGCGAGGCGAGCGGGTTCTTCATCTCATGCGTGACATCGGCGGCGAACGCCTCTGTCGCGTCGATTCGCGCCCGCAGCGCCTGGCTCATGTCGGACAGCGCGCGCGCGAGCATGCCGATCTCGTCACCGCGCGAGGGCAGGCGAGGCACGACGACCTCACGGGCGCGACCCAGCCGCACGCGCACGGCGGCACGCGCGAGCCGCCGCAACGGGCGGACGATGGTCCGCGCCAGAAACAGTGACAGCAGGATCGAGGCGATGGTGACGACCAGGAGGACCAGGCTCAGCCGAAAGCGTTCCAGCCGCACGGTCTGCGTGATGTCGCGCGCGTTGATCGATGTCATGACGACGGCATTGCCGGGCAGCGGGGCGGCCGCGGTGATCACGGGCGTACGATCAGGCGCGCGCCACACCGTGGCGACCGGGCGACGGGTGCGTTGCGCCAGCGGCACATCGGGCCAGGTCTGGCCTGCGCGGCGTTCGCGATAAAGCGGCGCGCGTTCGGCGCCCACGACGGTGTCGATCAGCGCATCGAGAAAGCGCCCGGCCCGGGCACCGCTGCTTTCGGTATCCGGGTCGATCAGCGTGAAATTGCGCAACCCCATCGCGCGGCTGTCACCGGTCAGCGCGCCGGTCGAATCGAACAGCCTGAGCCTGGTGCCCGTGCTCCGGGCCAGCACGATCGTCAGCGCGTGGCGGGCCTGGGGCTGGGCAGCGGCGAGTGCCTCGGCGATCAGCCGCGCCTCGCGCTTGGCCTGGGCGACCCGACTATCGACGATTCGGCTGCGATAGCTGTCGAGATAGAAAAAGCCGCCGGCCAGCATCGCCAGCGCGAAGATGTTGACCGCGAGGATGCGCCGGGTGAGTGACACCCGGCCCGACCAGCGCAGCGACAGATCGCTGTCGCGATCCTCGCCGCGGCGTGCGTCATTCTTCCGAGAATCGATACCCTGCGCCATAAAGCGTTTCAATCGCATCGAATTCCGGAGCCACTTGCCGAAATTTGCGACGGACGCGCTTGATGTGGCTGTCGATGGTCCGGTCGTCGACATAGATGTCGTCCTGATAAGCCGCGTCCATCAGCTGGTTGCGGGTCTTCACGATTCCCGGGCGCTGCGCCAGCGTTTCGAGAATGAGAAATTCGGTCACGGTCAGCGTAACCGGCTTGCCCTCCCAGGTCACGCGGTGGCGCGCAGGGTCCATGGCAAGCCGGCCGCGCTCGAGGATTTCGGTCGGCACCGGCTCCTCGCCCGGGGCTGCCGGCTGGGCCAGTTCGGCGCGGCGAAGGATGGCGCGGATGCGCGCGATCAGCAGCCGTTGGGAAAAGGGCTTGGCGATATAGTCATCGGCGCCCATCGCCAGCCCTAGTGCCTCATCGAGCTCATCGTCCTTCGACGTCAGGAAGATGACCGGCATGACGCTCTTTTCGCGCAGCCGCCGCAGCAGTTCGAGACCGTCCATGCGCGGCATCTTGATATCGAAAATAGCCAGATCGGGCGGATTGTCGATCAGCGCCTTCAGCGCCGTCTCCCCGTCGGAATAGACGCGCGTCAGAAACCCTTCGGCTTGCAGCGCAATGGACACGGAAGTCAGGATGTTGCGATCATCATCGACGAGCGCGATCGTAGCCGTCATCGGCGGGGCGACCTTTTTGTTACTGGCGTTTGGCCTAGGGCAAAGCGCAGCGCGGCTCAACTCCCTGCATCCCCGGTCTGTTTGACCGTTACCGCGATGGGCGATATGCGCCGAATCAGCATACGTATGCGGGCGCATCGCACCGCCATATCTGGGAGAGTTGATCGTGACCGAGCGTACCCCCCTTAAGGGCCTGACTGCTCAGGGAATCGCCACGACGGCAACGCTGCACTGGAACCTGATCACGGCGCCCCTGGTGGAAGCCGCGATTGCGCGCGGCGAGGGCCATTTGGCTGCCGAAGGCCCGCTGGTCGTCGCGACCGGCCGGCACACCGGCCGATCGGCGCAGGACAAGTTCATCGTCCGTGATGCCGAAACCGAAAACACTGTCTGGTGGGGCAAGACCAACAAGGGCATGACGCCCGAGCATTTCGCTGCGCTCAAGGCCGATTTCATTGCGGCACTGGGCGAGAAGGACACGCTGTATATCCAGGATTTGTTCGGCGGATCGCAGCCCGAGCATCGCGTCCGGGTGCGCGTGATCAACGAGCTGGCCTGGCACAATCTGTTCATCCGGACGCTGCTGGTGCGGCCTGACACGGCCGAACTGCCCGGCTTCGATCCCGAATATACCATCATCGATCTGCCCAGCTTCAAGGCCGATCCAGCGCGCCATGGCTGCCGCAGCGAGACGGTCGTCGCTGTCAACTTCACCGAAAAGCTGATCCTGATCGGTGGCACCGCCTATGCCGGCGAAATGAAGAAGTCGGTGTTCGGCCTGCTCAACTATCTGCTGCCCGTCGATGGCATCATGCCGATGCATTGTTCGGCCAATATCGGCCCCAAGGGTGATACGGCGGTGTTCTTCGGCCTGTCCGGCACCGGCAAGACGACGCTCAGTGCCGATGCCAGCCGCACGCTGATCGGCGATGACGAGCATGGCTGGTCCGATACGGCGGTCTTCAACTTCGAAGGCGGCTGCTACGCCAAGATGATTCGCTTGTCCGCCGAGGCCGAGCCCGAGATTTTCGCGACGACCAAGCGCTTTGGCACCGTGCTCGAAAATGTCGTCATGGACCCCGACACGCGCCTGCTCGACCTCGACGATGCGACGCTGGCCGAAAATAGCCGTGGTTCCTATCCGATCGACTTCATCCCCAATGCCTCCGACCATAATATGGGGCCGGTGCCGAAGAATATCGTGATGCTGACGGCGGATGCGTATGGCGTCCTGCCGCCGATTTCGAAGCTGACGCCGGATCAGGCGATGTACCATTTCCTGTCGGGTTATACCGCGCGCGTTGCCGGCACCGAAATTGGCGTGACCGAGCCCGATGCGACCTTCTCGACCTGTTTCGGCGCGCCGTTCATGCCGCGCCACCCCAGCGTCTATGGCAATTTGCTCAAGGAGCGGATTGCCAAGGGCGGGGTCGATTGCTGGCTGGTCAATACCGGCTGGACCGGCGGCAAATATGGTGTCGGCAGCCGCATGCCGATCAAGGCGACCCGCGCACTGCTCAACGCAGCCCTCGACGGCAGTCTGAACGATGCCGAGTTCCGCACCGATCCCAATTTCGGGTTCAGCGTGCCGGTGGCGGTGGCCGGCGTCGATTCGGCGATCCTCGATCCGCGTAACACCTGGGCGGACAAGGCGGCTTATGATGCGACCGCCGCGAAGCTGGTGGACCAGTTTGTCGAGAATTTCGCGCAATTTGCCGACCATGTCGACGAGGGCGTCCGGCAATCGGCCCCCAAGGTACACCAGACCGCCTGACCGGCCCGCTCCTCCGGGCCTTCTGATCCAGAAAGCCCGACCGATGACCGATCCTGCCCCCCGCCTGTTCGAGACCGATGCTGCCATATGGCACGTCGGTCTTGGCCTGCTTGCCCGCACCTTGCCGCGGGCCGAATGGACGCATGAGGCGCATCTTGCAGCGACCACCTGGCTAGTCGTGGAGCGCGCCGATATCGATCTCGATGCCGAACTGCGCGGGATCATCTCAGGCTACAACGAGCGTGTTGGCGGGGTGAATGACGCGACCCAGGGCTATCACCACACGATCACCTGCTGCTTCCTCGCGGCGGTGCGCAATCATGTACGGGAGACGGTGGGGCAGGGGCTGACGGCAAGGGTCAACGCGCTGTTACTGTCGCCGCCTGGGCGGCGCGATTGGCCGCTGCGGCTCTATTCACGCGAGCGGCTGTTTTCGGTCGAGGCACGATTGGGCTGGGTGGCGCCGGAGTTGACGCCGGACGGCTGATGCGGTTCGGCGGCCATCGCCCGATGTCACGTGCTGCAACAAGCCCGGCACCCTTGCCTGACCCGGGGTGACCAATGGCGCAAGTTGCTGCTGCCGCCGCAGTTGCAGTTGCGGACGTTCAAACTGCCGGGGCGTTTTTCCCAAAAGTCGACATTCGAGCCAACCACACCATTCCCGCTTTTCCATGTCAGGCGGAATTTTTTGGAAAGCTCAAATCGTAGACAGATTTTAGAAATGGGGCTCAGTCACGGGCGAAAAGCCCACTACTGCTCCGCTGTGGTGGCATTGCATCCAATAGCTATCGTTCCTGAGCGATTTTCCTCAAGGAGACCGGTAGTGTATGCAAGGAAGTAAGATCAGGAGACGACAGCATGCGCGCGGTTATCGCGATATCAATTATTCTATTGATGACTGCTTGCAATCAAGATCCAGAGAAGTTTGACGAATGCGTTGCGCGGTTCTCCGCCATCGCTCAACGAGCGCCAATTTCAGCCGCGCCCGTACAGCCTGTATATACCTTCGATCTATCTTCAATGGATGATGTCCGGCTAACTCGCTTCATAGCGATGGGTTTGCCTGAGCGAGGAACTCCAAACTTGATGGTTTCGAACCAAGCCACGCGCGATGTTTTGGCGAAGTTCGAACAGTCATCCTTGAGACCAAATGGCTTGTTATTATCCGCACCATCTGTTCATCTTTTCCGGGTTACTGGTAGATTTCAGCCCTCTGCGAGTGCGGCGATCGAGGCGGGTTGCAAAATGATACCCCAGGCTCGACTGCGATCAGTCGCTGTGACCGCCAACTGACATAATCGTCGTTCACGATCATCTCCTCAGTTTTCAGATATTTCGATCTTTTTCGGGGGAGGGCGGTAGCGCCACGGCAGCAATTTTTATCGCTGTCTCTAAACCCGCCGGTCGGCAATCCACCACAAGCAGACTCTCGCTCAAACCCGAGCGCCACGGTCGATTGGCCGTCAGCTGCGTCGTATTAAACCCTGCGCGCCGCGATATGCCGGTCGATCACGCCTTCCAGCACGGTCATCGGCACATTGCCGCCCAGCACAACCGCATCGTTGAACTTGCGGAAATCAAAGCGCTCGCCCAGCGCCGCCTTGGCCTTGTCGCGGTAGCGGTTGATGGCGCTATGGCCGATCTTGTAGCCACAGGCCTGGCCCGGCCAGGTGCAATAGCGATCGACTTCGCTGCGGACTTCTTCGGCATTGGAGCCATTTTCGGTGACGAAGAACGCGATCGCCTGTTCGCGCGTCCAGCGCTTGGCATGGATGCCGGTATCGACCACCATCCGGCAGGCGCGAAACGCCAGCGATTGCAGATAGCCAAGCCGGCCGGCGGCGAAATCGTCATAGACGCCGAGCTCGTCGGCAAGCTGCTCGGCATAGAGGCCCCAGCCTTCGCTATAGGCGCTGAACGACATCAAGGTGCGGATCAGCGGCTGTTTGAACGTATATTCGCCCTGCCAGCCATGACCGGGGATGGCTTCGTGATAGGCCAGATCCGGCAGGCTGTAACGCGTCCAGCGCGAGGTGGTGCCCAGATTGATCCAGAACCGCCCCGGCTGCTTGCCGTCGATCGATCCTGCGCCGCCATAGGCGCCGGGCGCGCCGGGTTCGGCAGCAGGCGACATGCGGGTCACCTCGATAAACCCGGGCACCAGCGTTTCAAAGGCCTGGGGCATGCGCGCCCTGATGTCGCGCAGCTTGTCACGGACATAGGCCATGATCTCGGCGCGCCCCGGATCGCCTTCGGGAAACTGATAGCGCGGGTCCTTGCCCAGCGCGATCATCCGCGTGCCAACCGATCCTTGCGTATAGCCTTCGGCTTTCAGGATCACGTCCATCCGCGCGTGCAGTTGCGCGAGCTCTTCGCGACCCTTGGCGTGAACCTCGTCGGGCGTCATCGTCGTGGTCGATGCTGCCTGTAGCGCCCAGGCATAATAGGCGTCGCCCTGCGGGAGTTTCCAGGCGCCGGCGTCGCTGGTCGCGATCGGGCGCTGAGCTTCCAGCGCCGCGATCTGGCGGGCAAGCGCCGGCGCGACCCGATCGGTGGCGAGCCGGGCCGCCCGTGCGGCAAAATCGCCCGGCATTGTCGTTGTCTTCTTTGCCAGCGCCGTTACGATGTCCCATTGCTCGACCGGCCCGCTGCGCGCGATTTCAAGCTGTTTCAGGCACTGACCCAGCGCAAAATCGGGCAGGACGACGCCGATCGCGCCGGCTTCGCGCACGCGTGCGGTTTCGCCGTCGAGCTGGTCGGCATAGGCTGCCAGCCGCGCCAGATAGGCTTCGGCATCGGCCTTGCTCTCGACCTTGTGATCGACATCGAGCATCTGCGGGATATCGAGATAGGCGCCGACATTCTGCGCGACCGCATAAGGCGAGTTGCGCCAGCCCGAGGTGAGCGTGGCGACATCGCCATAGGCAAAGCCATAGCCGTCTACGGCGCATTGATAGGCAGCCTCAACCACCTCGACATTGGTGCGCACCGCCGGGCTGAGCGCGGCCGGGTCGATGCCCTTCAGCCGGCCGAGAATTTCCCGCGCGTGGCCGGCCATCACCTGCTTGCCGGCGCCGCTGCGATCGCTGAGTCGGGCCTTCAGGCCTGCGCGCGCATCCTTGTCGAGGCCAAGCCCGGCGGCCGCTTCGGGATAGTCGGCGAGGATCGCTTCGGCCGTTTCGGCGAGCATGGTCGTGGCGGCAGAATCGGCGCCCGATGCGGCGATGGCGCGGATCGGCAGCAGCGTCGTGGCGGCGGCCAGGCTGGCGCCCTGTAACAGGTGGCGGCGGTTGAACGACATCGGCAGGCTCCCGGGCTGAGGTCGCAACTTATGGGCGGCGAACGCCAACCGCGCAACCGATCCGGAT
This sequence comes from Sphingomonas sp. 28-63-12, assembly GCA_002281535.1. GTDB lineage: Bacteria > Pseudomonadota > Alphaproteobacteria > Sphingomonadales > Sphingomonadaceae > Sphingomonas. The sequence continues at coordinate 25,186 of NCGD01000021.1, forward strand.
AGCCCGACAATGGGCGATCGGGTATGTTGGTGCGTGGTCCATTGCCGGGCCCGACTCGAAGGAATGGTACATGTCGATACTGGACGGTTTGCTTGGCCAGGTGGCCCAGAATGTGGACATCAAGAATCTGGCGGCGAAGGTCGGGCTGACCCCTGAACAAGTCGAATCAGCGGTGGCCGCGCTGGGGCAGGCGCATCCGGCGCCCGGCGATACCGTGCAGACGGCGGCATCAGCGACAGGGCTGTCGCCCGACATCCTCCAGCAGATTGTCGGCCACATCGGCGGGGAGGGCGCCCTGGCGCAGTTTTCGAGCTTGCTCGGCGGGGCGGGCGGCGCCGGCGTCATGGGCCAGATTGGCGGCATGCTCGACCGCGATGGCGACGGCAATCCGCTCAACGACCTCGCGGGCCTCGCGAGCGGCTTTTTCGGCGGCAAGAAATAGGCTGGGGCCGGGGGCGGGGGGCGCGAGACCGGCCCCGCCCCCGATCAATGCGTTAGTTCAACCGGGATGGAACCGCCATTTTCGGCGAGCTTTGTCATCACCTGCTTGTGCAGCCAGATGTTCATCTCGGCGCTGCCATCCGTCGCGCCGGGATAGTTCAGCTCTTCGGCCAATTGCTTGCGGTTAGTCAGGCTCGAATCGAGCCCGATCAGCTTCATCAGATCGACAATCGATGTCCGCCAGTGGAGATTCTGGTCATTGTGCGATTGGATTTCATCCAGCAACGCGGCGACATCGACGTGCATCGGGGCTGGCGGGGCGGCAGGCGGGGTGGGCGTCGCGGCTGCGGTAGGCGCTGGCGCAGCGGCGGCCGGCGCGGCCTTGGCGGCTGCTTTGCCCCAGATGGCGTCCTTGATCATGCCGAAAATGCTCATCCATCCTGCTCCCGATGCGTGCAACGCTTAAGTATAGCGACTGAACGTGACAGTCGGGCGATGGTTGCGTCAGGACAGGGTAATTTGCGGCTCGACGATCAATTTGCCGTTGTGAATGCCGGTCACCTGCAATCTTGCTCCTTCGGGTGCATCAGCCCCGGTCGCGGTCCAGACCCCGTCGCCCACCTTTACACGGCCTTCGCCCTCGGTAATCGGTTCGACCACGGTGACGATATCGCCAATCAGCCTCGCCGCACGATCATTGAGCAGGGGATCACTGCTGGCCACCGGAAAGTCGAAATACCAGCGCCGACCGATCAGGATCGCTATCGTGCTCCAGACCGCGAAACAGGCAAGCTGGCCGAGCGGTGGCAACACCGGCAATGCGAATACCGCAACGCCGGTGATCGCCGCAGCGATGGCCAGGAACACCAGAAAAACACCGGGAACGAGCAATTCCGCCCCGCCGAGAAGAATAGCAATCGCCAGCCACAGCAAGCCGGCGTTGGCAGTTATCGCACCGAGCATCACTGTTTGGCGGGGGCAAACGGCCCGCGCCGGGTCGCTGGTGGCGTTGCGGTCGGGGCGGGAGCGGCCGGCATGCCGACATGCTCGCCAAGTGCTTCCCGGGTTAACGCGCCGATGCCACCAAGCGTGCCGATCAGCTGAGTCGCTTCGACCGGAAACAGGATCGTCTTGGCGTTGGGCGAGGTGGCGAACTTGCCGATCGCTTCGACATATTTTTGCGCGATGAAATAGTTGATCGCTTGCGCACTGCCATTTTCGATCGCCGTCGACACGAGCTGTGTCGCCTTGGCTTCGGCCTCGGCTGCACGCTCGCGGGCTTCGGAATCGCGGAAGGCGGATTCCTTGCGACCCTCGGCCTCAAGGATGCGGGCCTGTTTCTGGCCTTCAGCCCGGAGAATTTCGGAGGCGCGCGTGCCTTCTGCTTCCAGAATATTGGCGCGCTTTTCGCGCTCTGCCTTCATCTGCCGTGCCATGGCGTTGACGATATCGACCGGCGGACGGATATCCTTGATCTCGACGCGGGTGATCTTGACGCCCCATGGATTCGTCGCGTGATCGACCACGTTGAGCAGCCGCGCGTTGATCTCGTCGCGCTTCGACAGCAGCTCGTCCAGGTCCATCGATCCCATCACGGTGCGCAGATTGGTGGTCGCCAGCTGCATGATCGCGACGAACAGGTCGCTAACCTCATAAGCGGCCTTGGCGGCATCGAGTACCTGGAAGAACACCACCCCGTCGACGGCAACCATCGCGTTATCCTTGGTGATGATCTCCTGCTGCGGCACGTCGAGCACCTGTTCCATCATGTTGATCCGCTGGCCAACACTGTAGAAAAAGGCCGGGTAGAAATTGAGGCCAGGCCGCGCGACGGTGGTGAAGCGGCCGAAATGCTCGATGGTATATTGATAGCCCTGGCGGACCATTTTCAGGCTCGCGAACAGGAACATGATCACCAGCACCAACAGCGCCAGCACCAGCCCGAAAAACACGTCCATCACCACAGCTCCTGTTGCGCACCGCCAATGTTCGGCACCGGCCAATTCTAGCAGCATCGCGGGGCCTGCACAGCGTATTGCGACATTGACCGACGAAAGACTCGATCGGGCGGGAAATGATCATTGGCCCAAACGCGCCCTAGCGCCTTGGCACGGCTTTGGTTACATGGGCCGCCACGTCTCCCCCAAGCCTATAGGAACGGGCATCCCATGGACATTCGCCTCGGCCTCACCTTTGACGATGTACTGCTGTATCCGGCGGAGTCAGACATTGTGCCGAGCATGGCCGATCCGCGCACCCGCCTGACCAAGGCAATTTCGCTCAATATTCCGGTGCTCTCGTCGGCCATGGACACGGTGACCGAGGCCGACATGGCGATTGTGATGGCGCAGATGGGCGGCATCGGCGTGCTGCACCGCAATCTCTCGATCGAGGAGCAGGTCGCGGCCGTTCGGCAAGTGAAGCGCTTCGAATCGGGTATGGTCGTCAATCCGATCACGATCGCACCCGAAGCCACGCTGGCCGAAGCGCAAGCGCTGATGGCGCGCCACCGGATCAGCGGCATTCCGGTCGTCGAGCGCAGCGGCAAGCTGGTCGGCATTCTGACCAATCGCGACGTGCGCTTTGCTGAAAACCCGAGCCAGCCGGTTGCCGAGCTGATGACGCATGAAAACCTGGCGACCGTCGATCCCGGTGTCGGCCAGGAAGAAGCGCGCCGGCTGCTCCATCAGCGCCGCATCGAAAAATTGCTCGTTGTCGATCAGGATTATCGCTGCATCGGCCTGATTACCGTCAAAGATATCGAAAAGGCCGTCACCTATCCCAACGCGACCAAGGACGCGACCGGACGGTTGCGCGTCGCGGCGGCAACCACGGTAGGCGATTCGGGTTTCGAGCGGACGCGTGCGCTGGTCGAGGCCGAGCTTGATCTCGTCGTGATCGATACCGCTCACGGCCATAACCGGGATGTCGCGCGCGCTGTGGAGCGGGTCAAGGCGCTCAGCAATTCGGTGCAGGTCGTTGCCGGCAATGTCGCGACGGCCGAAGCGACGCGCGCGCTGATCGATGCCGGAGCCGATGCAATCAAGGTCGGGATCGGGCCGGGGTCGATCTGCACCACTCGCGTCGTGGCCGGCGTCGGCGTGCCGCAGCTCACCGCGATCATGGATTGCGCGGCTGAGGCGCGCAAATCAGGCATTCCGGTGATCGCCGATGGCGGCATCCGCACCTCGGGCGATGTCGCCAAGGCGTTGGCGGCGGGCGCCTCCTGCGTCATGATCGGCTCGTTGCTGGCCGGCACCGAGGAAGCGCCCGGCGAAACCTTCCTGTTCCAGGGCCGCGCCTATAAATCCTATCGCGGCATGGGATCGGTCGGCGCAATGGCGCGCGGCTCGGCAGATCGCTATTTCCAGCAGGATATCAAGGACCAGCTCAAACTGGTGCCCGAGGGGATCGAGGGCCAGGTGCCGTTCAAGGGACCGGCCAAGGATGTGATCCACCAACTCGTCGGGGGCGTCCGCGCGGCGATGGGCTATACCGGCGCGCGTACGATCGAGGAATTGCAGGCGCGTGCCCGCTTCGTCCAGATCACCGGCGCCGGCCTGATGGAAAGCCATGTCCATGACGTCGCCATCACAAGGGAAGCTCCCAATTACCCAACGCGCTAAGCCATGACGCCCTCGGCCCGCCTTCAGGCGGCGATCGAGTTGCTCGATGCCATCATCATCGCCGCACGCGAAAGCGGGGCGGCGGCCGATACGCTGATCGCGCGCTATTTTGCCGAACGTCGTTATGCCGGCAGCGGCGATCGCCGCGCCGTTCGCGAACTTGTCTATGCCGCGATCCGGCTGGCCGGGGAACGCCCGGCGCATGGCCGCGCTGCCATGCTGGCAGTGGCAAAGGCCGATCCCGCCCTGGCGGCATTGTTCGACGGATCGCCACATGCGCCGGCGCCGATCGGCGACCGGGAATTCGCGGCAGCGCCGGGCGTCGCGCCCGGCTGGCTGCTCGACAAGCTGCGCGTGTCAGGGCTTGGTCCGGAGGAATATCCGGCGCTGATCGATCGGGCTCCGCTCGATATCCGCGTCAACCGATCCCGCGCCGATATGGCGCAGGTGATTGCCGCGATCCCGGGTGCCACCCCGTCACCGCACGCGCCCGATGGCGTTCGCCTGCCGCCCGGCACCCAGATCGAGCAGCTCGATCTGTGGCGCGACGGCGCGATCGAAGTGCAGGACGAAGGCAGTCAGATCGTCACACTGGCCGCCGGCGTAGCGCCGGGCATGACGGTTATCGATTTGTGCGCCGGGGCGGGCGGCAAGACCCTGGCGCTGGCTGCAGCGATGCACGGTGAGGGGCGATTGATCGCCGCGGATATCGATCGCAACCGCCTGTCGCGGCTTGCGCCGCGCGCCGCGCGTGCCGGTGTTTCAACGATCGACACGCGCTTGCTCGATCCCGGCCGCGAGGCCGAAAAACTTGCCGATCTGAACGCCATGGCCGATGTTGTGCTGATCGATGCGCCCTGTTCGGGCACCGGCACCTGGCGGCGCAATCCCGAAGCGCGCTGGCGGCTGAGCCCGACGCGGATCGAGCGGCTGATGACGGCGCAGGCCGGCCTGATCGCGCTTGGCGCAACGCTGGTGAAGCCCGGCGGTGTGCTGCTCTACATCGTCTGCTCGCTGCTCGATGACGAGGGCGCCGATCCGGTCACGCGGTTCATTGCCGCCAATCCCGGCTGGCAGACGCTGCCGATCGATCTGCCCGCTGGACGCGCCCACGGCCCGGGCGTGCGGCTGACGCCTTATCATGACTCGACGGACGGCTTTTTTGTCGCAAGACTACGATCGCCATGCTAGCCAAAGTGAAATCTTCTTTGCTGGAGACCTCGATGCGTATCTCGTCCGTCGCCGTTGCTGCCGCGCTGACCCTCGTCACCGTCTCGACGTCGCTGCACGGTCAGCGGCCCGACAACCAGATCGATGCGCGGTCAATGTCGCTGCTCGCGGCCGGCAAGGCGGCGCAGGCCGCCGGCAATCTCGACGCCGCCGCCGAAACGCTGGAAACTGCGCTGGCGGTCGATCCGCGCAACCGCGCAGCGTTCGTCGCGCTGGGTGATGTCGCCGAAACCCGGGGGCTTTCGGGCAAGGCGATCCGATTCTACCGCGAAGCCTTACTGCTTGAGCCCAATGACGTGGCAGCGCTGCAGGGGCAGGGCCAGGCCTATGTCAGCAAGGGCGCGATCGAGCGCGCGCGCCAGAATCTCGCCAAGATCCGCAAGATCTGCGTTCGCGGCTGCACTGAGGCAACGACGCTTGCCGCGCAGATTGCCAAGGGCGCGCCGGCGACGGTGCTGGCCTCGCAGCCTGCCGCAAAGGCGGCGGCGCAATAATCGGCGATAGAACACCACGAATCCCGGTTTTCGTCAGATTAATGCTCGGTCTTAGACGTAGCTGGGTAAAGCGATCGCCATCGCGATGGCGCAAAGCCCCTCATCCAACCTTCACCAGACGGGATTCTGTGACGCCGCGGTACCCTTGTTCTTCAGCACAATCGCGAAGCGCAGCGAACCACCAAAGTGACGGTTGCTCACGTCGCCTTCATGTTGGACGACACGTTTGAAAACGTTGTCTTCAGCTTGTTGCCGAGCCCTTGCATCGCCGCAATCGCCGCCACGGCGATAAGCGCGGCGATCAGGCCATATTCGATTGCCGCCGCGGCTCGCTTGTTGCGGACGAAGGTGCGCAAATTCATCGGTTCAATCCCCTGCAGTTGCTTGGAGATATCAAGGACCGGTGAAAACAGGGTTAACCGTGGGGTCGTTGCCTCAAGCTCGCCGACATGCGCACGGTTGCGGGGTGGGCAAACACGCGATGAGCGAGGCGCGGCTGAGCCGGGGAAGCGTGTTTCAGCTCAGTCCGAACCGCTGGGCCCGCTGCGCCGCCAGCGCGCGCGCCAGCGCCACAAATTCAGCGACACTCACCGTTTCGGCGCGGCGGGTGGCGGCGATTCCCATCGCTTCCAGCGCCTCGACCGCGCCGGCCACGCTTTTCAGGCTCTGGCGCAGCATCTTGCGGCGCTGGCCAAAGGCGGCGGCGGTGATCTGTTCGAGCATGGCCAGCGGGACCCCATCCGGGCTCTCGAGCGGCGTCAGATGGACCACGGCGGACATCACCTTGGGCGGCGGGGTGAAGGCCGAGCGGTGGACGCCCATCGCGATCCGCGCGGTGGTCCGCCACTGGGCGAGCACCGACAGCCGGCCATAATGCTCGCTATCGACCGTCGCGACGATCCGGTCGGCGACTTCCTTCTGGAACATCAGCGTAAGGCTCTGCCACCAGGGTGCCCAGGGCGCTGACAGCCAGCCGATCAGCAGCGCAGTGCCGATATTATAGGGCAGGTTGGCGACGATATGCGGCCGGCCGACAAACAGCGCCGGGCCATCGACCGCCATCGCGTCCTCTTCGATCACGCGAAGTTTGCCGGGATAGGCGTCGCTGAGTTCGGCGAGCGCCGGCATGCAGCGCCGATCGCGTTCGACCGCGACAACCCCGGCGCCGCCGGCCAGCAGCGCGCGGGTCAGGCCGCCCGGGCCGGGGCCGATTTCGAAAACCTCGGCCCCGTTCAGGTCGCCGGGAATGCGCGCGATCCTGGCGAGCAACTGGGCATCGAGCAGGAAATTCTGGCCGAGCGCCTTGCTCGCCTGCAGCCCGTGCCGGGCAATGATCTCGCGCAGCGGCGGAAGCGTCGTCACCCCAGCGCCGCGCGGCGGGCAGCCGCGCTGGCGGCCAACTGGATCGCGGCGATCGTCGCACCGGCCTCAGCCAGGTTCCTGCCGGCAATGTCGAAGGCGGTGCCGTGATCGGGCGAGGTGCGGACGATCGGCAGACCCAGCGTGATATTGACGCCATCGTCGAAATGCAGCGTCTTCAGCGGGATCAGCGCCTGATCATGATAGCAGCACAGAGCGACATCGAAGCGCGCCCGGGCGCGGGGATGGAACATCGTATCAGCCGGCAGTGGGCCGACGATATCGATCCCTTCGGCACGCAATTCCTCAATGGCGGGCCGGAGAATGTCAATTTCCTCACGGCCCATCGCGCCCTGTTCGCCGGCATGCGGGTTGAACCCGGCAAGGGCGAGGCGGGGGTGCTCGATCCCGAAATTCTTGGTCAGGCCGCGCGCGGTGACGCGCGCCTTGGCGACGATCAGTTCGATGCTGAGCATCTCTGCGACACTGGCCAGTGCAACATGGGTGGTGATCGGCACGACGCGCAGGCTTGGGCCGGCGAGCATCATCACCGTGTTCTCGCGCGAAATGCCGCAACGTTCGGCGACGAATTCGGTTTGCCCGGGATCGGTGAAGCCGATCTGGTACAGCTGCGCCTTGGAAACCGGGCCTGTCACCAACGCACCCGCTGCCCCCGATCGCGTCAGGCCAACCGCGAGCTCAAGCGCATGCAAGGCACAGCGGGCGCCATCGACATCGGGCTGGCCAGGCACGATATCGCCGGCGTCCTGGATCGACAGCACCGGCAGCGCAGTATCGAACAGCGCGGCGGCGTCGGCCGGATCGCTGACCCTTTCGACCGGGCCGTCCCACACCTTTTCGATCGCGCGGACATCGCCGACTGCAAAAAACGGTGCCAGACCCTGCGCATGGCGTTGTGCCCAAGCCTTTGCGACGGTCTCAGGGCCGATCCCGGCGGGATCACCCATTGAAACGGCGATTGGCGCGATCATGCCCCGGTCAGCGATATTCGACGATCGCGTCGCGCCGCAGATCGCGCAGCTTGTGGTCGGCACGCAGATTAACACCACGCTGTTCCATTTGCTGGCGAACCTGCTCCATGCTCGGCAAGGCCGCCGCCTTGGGATCGTCGCGGCCACACAAAACCAGCGAGCGGACGCCATCAGTCGGCGAGCCAAAGGGCGGGGTTGCTTCGCCGATCTGCAGCTTCAGCATGATGTCCTGGAGCTGGGCCGGCAGGTCGCGTACCTTGATCGCGTCATTGTCGACCACTTCGGCGCCGAAGGCGGACGCTGCCTTGGCTACATCGCCGCAACCTCTGATGGCTTGAGTCATCTTGGCAAAGGCGGCGACTTTTTCAGAGGCTTCGGCCTGGGTGATGCCGGTTTTGAAGGCCATGCTGATCTGGCGCAGGCTGAGCACTGCGTCACGCGCGTCCGCCGAGCCAATCCGGCGGGTGTCGACAAGATAGAGAATCGAATAGCCGCCCGGCACCGGCACCGGGCCCGCAAGCTGGTTCACCTTCATCTCGACCGCTGCCTGGGCGAGCGTTTCCGGCAACTGACCGGCGCGCACCCAGCCAAGATCGCCGCCGACCGCTGCCGTCGAGGCTTCGGAGCGTTCGCGGGCGATTTGTTCGAACGGCTTTTCGCCCTTCTGGATCGACAGGATCAGCGCGCGCTCTTCGGACAGGATCTGCTGTTCAGTCTGCGGGGTCGCGGTCAGATAGATTTCCTTGACGTGGAATTCTTCCGCGCCCTGGTTCGCCTTGATCCGGGCGATGATGCCTTCGACCTCGGTATCGCCGACGTTGATAAAGGGTTCGACCTTGCGGCGCAGGTAGCGGCTCCACGACAGCTCGGCTTCGATCTGGCGCCGCAGCGAGCGTTCGGACGAGCCGACAGCGCGCAGATAGACGCGCAATTCGGGCACGGGCTTGTTGAAACTGCGCGCGACGCCGGCGAAGCTGCGATCAATCTCCTCCTTGGTGATCTTGATCTCGTTGGCCTTGGCCTCCTGGATCTGCAGTGTCTCGTCGATCAGGCCGCTCAACACCTGCAGCCGCAGCCGCTCCCGATCTTCCTCGGAAGGCTTGAAATTATTCGCCGCAATCAGCAGCGCAACGCGCTGATCGACGTCGGTGCCGGTGATGATGGCATCGTTGACGATCGCGGTGGGTTTGCGGACATTGGGATCGCGTTTGCCGAATATCTGCAGATTGGCAGGAATGTTCAGGCCGGTTTCAGGGAGCTGATTGTCGGCGACTGTCTGGGCCAGGGCAGCGCTGGCGAGGACGATACCGGTGGCGAGCAGGGCGGAACGGCCGATCAGCCGCGTCGTTGCAAACGGGTTTATCACTATCTTCGAATTCCCAATAATCGATCAGAGACCGGATCGCATCGACCCTTTGGGTCTAGTCGGCTGAACCCAAGCTTAGCGCCCGAGGTTCTTGAATGCCAGCGTCAAGAGGAAGCTGTCGCCGCGGCGCGCGTCCCCGGTGTCCTGATAATCGCGCTTCCACGTCAAGCCAAGCCGGAGGCAATCGTCCTCATAAGCGAACCCGATCCTGTGCCGCACCGGGGAAAAGCCATTGGCCAGCGAGGTCGGGTCCTCGCGCCGATCGGTCAGATCGATCACAGCAGACCCAAAGACCGACCAGAATCGCGCGAACTGGAGCCGCCCGCCGACCCGGGCCTCCTCGCGATCGCGCAGATCCTCGAGCGAGGGTGTGATGTTGCGGTTGAGCCGCAAATAGCCAAGCAGCAAATAGGTCCCGCGCGTGCCGATCGTCGCGTCGATCTCGTTGCGACGGAGCGCAAGGCCGTCCTTGTCGAGCCGGTAGCGCTGGGTAAGCGTGAAGAGATCCTTGTAGCGCACGACGTTGCGGCCGACGATATCGGAGACCCGGTCACTGAGCCCGGTGCCGTCAGGGAGCAGGGTCGGCCGTGTGCTTAGCCGATAACTTTGGCCGATATTGGCGTCGAAGGTAAAATCGGGGAGCGTGAACGACCAGTCGACGCCATAGGTGAATCGCGTCGAATCCTCGACGCGGTCATAGCCCGGGAAGCGATTGAGCGCGAAAAGGTTCGAATCTTCCAGATCGACTGCGCGCGAATCCTCGTTGGGAATGGCGAGGTTGCTGAGAGCAGGCGCGGTGACGACCTGTACGCGCGGGGTCAGGCGCTGCGTGCCGCCGAGAAATTCGCCGATCAGCGGCCATTTGACGTCGAGCGCCAGCGCCGCAATCGCCCGGGCGTGAAAACCGTCACTGCCGCGATAGCTGATGACGCTGGTGGCGACCGTATCGCTGGCGTTGTAGAGGTCGCCGCGCGCAAAGGCGGTGAGGGTGACTTCCTGGCCAAAGCGGGTGATCCGGCGCAGATCCCATTGCGCGCTGGCAAAGGCGCGCTGGGTGTCCTGGCCCGCCGCACGCCCGATCGCCAGGCTGTTGAGCTGGAGGTTGAGCCGCCCGCCATCGACCAAAATGTTCTCGATCCGGCGACGGTAATCGATTTCGGGCAGGGCATAGGGCTGCAACCCCTGGCGATCGCCAACGCGCAGGGTCTGGACCGCCCAGCCGGCGATCGACAGATAGCTGTTCGGATCGATCCGCTCGACCTTTATCGAGTTGCGCAGGATGTCGTCGCGTGAGATGTCATAGCGCCGCAGGAAGGTGCGATCGGTGGTTACCCGGATCGATCCGGTGATGCTCCAATAGGGATCGAGCTGGAATTTGCCGCTCGCATCGAAATAGCCGCGAAACGCGTTTTGCGCGGTGGTGGCATTGGCGATCAGCGTGTCGGTCCGGTCGCTCACCGTGCCATAGGCGGTCACACGATAGGCGCCGGTTGAGGTCAGGGCGCGGTATTCGGCCTGCAGCATCGGCAGCACAGCGCTGTAGATTCGCGGCGTTAGCGTCAGGCCGCGATTCGGCGCTATCCGGAAATAATAGGGCAGGGCGGCTTCGGCGCCGTTGACGCGGCTATATTTCAGGTCCGGCGTCAGGAAGCCGTTATCGGTGCCATCGCCAACCGGGTTGGAAAACGCCGGCAGCGGTATCGATGCAATCCCGAAGATGTTGACGCGGGCGCCCTTGTAGAAAATGCGCTTGCGCACCGGATCATAAACGACCCGGGCCGCGGTAATTTTCCACGATGGCTCCTTGGGGCAATTGTTTGAATCGACCACCGAACAAGGGGTGTAGGCGGCATCGTCGAGCGTGACGACGCCATCCTTGCGGCTGCCCCGGTCAGCGGCAAGGCGGCCGCCCTGATCGAGCACAACCAGCATGTTTTCGATCACGCCGTCCTTCAGCGAATCGGTAAGTTCGATCGTGTCGCCATAGGCGGCATCACCGCCGGGATTGGTAACGACGATGTTGCCGGTGGCGGTGACCAGCCCGGTCTTGCGATTCCACACAATGGTGTCGGCCCGCAGCCGATCGCCCTCGCGGTGCATGCGGACGTCACCGCGGGCGGTGACGATGTCGGCATTGCTGTCATATTCGATGCCATCGGCGCTGAACTGCACCTGGTTGGGTTCAGCCGCCGCGGGGACTTCAGTGGCGGGCGCCGGGTCGATCGGTCGGTCCTGCAGGTCTTGCGCAGCCGCCGGCGCCGTGATCGCCACAATCGCCGCCAGAGCGCAGGAGGCAAGAAGTAAGGAACGCGTCACGCTGGCATCGACCCCCTGGCGGAAATGGCCGCCGCCTAGCGCGCCTATCGCATTGGACGGGCGGCGCTGCAATCTCGGTTCGTCCTTTGCCAGCATCGGATCGAGCGCTTAAGGGGGAAGACTCGCAAAGATCATCGATCAAGGATTCCAATGCACATCCAGTTTGCCGCGACCCGCCCCGCCGATGCCCTGATATTGGCACTTCCTGTCGAAAAGGACGGGCTTGACCGGATTGCCTTTGGCGACATCGATGCCGCGGCCCAGCGTTTGGCGATGAGCGCTGCGCGCGCCGCCCGGTTCGAGGGTGAGGCCGGCGCGATCGCCGAGGCGTTTGTCAATCTTGGCGAGGGGATCCTGCAGGTGCTGCTGGTTGGCGTCGGGCATGGCGCTGATGCTGATTATGAGCGCGCCGGTGGCGCGTTGACCGCGCGCTTGCTGACGTCGGGAACCCAAAGCCTGTCGGTTGATTTTTCCAGCCTGGGCGGCACCCCGTCGGCGTCAGCGGTGGCGCGCTTCGCGGCCGGCGCCGCGCAACGCAGCTGGCGGATCGATCGCTATCGCACCAAGCTTGCCGAAAAGGCCAAACCGACACTGACCGGCATCACGCTGGTGGCCACGCCTGACGGCACCGAAGATGCCTGGCACGCGCAGGACGCCGTCACCAAGGGCCTGAACCTGACGCGCACGCTCGTGGCCGAGCCACCCAACATCATCTACCCGGTGAGCTTCGTCGAACATGTGATGGCCGATGTCGATGGCCTGGGGCTTGAGATCAGCGTGCTTGGCGAATCCGAAATGGCTGAACTCGGCATGGGCGCGCTGCTTGGCGTCAGCCAGGGATCGGTGCGCGATGCGCGGTTGCTGGTGATGAAATGGTCGGGCAAGGGCGCGGGCGATCCCGATCTTGCGCTGGTTGGCAAGGGCGTGACGTTCGACACTGGCGGTATCTCGCTCAAGCCCGGGCCGGGCATGGAAGACATGAAATGGGATATGGGCGGCGCGGGTGCCGTTGCCGGTGCGATGAAAGCTTTGGCGCTGCGCAAGGCCAAGGCGAATGTGGTCGGCATTTGCGGCCTGGTCGAAAATATGCCCGACGGCAACGCGCAGCGCCCGGGCGACATCGTTACCTCCATGTCGGGTCAGACGATCGAGATCCTCAATACCGACGCCGAGGGCCGGCTGGTCTTGTGCGATGCGCTGACCTGGGTGCAACGTAATCATCGGCCCAAGACGATCGTCGACCTGGCGACGCTGACCGGCGCGATGATCATCGCGCTTGGCAATGAACATGGCGGCATGTTCGCCAATGACGACAGCCTGGCGGAGCAACTGCTGGCGGCCGGCAAGTCGAGCGGCGACCTGCTGTGGCGCTTCCCGCTGTCAGACGCCTATAACAAGCTGATCGACAGCCCGATTGCGGACATGAAGAATGTTGGCCCGCGCGGTGCCGGCTCGATCACCGCAGCGCAGTTCCTCCAGCGCTTCGTCGACAAGGGCGTCCGCTGGGCGCATCTCGACATTGCCGGCATGGTCTGGGCCGACAAGCCCGGCGCGACATTCGACAAGGGCGCGACCGGTTATGGCGTACGCTTGCTCGACCGGTTCGTGGCGGATAATTTCGAACAATAATCTGTGCGTCATCCCGGCGAAAGCCGGGGTGACGATAGGATGAGGCGCCATGCAGGTCGATTTCTACCATCTGACCGCGCGCCCGCTCGATCGGGTGCTGCCGAGGATCGCCGAAAAGGTCGTGGACAATGGCGGTCGGCTGGTGATCGTGGCCGGCGACGAAGCGCAGCGCGAGATGCTCGACAAGCTGTTGTGGCGCTACGCCGCCGACAGTTTCCTGCCGCATGGGCTCGCCGGTACAGCCAATGATGCAGCGCAACCCGTTCTGATCAGTGCCGAACCGGTCGCCGGTAATGGTGCGCGCAACATCGCCATAGCCGATTCCGTCTGGCGGGATGCGGCGCTCGCCTTCGACCGGGCCTTTCACTTTTTCGACGATGACGCGATTGTCGAGGCGCGTGCCGCCTGGCGGGCGCTGGCCGACAAGCCGGATGTCGAACGCCGCTATTGGAAACAGGGCGAAACCGGCGGCTGGGAGCAGGCGGCCTAGCCGCGCTTGCAGGAAGCCGAGCCCCCGGCTAAAGGCCCGCTCGATCAAACCCATCCCCTCCCAAGCACAGGAACCGCACCAGTCATGGCCGCGACACGCACCTTTTCGATCATCAAGCCCGATGCCACCCGCCGCAACATCACCGGCGCCGTCACCAAGATGCTGGAGGAAGCCGGCCTGCGCGTCGTCGCTTCCAAGCGCATCCACATGAGCAAAGCGCAGGCCGAGGATTTCTACGGCGTCCACCGCGAACGGCCGTTCTTCAACGATCTCGTGTCGTTCATGATTTCCGGCCCCGTCGTCGTTCAGGTCCTTGAAGGCGAGAATGCCGTTCAGGCCAATCGCGACATCATGGGCGCAACCAACCCGGCCAATGCCGAACCCGGCACGATCCGGAAGGAACTCGCCGAGTCGATCGAGGCCAATTCGGTCCATGGGTCGGACAGCGAGGAAAATGCCGCGATCGAGATCGCGTTTTTCTTCAAGCCCGAAGAAATCGTCGGCTGATCACTTCCGGGGCGCGGGCGCTACCCTGGACCACAGGGCATCGACCCGCGCCTGATCGGGCTTGCCGCGTTCGCGCAGGATCAACCCGTCAAGCCGAACCAGGCGGCCAAGCAGCAGCCGGCCCTCGGTGCGCCAGGCAATGTCGTAAATCGCGCGATCGATCATTTGCCGGTCGCCATCCCAATATTCGCTGGCGATGATGACAGGTAGGCGGCCGGTGCGCGAATCGGCGCCGCCATCGGTCATCGCGATCAGCTTGGCGGCAAACCATCGCGCCGCGATGGTGGGCGATGGCGCGCTGGACTGCACCGGCAGGCCGAACGCGGTCGGGAACGTCACGGTGATGCTCTGCACCGGGTGGCCGGGATCGGTCAGCGCCAGGTCCTCGCCGCCATGGCGCGGCGTCGCGGTCAGCAGCACGGCGGTCTTGGCCTTGGCCTCGGCGGCTTTTTCGGCCCGGCGCTCGGCCTCGTCGGTGCGATGATCGGCCCAGCTGCTCCACAGCGCGAGCGCCGAGATGATCAGCCCGGCAATCGCCACGATCTCGCCCAATGTTACCCAGCGCCGGCGAATCGCGGCGGCTTCGGCGCGTTCAGCATGCGTGTCGGGCACATCGGTCATCGTCCGTCCCTTTCCAGCAACCGCCGTGGGGCGACCAGCGCCCAGCTCGTGGCAATCCGGTCGGCAATCCGGTCCCAATCGCTATCGGGCTGGTCAAGCCGCATGCCGATCCAGCCGCTTGGCCCCAGATAGGGCGGCACGAAATAGAAATCCGGGTCCATCTCGACAAGCATTGCCTGTTCCTCGCGCCCGCTGGTCTTCACATGGCAGGCGGTGATCCCGTCGCCATGATGATCATGCCAGAAATAGGCGAAAAACTTGCCCTTGGCGATGAAGAAACCGGGCGAGCCATGCGATGGCCGCTCGGCCGCCTCGGGCAAGGCGAGGCAGATGGCGCGGATGCGGGCCAGCTCGACGGAAGGATCAGGGCTCATCGTGCCGCGAAATCTGCCAGCATCTGCGGGTAAAGGCGATGCTCGGCGGCGAGTACCCGGTCGGCCAGCGTTTCGGCGGTGTCGCCCGGCAGGATTGGCACTTGGGCCTGGCCAAGCACAGCGCCGCCATCAAGCTCCTCGGTAACGAGATGAACCGAGCATCCGGCCACTGCATCGCCCGCCGCAATCGCGCGGGCATGGGTGTCGAGGCCCTTATAGTTGGGCAGCAGCGAGGGGTGGATGTTGATGATCTGGCCGCGCCAGCGCGCAACGAAATCGTCCGACAACAGCCGCATATAGCCGGCCAACGCGACGATCTCGGCGCCGGATTGGCGCAGTGCCGCATCGATCAACGCCTCATAATCTCTTTTGGGCATGCCCTTGGGGCTTTGGGTAAAGACCGGCAGGCCCTGCGCCGCTGCCCAGGCGATGCCGGCCGCCGCTGGCTTGTCCGAGGCGACCAGCACAATCTCATAAGGGCAGCCAGTGTCGCGCGCGGCCTCGACCAGCGCCATCATGTTCGATCCGCGCCCCGACACCAGGATGCCGACCCTTTTCCTAGCCATGATGATGGGTGGCCGACCAACTTTGCCGCGCGCCCCAGACATCGGCGGGGCCGTGCACAGTGCAGCCGCGGGCGCCGGCGTCGATCCGGCCGATCGTGAATACCGTTTCGCCCGCCGCCGTAAGGGCAGCGATCGTCTCCTCAGCCTGATCGGGCGCGACGATCGCGATCATGCCGATCCCGCAATTGAAAGTCCGGGCCATTTCCTCTGGCTCGATTGCGCCCTGCGCTTGCAGGAAGGCCATCAGCCGGGGCTGTTCCCACAGGCTGGCATCGACGACGGCATGCGTGCCCTCT
Organism: Sphingomonas sp. 28-63-12; assembly: GCA_002281535.1. GTDB lineage: Bacteria > Pseudomonadota > Alphaproteobacteria > Sphingomonadales > Sphingomonadaceae > Sphingomonas. Next base: position 41,493 of record NCGD01000021.1, read on the forward strand.
GGCAGCACGCGCGGAATATTTTCGAGCAGGCCGCCGCCGGTAATATGCGCCAGCCCTTTGATGCGCCGCAAGGCGAGCAGCGGGAGCAGGCTTTGCACGTAAATTCGCGTCGGCGCCATCAGGGCATCGATCAGCAGGATGTGCTGGTCGAACAGGGCGGGGCGATCGAGCCGCCAGCCGCGATCCGCCGCCAGTCGCCGGACCAGCGAAAAGCCGTTGGAATGGACGCCGGACGAGGTGAGCCCCAGGACGACGTCGCCGGCGGCAATATCTGCCCCGGTCAGCACCCGGTCGCGCTCGACCGCGCCGACGCAAAAACCGGCCAAATCATAATCGCCTTCGGCATACATGCCCGGCATTTCCGCCGTCTCGCCGCCGATCAGCGCGCAGCCAGCGAGCAGGCAGCCTTGCGCTATCGACGCGATCACCCGTTCCGCCACCTCTGGCATCAATTTGGCGCTGGCGTAATAATCGAGGAAGAATAGCGGCTCTGCGCCCTGGACGATCAGATCATTGGCGCACATCGCGACCAGATCAATGCCAACGCCGTCATGGCGGTCATGCTCGATCGCCAGTTTCAGCTTGGTACCGACGCCGTCATTGGCCGCGACCAGCAGCGGATCGATGAAGCCGGCGGCTTTCAGATCGAAAAATCCGCCAAATCCGCCCATTGCCCGTCTTTCGTGTCGGTCATCTTCGCGGCCTAGCCACATCGCGCTTGGATTTCCACGCTTGCTTCGCCAAAAGGGCGCCGACATGGCGCATATTCCCTTCCGATTTTTCGCAGCCACGCTGGCGATTGGTGCATTGCTGGCCAGCGGCGGCAGCGTTGCGCAGGGCGATGGAGACCAGAATCGCAGTGCACCGGGGAATGCGGGCAGCTTCGAAGTCGGCGGCGTCGAGGTCGATACGGCCGGCAAGACCGCGACCGCGGCGCGGCTGGCAGGTTGGCGGCTGGCGCAGCGCAAGGGATGGCAAATGCTGTCGCGGCGCATGGGCGGCGGCGGCGGGACATTGTCTGATTCGGCGCTCGATTCGATTGTCTCTGGCATTGTGGTCGAAAACGAACAAATTGGGCCAAATCGCTATATCGCCCGGCTGGGCGTGATGTTCGATCGCAGCCGGGCGGCGTCGATCCTGGGGGTCGCCGGCACGATTTCGCGATCGGCGCCGATGCTGGTGATACCGGTCGAATGGTCGGGCGGTGCACCACGGGTGTTTGAACAACATACCGATTGGCAGGAAGCCTGGGCCGCGTTCCGTACGGGCAACAGCTCGATCGATTATGTTCGCCCCAGCGGCACGGGCCCCGATTCGCTGTTGCTCAATGCCGGCCAGATCAATCGGCCTAGCCGCCTGTGGTGGCGGTCAGTGCTGGCGCAATATGGCGCATCGGATGTTCTGATCCCGATCGTGCACTTGTCGCGATTGTATCCCGGCGGTCCGATCGTCGGCAGTTTTCAGGCGCGTTTCGGCCCGGACAATCGATTGCTGACCCAATTTTCGCTGCGCGTGTCGAGCGATGATGCGCTGCCCGCGCTGCTTAATGCCGGGATCAAGCGCATCGACCAGGCCTATCAGTCGGCCCTGGCGAGCGGGATGCTGCGGGTTGATCCTGGCCTGAACGCCAGGCTGCCGGGCAGTGAAGCTGTCGAAACCCCCACTGACGAGTCGCTGGCGGGCGATGCCACTACCGCCGCCGACGCAGCAGGCGCGACCACGCTGAACGTGCAGTTCGATACCCCCGGTGCGAGCGCGGTCGAATCAACCGAGCGCGCGCTGCGCGGCATTGCCGGTGTCCGCTCCGCGACGACGACCAGCCTGGCGCTGGGTGGCGTATCGGTGATGCGGATCGGCTATGACGGCGATGTCACTGCGCTCAAGGCAGCGCTGGAAGCGCGCGGCTGGATCGTCACGGTCGGCAGCGGTGCGATCCGGATCCAGCGGCCGCGCGCGCCCCTGCCGGCGCCCGATGTCCAACCGGAAAACGCGACGCCGGGATGAAGCAACTTGCCCTGCCGCTGCCCTATCCGGCCGAGGCTGACGACGCGGCATTCGTGATCAGTAGCTCGAACAGCCGCGCAGCGCAGTCGCTCAAGCGCTGGGGCGCATGGCCGGTGATGGCAGCGCTGCTGGTTGGTCCGCGTAAATCGGGGCGCAGCCTGCTGGCGCGGATTTTCGCCGCGCATAGCGGCGGCACCATCATCGACGATGCGGAGCGCGCAGACGAGACCGCAATTTTCCACGCCTGGAACAATGCCCAGGCCGATCGCCGCCCGTTGCTGATCGTGGCCGATTCGCCGCCGCCCGCTTGGTCGATCACGCTGCCCGATCTGCGCTCGCGACTTGCAGCCACCCCGGTCATCGCGATCGAGCCGCCCGACGAAAAGTTGATGCATGCCTTGCTTGAGCGCGATTTTGCGCGGCGCGGGCTCGATGCCCGGCCGGAATTGGTGCAATGGCTGCTGGCGCGGCTCGAACGCAGCCATGTCGCGATCGTCCGTGCCGTCGATGCGCTCGATCAGGAGGTTGGACAGACCCGCAAACGCTTGTCGATTCCGCTCGCACGGGGCACATTGGCGCCCGCCGGCCTGATCGTTGATCGCGCCACCATCACAGGGAATGACGCGCAATGAACCGCCCCGCCCATATCGCGGAAATCGATGACGACGACCTGTTTGTCGGCAGCAGCGCGGGCGATCGCTATTTCAATCGCGAATTGTCGTGGCTCGCCTTCAACCGGCGCGTGCTGGAAGAAGCCTGCAATCCTGCCCATCCGCTGCTCGAACGGCTGCGCTTCCTGTCGATTTCGGGATCGAATCTAGACGAATTTTTCATGGTCCGCGTGGCCGGGCTTAAGGGGCAGCAGCTTCAGGACGTTGATCGCTTGTCGGCCGACGGGCTCAATTCAAGCCAGCAATTGACGGCAATTGTGGCTGGGGCCGACGCGCTGGTTGAAAGCCAGCGCAATGTCTGGCGCGAATTGCGCCGTCTGCTCGGCGAAACCGGCATCGCGGTGCTAGGCTCGCGCATGATCGACGATTCGTTGTCGCCGGCCGATCTCGCCTGGCTGGAAACGCATTTTCGTGAACAGATTTTTCCGATCCTGACGCCGCAGGCGCTCGATCCGGCGCATCCTTTTCCGTTCATGCCCAATAAGGGGCTGGCGGTGATGTTCGATCTTGTTCGCCTGTCGGACGAGCAACCGATTCAGGAACTGGTGATGCTGCCGGCACCGATGCCGCGCTTCGTGCGCCTGCCGGGTGAAATGGTGCGTTACATTGCCGTCGAATCGCTGGTGAAGCGCTTCTCCTCGGTGATCTTCCCCGGCTACCGCGTTGTCGGCGCCGCCGAATTCCGGGTGCTGCGCGACAGCGATATCGAGATCGAGGAAGAGGCCGAGGATCTCGTCCGCTATTTCGCCAATGCCATCAAACGGCGGCGGCGCGGGCGGGTGATCCGGCTGGAACTCGAATCGGGTATGCCCGAGGGGTTGAGCACCGCGCTGCGCGATGAACTGGGCGGCGCGGATGCCTTTGTGACCGATGGCGCGGCGTTCCTGGGGGTCGGCGACCTTGAGGCGATCGTCGATGAAGACCGCCCCGATCTCAAATTCCCGCCCTATTCGCCGCGCTTTCCCGAACGCATTCGCGAATATAGCGGCGATTGCTTTGCCGCGATCAAGGCCAAGGACATTGTCGTCCACCACCCCTATGAAAGCTTCGACGTGGTGCTGGCCTTTCTTCGCCAGGCGGCGAGCGATCCCGATGTCGTTGCGATCAAGCAGACGCTTTACCGCGCCGGCAAGCAGCCCGCCGTGATCAACGCGCTGATTGCCGCGGCCGAAGCAGGCAAGTCGGTCACCGCCGTGGTCGAATTGAAGGCCCGTTTCGACGAAGAGCAGAATCTCCTCTGGGCCTCTGCGCTGGAGCGCGCAGGCGTGCAGGTCGTCTATGGCTTCATGGAGTGGAAAACCCACGCCAAGGTGTCGATGGTGGTGCGGCGCGAGGGTGGGCAATATCGCACCTATTGTCACTTCGGCACCGGGAATTATCACCCGATTACCGCCAAAATATATACCGATCTCAGCTTCTTCACTGCCGATCCTCGCATTGGGCGCGATGCCGCGCAGATGTTCAACTATGTCACTGGCTATGTCGAGCCGGAGAATATGGCGCTGGTCAGCCTGTCGCCGCGCGATCTGCGGCGCCGGCTGGTCGATTGCATCGATGCCGAGATCGGCTTTGCGCGCGCGGGCAAGCCGGGATCGATCTGGGCCAAGATGAATTCGCTGGTCGATCCGGCGGTGATCGAGAAGCTTTACGAGGCCAGCAATGCCGGGGTCGAAATCGACCTGATCATCCGTGGCATTTGCTGCCTTAAGCCCGGCGTACCGGATATGTCGGAGCATATCCGCGTGAAATCGGTGGTCGGTCGTTTCCTTGAGCACAGCCGCATCTGGGCGTTCGGCAATGGCAAGGCATTGCCCAATGACGGTGCCAAATTGTTCATCTCGTCGGCCGACGCGATGCCGCGCAATTTCGATCGCCGGGTGGAATATCTGTTGCCGATCGAAAACCGGACGGTCCATGATCAAATTCTCGATCAGGTAATGGTCGCCAATCTGATCGACAATGAACAAAGCTGGGTGCTGCAGGCCGATGGCAGCTATGTCCGCGTGCTGCCCGGCAGCCGGCCGTTCAACCTGCATCGTTATTTCATGACCAACCCCTCGTTGTCGGGCAGGGGGGCTGCGTTGCAGGGCAGTGATTCAGTGCCGAAATTGTCGCTGCGGCGGCGTCACTAATGCCGATTCGGGCGTTATAGCCGTATGGCCACCCTGCTTTTCCGCAAGCCTAAGCTAGAGAGCATGGCGGAGCCGCGTACGGCGATCATCGATATCGGTTCCAATTCGATCCGTCTGGTCGTCTATCAGGGGCCAGCGCGGCTGCCGGCGATCCTGTTCAACGAAAAGGTCATGGCCGGGCTTGGGCGCGGCTTTGCCGCCACCGGCGCGATTGACGCGGATGCGCTGAAGGTCGCGCGGATCGCGCTTGGCCGTTTTGCCGCCGTTGCGCGGGAGATGGAGGTGGTGCAACTGCGCACCGTCGCCACCGCAGCGGTGCGCGATGCGACCAATGGCGATGTGCTGATCGCCGATGCCCGTGCGCTCGGGCTGGAGGTTGAATTGCTGTCGGGCGAGCAGGAGGCGATCGGTGCGGGACACGGCGTGCTCTCTGCCATGCCGCTGGCTGATGGTATTGTCGGCGATCTTGGCGGCGGCAGCCTGGAACTGGTGCGCGTGGCCGATGGGCAGGTTCATGAGCGCGCCTCATTCCCGCTCGGCGTCCTGCGCATCGCGGCGCTGCGCGCCAAAGGGATGCGCGCCTTTGACCGCCGCGTCGGCGCGATGATCGACGAAGCGGGCTGGGCCGGCAAGGGCGCCGGGCTGCCGCTCTATCTGGTCGGTGGATCTTGGCGTGCGCTGGCCCGGCTCGATATGCACATCATGGGCTATCCGCTGCCCGTGATTCATCAATATGAAATGGCGCCGGCCGCCATCACCCGGATCGGACGCACCCTTAGCCATATCGCCAAGGGCAAGTTGCGGGCGATTCCGTCGCTGTCGTCGGCGCGCGTGCCGACCCTGGGCGATGCTAATGCGTTGCTCGGCGTGCTGCTGCGCCATCTCCAGTCGCGCACCACGATCGTTTCGGCTTTCGGGTTGCGCGAGGGGCTGCTGTTCGGCGCGCTGACCCCAGAGCAACGACTGGAGGACCCGTTGATCGTTGCCGCACGTGACGAGGGTCGCCGGCTGGGCCGTTTTGCCGAACATGGCGATCTGCTTGATCGCTGGATTGCGCCACTCTTCGCGGGTGAGCCGCCGGAACTTGCCCGGCTTCGCCATGCCGCCTGTCTGCTCGCCGATGTCGGTTGGCGCGCCAATCCCGAATTCCGTGCCGAACGCGGCGTCGAAATCGCTTTGCATGGCAATTGGGTGGCGATCGATGCGCGCGGCCGCGCCGTGCTTGCCCAGGCGCTGTTTACCTCGCTCGGTGGCGGCACCGATCCGTCACCCCTGGTCCCCGCGCTGGCGAGCGCGGCGGACATCAAGCGCGCGACCGCCTGGGGCCTGGCGATGCGGCTTGGGCAACGGCTGAGCGGCGGCCTTGCCGGCCCGCTCCAACGCTCACGTCTCGGTGATGACGGCGCGGCGATTGCGCTGACGCTGGAGGCCAGTGATGCCGCGCTTTACAGCGAGGCGGTCGAGCGCCGCCACAAGGGGCTTGCCAATGCCCTGGGGCGGCAAGCGGTGATGCGCGGCTAGCGCCTCAGGCTTCATCCTCGGCGCGCGTCATTTTCAGTTTGCCGTTCTTCACCGCAAAGGCCAGCCGGCCCTCGACCAGCGCCAGCGCATCGCGGCCAAATTGTTCGAACCGCCAGCCCTCCAGGATCGCCAACCCTTCACGCTGGCCGCCAGCAAGTGCTTCGAGATCCTCGGTCCGCGCAAGCAATTTGGCGGCAACATCAATATCTCGGGCCCGGATCTTGAGCAATAATTTGAGCAGATCGGCGACCAGCGCGCCTTCTTTGCCCATGCCCGGTTTGCGGTCGTCCCGCATCGGCATTTCAGCGGCGGCCATCGGCACCGCCTGTTCAAGCGCTGCCATCAGCCGCGCACCGATATCATTATTGGCCCAGGCCGGGGACAGCCCGCGCACCCGCGCCAGATCGGCCTGCTTCTTGGGCGGCGTCCCGGCCAGATCAGCGAGCGTTTCGTCCTTGATGATTCGCCCGCGCGGCAGATCCTTGCCCTGCGCCTCAAGCTCGCGCCATTTCGCCAGCGCCTTCAACCGTCCAAGCAGTTCCGGCTTGCGGCCGGCGACCCGGACGCGGCGCCAGGCCTGTTCGGGATCATTTTCATAATTGGCCGGATTGCCGATCCGCTCCATCTCCTGGTCAAGCCAGTCGCCGCGGCCGGTCTTGCGCAGCCGTTCGAGCATCTTCGGAAAGATCGTCGACAAATGCGTGACGTCGCCGATGGCATATTCGATCTGGCGCTTGTCGAGCGGGCGGCGGCTCCAATCGGTAAAGCGTGCCCCCTTGTCGACGCTGATCCCGAGATAACTCTCGACAAGGTTCGAATAGCCGATCTGCTCGCCCTGGCCGAGCGCCATCGCAGCGACCTGGCTGTCGAACATCGGAAACGGCGTCTTGCCGGTCAGATTATAGACGATCTCGATGTCCTGCCCGCCGGCATGGAAGACCTTCAGAACCTCGTCATTCTCTGTCAGCAGGTCGAGCAGTGGCTTCAGGTCAATCCCTGCGGCCATCGGATCGATCGCCGCCGCTTCGTTGGCGTCGGCGATCTGAATCAGGCAGAGTTCGGGCCAATAGCTGTTCTCGCGCATGAATTCGGTATCGACCGCGATAAACGGCGATTGCGAGAGACGGTGGCAAAGATTGGCGAGCGCGGCGGAATCGTCGATCAGGTCGTGAATATGCATTCTTGACGCCATAGCGAGGGTTGTCCGTCTTGACAAAGCCGGGGTTGGCGGGGAAGCGCGAGCCATCGCCAAAGCCGTCATGCCGACGAAAGCCGGCATCTTGCGGCAACAGGTGCGCTCTAGCCCGACAAGGCCCCAGCCTGCGCTGGGGCGACACCATGTGAGAAGTTATACGCCATGCACGTCTATCGCACCCATACCTGCGCTGAACTCCGCCCCGATCAGGTCGGGCAACAGGTCCGCGTCTCGGGCTGGGTCCACAAGAAGCGCGATCATGGCGATCTCGTCTTCATCGATTTGCGCGATCATTACGGCATCACCCAGATCGTCACCGATGTCAGTGGCCCGGCATTTAGCGTGATCGAGCGGCTGAAGAACGAGAGCGTCGTGACGATCACCGGGATTGTCACTGCCCGCGCGACCGATGCGATCAATCCCAATTTGCCGACCGGCGCGATCGAAATCCGCGCGACCGACGCGGTGATCCAGAGCCATGCGCAGGAATTGCCGATGCCAGTGGCCGGCGATGCCGAATATCCGGAGGATATCCGCCTGCGCTATCGCTTCCTGGATCTGCGCCGTGATCGGTTGCACGCCAACATCATGCTGCGCTCGCACGTGATCTCGTCGCTGCGGCAGCGGATGATTGGCCAGGGCTTCACCGAATTTCAGACGCCGATCCTGACCGCATCGAGCCCTGAGGGCGCGCGCGACTATCTGGTGCCGAGCCGGGTGCATCCGGGCAAATTCTATGCGCTGCCCCAGGCGCCGCAGATGTTCAAACAGCTGCTGATGGTCGCCGGATTCGATCGTTATTTCCAGATCGCACCCTGCTTTCGCGACGAGGATGCCCGCGCCGATCGCAGCCCGGGTGAATTCTACCAGCTCGATTTCGAGATGAGCTTCGTCACCCAAGATGATGTATTCGCTGCGATCGAGCCGGTGTTACACGGTGTGTTCGAGGAATTTGCCGATTGGCAAGGGAAGGGCCGTTCGGTCTCCGCGCTGCCGTTCCGCCGCATTCCTTACCGCGAATCGATGCTGAAATACGGCAACGACAAGCCTGATCTGCGCAACCCGTTGCTGATCACCGATGTGTCCGACCACTTCAAGGGATCGGGCTTTGGCCGCTTTGCCTCGATGGTCGAAAGCGGCGATGTCGTCCGCGCGATTCCGGCGCCCGACACCGCCGAAAAGAGCCGCAAATTCTTCGATGAAATGAACAGCTGGGCGCAGAGCGAGGGCTTTCCGGGGCTCGGCTATGCCACCCAGAAGCAGGGCGTGTTCGGCGGCCCGATCGCCAATAATCACGGGCAGGAGGGGATGAAGGCGATCGCCGATGCGCTTGGCCTTGGTCGTGACGACGGCATTTTCTTTGCAGCCGGTTCGGCCGCGCAGGCCGCCAAGCTGGCGGGCCTGGCGCGCACCCGTGTGGCTGAACAGCTCGACCTGATCGACCAGAACCGCTTCGAATTCTGCTGGATCGTCGATTTTCCGATGTTCGAATATGACGACGACGCCAAGAAGATCGATTTCAGCCACAACCCGTTCAGCATGCCGCAGGGCGAGATGGAAGCGCTGGAGACCAAGGATCCGCTCGATATTCTCGCCTATCAATATGATATCGTCTGCAATGGCGTGGAACTGTCGTCTGGCGCGATCCGGAACCACCGGCCCGAAATCATGTACAAGGCCTTCGAGATTGCCGGCTATAGTCAGGCCGATGTCGATCGCGATTTCGCCGGCATGATCAACGCCTTCAAATTCGGCGCCCCCCCACATGGCGGATCGGCGCCCGGCGTCGACCGCATCGTCATGCTGCTCGCCGATGAGCCCAATATCCGCGAAGTCATCACCTTCCCGATGAACCAGAAGGCGGAAGATCTGATGATGGGCGCCCCCAATGTCGCGACGGCAAAGCAGTTGCGAGAACTTAATATCCGCACCCTAGAGGTTGCAGCGGCAAAGCCTGCCGCATAGCGAGGCTACCAACAGGGTCAGGGGAATAATGCTCGATCACCAGCTGGAACCGGCCGCGCCGACCGCGCTCGTTCGCAGCCTGGGGGTAGTGGGAGTCCTGTTCCTGACGCTGTCGGTGACGAGCCCGGTGTCGTCGCTGTTCGTCATCGTGCCAGGTATGCTGCGGGTTGCAGGAACAGGTGCAATCTGGGCGATGCTGCTGGCAGGGATTGTCTGCGTGGCGACCGCCTATGTCTATGCCGAGCTGTCGTCTGCCTGGCCGGTCGCCGGTGGTGAATATGTGATGGTTGCGCGCACCCTGGGGCCGCTGGCTGGTTTTGTGATGCTGGGCGTCAATGTCTTCAACAATCTTCTCTTCCCGCCCGCGATCGGGCTGGGGCTGGCGTCAATACTGGCAGCGGTGATTCCGGGCTTGCCGGCGGTCCCACTCGCCGTGGCGGTGATAGCCGGATCGACAGTGATCGCGCTGCTGCAAATTCGCGTGAATGCCTGGGTAACCGGGGTTTTCCTGCTGATTGAAGTGCTAGCGGTGGTGGCGGTGGTCATGCTTGGTTTTGGCCAAGGCGTTCGCCCCTTCGCCGCGATGCTGGCGCAGCCGACGATGCTTGCCGATATCGGCAACAGCCTCGTGCCGGCATCGGCGGCGTCGATCGGGCTGGCCACGTCGATCGCGATCTTTGCGCTTAACGGCTATGGTGCCGCGGTCTATTTCGGCGAGGAAATGCACGAGGCGCCGCGCAAGATTGCGCGCGCGATCTTCTGGGCGGTGGGGCTAACTCTGGCGCTCGAAGCGGTGCCGATGGCGGCCATTTTGGTCGGCGCGCCTGATCTGGTCACCCTGTTCGCGAGCGATGATCCATTCGGGCTGTTAGTGCGCCTGCGCGCCGGCGATGCCGCTGCCGACTGGATCGCGATCGGTGTGGCGGTCGCCATCGTCAACGCGATCATCGCCTGTATTCTGGCCTGTGCCCGCTTCTTTTACGGCACCGCACGCGATCGCTGCTGGGGGCGGCCGATCGATCAGCTGCTGGTGGCAATCCACCCGCGCTTTGCCTCGCCCTGGATCAGCACGTTGATCGTCGGCGGGGCAGGGATTGCCTGCTGCTTCCTGCCACTGGAACTGCTGCTGGTGCTGAGCGGCACCGGGCTGGTGGTGATCTATGCCGGCATCGCGCTGGCGCTGATCGCTGGGCGGCGCAGCGGCATGCTTGCCAACGCCCCTTTCAAAAGCCCTCTTTACCCGCTGATGCCGGCCCTGACACTGGTGGCGCTAGGCTATATCGTCTGGCTCAACTGGCTCGATCTGGAGGAAGGGCGGCCGGGCTTGCTGATGACCGGCGCGCAAATCCTGCTTTCGGCGGCCTATTATTGGCTGATATTGCGGCGCAGAGGAGTTTGGGACGTTCATGTCCCATCCCTGGTAAAGTGAGCCGACGATGAGCACCAACCTGACCGATTTCGAAGCAGGCACTGGCTATGCCGGCGATTATGATGCCGATCTCGCCAAGCTGCAGGAACGATTGGCGCATATCCAGGCCGCGCATATCTGCCACGGCAAGCGGGCCGTTATCGTCTTCGAAGGCTGGGATGCGGCCGGCAAGGGCGGGATCATCCAGCGCCTTACCGCCGAATGGGACCCGCGTTATTTCGAGGTCTGGCCCATCGCGGCCCCGACGCCTGAGGAAAAGGCGCGGCATTTCCTGTGGCGATTCTGGAAGCGGCTGCCGATGGATGGCGATATCGCGGTGTTCGATCGCAGTTGGTATGGCCGCGTGCTGGTCGAACGTGTCGAGGGTTTCGCCAGCGAGGCCGAATGGCGGCGCGGCTATGACGAGATCAACGAGTTCGAAGCGCAACAGGTCGATTCGGGAACGACGATCGTCAAGCTCTTCATCCATGTTACCCAGCAATCCCAGGACGAGCGGCTCAAGCAGCGGCTCGAACACCCATGGAAACGCTGGAAGACCGGGTTCGACGATTATCGCAATCGGGCGCGCCGCAGCGATTATCTGGATGCGATGGCCGAGATGTTCCGCCGTACCGACAAACGCTGGGCCCCCTGGCATGTCATCGACGGCAACAACAAAAAGGCGGGGCGGATCGCCGCGCTGACGATGATTGCCGATCGGCTCGAAGCGACCGTGCCGATGGACCCGCCACCGCTCGATCCGGCGCTGGAGAAAATCGCGCGCAAGGCGCTTGGGCTCGATTGAGCGGCGCGCGCAGTTGTCTCTCGGCAGCGGCGACCGGTGGATTTGCCGGCGAAGTCGGCTAAGCAATCGGCATGGCGCAACCGGTCCACATCCTGCATTTGCATTCGAGTTTCGATCTCGGCGGCAAGGAATCGCGCGCGGTCCGGCTGATGAACGCCTTTGGCGCGCGCGCACGGCACATGATCGTATCGGGTGTGCCAGGCCGGCTCGGCGCGCGCGATGCAATTGCGCCGGGTATTGCCTATGAGATCGCCCAGGATCCGCCGCCGCTGACCGGTCGGCCCTCGGTCAGCCGCTATGAGGCGATTGCGCGCTATATGCGGCGTTTCGACCTTGTCTTGACCTATAATTGGGGCGCGATCGACGGCGTGATGGCGCGGCGCGTCTTCGCCAAAGGACTGCCGCCCCTCATCCACCACGAGGACGGGTTTAATGAGGATGAGGCCGGCGGCCTCAAGCTCGAGCGTAACGCCTATCGCCGCTTGGCGCTGGGCGCGGCCCATGCGCTGGTAGTACCGTCGCAAACGCTGGAACGGATCGCACTGGATATTTGGAAGCAGCCAAGCGGGCGGGTCCACCGGATTGTCAACGGCATTGCTGTTGATCGTTATGCCGCCAAGCCAGTCGCGGGCGCCATACCCGGCTTTCGCCGCAAGCCCGGGGAGGTCGTGATCGGCAGCCTCGCGGGCCTGCGTGCCGTCAAGGATCTGCCGATGCTGGTTCGGGCGGTTGGGGGCGTTTCGGGGCGGATCCAGTTAGTGATCGTGGGGGAGGGACCCGAGCGTGACACCATCAAACAGGCAGCGATGGCGATGGGAATCGGCGATCGCCTGCATCTGCCGGGCTTCCTCGCCGAGCCAAGCCGCTATGTAGGGCTGTTCGATATCTTCGCTTTATCGTCTCGTAGTGAACAATTTCCGATCTCGGTGGTTGAGGCAATGGCGGCTGGCTTGCCGGTAGTCGGGCCCCCGGTCGGCGACTTGCCGGTTATGGTCTCGATGGCCAATCAACCGCTGATTTGTACCTATGCCGGAGAGGTTTACCTGCGCGATTCGATCCAGGCGCTGGTCAACGATCGTGAACTGCGGCGGCGTATCGGGGCGGAAAATCGGGCCCGGGCGCGGGCCGATTATGGCGAAGAAGCGATGCTGGCGGCCTATGCTCGCCTCTATGCTGCCGCAATCGGCGACATGCGCCTGCTTGGCTGAGTCGCTATTTGCTCGCACCCGACGATGCATTCGGTATAGCTGACTGACTAATCGATGGAGAGAATAGCGTGTTTAAAGGCGTAAAGCCGATCATCTATGGCGGCCATGAAGTGTGGCCGCTGGTGGAAGGCGGCAAGGGTGTTGCGGCGACCAACCATGCCAGCGCCGGGGCGTGGGCCGCGGCCGGTGGTATCGGCACGGTGTCGGCGGTTAATGCCGATAGCTATGACGCCGAGGGCAAGATTGTGCCCCAGCGCTATCATGCGCTCACCCGGCGCGACCGGCACGAAGAACTCGTCCAATATGCGATTGACGGCGCCGTCGAACAGGTCCGTCGCGCCTTCGAGATTGCCGGCGGCAAGGGCGCAATCAACATCAATGTGCTATGGGAAATGGGCGGCGCGCAGCGCGTGCTGCACGGCGTGCTGGAACGCACGCGCGGCATGGTCGCCGGCGTTACATGCGGCGCCGGCATGCCCTATAAGCTCTCCGAAATCGCTGCCTCCTACGACGTCAGCTATTTGCCGATCATCAGTTCCGCGCGCGCCTTCCGCGCGTTGTGGAAACGGGCCTATTCCAAGGCGTCGGAATGGTTATCGGCAGTGGTCTATGAAGATCCGTGGCTCGCCGGCGGGCATAACGGCCTGTCCAATGCCGAAGACCCGCGCGTGCCGCAGGATCCTTACCCGCGCGTGAAAGCGCTGCGCGAGACGATGCGCGAAGGCGGCATTTCGGACGATGTGCCGATCGTGATGGCCGGCGGCGTCTGGTATCTGCGCGACTGGAGCAACTGGATCGACAATCCCGAACTCGGCCAGATCGCCTTTCAGTTCGGCACCCGACCATTGCTGACCAAGGAAAGCCCGATCCCGCAGGGCTGGAAGGACAAGCTGACCCAGATCGAGGAAGGCGACGTCCTGCTCCATCGCTTTTCGCCGACCGGCTTTTATTCAAGCGCGGTGCGCAATCCGTTCCTGCGGTCGCTCGAGGCCCGGTCGGAACGCCAGATTCCCTATTCGACCGAAATCGCCGGCGATCACCAGTTCCAGCTCGATGTCGGCGTTCGCGGCAAGAATTTCTGGGTGACCAAGGGCGATCTGTTGCGCGCGCGCGGCTGGTATGGCGCGGGGTTTACCGATGCGTTGAAGACGCCGGACAATACCCTCGTGTTCGTCACCCCCGCCGAAAAGGCAGAGATTCGCAAGGATCAGTCGGATTGCATGGGCTGCCTCAGCCAATGCGCCTTCTCTGCCTGGATGGACAGCGACACCAATTCGACCGGCCGACTCGCCGATCCGCGAAGCTTCTGCATCCAGAAGACCCTGCAGGATATCGCGCATGGCGGTGATACCGACCAGAATTTGATGTTCGCGGGCCATGGCGCGTATAATTTCAAGAAGGACCCGTTTTATTCGAACGGCTTCGTGCCGACGGTGAAGCAGCTGGTCGATCGGATCCTGACGGGCGATTGATCGCGCCCGGCGGGCGCTTCACCGTCAGCTGCCAAATTCCTTGCGCGAGCGCAGGATAATCACGACGGCGACCGACAGCAGCAGGATCGATCCGGCTTCGAACAGGATGTTTTCAGGCTTCATGTCCTTGCCCTGCAGCACGATCAGCCGCGCCAGCGCGGTGATCGCGATGAAGATCGGATAGACGAAGGGGGATGCCGATCCGCGCCCGGTGTAGAACACCCCGATCATGCTGATTACTTCGGTATAAAGAAACATCTGCAGGATATCGGCCAGGGTGACGATCTGGGTAACGATCACCGTATTGACCTCACGTGCCACGGCACCAAGGGTTAGCACCGCGATGATGATCAGCAGCCCGTGTTCGATCAGGTGAAAGCCGGTGACAGCGAAACCGCTGATCCGCTCGTCGGCGGTCTTGCCCGTCAACTCGTCTGGCTGCATCCGATCTGCCCCCACATCGCTTGCGTTTGGCGCTAAGCCTGTATCCAGCGTTTATGCGGTGCAGCGGCGACTAAATCCAGCCCTCAAGCACCTGGTCCGGCGGGCGGTGGCCGTCCGCCCAGACGCGGATGTTGGTGATAACCTTGTCGCCGGTCGCCAGTCGCCCTTCGAAGGTGGCCGAGCCCATGTGGGGGAGCATCGCGACATTGGGCAGCGCAAGCAGGCGCGGGTCGATCTGCGGCTCATGCTTCCACACGTCTAGGCCCGCACCCGCGAGCCGGCCGGCCTCAAGGGCGTCGACCAGCGCGTCTTCATCGACAATCCCGCCGCGCGCGGCGTTGATCAGATAGACATGCGGCCGCATCAGGCCAATGCGGCGCGCGTCGAGCAGCCCCTCGCTATCGGCATTGCGCGGCGTGTGGATCGTCAGAATATCGATGGCGCCGAGCATCTCGTCGAGCGATTCGTGCCATGTCGCGGCGAGCTGGGCTTCGAGCACAGCGGGCAGGCGGTGGCGATTGTGATAATGGATCGACAGGCCAAAGGCGCGCGCGCGCAGCGCCACCGCCTGGCCGATCCGGCCCATGCCGATGATCCCCAGCGCCTTGCCGCCGATGCGGTGGCCGAGCATCCCGCCCGGGCTCCAGCCCTTCCACTGGCCCGATCGGACGAGCTTCTCGCCCTCGGCCAGCCGTCGGGGTACCGAAACGATCAGCGCCATCGTCATGTCGGCGGTATCTTCGGTCAGCACGCCGGGCGTATTGGTGACGATGATGCCGCGGGCGCGTGCCGCCTGGAGCGCGATATGATTCACGCCAGCACCGAAATTGGCGATCAGCCGTAGCCGGTCGCCGGCACCGGCGATCAGCTCGGCATCAATGTCGTCGGTCACCGTCGGCACCAGCACATCGCAATCGGCCATCGCAGCGGCCAGCTGGTCGCGCGTCAGCGCGACGTCGCCGCGATTATGGGTGGTGTCGAACAATTGTTCCATGCGATCCATCACCTGATCGGACAATTCGCGAGTCACGATCACCTTGGGATGGGGCACCTTTGGCATGGGGCGTCTCATTTCGGGCATGGATACCGATTGGCGGGTCTCGATAGCGCCGTCAACGGTGTTGAAGATTGGGCATTGAACACGGTAAACGGGCAATGACCAATTAAGGGGTGGTGCATGCGATTCTGGGCCTGGATTTTAGGGATCGCCGCGGCGCTGCTGGTGGCGGGACTTGCCAATGACGCTGCGCATTCGGAGAAGCGTAAGACGCCCTATTATGCGTCGATTGCTGCCGGCAAGGCGCGGATGCGGACCGGACCGGGCCGTAATTATCCCGCCAGCTGGCTGTATCAGCGTGCCGATCTGCCGATCAAAGTGGTCGATAGTTACAAGGAATGGCGCAAGATCGAGGACCCCGACGGCACTCAGGGCTGGATGCAGGGCAATTTGCTGAGCGATACCCGCACCGGCATCGTGATGGGCACCAATGCCGATATGCTTGAGGCACCGCGTTTCAACGCGCCGCTGCTATGGCGAGCGGCGCCGGGGGTGGTGGGGCGGATCAGCCGGTGCGCGCGCGGCTGGTGCTGGTTCGATGTCCGCGGCCGCGCCGGTTATGTCGAGGCGAATCGGCTCTGGGGGGTCGATCCGCAGGAGCAATTATCCTGACGGCGATCGCTGCTTGCGGGGTCAGAATCGTCGAAGACGACGCGACGGGGCCTGAAATCACGGCGCTGGTCGCGCTGCATGTTGCGGCAGCGCATTCGGTGACACCGGCCCAACATGCCTTTGCGCTGGGGATTGCGGCACTGCGGGCGCCTGACATCAATTTGTGGTCGTTATGGGAGGGGCCGGCGCTGCTCGGCTGCGTGGCGCTCAAATCATTTGGCGATGGCACGGGTGAGGTGAAATCGATGCGCACCGATCCAGCGCATCTGCGGCGTGGAGTGGCCGCGCGGCTGCTCGATCACGTGATCGCGGTTGCGCGCGCGCGGGGCTGGCGGTCCCTCAATCTCGAAACCGGCACCGATCCGTCATTTGCGCCGGCATGGGCGCTTTACCGCCGGTTCGGCTTCGTCGACTGCCCGCCCTATGGCGATTATGCGGAAAGCGACCATAACCGCTACATGACGCTGGCGTTGGCGGCAGCATAAACCGGATAAATTCCAGCGACGCGCCTTTTCCTCGCAACCGCACCATCGTGGCCTTGCCCCCCCGGGGGCATCGTCCTAGAAGCGCCGCAATTCCTCCCTCCGGACACAAAGAGAACCGCTTTGGTCGACCTGTCCCAGTACCTGCCGATCCTGCTCTTCATCGGCGTCGCGCTCGCGCTTTCCGGCGTGTTCGTGTTCGCGCCGATGGCGGTTTCGCGGCTGACGGGCGCGCACAAGCCGACGCCTGAAAAGCTGACCGAGTATGAATGCGGCTTCCCGGCTTTTGAGGACAGCCGCAGCCAGTTCGACGTGCGTTTTTACCTGGTCGCGATTCTGTTCATCATCTTCGATCTGGAAGCGGCGTTCATTTATCCTTGGGCGGTGTCGGTGTTCAAACTCGGCTGGGTGGCGTGGTTTTCGATGATGGTCTTCATCGCCGAACTGGCGCTTGGCTTGGCCTATGCGTGGAAAAAGGGAGCGCTCGATTGGGAGTAGAACTCGAAAGAGCCCCCGCGCCCGGCACTTTGCCAGACGTTGGCTTCCTCAACGACATCAACAGCGAGCTGGGTGACAAGGGCTTCCTCGTCACCTCGACCGAAGACCTCTTCCAATGGGCGCGCACCGGCTCGCTGTGGTGGATGACCTTTGGTCTGGCGTGCTGCGCGGTCGAGATGATCCATGTGAACATGCCGCGTTATGATCTCGAGCGCTTCGGCGCCGCCCCGCGCGCATCGCCGCGCCAGTCGGACGTGATGATCGTGGCGGGCACGCTCTGTAACAAGATGGCCCCGGCGCTGCGCCGCGTGTACGACCAGATGAGCGAACCGAAATACGTCATCTCGATGGGCAGCTGCGCCAATGGCGGCGGCTATTATCATTACAGCTATTCGGTCGTGCGCGGCTGCGACCGGATCGTGCCGGTAGATATCTATGTCCCCGGCTGCCCACCGACTGCAGAGGCGCTGCTGTACGGCATCATGCAGCTGCAGCGGAAAATCCGTCGCGTCGGGACGATCGAACGGTGAGGGCACCCGCGCCTGCCTATGCCGCCAATGACGGCGTGATCGACACCGCAATGGCCGCGCTTGGCGATCTGATCGTCGATACACTCGACGCGCACGGCGAGGTCACGCTGACGATCGACCGCACGCGGCTGATCGAGGCGATGATCGCGCTGCGCGATACGCCGGGGCTCGAATATCAGCAGCTGATGGAAATCGCCGGCGTCGATTATCTCGACCGGGCCGAGCGGTTCGACGTTTGCTATCACCTGCTCAGCCTGACCCGGAACCACCGCATCCGCGTGCGCGTGACCACCGATGAGGAAAAGCCGGTGCCGTCGGTGACGGGCATCTGGCCGGTCGCGGGCTGGCTCGAGCGCGAGGTGTACGACATGTACGGCGTGCTGTTCGAGGGGAATACCGATCTGCGCCGCATCCTCACCGATTACGGCTTTCGCGGCCACCCGCAGCGCAAGGACTTCCCGCTCTCGGGCTATGTCGAGCTGCGCTATTCCGAAGAGGCGAAACGGGTCGTGTATGAGCCGGTGAAGCTCGCGCAGGATTTCCGAGCCTTTGATTTCATGAGCCCGTGGGAAGGGGCGAATTATATCCTGCCCGGCGACGAAAAGGCTGCACCCCCGGTGCCGCCGCCTGCGCCCCCGCCGCCGACGCCCAAGACCACCGAGACGACCGCGCAGACGGGCGCAGGCAAGCCCGGCCCCGATGCCGGCCCCAAGCCCGCCGATCCCGATGTCGTGAAAAAGCCGCGCAAGCCGCGCGCCAAGAAGGTGGAGAAGTGACCAGCGCAAGTTTCCGCTTCCCCGGCGAAGGCCGGGGCCCAGTTGCACGCCGCTTTTTGGCGCGCGTTGCGCATGACAATATCGACCCGCTCGACTGGACCCCGGCCTGCGCCGGGGAAGCGCTCAAGGGGCAGGGAGGCGCGCATGGCTGATCATATGGAAAAGCTCGCCGGGATCACCGACGCCGCCGATCCCACGACCGGCGATGTCGCGATCGAGAATTACACGATCAATTTCGGCCCGCAGCATCCCGCCGCGCACGGCGTGCTCCGCCTCGTCATGGAGCTCGACGGCGAGATCGTCGAGCGGCTCGACCCGCATATCGGCCTGCTCCACCGCGGCACCGAAAAGCTGATCGAGCACAAGACCTATCTACAGGCTTTGCCCTATTTCGACCGCCTCGATTACTGCTCGCCTTTGTGCATGGAGCATTCCTACGTGCTCGCGATCGAGAAATTGCTCGATCTGGAAGTGCCGATCCGCGCGCAATATCTGCGCGTGTTTTTCGCCGAACTCACCCGCATTTCCAATCATATGCTCAATCTCGGCAGCCATATGATGGATGTCGGCGCGATGACGCCGAACCTGTGGCTGTTCGAAATCCGCGAGGATTGCCTCAATTTCTTCGAGCGC
>NCGD01000022.1 GCA_002281535.1 Sphingomonas sp. 28-63-12
AGGAGAGTTTTGGCTTTATCATGCAGCCCAACAGCATCGAATCAAGAACGGTCTACATCGCGCCCTTTCCGCCAGACTTTCATGGCCCCCTCCGTCTTGAAGGCCTTTTATGCGCCAAGCTAACGGGAACGGATTGGAGGGGGAATGATACAGGAGCGACCCAGGAAATTGCGCTTATTAACATAGATACACCCGCCCAAAGCGGGAAAACCGAAGATATCCGCGTTAACCAAATCACAAATATTGTCGGAAGCGAACGAGCGCCCAATCGAGAAATGCACCTACTGGGGCCATTTCATTACGTCCCGCAAACCCATTCGGAGCAGCCGAAGGTCCCCGCGCATCAGAACACGCCAGTTCCAAGTATAGGAAGTATCGAGCCGACGAGAAATGAAGAGGCGCCGCAGGCGGTTCCACGTTCTGCGCGCTAGGGTACTGATGATGGGGAGTGACAACGGGCCAAACGGACCAGCCGGGCGATCCTCAGTTCGTTGCAGGACCGGCGAATTGACCGGCTCCGAATCGCGTCCAGGAACCCTCAGGAAAACGGCGACGCCGCGAGCTCCAATGGAAGATTGTGCGACGAATGCCTGAACGAGACGCTGCTTGCGTCGTTGCGCTCCCCCTGCAAATGGCCGTTTACCACCGAGAACTTCCAGAACCCGTTGGGCAGTACTTTGCCCAGTTACATGCTCCTAGCCGTTTCTGAACGACTGTCCGGCTTCAAGTTACGGAATTGGCGGTCGAATGACCGCAACTGAGGCGATAGGCCCCATTCGCTTTGAGTTGCGTCGTCGCGGTTGCCAACCAGATAGAGCTATCGTCGCCGCCTCACCCCGGCACCAACCCCGACCGCTCGCGCCCAACCCACCGCCACAACAGCATCGCCGAAACCGCCGCCAGCCCCGCCGCCAACCCCAGCCAGATGCCCACCCCTTCCCAGTGCAGCCCAAAGCCGAGCAGGCAGGCGGTGCCGAAGCCCACTACCCAATAACCAAAGCCCGCAATCACCATCGGCATGCGCGTGTCCTGCAGACCGCGCAGGGCGCCTGCCAGCACCACCTGCGCGCCGTCGAACAGCTGGAACATCGCCGCGACCATCAGATAGCTGAGCGCCAGCGGGATGGTCTGGGCGTTGGCGGGGGCATTGAGATCGAGATAGGCGCTGACGAACAGCGTCGGCGCAAACCAGATAGCGCTCGCGGTCAGCCCCATCACGCCGGTGCCCAGCATGATCGCGCACCAGCCGGCGCGTGCCATCCAGGCGGGATCGCGCGCGCCAAAAGCCATGCCGACGCGGATCGTCGCCGCCTGGCCGATGCCGAGTGGAATCTGGAAGGTGATTGCGGCAATGTTGAGCGCAATGGCGTGCGCCGCGACCGCCGTCACGCTGATCAGGCCCATCAGCACCGCCGCGCCACCAAACAGCGATCCTTCGAGCGTGAAGCCGATCGCGATCGGCAGGCCAAGCGTGAAGATCTGGGCGAGGCGCGGCCATTCGGGCCGCCACCAGCGACCGAACAGGCGGAATCGCCGCAGCCGGGGATCGAGCAGCAGGATCGCGATAAAGGCGAGCAGCATCGCCAGCGTGGTAACAACGCTGGCGATCGCCGAGCCGATCAGTCCGCGTGCGGGGAAACCGAGATGGCCGAACACCAGCGCCCAGTTGCCGATGATCGCAAAACCCAGCGCCATCAGCGTGACGACAAGCGCCCAGCCCGGGCGCCCCAGCGCTGCGGCAACGGTGCGCATCACGCCGGCGGTAATGCTCGGTACCAGCGCGATCAGCAGCACATCCAAAAACTGGCCGGCGCGCGCCGCCACGTGCGGGTTTTGGCCGGCGAGCAGGAGCAGTGTCTCGCCATGCGCGAGCAGGAGCAGAAAGGGCAGCCCGCCAAGTACCGACAGCCATAAGGCCATCCGGAACGACCGCCTGACCTCGCGCACGGCGTGGCGGCGCTGCCCGAGTTCGGCGGCGATGATCGGCGCGCAGGCGGTCGTCAGCCCCAGCATCGCCCACAGCACGACGCTGTACAGAAATACCCCGAGTGTCGCTGCCGCGAAATCGACCGGATCAAGGCGCGCGACGAAAATCACGTCGATCGCATAGACTGCCATCTGCACCAGATTGGCACCGACCAACGGCCCGGCGAGTCGCACCAGCGCACGCGCTTCGTCTGCCATGCTCCCGGGGGCATGGTCTGCGGCGATTATCGGGGCGATCGGTATCGTCATCCGCCGTGCCCTATCGGCACATTGTCCTGCCGTCACGCCAATCGGCACGGCCGTTAAGGCGTATTGCTGAAACCAGACACTAAAGGCTAATGAGGAGTCCTGGCGCAGCGCGCGCCCTGGTGGAGACTGACGACGTGAAATTGGTACGCGGCGCATGGAAATTGTTGGTCGGCATCAAGGACGCGCTCGTCCTGCTGGCGATGCTGTTGTTCTTCGGGGCGCTGTTTGCCGCGCTGTCGGCGCGGCCCAATCCGCGCGGCATCAAGGATGGCGCGCTCGTGCTCGATCTCGCCGGCGTGATCGTCGAACAGCCGGCCGAGGCGCAATTGAGCTTTGGCGGCGATAATGGTCCGCGCGAAATCCGGCTGCGCGATCTGGTCCGCGCGATCTATGCCGCCAAGGACGACAAGCGCGTCAAGGCAATCGTGCTTGATCTCGACAGTTTCGCCGGCGGCTATCCCGCCGCGGTCAGCGAAGTGGCGACGGCGCTTGGCCGGGTGCGCGCCAGCGGCAAGCCCGTGCTGGCCTATGCCACCGCCTATACCGATTCGGGCTATCGCCTCGCCGCCAATGCCAGCGAGATCTGGATGAACCCGATGGGTGGCATTCTGTTCAGCGGCCCGGGCGGCTCGCAGCTTTATTATAAGGGGCTGATCGACAAGCTCGGCGTCAATGTTCACGTCTACCGCGTCGGCAAGTTTAAATCGTTCGTCGAACCCTATACCCGCAGCGATCAATCGCCCGAGGCGCGCGCCGCGAGCGAGGCGCTCTACGGATCGCTGCTCGCCGACTGGAAGGAACAGATCGGCAAGGCGCGCCCCAAGGCACAGGCTGCCCAGTTCCTCGCCGGCCCCGGGGCAGCGGTTGCCGCCACCCAGGGCGATATCGCCGCAGCCAACATCAAGGCTGGGCTGGTCGACAAGCTTGGCGACCGCACAGAATTCAACAAGCGCGTCGTCGCCTTGGTCGGCCAGCAGAGCGGCAAGGCAGCGGGCAGCTTCAATGCGATCCGGTACCGCGATTTCGTCGAGGCCAACCCGCTGCCAACCAGCGGCGACGCGATCGGCGTGATTACCGTTGCCGGTGATATCGTCGATGGCAGCGCCGGGCCGGGCAAGGCAGCAGGCGATACGATTGCCAAGCTGGTGCTCGACGGGCTCGCCAAGAACAAGCTCAAGGCGCTGGTCGTCCGCGTCGATTCGCCGGGCGGTTCGGCGCTCGCCTCGGAAACGATCCGCCGTGCGATCCTGGAGGCCAAGGCGCAGCGGCTGCCGATCGTCGTGTCGATGGGGTCAGTGGCGGCCTCGGGCGGCTATTGGGTGGCAACGGCGGGCGACACGATTTTCGCCGAACCCAATACCATCACCGGATCGATCGGTATTTTCGGTATCATCCCGACCTTTGAGAACAGCCTGAAAAAGCTCGGTATCACCGCCGACGGCGTGAAGACCGCGCCGCTCAGTGGCCAGCCCGATGTGGTTGGCGGCACCAATGCGGAGGTGGACGGCATCCTGCAGGCCGGCATCGAGCATGGCTATCGCCAGTTCCTCTCACGCGTCGCCACCGCCCGCAAGATGACGCCGGCCAAGGTCGACAGCATCGCGCAGGGCCGCGTCTGGGATGGCGGCACCGCGCATCAGATCGGCCTGGTCGATCGCTTCGGCAATCTGCAGGACGCGATCTACGAAGCCGCGCGCCGCGCCAAGCTGGATCCGGCCAAGGTCCATGCCGACTATCTCGAAAAAAAGCCGAGCTGGTTCAATCGGCTGGTCGCCGATTTCGGTCGCAAGGATGACGATGAAGAGGAGAGCGCCCCATCGGGCGATGCCTTTTCGCGGATCGCGCAGCAGCGCCGGGCGATCTTCGCCCAGGCTCTGGGTGATGTCCGCCGGCTGGCGAGTGGCGCGGCGGTGCAGGCGCGCTGCCTGGAATGTGGCGGCTTCGTGCCCGCGGCGGCCAGTGGCGATGATCTGACGCTGATGCATATCGTGCTGGCGCGCGTCGGCCTGTGATTGCGATCCGCGCGGCGACGCCTGACGACGCAGGCGCGATTGCGGCGATCTATGCGCCGTTTGTGCTGACCGGCACGGTATCCTTCGAGACCGAAGCGCCCGATGCCCGCCAGATGCGCGCCCGGATGGCCGGCGCAGATGGTCTCTATCCCTGGATCGTTGCCACCAATGGCGATCCTGACGGCGGCGGCGTTCTCGCCTATGGCTATGCCAGCCGCTTCCGCGATCGGCCGGCCTATCGCTATGTCGTTGAGACATCGATCTACGTCGCCGGGCCGGTCCAGGGGCAGGGCACCGGGCGGCTGCTTTATGAGGCGCTGCTCGATACAGTGCGCACCCAGGGCTTCACCCAGGCGATCGGCGCGATCGCGCTGCCCAATGATTATTCGATCCGCCTCCACGAAGCCGTCGGCTTCCGCCGCGCCGGGGTCTATCGCGACGTCGGGTACAAGCAGGGCCAGTGGATCGATGTCGGCTTCTGGCAATGCGAACTCAACGCGCCAAGCGTACCCCCAGTCGAGCCGCGCCCGTTCAGCGACGTGGGCGTGGTGCGGGAATAGCCAGTTTGGCTGGGGCTTTCCGGACACCGGCGGGTGAAGGGAGTAGCGGGGCGCATTTGGCAAGCCGAGGAATTATGAAGTAGTTGTGATGGGGGCGACCGCCTTTCCCCATAATTGCGGTCATTTATAAGACAACAAGCCGTGCCCGAACGCCGCCGCTGTTAAGCAAGGCTCCCTCCGCCGGTCAGCAGTATCCGCGCAGGAATCAGGCGACACTCCCTGCAGCACCAAATCTTTCGAAAAACACGCCGTCATCGAGTGTGTCGCTCATTGCGATCCATGCCTCGTCCGTCATGCTGTTACGCAGCGCCAGAAATGATGTGGCGTCCGGGCCACAGAGCGTCCGGAATGCCGTGATCCGGCCGTTCACAATATTGCCGACAGTCTCTGCAACGACCGACGGCGGGGGCCCCGAAACGCCGGTATCCGCGTAAAAGGCCACCATGCGCTTGCCATGAGGATAGGCGCTGTCGACACGCGGGCTGGGCAGATTCCCTACCGCCATGTCGGTTGCGATAATCCCGGGTTCAACCAAGGCGACGCGAACACCGAAGGGCGCCAGTTCTTGTGCTAAAGCTTCGCTCGCAGCTTCAAGGGCATATTTTGACGCGCAATAGGCGCCCTGCCCGAAGGGGGTCATTCGCCCTGCGATCGACGAGATGTTGATGATCAGCCCGCTTCCACGCGCGCGCATCGCTGGAACCACGGCCTTCATGCACCTGACCGCCCCGAAAAAATTGGTGTTCATGATCGCCTGCATATCGGCGATGGTCTCATCCTCGATGGCATTGATCGACAGGATGCCGGCATTGTTGATCAGGACGTCAATGGGTTCGGCATCGGCCGCGAATTTTGCAAAAACGTCGCTGACGGAGCCATCGTCGTCAACATCAAGGCTGGCCACAATGATTGAAAGCTTCTCACTGCCTGCGATCTCCGTCAGATCGCAGCGATCGGTGTTGCGCATCGTCGCAATCACTGTGTGGCCAGCGCGGGCCAGTATAAGGGCGATTTCACGACCGATTCCGCGTCGTGCCCCCGTAACCAATACTCGTGCCAAATGACCCCTCCATTCCATATTGTGCACTAGCTACCGGCCGTCGGCACCGCACGATGTCTGTGACCGTCTCGTCGATCACATCAACACCTGCTCGCCTGATCGAAGCTGCACATCAATGGCCCACTGTGCAAGTCGGAACGGACACGAAAGGGGGGATGACGAAAACCGCCCGCCCAACCGGTGCATCCAGCCCTTATCCCCGCCCGCGATATGACGGCAGCGCCAGTTTCCAGCCAATTGCCGCAGCGCGCAGGGCAAATCCTGCCAGGGCGGCGATGATGGCGGCCGGTGCGACGGGCACGCCCAGCGAAATCAGTCCGACATAGAGCGATGCCGCCAGCGCGGCGGCGGTTACATAAATTTCCGGGCGCATGATGATCGATGGCTCGCCCGCCAGCACATCGCGGATGATGCCGCCGACGCAGGCGGTCACCACCCCCATCAGCGCGGCGGGCACGGGGGGAATGCCAAAGGTCAGCGCTTTGGCAGAGCCGAATATGGCATAGGCGGCAAGCCCCAGCGCATCGAACCAGGCAAGCGCCTGCCCCCGCCACCAGCGTTCGGGAGTCATCCAGATGACAAGGGCGATAATCAGGCAGACGCTCGGCGCCCGGCTGTCATGCACCCAGAACACCGGCGCTCCGATCATCAAGTCGCGCACCGTGCCGCCGCCAACGCCCGTGACCAGCGCGAAAAACGTCATCGTCACGATCGTCTGCCCCTGCTTTGCGGCGGCGAGCGCGCCCGAGGCGGCGAACACCGCGAGGCCAAGCAGATCGAGCCACGGGCCGATCGCGAGGGGAACATGGCTGAGATCAGGGGGCAACATGGGCAGGGGATAGCCCGGCTTGGCCACGCAGGCGAGGGCTGGCTGGCGTCGGCGATGGCGACGAACCGAAGGACCCCAACGCAAAATGGGGGCCGGCATTGCTGCCGACCCCCGGTCGCCGGACTTCGATCCGCTTGGCTTGCCTTTCGGTCCACCCGCGCCTTCTGGTTTCGGCGGCATGCTCGGCCAATGCCGCGGGGGGCATCAGGCTTCGCTTTGCGGTTGGTGATTGCCGACCGGCCGATGATCCTTGCGGACCCGCCACCCATCAACTCTCGCCCAACCCGATCCGCGTTGCTCTTTCGAGCGCTTCGAACCGTTAGCAGTCGGCCCGTTCTCGCCGACCTGCCCGCTTGCGCACACAGGCCATCTGCAACGATCGACCACCGACCCGATCTTCCCACGGTTTCCTTGCGGCACCGGCGGGAAATCCTGGTCTAAGCTGCTGATCTATCTGCAGTTTCCTGCATTTCGATCCGCTGCTTACAGTCATGATGCTGTCACTATATCCGAGTCGCGCCAAGCCCAAACTGACGTGATTGGCCTGTGGATAACGTGGATAACGTGGACAGATTCGGCTGGGCGAGATAGGATCGCGCGCCGGGCCTAACGCGGCTGAACGGATTGTTGTTTCGGGTTCATGAAACTCGGACCGCTACCGCAGCGTTACCCCCTCAGTCCTAATCCAAGGCAAGGGAGATTTTCTGATGCGTAAGTTTTTGATGGCGCTGACCGCCGTTTCGCTCGTCGTACCGGTTGCCGCCGTTTCGTTCCCGACCCAGGCCGAAGCGCGCAAGAAACATTACGAGCCACGCGTCTATAAGCGCAACGGCAAGACCTATTGCCGCCATTCCGATGGCACGACCGGCCTGATCGCCGGTGGCGTTGGCGGCGCGGTTGTCGGTAACGCGCTGGGTGGCGGCCTGCTCGGTACGGTTGCCGGTGGCGTCGGCGGTGCCTTTGCCGGCCGTGCGATCGATCGCACGATCACCGCCAAGAAGCGCTGCCGCTAACTCGCTATCGTTTGCCGACGCAAAACAGGGCCTGGCGGCGACGCCGGGCCCTTTTTCGTAACCTGCGCCACTGTGTCTGGACGATGAATGCGGTGTAGTTTCCTGTTCACGCAACTCGCCGGGCTGCCATCCGTTCTTTCCTTGTCTGCAACTTCAAGGAGAAGATGATGCGTATTGCCATTCTGGCCGCCGCGATGGCGGCGATCGCCCTGCCGGCGATCCCGGTCGCTGCCCAAACGCCCAACCAGGCCTATCGTCACGATGTGCGCGATGCCCAAAAAGATCGCCGCAATGCCATTGCCCACGCCGATTCGCGTCGCGATGTCCGCAAGGCCAACAAGGATTATCGCGCCGATTTGCGGGATTCTCGCAAGGATCGCCGCAATCACGTCCGTGATTGGCGCGACTATCGTCGCTACGACTATAATCGCCTCCCTGCCGGCCAACGCGCATATTATGCCGACCAATATTACCGCGACGGCAGCAGCTATCGGACGCGTCGGCTGACCCGCAATGACCGGATCTATCGCGGCCGGGATAATCGGTATTATTGCCGTCGTTCGGACGGGACAACGGGGCTGATCATCGGCGGCATTTCCGGCGGTGTTCTGGGCAATTCGATTGCCGGGGGCGGATCGAGGACGCTGGGCACGCTGCTCGGCGGAACAATCGGGGCGTTGCTCGGTCAGTCGATTGATCGCGGCAAGGTCATCTGCCGCTAAGCACGTCGCGATGTGAAAACGAAGGGCCTGGCGGTGACGCCGGGCCCTTTGTCGCTTCAGATGAAGCCGCCGCCCAGAAACAGTCGGAAGCCGCCAAAGATCAGCACCAGCACGTTCAGATTGCGGCCCGACTTGCTGTCGGACAGCATTCCAAGCGCGGCGCCAACCACCGCAATCGGCAGCGCCAGCCAGTTGAGCCAGCCTAATAACGGCACAAGGCCGACCAGCGCGATGACAAAGGCAACGAGGCCGACCAGAATTGAGAGAATATTGAACATCCGGCGAGCATGCCGAGCTGTATTACATATGTCAAGCACCTCTCGCCCACGCCGCGTTCGGCCCCGCCCTGCCAAACCCTTCCTTAACCCCTTTTCGGCCATAAACCGCCCGATCCTTCCGGGAGTTTCTAATGGTTCGTCGCGGCATCTGTGCCTTATCCAGCGCCGGTCTGGCGGCACTAATGCTGCCACTTGCGCTGGCCGCGTGCAGTGATGGCAGCGCCGCGGACCGCAATCTCGATTCGCTCGATGCCGAACTGGCCGATGGCAACAGCGGCAGCACAGCGAGCGATCCGGCGGCAATGAGCGCGCTGCAAGCGCAGATCATGGTCGATCCGGCACTGGCCAGCCAGGCCAATCACGATGCCATCCGCCCGCCGGCTCAGCCTTATTCGGCGCAAATTCCCCCCGACATGATGGCGCCAGGCCAGGGGACGAGCGCGGCGGCGACCAGCGAAACGCTCAAGGCAGCGCCCGCCCCGGTCAGCGGGCAGGGTTGCCCGCAATGCAGCGCGGCGCGCGAGTCGCTCACACTGGGCGGCCTCGTCGAGCGACAGGCAAATCCCGGCGCCCGCGCCTGCGCTGGCACGATTACCTATTCAACCCGCTGGGCGAATCGCTTGCCGTCGTCCGTACCGCTCTATCCCGATGCGCGCGTCAGCGAAGCGGCGGGCAGCGAGGCCGGGTCATGTGCGCTGCGCGTCGTCAGTTTCGCCAGTGCCGCGCCACTGCAAACTGTGCTCGACTGGTATTATACGCGCGTCAGCAAGGCGGGCTATTCGGCCGAACATCAGGCTCAGGGGGACGAACATGTCCTCGCCGGCACGCGCGGGGATGCTGCTTATGCAGTGTTTGCGACGGTGCGTGCCGATGGCGGCACCGATGTCGATCTGGTCGCCAACCAGGGCAGCTAGATCCCCGTATTGGCAGCCGGGTTCTCTTTGGCGCGCTTTCGCGCTAGGGCACTGCATGTTTTCACTTCCACTTGTGATGATCGGCGGGGCGCTGGGCGCCGGTGCCCGGTATCTGGTCGGCCGCTGGCTGCTCGTCCTGATGGGGCCGGGCTATCCCTGGGGCACGCTTGCCGTCAATTTGCTCGGCGGCCTCGCGATGGGCGTATTGATCGGTGTGCTCGCGCGGATTTCCGCTGGTGAATCGGTGCGCCTGTTCCTCGCGGTGGGCCTGCTTGGGGGCTTCACGACCTTTTCCGCTTTCTCTCTCGACATTGTCGCGATGATTGAGCGCGGCGCGGCAGTGGCGGCGATCGGCTATGCGTTGATGTCGGTCATCGGCGCGGTGGTCGCGCTGTTTGCCGGGATGGCCGCCGTTCGGGGGCTGGCATGAGCGAGAAGAGCAAGCCTGCGACCAAGGGCAATGACGTCCGCCAGTTTACCGTTGGCGCCGATGATGATGGCATCCGCCTTGATCGCTGGTTCAAACGGCATCTCGACGGCACCAGCTTTACCACTGTCGCCAAATGGGCGCGGACCGGGCAGTTGCGCATCGATGGCGCGCGCGCGACGCCGGGCGACCGGCTGGTCGCCGGGCAGGTGTTGCGCGTCCCGCCCGCCGAACCCGTGCATGCCGATGCGCCCAAGGCAAAGGTCCGCGATCGGACCCCGCTGACGGCGGACGAGGAATCCTTTATCCAGGAACTCGTCATCCACAAGGATGCGCAGGCGATTGTGATCAACAAGCCGCCCGGTCTGGCAACGCAAGGCGGCACTAAGACCACCGAGCATGTCGACGGCCTGCTCGATGGTCTGTGCTTTGAAAGCGAGGGACGACCAAAGCTGGTCCACCGGCTCGACAAGGATACCAGTGGCGCGCTGCTTGTGGCGCGCAATGCGCGCGCCGCAGGGCATTTCGCTAAGGCATTCTCCAGCCGCACGGCGCGCAAGGTCTATTGGGCGCTGATCGTTGGCGTCCCCGATATCCATGACGGCATTGTCGATCTGCCGATCGGCAAGCAGCCGGGATCGGGCGGTGAGAAGATGCATGTCGATGAGGCCAATGGCTCCCCGTCGCGGACCCGCTATCGCGTGATTGAGCGTGCCGGCAATCGTGCCGCCTGGGTCGAGCTGCAACCCTTTACCGGGCGTACCCATCAATTGCGCGTGCATATGAATGCGATCGGCCACCCGATCGTCGGTGACGGCAAATATGGCGGCGCGGCGTCATTCCTGACGGGCGGCGTCAGCCGCAAGATGCACCTCCATGCGCGTCGCATCCGGATCGACCACCCCGATGGCGGCCAGATCGACGTAACCGCTGCATTGCCCCAGCATTTCGCCGAAAGCCTGAAGCTGCTCGGGTTTGACGAGAAACTGGGCGATGCGATGGTGCTCGACGAGGTCAAGTTCAGCGAAACCGCTGAAGGCAAGCGCCGTGCGGCAGCCGCCATCGCCAAATCGCGACGGCAGGAGCGCAAGGGCGAACGACGCGGGCGGCAGCGGGGATGAACGGCGGCAACCGGGGTTTGTTGGCTATTAATCTGTTTTCAGGGGCGAACAGCAGGTGAGCGGCGATGCCATCCTCCTGTCTGCCCTTATCGGTTGTCGACCATTAACATTTGTTAACTCGGCTTTGCGGCTGACAGCCCTTGGCCGATTTCCAGCGAGGGCTATGATGGCACCCGATTACTGGACTCGACACAAGCCCAAGACCATGAACGATATTTGAAAAGCGGGTAAGCAAATCCTGCCAACATGTGAAAGACCACTGAAGCGATCAGCTGTTTCCAATTCCGATTTATGATGGTAATCGAATGATGTTACTGTTCTTGCTATGAAAATTTCCGATCTCCGCGTTGCGCTGTTGAGTGGAAACTATAATTATACCCGCGATGGCGCCAACATGGCACTCAATCGCCTGGTCGGCTTTTTGTTGTCGCAAGGTGCGGCCGTGCGCATCTATTCGCCGGTTGTCGATAAGCCTGCCTTCCCTGCGGTCGGTGACCTGATTGGCGTTCCGGCGCTGCCGATTCCGGGCCGATCCGACTATCGGCTGGCCTTGGGCATGGGCGGCCGCCTCAAGCGCGATCTGCACGATTTTGCGCCCAATATCATGCATATTTCGGCGCCCGAAACGCTGGGGCACTGGGGCGTATCTTACGCCAGGCGCCACGATATCCCGGTCATGGCATCGGTGCACACCCGCTTCGACACCTATTTGCGCTATTATCGTCTTGGATGGCTTGAGCCGTCGCTGACCGCCTTGTTGCGGCGATTTTACCAACGGTGCGACGCGATCGTCGCCCCGTCGCAATCGATGGCCGAGATCTTGCACAGCCAGCACATGAATGACGAGATCGGGATCTGGCCGAGCGGCGTTGATCACGATGTCTTCACCCCGGCAGCGCGCTCGCTGGAATGGCGCCGGTCGATCGGCATTGAAGATGACGAGGTCGTGGTCGGCTATTTCGGCCGGCTCGTCCTCGAAAAGGGCCTGGGGGTCTTTTGCGATACGATCGACGAGTTGCACCGGCGCGGTGCGAAGCTGCGCGTGCTGGTCGTCGGCGACGGCCCGGCCCGCGAATGGTTCGCCAATCGTTTGCCGCAGGCGGTATTCGCCGGTTTTCAAAGCGGTCCTGCCCTGCCGCGCGCGCTTGCGTCGATGGACATTCTCTTCAATCCCAGCATCACCGAAACCTTTGGTATCGTGACGCTTGAAGCGCTGGCCTGCGGGCTGGCGGTGGTGGGTGCCGATGCGCCCGGCACAGCGAGCCTGATCGACAGCGGCGTCACCGGCGTCCTCGTCAAGGCCGGCGATGTGCGCGGGTTCGCCGATGCGATCGCGCATTATGCTGATAACCCGGCTGATCGCGCCGCCGCCGGTGCCGCCGGGCAGATTGCCGCCGCCGCCTATAGCTGGGACGCCGTCAATCGTGCGCTTGCCGACAATTATCTGCGGGTCATCGATCATCATGCCACCGCCGGCCCAAGGACATCGGGCTCGGTCTGACCGGGCCACAGCATCAGGCCTAAAGTGATTGTGCCGGTTCGAGCTGTCACTGCGGGTATTTTGCGGCTGGGAAGCATGCGATGCAGCTTAGCAGGCCGGCGATGTCGCGCTGATTGCCTGGGCCGCACAAGCCGGCATTGCGTTTCTTTTCATTGTCAGCAGCGACGGGGAGATGGCCGCCCTGGCGCCAATCGTGCAGGGCGGCGGGCGTGCGGCGTCCGTCCGCTGATTAGGAATCGATTCGATCAGTTCTTATCGTCGTCCGCAGGTAGCTCGGGCCGGTCGTTGATCGAGGCCTTGCGGGGCGCGCCCGGCGGGCCGCAGCGTTTCGACAGGCCAAGCCCCTTCAGATAGCCGCGACGGACCGATCCGGCATAGACTGCGGCTTCGGCACGCCGCTGGGCCTTGTCTGCGCCGGTAATCACGCGAACCAGGCCCAGGCCGGGGATCAGCGTATTGACGGCGGCGCGCGCCGCCGCTGCGGCGACCGCAGACCCTTCGCCCTTTTGCTGTGCCGGCACATCGACATCGGGGCCCAGCGCCTCGGTCAGTTGCCGCACTTCGCGCGTGATGGCGGCACAGCTGCGGGTGTTGACCGAAGAATAGGGAGCAGTCGCGGCAAGCAATAGAATCTCGGGAATCTTGTCCTGTCTGATTCTGGTGTCGCGCAGCGGCTGGGTTGCCGCGCGCCCGACGGAGTTGTCCTGGCGTTGCCCGGCCTCCGCAGCCATTGCGATCGAGCCGGCGATGAGCGGCGTTGCTAGCAACAGGGTCGTCAGGCGCATCTTGATCTCCACTGATATTGCTGCACCCAACGCTTCTAGCGGCGCATTGTTCAGCGATCTACGCAGACGGCGCGTTCGGAGACCGATTGGGGGCGATAGCGCATCGCCACGTCGCAGCGGGCATATCGCGCGCCAAAATCGCGCATGATCGCCGCATCATGGACGAAGCCGAGCTTTTCATAGAGGTGAATGGCCGGGGCGCAGATGGCGTTGGTCAGCAAATAGAGCGTCTCGGCGCCCATCGCCTCGGCCTTGGCAATGATCGCGGCGAGCAAAAACTCGCCGGCCTTGCGCCCCTGCGCGCTTGGCCGGACCCCCATCTTGGTCAGCTCGAACTGGTGCTCGCCGGTCTTCTGGAGCGCGCAGGCGCCTACGATACCCAGTCCGGCTGCCTCGACGAACAGGATTGTCCCGCCGGCATCGATGATGCGCGCGCGCGGATTGCGCAGCACGTCGCGATCGGTCTCCTCCATCCGGAACATGGTATCGATCCATTCGGCGTTGATGTCATGGAAATCGCCGGCCAGCGCGTCGCTGAACGGGCGGATCACCAGCCCGGCGCCGCGCTTGTCGAGCGGTGTTGCGAGCAGCGCCGCCTCGATCGCCGCAATCTGATCGATGAGCGGCCCTGTCAGGCCGGCGCACAGATCCACTACCGCCGATTCGACGCGCGGCCACACATCGCGCTTTGAGCGGGCGATCATGTCAGTCCCCTGGGCGCTCAGGGTGACCGTCTTTTGACGCTGGTCGCGGCCGATCCGTGCGATGGTGACAAGATCAAGCGCGGCGAGGCGGGCGAGGATGCGCGTCACCGCCGGCTGGCTTAGCCCCATGGCCTCGACCAGTTGACCGATCGTCATCGGGCCATCGCGATCGAGCGTCGCGAGCAATGGATATTGACTCGGCTGGATCGGCAGGCCGGCGGCCGCCACGATCCGGCTAACATCGCCCTGCATCCGCTCGGCCAGCCGTTTCAGCCGGCTGCCAAGGAAAAGCGTGCCTTGATCAGCCAGAATATCCACCTGCACCTCCCGATTAATATAACATGAT
Source organism: Sphingomonas sp. 28-63-12 (assembly GCA_002281535.1). Taxonomy (GTDB): domain Bacteria; phylum Pseudomonadota; class Alphaproteobacteria; order Sphingomonadales; family Sphingomonadaceae; genus Sphingomonas. The sequence continues at coordinate 14,508 of NCGD01000022.1, forward strand.
ATATAATAAGGTATATGATGACGCAAGATGGAGTTGATGGGCTGCAATTAACCAGACTGCAGCACAGCGATGCTAGGCGGGATTCGTGCTTGGTCGATTCATCCGGAGCTGCTCGCTGATCGCGATCGCGCTGCTGGCGTTTGCGGCGTGGGTGCATCTTGCCATTCTCGATCCCACCAATGTCGGCTGGCTGTTGCGGGGGCAGGATGTCGGGCAGAATGCGCTCGGGCTGGCTGCCTATTTGCGCGTCGGGAACTGGCCAGGCACGCATCAGGCGATGCTGTCGGCACCTGAGGGCACAAATTTACTGTTTACCGACAGCAATCCGCTGCTCGGGCTGGTCCTGTGGCCGTTCGCGCGGTGGATGCCGCCGGGGATTCAGGTGATCGGGCTCTGGCTGCTGGGTTGCCTGATGCTGCAGGTGCTGTTCGCCTGGCTGCTGGTGCGGCGTGCGGCACCTGATTTTCTGGCCACATGGCTGGGCACCGCGTTGCTGACGGTGGTGCCCATCCTGTTCGACCGCATCGGCCACAGCAATTTATGTGCGCATTGGCTGATCCTTTGGGCGTTATGGTTGTTCGTCGATTCGTATCGCGCGCGATCGCCCTGGTGGTGGGCGGCGGTTCTTGGTGTGGCCGCGCTGGTGCACCCTTATCTGCTGGTGATGGTGGCAGCGATCTGGGCCAGTGCGCTCTTGGCGACGCTGATCGAGCGGCCGCGCGAAATAGTTGGTGTCGTGTTTGGCCATGGGTTGGTGGTCGCGCTGGTAGTGGGGTTGATGGCCGCAAATGGCGTGTTCGCCGGCTGGTTCGAATCGACCGGCAGTTTCGGTGCCTTTCCCATGGCGATCGATGCCTTGGTCAACCCGGCCAACCCTTCCTACACCGCGCTGATGCCCTCGACGCCCGAGGATCATGGCCGGGCGTTTGAGGGGTTCCAATATCTGGGTGCCGGGTTGCTTTGCCTGTTGGCGGCGGCGGGGCTGATCTTGCTGCTGGTGCGCGCGCCGCTGTTCGACCAGGCAAGGCTTGCGCGCTTTTGCTGGCTGATCCCGGCGGGAATCATGCTGACCGCGCTGGCGTTGAGCGACCATCTCATGTTTCGTGGGGCGCTTGTCATGCACTTGCCGCTTGGCGAACAATGGGTTGATCGGCTCGATCCGCTGCGCGCGAGCGGGCGACTCCTCTGGCCGGTCGCCTATAGCCTGGGGCTGATCGCCATCCTCGCTGCCTATCGTCTCCACCCGGGACGGGCACGGCTGCTGCTGGCTGCGGCGCTGGCGCTGCAGTTGATCGACATCGCGCCTATGCTGGCGGCGGTCCGTACGATCACCGCATCAGCCGAGGATCGCCGGATTTTTGTGCGCACGCCCGATCCGCGCTGGCCGTCGATTGTCGCCAAGGCGTCGGCGATCGAGTTCCATCCGCCTAACAGCATCAGGGATATGGCGTTGCTGGAAGAAATCAGCTGGCGCGCGATGCTGGGCTGCCGGGCGACCCGGTTTAGCTATACGGCGCGCAAGTCGGCGGTAACGCGCGCGCGCCTCGCCGACGACGCGCGCCGGCTGGCGGCGGGGATGATTGACCCTCGCCACCTGTATATCCTGTTGGATCCAGCCGTTGTGCCGCCCGCGCTGCGCTCACGGATTGAACGAATCGACGGAATCGCGTTCCTCCCCGCCAGCATGCCTGGACAGCCCATCGCCGGCTGCCGCTAGGATTTTTTCATCGCTTCCAACAGCCGCTTGACCTCCTGCGATCGGCCGCGCGGAACGATCAGCACGTCATTGCCGCTGGCCACCACGATCATATTGCTGAGCCCAACCGTCGCGATCCGCACCCCGTCGCTGCGCACCAGGCAATTGCTGCTGTCGAGCACCACCACGTCGCCCTGAATGCTGTTGCCCTTCGTATCATGGGGGCTGAGCGCATGCAGCGCATCCCAGCTGCCGACATCGCTCCAGCCCATACAGACCGGGACCACGGCGACCTGATCGGCCTTTTCCATCACCGCATAATCGATCGATTGGGCGGGGGAGGCGCCAAAAGCAGTCGCATCGGGGGTGATCCGGGTGCCGTCGCGCTCGGCGGTATCCATCGCGCGCTGGGCTGCCGCCAACATCGACGGTGCATGCGCGGCGAGAGCGGCCAGATAAACATCGGCGCGGAACAGGAAGATGCCGCCATTCCAGTAATGATCGCCCGCGGCGAGCATCGTCGCTGCCCGGTCGAGCGGCGGTTTTTCAATAAAATGGAGAACTTTGTGGACGCCTTTGCCAATGCGCTCGCCGGTCTTGATCCAGCCATAGCTGGTGTCGGGCGCGTGCGGATCGATGCCGAAGGTGACGAGCCAGCCCTGCTCGACGATGGGCCGCGCTCGCTCGATTGCGGTATGGAAGGCAGCGACGTCATCGATGACATGATCGGATGGCATCACGAGCAGTGCGCGATGGCCGCTACCGGCTGCGATCGCCGCCAGCGCGATGGCCGGCGCACTGTTGCGGCCAACCGGTTCCAGAATCAGCGCCCGGGGTTTGACATTGATCGCGTCGAGCTGCGCCTCGACCAGGTCGGCATGCCGCGCATTGGCGACGATGATCGGTGCGCTGAAGCGATCATTGCCGGCTGTGCGCTGGGCGGTAAGTTGGAGCATCGTTTCGGCGGCGGTCAATGCCAGCATCTGCTTGGGCAGGTCAGGCCGCGACATCGGCCATAATCGCGTGCCCGCGCCGCCCGAAAGGATGACTGGGATGATGGACGCGCCGTCGGACATCGATTTCTCCTATAGCCCCGCGATAGACCGAGCCCTGCAAGAGGGAAACTGTCCAAGCGGCCAAGCGTCGCATCGACGCGCAGGTTTTTTCTGTAATGCGTCGGTGCCACCGCGTGAGCATGTCGGAATTGTTTACACTTGCTGGGCTAGAAGCGCAGGGCCATGATCAGATTATTCAAGCATTATGTCCCAAACGCGGTGCTGCTCCTCGCGATTCTGGACATCATCCTCCTGCTCGTATCGGGCGAACTCGGCTGGGTGTTCCGGATGGGGCAGCTTGGCAAGGCGGTGATGCCGATCAGCACCCGGTTGCCACAACTGATTTGCTTTACCGCCACGCTTGAAGTCGCGATGATCGCGGTCGGCGTCTATGGTGCCAATGCACTGCAATCCTTGCGTTATGCCACCGCCCGGCTGATCGTCGCGGTCTCGCTGGGGATTATTTTGCAAAGTGCGATCTTCTATCTGGTGCCCGCGCTCGATTTCTGGCGTTCCAATCTGCTGTACGGCATGGGCCTCGCGGTCGTTGCCCTCATCTCGCTGCGCATTCTGCTCGGCAAGACATTGGGCAGCCAGGCGTTCAAGCGTCGCATCGTCGTGCTCGGCGCCGGGTTGCGCGCCCAACGGCTGAAGACATTGGCGCAGGCCCCGGGTGCCGCCTTTGTCGTTGTCGGCTATGTGTCGATGAGCGAAGCCAATCGGGTGATCCCCGAAGCGATTGCGCGCGACGCCATCTATAATCTGGCCGATCACGTCGTGCTGCTCAACGCCAGCGAAGTGGTGCTCGCGCTCGAAGAACGGCGCAACGCCCTGCCGCTCAAGGACTTACTGCGGATCAAGACCACCGGGGTACACGTCAACGAGATTTCGACCTTTTTGGAGCGGGAGACGGGCCGCGTCGATCTCGACAGCGTCAATCCCAGCTGGCTGATCTTTTCCGATGGATTTTCCTCCGGGCGGATGCTGTCCGGCGTTTTCAAGCGGCTGTTCGATATTGCGGCCAGCGTCAGCCTGATCCTCCTGACTGCCCCGCTGATCGTCATCACCGCGCTCGCGATCAAGCTGGAGAGCAAGGGCCCTGCCTTTTATCGGCAGCGCCGCGTCGGCCTCTACAATGTCGGGTTCGATATCGTGAAGCTGCGCTCGATGCGTCAGGATGCCGAGGTCAACGGCAAGGCCGTCTGGGCCGAGAAGGACGATCCGCGCATCACCCGCATCGGCCGGCTGATCCGCAAGACGCGGATCGACGAGATTCCCCAGGCCTGGAGCGTGCTGAAAGGCGAAATGAGTTTTGTTGGCCCGCGGCCGGAACGGCCGCAATTTGTCGATGATCTCGAACAACAGCTGCCCTATTATGCCGAGCGCCATATGGTGAAGCCGGGCATTACTGGCTGGGCGCAAATCAACTATCCCTATGGCGCGTCGATCGAAGACAGCCGGCAGAAGCTGGAATATGATCTTTATTACGCCAAAAATTACTCCCCCTTCCTCGATCTGCTGATCCTGCTGCAGACGATCCGCGTCGTACTGTGGCCAGAAGGGGCGCGGTGACGTCGTGATCGCGACGCTGATCCTCTGGGCGCACGCGCTGGCGGCCTTGTTGTTCGGGGCGCTGGCGCTGTCGCAGATCCAGCGCGCGGGGACCGCGCTGCCGCGGCTGGCGTTTCTGGTCGCGCTTTCAGCGACAGCCTTATGGGCGCTGGCGATTGCCGGCATCGGTGCGGGCGATCTGATGAGCTGGATTGCCGAATCGGTGCGCAACATCGCCTGGCTCGCCTTCATGGTGGCGTTGGTGCGGCGTAACCATGGCGCCCCGGCTGGTACGGCAGTCGGTGTGATCTATGGAATCGTGCTGATCGTTGTGGTCATGGGGGGCGGCCTTTCGGTCCTGTCGGTCGCACTCGCTGGCTCGCCGGATCATGCCGGGATCGAGCAAGTCGCGATGATCATGCGGATGCTGGTGGCAGTAGCTGCGCTGGTGCTGGTCGACCATCTCTATCAATCGGTTGCGCCGGCCGCGCGGGACGGAATCCGGCTTGCCGCGGCTGCGCTGGCGGGCATGTGGATACTCGACCTCGGGCTATACACCCTTGCTTATCTGGGGATCGGCGAAGCACCGACGCTGACATTGATCCGCGGCGCGGCGATGGTGGTGCTTGCGCCGCTGTTTGCCGTCGCCGTGCACCGCAATGGCGATTGGACGCTGCATCTCTCGCGGACCGTTGCTTATCAATCGCTCTCGATGGCCGCCGTCGGGCTCTATATTCTGGCGATGGTGCTGGGGACCAGCGCGCTGGGCGCGATCGGCGCGCCTTATGGCCGGATTGTGCAGACTGCCTTTGTTCTCGGATCGACCACGGCGATCGTCACGATCCTGTCGACGCCATGGCTGCGTGCCTGGATCAAGGTAAAGCTCGCCAAGCATTTCTTCAGCCACCGTTATGACTATCGCGCCGAATGGCTGCGCTTCACCGATACGCTCGGCAAGCCGGGCGACGGCGCCGCGCCGCTTGAGGTGCGCATCGTCAAGGCGGTGGCTGACCTGACCGATTCACCCGCCGGCTTGTTGTTGGTGCCCGACGGATCGGGGTTGGGGCAGGGCGCGGCCTGGAACTGGGACGCCGCCGCCGTGCCCACGCAAAGTGGGGAAGCCGGGCTTGCGCGCTATCTGGAATCGACCAGTCGGATCATCGCGCTCGATGCGGTCCGCGGCAATGCCGCCGAAGCCGCTGAGATGACGAGCGTGCCCATCTGGATGCTCGATCGTGCCGATGCGTGGGTGCTGGTGCCGCTGGTGCATTTTGGCAAGCTTGCCGGCGCGATCCTGCTCGCTCGTCCGCCGATCGATCGCCGCCCCGATTGGGAGGATCTCGATCTGCTGCGCATCGCCGGACGGCAAGTCGCCAGCTATCTCGCCGAAGCCCGCGCGCAGGAGGCACTTTCCGACGCTCAGCGTTTCGACGAATTTAATCGCCGCTTTGCCTTCATCATGCACGATATCAAAAATCTGGTGAGCCAGCTCAGCCTGGTTGCCCGCAATGCCGAGCGCCATGCCGACAACCCCGAATTCCGTGCTGACATGGTCGCCACTTTGAAGGACTCGGCAGCGCGGATGAACGATCTGCTCGCGCGGTTGTCGCAGCACAACACGGCCCGGCCCGATGCACTGGCGCCGGTCGAGATCGTCCCGCTGATTGAGCGCGTGGCGGCGTTGCGGCGGGTGCAGCACCCCATCGCGACTGCGGGCTTGCGCGACGCGCTCGTCTTGGCTGATCCGGTCCGGCTTGAGCAATTGCTGGGCCATTTGCTCCAGAATGCGATCGAGGCGAGCCCGCCTGGCGATCCGATCACCGTGATGGTCGCGCAGCTTGGCGAGACGATTGCGATCGATGTTGTCGATCACGGCTGCGGGATGAGCCCGGTGTTCATCCGCGACAAATTGTTCAAGCCCTTCGTTTCGTCCAAGGTCGGTGGTTTCGGGCTCGGTGCTTTCGAGGCACAGCAACTGGCCGAGGCGATGGGCGGCCGCGTCGAGGTCTTCAGCCGTGAGGGCGAGGGGACGCGGTTCCGCGTGTCGCTGCCCCAGGCTCGCACGGGCGCCGGACGGGTGGAGCGGGCAGCATGACCGGCCTGCGCAAGCTCCTAATCGTCGAGGATGATCCCGGCCTGCAGCGTCAGCTGCGATGGGCCTATGACGGCTATCAGGTGTTCGTCGCCAGCGATCGCGCCGAAGCGATCGATCTGCTGCGGGCCGAGGCGCCTGATGTGGTGACGCTCGATCTGGGCCTCCCGCCCGATCCCGATGGCGTGACCGAGGGTTTTGCAACGCTTGATGCGATCCTGTCGCTCAAACCCGACACCAAGGTCGTCGTCGCCTCGGGCCACGGCGCGCGCGAAAGTGCACTCAGGGCGATCGAGCATGGCGCCTGGGATTTTTACCAAAAGCCGATCGATATCGATCAGCTCGGCCTGATCGTTGCACGCGCCTTTCACGTCCACGCGCTCGAGCAGGAAAATCGCCGGCTAGCCGACACAATGGTGGCCGCCACGGCACTGGGCGGGATGATCACTGCTGCGCCTGAAATGCTCAAGGTCACCCGCACGATTGAACGCGTCGCGCCCGCCGATGTGTCGGTGATGCTGCTCGGGGCGAGCGGTACCGGCAAGGAATTGCTCGCGCGCGGGCTGCACGAGGCGAGCCGGCGGCGCGGCGCCTTTGTCGCGATCAACTGCGCGGCGATCCCCGAAACCCTCCTGGAATCCGAGCTGTTCGGGCATGAAAAGGGCGCCTTCACGGGTGCGATCAAAACCACCGAGGGCAAGATCGAACAGGCGCAGGGCGGCACATTGTTTCTGGACGAAGTCGGCGATATCCCGCTGCCGCTGCAGGTGAAGTTGCTGCGCTTCCTGCAGGAACGGGTGATCGAGCGGATCGGCGGGCGCAAGCCGATTGCGGTCGATACCCGAATCGTCTGTGCGACCCATCAGGATGTCGATTCGATGATCGCCGATGGGCGGTTTCGCGATGACCTTTACTATCGCTTGGCCGAGATCGTTGTGCGAATCCCGTCACTGGCAGAGCGAACCGGCGATGCCGGCTTGCTCGCGCGCCATTTCCTCAAGAAATATGCCAAGGCGATGCAATCGGGGGTGACGAGCCTGGCGCCGGACGCGCGCGCAGCAATCGATAGCTGGGGCTGGCCGGGCAATGTCCGCGAGCTCGAAAACCGGATGAAGCGCGCGGTGATCATGGCAGAAGGCAAGGCAATCACCGCAGCTGATCTCGATCTGGCGGGCGATGCGCCGGCCGAACCACTCAACTTGAAGGCGGTGCGCGAAACCGCCGATCGCGCGGCGATCCGCCATGCGCTGTCGCGGGCCGAGGGCAATATCTCGAACACCGCCAAGCTGCTCGGCATTAGCCGGCCAACACTCTATGATTTGCTGAAGTCCTATGACCTTCAAGCCTAGGATTCTGGGCCTTGCCCTGGCTGGGCTGGTGCTGGGGGCGGTGGGGCTGGTCGGCGTGGCGCGATTGGCCCCGGCGCGGGCGGATGCCGCGACCGCGCGGCAGCAGCTCGCCCAGAGCCTGACGCTGTTTGCGCAGGGCAATGCGACTGCCGCGCGAAGCCATGCGCTCAAGGCCGTCAATCAGGATCAAAGCTGGGGGCTCGCGCACACCGTACTTGCCCGCACCTATCTGGCGCTCGGCGAAGGCCAGGCGGCCGAGGGAGAATTGCGCCGCGCGCGCGATTCCGGGTTCGACATGGCGCGCGCGCATCAACTTTATGCCGAAGCCTGGCTGTTGCAGGGCGATCCCCAGCGGGCGCTTACCGAAGCCGCACAAACAACGCCGCGTTATCGGCTCTATGGCCTGCGGATCGCCGCGCGCGCGCTGGCGGCCCAGGGCAAGTTACCGCAAGCGCAGCGCCTGCTCGCCACTGTCCTGCGCGCGACCGATGGCAGAGACGGCCGTGCCTGGACCGATCTTGGCCGGGTTCGCCAGCAATCGAGCGACCTTGGCGGCGCAATCGAGGCGGCTGATCGGGCGCTGGCAATTGATCGCGGCAATGTCGATGCGCTGGTGCTGCGCGGCGAGCTGGTGCGTGGCCAATATGGTCTGATCGCTGCCTTGCCCTGGTTCGAGACCGCGCTGAAGGTCGATCCCTGGCGGCATGATGCGCTGATCCAATACGCCGCCACCCTGGGCGATGCCGGGCGCTATTCGGCGATGCTCGAGATGACGCGGCGCGCGCTGGCGGCGCGGCGCGGTAGCCCGCAGGCGCTGTATCTGCAAGCAGTGATGGCCGCCCGCGCGGGCAATGACGATCTGGCGCGTAGCCTGCTCCAGCGCACCAATGGCGCACTGGCCGGGCAGCCGGGCCTGTTGCTGCTCGGCGGGATGCTCGATTACCGGGCGGGCGCCTATCAGCAGGCGATCGATCAATGGCGCGGGCTACTCAGCCTGCAACCGATGAACCTCGATGCGCGCCGGCTGCTCGGCGCGGCACTGCTCAAATCGGGTGATGCGCGCGGCGCGCTCGACACCGTGCGTGCGATTGCAGTGCGCGGCGATGCCGACAGCTATGTGCTGGGCCTGGCCGGACGAGCGTTTGAGCAGACTGATGAGCGGGATTGGGCGGCGCGGCTGCTCGATCGTGCGGCAATCCCTGCGCGCGACGATACGACTCCGTTTGGCAGTGATTCGCCGGTCGCCGATGCGGCGGGGGCGCTCGATCGCCGGCCCAACGATCCGCTATTGGCTGTCGCCTATATTCGCGGCCTGATCGATGACGGGCGGCCCGGCACGGCGCTGGCCGAAGCGCAGCAGCTTGCCCGGCAATCTCCGGGCGCGCCGCAGGCGCATCTGCTGGTTGGCGATTCGCTGATGACGATGGACCGGTTTGACGCTGCGGCCGCTGCCTATGCGCGCGCCGCCAATCTGCGTTTTGACGAGGCAACGATGCTTCGCGCGGTTGAGGCGCTAGATCGGGCTGGTGATCGGCGCAAGGCGGCGACCACGCTTGCACTGTTCCTGTCGCAGAACCCGCAGAATATCACCGCGCTGAGGCTTACCGGGCATTGGCAGATCGCCAGTGGCGATTGGGATGCCGCGATCACCACGCTGGAGGGCTTGCGCGCCCGGCTCGGCAACCGCGATGCAGCGTTGCTTGCCGAACTGGGCATTGCCTATGCCGGCGCCGGGGATGTCGATACGGCGCGGCTCTATGCGGCGGCGGCCTATCGGCTCGCCCCGCTCAACCCCGCCGCGACCGATGCCTTTGGCTGGGCGTTGTTCCGGGCCGGCGAAAACAAGGGTGCGCTCGAACTGATGCGCAAGGCGGTGTCGATCGCGCCGGACCATGCCGGCTTGCGCTGGCATATCGCCCAGGTCGAAGCCGAACTGGGGCTGCAAGATTCGGCGCGCGCCGATATCGCGCTCGCTCTCGCTGACCCGCGTTTTGCCGATGCGGCGGCGGCGCGGGCATTGCTGGCCAGCCTGAAGGGATAGCGTCACACGCCAGCGCGGCTGGAGACGGCGTCCGGTACTTTGCACCCCGGTGCTCGCGGGCGCGCGATCCGGACAGACTGAAGCTGCGGCTATCGCAGCGCTTCGACTTGTTCCGCCAATTCCAGCCAGCGTAATTCGGCCGCTTCCTTTTCGGCGCGCTCGCGCTCGATCGCGTTGGTCAGCGCCTGGAAGCGGGCAAAGTCGCGCGTATAGAGCGTCGGATCCGCGAGCAGCGCCTCGTTGCGCTTGATTACGGTGTCGATCTCCTCGATCCGCTTGGGCAGCAGATCATATTCACGCTGGTCCTTATAGCTCAGCTTGGCGCGCGCTGTCGGGGGCGGGGCTGATGCCGAAGATCCCTTCGATGCAACGGCGCGTTTCGGCGCGACCCGCTCGCTGCGCTGGCGTTCCCAGTCTTCATAGCCACCCGCCACGACATCGACATGGCCGCTGCCATCGAGCCCAAGGGTGATTGTAACGGTGCGATCGAGGAAATCGCGATCATGGCTGACGATCAGCACGGTGCCATCATAATCGCCGATGACTTCCTGCAGCAGATCGAGCGTTTCGAGATCGAGATCGTTGGTCGGCTCGTCGAGCACCAGAAGGTTCGACGGCCGCGCAAATTCGCGCGCCAGCAACAGCCGGGATCGTTCGCCGCCCGACAAGGTGGCGATCCGCGCCTCGGTCATATTGGGATCGAACAGGAATTCCTTGAGATAGCCCTGGATGTGCTTTTTGACGCCCTGCACCTCGATCCACTCGCCGCCGTCGCACAACACGTCGCGGACCGTCTTTTCGGGTGACATCAGGCTGCGCTGCTGATCGATGACGATGCCGTTGAGCGTCTTGGCCAGGCGGATATGGCCGCTATCGGGCGCGACCTCGCCGGTCAGCAGCTTGAGCAAGGTGGTCTTGCCGGCGCCGTTCTTGCCGACAATGCCGATCCGGTCGCCCCGCGTGACGCGCAGCGAGAGATTGTCGATAATCGTCCGGTCACCGAATGCCTTGCTGACAGCCTTGACGTCGATCACCGTCTTGGTGCGGACATCGTCGGTGCCAATCGACAGATTGGCGGCACCTTGCGGCCCCAGCATCGCGGCACGGGTGGCGCGCATTTCCTTCAGTTTGGCGAGCCGGCCCTGGTTGCGCCGCCGCCTGCCGGTAACGCCGCGCAGCAACCAATGTTCTTCGAGCTTGAGCTTGGCGTCCAGCCGTTCGGCATTGCGCGCCTCTTCGGCATAAACGGTCTCCGTCCAGGCTTCGAAGCCACCAAAGCCGATTTCGGCGCGGCGGATCGAACCCCGGTCGAGCCAAAGGGTTTGTTTGGTCAGTCGCGTGAGGAAAGTACGGTCATGGCTGATCACGACAAAGGCGCCGCGAAAACGGGCGAGCCAGTTTTCGAGCCACTCGATCGCGGCGATGTCGAGATGATTGGTCGGCTCGTCAAGCAGCAGGACATCGGGGTCCTGCGCCAGCGCCCGGACGATCGCGGCGCGGCGGCGCTCGCCGCCTGAAGCGCTGGCAGCGTCGCGCGACAGGTCGATGCCAAGCTGATCGGCGATCGCTTCTGCCTCGTGTTTTTCGGGGGCATCGTCGCCGGCCATCACGAAATCGGCCAATGTGGCGAAGCCGGTGACCTGTGGATCCTGTTCGAGCAGGATCACGCGGGTGCCGGGCACGATCGTGCGCCGGCCTTCGTCGGCGTCGATCCGGCCGCCGAGCAATTTCAGCAAGGTCGTCTTGCCGGCGCCGTTGCGCCCGATCAGCGCGAGCCGGTCGCGCGCGCCGATGTGAATATCGAGATCGCGAAAGAGCCAGCCCGAGCCCTGGACGAGGCCGAGATGTTCATATGCGAGGATTGGTGCTGCCATGTGGGAGCCGTTAGGGGTCTTGTTGCGGCGCGGCAAGTTTCTGTTGCCTGACAAGCGCATTCACAGGCTGTTCAAGCCGCGATGGCTATGCCAACTTCCATGAACATGAAGTTTCCCCTCGCATTAGCCGCCTGTGCGGTGCTCGCGTCATGCGGCCACGCCCATGCCCAGCGGCGCGGCGATCAGATCGAAGTGTTGGTCCAGATGCGCAACGGGCGGCTGCTGCCGCTCCGTGAAATCGAGCGGCGGGTGCTGCCCACGATGGGTGGCGCGCAATATATCGGCTTTGATTTCGATTCGGACAGCGGGATTTACACGTTGAAGTTCCTGCGCAATGGCGATGTGATCTGGGTCGATGTCGATGGCCGTTCTGGCCAGATCATCGGCCGGACCGGCAATTGACCCGCGTCGCGGACGCGACCGAGCAGGGGGAAGAGATAATGCGCGTTTTGATCGTCGAAGACGAGCCGAGCCTGGGCCAGCAGCTCAAGAACACGCTGGAAGGTGCAGGCTATGCCATCGATCTCGCCACGGATGGCGAGGAAGGGCTCTTTCTCGGCCAGACCGAAAGCTATGACGCAGTGGTGCTCGATCTCGGTCTGCCCGAGATTGACGGGCTGACGGTGCTCGATCGCTGGCGCAAAGAGGGCAAGGTAATGCCCGTGCTGGTGCTCACCGCGCGCGACAGCTGGTCGGACAAGGTCGCCGGGCTCGATGCCGGTGCGGATGATTATGTCGCCAAGCCGTTCCAGTCGGAGGAGTTGATCGCCCGGCTGCGCGCGCTGATCCGCCGTGCATCGGGCAATGCGTCGTCCGAACTGACTGCTGGCGATATCCGGCTCGACACCCGATCCGGCAAGGTTACCAAGGCCGGCGAACCCGTTAAGATGACCGCGCAGGAATATAAGTTGCTGAGCTATCTGCTGCACCACAAGGGCAAGGTCGTCAGTCGTACCGAGCTGATCGAACATATCTATGATCAGGATTTCGATCGCGATTCGAACACGATCGAAGTGTTTGTCACGCGGATCAGGAAAAAGCTCGGCCAGGACGTGATCACAACGATTCGCGGGCTCGGCTACAGTCTCGAAGACCCCGATGCCTAAGACACCGGGCGGCCGCGCGATACCCGCTCCTGCGGGATGGACGACAAGAGGCTAGCCGCATGGCCGACGCGCCTTCGCCCAGCGAGATTGCCGCCAGCGAGTCCCCCGGGCCGCAGCGCGCCATCACCCGCACCACCGGCTCGCTCAGCCGCAGGATGATCGTGATTGCCGCGGTGTGGATTACCGTGCTGCTGACCGGCGGCGGCTATGCGCTTGACCGGGTGCTGACCAATGCGGTGACGCGCAGCTTTGACGATCAGCTCGAATATGTCCTCACCGCACTGATCGCCTCGGCTGAAATCGGGCCAGATAAAGAGGTGATCTTCAACCGCGAGCCTGCAGATCAGCGCTTTCTGGAGGCCTATTCCGGTCTGTACTGGCAGGTCAGCGGCAAGCAGAGCGAGGACTTTCCCTCGCGGTCGCTGTGGGATCGACGGCTGCGCTATGGCGGCAACCACCAGGATCTACGCATCCATATCTATGACAGCGACCAGTTTCCCGAAGAGAAATTGCGCGTGGTCGAGCGCGATGCGCGGCTGCCGGGCTCCCCGGTGCGATGGCGCTTCCAGGTCGCAGGCAGCCGGGTGGGCCTCGACGAACAGATCAGGGCGCTGCGCCAGACGCTGTTGATCAGCTTTGCCTTGCTCGCGCTCGGCTTGATCGGAATGGCGGGGTTGCAGGTCTATTACGGCCTGTCGCCGCTGCGCCGGCTGCGCGAGGAGATCGCCAAGATGCGGGCTGGCGAATCGCGCCAGATCGATCGCGCCATGCCGGTCGAGGTGGCGCCGATGGTGGAGGAGTTGAATGGCCTGATCGCGCATAATGAACGCCAGGCCGAAGAAGCGCGGCGCCATGCCGGCAACCTTGCCCATGCGCTGAAGACGCCGCTCACCGTCATCATGAACGCCGCGACCGCCAATGCCGATGATCTCGGGCCGACGGTGATCCGCGAAGCGACAACGATGCGGCGTCAGGTCGATCATCACCTCGCGCGCGCGCGCGCGGTGGGCAGGCGGGGGAACGCGCATAGCCGCGCTGACGTCTGGCCAAGCCTCGAATCGGTCGAGCGCGCCGTCGGTCGGCTCTACAGCCATGTCCGCTTCGATCTCGATGGGCCCAAGGATCTGAAGGCACATGTCGAGCGCCAGGACCTTGACGAAATGCTCGGCAATCTCATCGAGAACGCCGCCAAATATGGCGGCGGCAGCGTGTTCGTGACGGTCAAGGCACAGGCTGGCTTTGTCGAATTTCTGGTCGAGGATGACGGGCAGGGTATTCCCGAAAGCGAGCGGCTGCGGCTGTTCGATCGTGGCGCGCGGCTCGATACCGGCAAGCCGGGCACGGGGCTGGGGCTCGCGATCGTCCGCGATGTCGCCGAAATCTATGAAGGCACCGTCAGTCTGGAAGAGAGCGAGGATCTTGGTGGCTTGTTGGTGCGGTTGCGCCTGCCGGCGGCCAGCTGAACGCAAGTCAGCCACAATCAACGTTGACGTCCTTATTTGCGTTGACGGCTTTTTTACTGTGATATCGACGAAATATATGCCCAATTGCCGATTTTCATTTGACGATTTTGGCCGAAACGTTGCATATTCTCTGCGGGCAGGTCGTTGACCGAAGCCGATCAGCAGGAGAGCGATGATGGCGATTCCTACCCCTGTTAATGGACAGATCACCGATGCGATAACCCAGGCCAATGTGTCGGTGCTTGGGGATGCGCCGGCGATGGCGCTTGCCAGCCTCTATCAGGCGACGGCCCAGGCAATGGCCAATGCGGCGCACAACGCCACCAATGCACAGCAGCAATCCTATGTCACCGCGCAGGCAGCGACGACGATGGGCGTGGCGACTCTCTATTCGATCGATTCGGCGGGTATCGGCGCCACGACCAGCGCCGTTCTCCACGATAAAGCGCCCGGCGTCTGAGGCCGGTCGGCAGTGGCAGAGTCCGCAGCGGAGGGCGTTGGCAGCGCCTTGCACCTGGCGCTTGGCAGCTTGTTTTCCGCAACCACGCTGGCGATGCAGCACGCCGCCGAAAATGCTGCCTTTGCCCAGCAGCAGAATAATCGGGTGGCGGCGGCGGCAACCGATGCCGGAATCAGAATCCTCAACGCCATTGCGGCACCGGCGGCCGACTCCGGCCGGAAGGAAGGGCAATGACCCAGTCAACGATCAACGACCAGATCACCGATGCCGCGGCCGGCGCGGCGCTGCTCGCCGCTGGCCATGCACCGGCGATTGCCTTTGCCATGCTCGATCTCGCCATGGCCGAAACCCTGGCGGCATCGATGCGCAACGCGGCCTTGCGCCAGCAATTGTCGAGCCTGTCGGCCTCCGCTGCGACGACGATGGTCTGCGCGCGTCTGCTGGGCGCACCTGTAACCGACATCGTACCGACCGAGCCGGGCGCGCCGAAAGGGGCCGATCATGGATGAATCCGTCGCTCCCGATCCATCGTGCGACGCTGACGCGATGGCGATCGATCCCGCGATCGTCGACGCCATCGCCCAGTTGCAGGCAGCAACGATGGGGCCGGACGCGGTGCGCACCAGCGCCGTCGGCAAGGCCTATCAGCTTGTCGCACAGTCGGCGGCGATTGCCGTGCTCGATGCGACCGACCATCTGCGCAATAGCGCAACGATCGCATCGACCGCGTCGGGCGTTGCCCTCGCCAATTTCATGACGACGGGCGACATCCGTTATGCCCAGGCGATCGTCATGGCGCAGGAATCGATGAAAGGCGCAGTCGCCGATTATCAGGCGATCGTCGCCGCCGCTGCGCGCACCGTGGCCGAGTTTCCATCGGGGTGAGTGTCCCCGCTGCAGGAGAGCGTCATGACCGACCATCCACCGCGACCCGCCAGAATGGCAAAAGCCGGCAAGGAAGCCCCGCCGGCCGATAAAGGTGCGCTGCAGCCCGTGTCGGAGGCCCACCCCGAACAGGCGATGATCGACGCCGAAGCCGGCATGGCCGCGCTTGACCAGCATTTGGGTGGCTTGCTGATCAGCTGATCTGTGGATGTTGCGGGACGCCCATAAAATTTGTTGGTGCGGAAGCGATAGTCGGTTGCAGACCGACCCCACCGTGCGTCACGCCGGACTTGCGCCCGGGCCTATGGGGCCTCAATTGACTCGCCGGCGGGTGGAGAGGTGGACCCCGGCGCCCGTTCAAGGGTGACGCGCAGAATAAGTGCCAGCTGATGCCCCGATTGCGTTGAAGAAGTTGCGCCCCCGCGAAGCTGGGAGCCCAGTCTGGGTCCCCGCCTTCGCGGTGACACCGGCGATTGTGTACAGACCGCTTCCCACGCACGCTCAGTCTTTCCCAGATGCGCGAGCCCATCGTCGAGTTCCACGAAGCGCGGCTTCGTAACCTTGCCGACCGCTCCGCCGAAAACCAGCTATGGCCGCTTTGGCAAGGGACACAATTAATGGCAGGCAAGGACAGGGCACCCCCCGGCGTGAGCCGGCGCGAACTGATGATCGCGGCGGCGGTAGCGGGCGTGCTGCCAGCCGGTGCGGTCCGGGCGGCGCTGCCGGTTGGCTGGCGCGAACTCGGCTTTCCCTTGCTGCGCGCCAACAGATTTGACGATATCGGCGGCGGCGTCATCCAGATCGATGGCAAGCGCGCATCGTCGATCCTTTATCGCCCCATCGCGATCGATCTTGGCAAGACACCGCGGTTGAGCTGGCGCTGGCGGGTCGATAGCGGCCCGCCCGCCACTGATCTGGCGATCCGCGGCACCGATGATCGCGCGCTTGCGGTGATCATCGGCTTTCCATTCGATCCGGCCACCGCGAATGCGGCCGAGCGCAGCCAGCACCGTGCGATGCGCTTTCTGCTGGGGCGCGCGGCGCCTGGACGCAGCCTCCATTATGTCTGGGGCAGCGGCTTGCCGCGCGGCAGCGTGATCCGCCCGGCCAAAACCACCGCGCACCGTTTCGTCATCCTGCGTCCGGCAAGCGAGCTCCCGGGCATGTGGCACACCGAGAGCGTCGATGTCGCTGCCGATTATCGTCGAATCTTTGGCGAATCGCCGCCGCGCGCGGTCCAGCTAGCGATCTCCAGCGATGGCGATGACACTGGTTCGATCGTTCATGCCGCAATCGGCGGCTTTAGGTGGGATTGAGGCGGAAGCGGCGAAAGATCATTTCCAAAATCGCCCCAAAAGGCGTAATATTCTGCCAGCGACTCGGCCCGAATTTTTTTCTGGGAGTGATGTCCGTGCAGACAAGCAAAGACCGGCAATATCTCCGGCAGCGGGCGCTGCAGGAGCGCGACATGTCCACCCGGGCAGCCTGTGTTGAAGCCGCTGTCGCGCATGACATGCTCGAACATTATTATGTCGAGGCGTGCGCGATGTGCGAGCATGGCCGCACCCAGGAATGCACTGACTGCGAGATGCAGGCGCGGTGCGAGATCGCCACGCAATAGCCGCCAGGCCGGCTACGCTGCGGCCTGCAGCTCACGCATCGCGCCGGCGGCGATCGACAGACTGTGTTTGCGTGCGGCATGATCATAGATTGAGCTGGTCAGCATTAATTCGTCTGCCCCGGTCCGCGCAATAAAGGCGCTGATCGCGCGCGCTACCTTGGTCGGGCCGCCCACCGCCGAACATTGCAGGACATGATCAAGGGTTGCTGCACCTTGGGCCCCCAGGCTGGCGCGATAGCCGGCGACCGGTGGCGGCAGCTGGCGTGGATTGCCGGTGCGCAGCGCAACGAAAGCTTGTTGCTGTGAGCTGGCAAGATATTCGGCTTCCTCGTCGCTATCGGCGCCGAACACATTGAACCCGGCCATGAAATGCGGCCTGGCAAGGGCGGCAGAAGGCCGGAACTGGCGGCGGTAAATCGCGGCTGCCTGGTCGAGCGCGTCCGGCGCGAAATGCGAGGCAAAGGCATAGGGCAGGCCGAGCGCGGCGGCGAGCTGCGCGCCGAAGGTGCTTGAACCGAGAATCCAGATATTGACCTTCGCGCCCGCACCCGGGGTAGCGCGGATTCCCGTCTGGCCGTCATCGGCAAAATAGCTTTGCAGCTCGAGCACGTCCTGGGGGAACGCGTTGGCGTCGGTCTCCAAAGTCCGCCGCAGTGCGCGCGCGACCTTCATGTCCGATCCCGGCGCTCGGCCGAGGCCCAGGTCGATCCGGCCCGGAAACAGCGCATCAAGTGTCCCGAATTGTTCGGCGATCACCAGCGGGGCATGATTGGGCAGCATGATGCCGCCGGCACCGACCCGGATGTGGCGGGTCGCGGCCGCGACATGGCCGATCACCACGGAAGTCGCGCCGCCCGCGATGCCTGCCATGCCGTGATGCTCGGCGATCCAATAGCGGCTAAAGCCAAGTGTTTCGGCATGGCGCGCCAGATCGGCGGCATTGGCAAAGGCCTGAGCGAGGGTGCCGCCTTCGACGACGGGGACAAGATCGAGCAGAGAATAAGCGGTCATACCTCTCAAGATGGGGCCGCCGCATCGATTCCGCCAGCCCGCCCGATGGCTCCAATCAAAAGCCGAGCGAATATCGCAGCGCGAGGCCGTAATCATTGGCGATCGTGGCGACATTGCCGGGATTGCGGCGCATAAACAGGTTGGTCTGCACCAGCCCGGTGGCGAACGGCACCGCATAGCGCATTTCCAGATCGAGTTCGCGACCCGTCGGCGCCAGGTTCAGCCGCTGCGTTTCAAAGGCGCTCACGGTGCCGGTGCCATAGTCGAAATAGCTTGGCAGCCGCAGATCGAGGCCGCTGCCACGGGTCACGCGCAGTGGTTGCGACAGCCTGATCCCGAAGCTGTCCTGACCCGCAAAAATGCCGTATTTGTTGACATCGGCGGCAAAGGCTTCGCTGCCGATTACGCCCGATCCGGCAAAGGCGGTGCGGGTATGCGCCATCGTCCAGCCGCGCCGATAGGCTGCGCCGATCGTCCAGCCGCCGCCAGCGTCGAACCGCGCCGCCGCATCGACAAACCAGCTTGCCGCCTGGGACGCGCCCAGCCCCTCCCCAAAGCGGGCGCCGAGCACCGTGGCGTGCTCGCGCAGATGGCTTGCGGTCAGCATCGTGCTCAAGCCTGCGAACCGCCGGTCAAGCGCGACCGAAAAACGGTCATAACTCGATCGCTGCCAGCGCGATTGCAGGCCGACCAGCCGGTTCGTTCCGGGCGCCAGGACCGCGCCATTTTCGGTGGCCAGCGTCAGCCCGAATCGGCCGAAGTCGCGCCGGACCGCAATCGCCGAGACAATGTCGCTGGCAAAGCCCTGTTCCTGATCGGGTGCGCTCGCCACCAGAAAGGCAGGGTCGCTGCGGCCGGCAAGCTGGGCGCCGATCGCCGACGCGCTTTGCGAAAAGCCGATCGCGAATTCCGCCCGGCGGCCTAGGCGGCTAGTGATCGTCGCTGCCAGGGTGCGCGCCCGGTCGGCGTCGCCGGGCGAGAGCAAAAGCCGCTCGACCTGCGCCTGATCGCGGCCAGGCGCGATCGTGACGGCAATCGCGGTCGTGCCGGTGCTGATGCTATAGTGGCGCTGGCGGCTGGTCAGCGCCCCGCGCAGCACTTGCTGCTGGCGAGCGGCGTTGGCGATGGTGCCCCCCAGGTTGAGCGTATAGGCACGGTTGAAACGATCGAGGATTACGGTGCCCAGCGCCGATTGGCGCGCATCGCCCATCGCGGGGGACAAGGTGGCATTGTTGGTTTGCGATACGGGCACCTGCGTGCCCGCCATCGATGTCTGCCCGATCGGCGCAAAGGCGCGGGTGAGATCGAGGATGCCGCGCCCATAGATCGGATCGACCCCGGCGGCGCCGGCATCACGCGCACTGCTGTACAAAATGTCGACCAGCTGCGCCCCGGTCAGCGTGGGAAAGGCCTGGGCAAGCAGCGCGATCGCCCCGGTGATCTGCGGCGCCGAAAAGGACGTGCCACTCCACAGGAACGGCACATTATTCTGGTCGGGCGCGCGGACTCGCTCGCCGACGGCGGCCAGGAAGAAATTGGCGCCGGTGCCGGCGCGGTCGCTGAAATCCGAAATCGCGTCGGTTGCGCCAACCGAACCGGCAATGATCACCAGCCCGCGCGACACCGCCGTGTTGAGCGCGATGCCGGCAAAGGGATCGGGGTCCGCGGTACCGTCATTGCCGGCGGCGATGACGATGACGATGCCCGCGGCGGTCGCCCGGTTGATTGCCTGGACCAATGTGTTCGACGGGGCAGAGCCGCCCAGCGAGATGTTGACGACACGCGCGCTGTTGGTCCTCGCCAGATCGAGCGCAGCGGCGATGTTGCGATCGTCATGGCTGCACCCGCTGTCGTTGCCCATGGTGACGGCGCAGGTTCCCGGCGTGTCCGTCCTGAACACCAGCAGCGTGGCATCAAAGGCGATGCCATGGGTGCCGACATCATTGCGCCGGCCGGCGATGGTGAAGGCGACGGCCGTGCCGTGGCCCGATTCGTCATCGATGGTGCTGTTGCCGGCGGTGCTGGCCGATGCCGGATCGATCCTGGTGCCGAATTCGCCGCTCTGCAGGTCGATGCCGCTATCAATCACGCCCACCTTGATCCCGGTGCCAATCCCGCCGCGCTGATAGGCTGCAAGCGCATTGGCCGAAACCGCACCAACCGTGGCGCGATACTCGGCCGTATCATAGGCGCTGGGGGTTGGGGTCGGTGTCGGTGCTGGTGTTGGTGTCGGCGTTGGTGTCGGTGTGGGGGTCGGTGTCGGGGTCGGAGTTGGCGTTGGGGCCGGAGCTGGAGCTGGAGCTGGAGCTGGAGCTGGAGCCGGGGTGGTCGGCATCCCGCCGGTGCCGCCCGTCGAGCATGCGGCCGTGGCGATTACCGCAATTAGGGCTGCAGATCGGCGTAGACTCCTCGACAAATTAGCAACCATGATCCACCCTCTGCCCTACGCGGTTGTGCCCGGAATGCGCCGTGCGGCGATCGATTGTGGCGCTTGCCTTGCCCCCTCCGTCGCGCAAGCTTAGAGGTCCCGGCCATGCTCGCGCGTCTTGACCATATCCGCAACTGGATTTTCGACCTGGATAATACCCTGTATCCGGCGAATATTAACCTTTTCACTCAGGTCGATCAGCGCATTACCGACTATATCGCAGATCGTTTCGGGCTTGATCCGGTCGCAGCCCGGCTCAAGCAAAAGGCCTATTTTCACGCCCGCGGCACAACCCTCGCTGGGCTGATCGACGACCATGGCACCGATCCGCATGATTATCTGGATTATGTCCATGACGTCGAGATGGACGTCCTCGAGCACAACGCGCCGCTGGTCGCTGCCATTGCGCGATTGCCCGGGCGCAAGCTTGTTTTCACCAATGGCGACGCGCCATATGCGCGCAAGGTACTCGACCGGATCGGGCTGTCAGAAAGCTTCGAAGCGATCCATGATATTCACGCCACCAACTACGTCCCCAAGCCCGAACCCGCTGTCTATGCAGGGTTTTGTGCAGCTTATGATATCGATCCGGCGACGAGCATCTTCTTCGAGGATATGGCGCGCAATCTGAAACCCGCCAAGGCGATCGGCATGACGACGGTGTGGATCGACAATGGTTCGGAACAGCATCACGACGATGATCGCGGGTTTATCGATTTCACGATTGCGGACATCACCGCCTGGTTGCACGAGATAATGGAGGAAGCATGAGCGAAGAGCTGCAGGGCCTGATCGAGGGCGCATGGGAAAAGCGCGATGCGATCAACACCGCCACCAAAGGGGCGGTGCGCGACGCGGTGGATGCTGCGCTGCAGTTGCTCGATTCCGGTCTGGCGCGGGTCGCCGAACCGGTGGCGGATGGCTGGCAGGTTAACCAATGGCTCAAAAAAGCCGTGCTGCTGTCGTTCCGGTTGAACGACAATGCCCTGGTCAAGGCCGATTCTGACTTTGCCGGCCAAGGTCCGAGTCTTGGCACCTGGTGGGACAAGGTGCCCTTGAAATTCGATCGCTGGACCGAACAGGAATTCCGCGCCGGCGGGTTTCGCGTGGTACCGGGCAGCATCGTGCGGCGCGGCGCGTTCATCGGCAAGGGCGCGGTGCTGATGCCCAGCTTCGTCAATATCGGCGCCTATGTCGGCGAGGGTACGATGGTCGATACCTGGGCGACCGTCGGCAGCTGCGCGCAGATCGGCAAAAATGTCCATTTGTCGGGCGGCGCCGGCATTGGCGGCGTGCTCGAGCCGCTCCAGGCCGGGCCGGTCATCATCGGTGACGGCGCGTTCATCGGCGCACGCGCCGAAGTCGCGGAGGGCGTACGCGTTGGCGAAGGCGCGGTGCTGTCGATGGGCGTCTATCTCGGCGCATCGACCAAGATCATCAATCGCGCGACCGGCGAAGTGCACCGCGGCGTCGTGCCGCCCTATGCCGTCGTGGTACCCGGCAGCATGGGCGGCGGCGATGGCAAGCCGGCACTCTATTGTGCGGTTATCGTCAAGCAAGTGGATGCGCAGACCCGGTCGAAGACCAGCATCAACGAACTGCTGCGCGATTGATCCGCCTATTGATCCTGGTAGCAGCGCTGCTGCTGCTCGGCGCCGCCGATCAGCCACAGCGCATCCCGGCCGAGGCGGCGACGATCGTGCATGTCTATCCGCACGACAAGACCGCCTTTACCGAGGGCCTGTTTTTCCGGGACGGCTATCTTTACGAGAGTACCGGTCAAGTCGGCCATTCCTCGATCCGCAAGGTCGCGCTCGATACCGGCAGGATCGTCCGCGAGGTGACGGTGCCCGCGCCCTATTTCGGTGAGGGGATCATCGCCTGGGGCAAGCAGATCATCAGCCTGACCTGGCAGCACCAGACCGGCTTTCGCTGGAGCCTCGATGGCTTCAAGAAGCTGGGCAGCTTCCACTATCCCGGCGAAGGCTGGGCGCTGACGAGCGATGGCAAGGCGATCATCATGTCGGACGGCACGCCCGAGCTGCGCTTTCTCGATCCTGTGACGCTCAGGGAGCAGCGGCGGCTGCAGGTGACGATCAATGGCCGTCCGGTGACGCAAATTAACGAGCTCGAGTTCGTCGATGGCGAGATCCTCGCCAATATCTGGCAGACCAATTTCATCGTCCGGATCGATCCCGCCAGCGGCCACGTTGTCGGGGTGATCGACCTCACCGCGCTCACACGTTCGGTCAACCCGACCGATTCGAATGCCGTGCCCAACGGCATCGCCTGGGACGCCGCGCGCCGTCGGCTTTTCGTGTCCGGGAAATTATGGCCGGTGTTGTTCGAGATCACGCCGCCCAAGGGGGGCCAGTCCATCCCTGCGCAACGCTGATCCGCTACGACAGTTGCTCGACAAGCCTCTATCTGCGGCCTATCCGCCACTCCATAACCTAATCGAGGAATGACTGATGCCAAAGGCAAGCAAAGTCCTGGACCGCGTTCTTGTGCTCGAAATGGTGCGCGTGACAGAGGCCGCCGCTGTCGCCGCCGCCAAGCTGGTCGGCAGGGGCGATGAAAAAGCGGCCGATGCTGCCGCCGTCGAGGCAATGCGCGCCGCCCTCAACGAGCTCTATATGGACGGCACCGTGGTGATCGGCGAGGGCGAGCGCGACGAGGCGCCGATGCTCTATATTGGCGAAAAAGTCGGCTCCGCGATCGGCAAGGGCCCCAAGATCGACATTGCGCTCGATCCCTTGGAAGGCACGACGATCACCGCCAAGGCCGGCCCCAATTCGCTCGCCGTGCTGGCGATCGCCGAGGAAGGCTGTCTCCTGAACGCGCCCGACGTCTATATGGACAAGATTGCGGTGGGGCCGGGCTATCCCAAGGACATCATCGACCTCGACAAGACCCCGACCGAAAACGTCAAGGCGGTCGCCAAGGCCAAGGGTGTCAAGCCGCGCGACATCGTTGCTTGTGTGCTCGATCGACCGCGCCACGAGAAACTGATCGCCGAGCTGCGCAAGCTGGGGTGTGGCATCATGCTGATCCCCGATGGTGACGTTGCCGGGGTGATCGCGACCACCAATCCCGATACCCAGATCGATATCTATATCGGCCAGGGTGGCGCGCCGGAGGGCGTGCTGGCGGCGGCCGCGCTCCGCTGCGTCGGCGGTCAATTCAAGGGCCGTCTGGTATTCCGCAACGATGACGAACGTGCCCGCGCCGCCAAATGGGGCATCAAGGATCTCGACAAGCAATATGACCTGAAGGAACTCGCCAAGGGCGACTGCATCTTCGCGGCCACCGGCGTGACTGATGGCTCGCTGCTGGCCGGCGTCAAGCGGATGAAGGGCAAGATGACCACTGAGAGCGTGGTGATGCGTTCAAGCTCGGGCACCGTCCGCTGGGTCAAAGGCGAGCATCGCCTGGATTGAGGCGCGCACGCGTCGTCACGAACGCGATGGCCGCGAATAGCGTCAGCGCGGCTACCCCATAGCCGGCCTGCGCCAGTCCGGTGTCGATCGCCTCGGCGACCGGGTTGGGCGTGCCGGCGATTCGTTCGATAATCCACGCGACCGCCGCGAAACCGGCACAGCCCGCACCAACCGCGCGAAACCCGGCAAAGAAGCGGGTGTTGGCGAGCATCATCAACGCTGGCATGATCGCAATCACGACGAGCAGCTGCACGATTTCGATGCCGAGGTTGAACCCCAGAATTGACGCCGCCTTTTCTCCCATGCCGAGCCCAAAGCGCGACACCACCGTTGCAAAGGCAAGGCCGTGGACAAGGCCGAACAGGCCGGCCACCAGTGGTTCGCGGCCCGGAAAGAGTGGGCGCCAGGCGTGGATCGCCGAAATCAGGATCGATAACGCGATCCCTATCTCCACGGGTCGCGCCGGCAATTGCCAGCCGAGAAACGCCGCGCCGATCAGGGTGAGGCTGTGACCAATCGTAAACGCCGTGACGATCCGGGCGAGGGTGATCAGCGTCGCGCGCGCACCGCGCCGACCTCGCCACATCCCAGCGACCGCCAGCGCCGGCGCCGGCAGCAGCAGCGCGATCAGGAACAGCAGATGATCATGCCCTTCGACGATATGCTGCATGCCAAGCGCGATGGCTGCGCGAAATCCCTTCAGGCTATCGGCCTTGCCCCGGTCGATCGCCAACCGGCGCTTGTCGCCCTGCAAGGCACCAAGGATGACGCGCCGGTCATCGAGCTTGCCGGCCGCGAAATCGCTGCGCGCGACGAACAGCACGAAATGATTGGGCACCTGATCAATCACTGCAGACCAGCTGATCGCCAGCCGCCGCGCATCATGGCCAGGGGCGGGGGTGAAGGTCGCGATGGCATGCAGATCCGGGGGACCGGCAATCTGGGCGAAGTCCAGACGATCGATCACCATTGTCCATGCCGCACGATCGGGACTGGTCAGACGGACATGGCCTGTCAGAAACGCCCTGGCGCGACTGAGCGCGATCGCAGTGTTGCCGACCGGGTTACCAGTCGCAAAGCCATATTCGCCCTGGGGAATGATGATATCGGCGACGATCTCATGCTGGCCGAAATCTAGGTTGACCTCGGAATTAGGTGTCAGATGCGCAGCGGCAGGGATGGCGATCAGAACGGTCGCCAACAGTAGCAGCCCTCCAACCCAGCGCATCAATGATGGCCGAACCAGAGCATCGGCACGGCCGGATCGAGCGCGCGCGGATTGATCTGAAGCGCTGCGGCCCGCGCTGCATCGCTTCCCGCGCTGTCGCCAAGCATCGCATCGGCCTCGGCCAGCGCGACAAATTGCTGGGCGGTCCGCCACGGCGTCCGGTTGAGCGCGTCGAGGGTTGCACGCGCCTCGGCGGCGCGGCCATTCGCCAGCAGCGCCCACCCCAGCAGCGTCGCCGAATCGCCATAGGGGCGAGCCGCCATGTTGCGCCGCGCCAGATCGAGCGCTCGCGCAGGATCACCGAGCACCAGTTCATGATCGACAGCATGGGCATAGGCTGCCTCGGGCAGTTGCTGAAGCCGCCGTGCCCAGATCGCTCCAGATATTGCCGCCCAGTGGCGGCTGGCGGGCGCATTGCCCTGCGCGCGGTACAGGGCAGCAAGCGCGTCGATCACATTGGGCTGCCTGGTGCGCGCAATGATTGCCAGATAGCGGCGTTCGGCCCCCTTCAGGTCGCCGCGCAGGGCCAGCATCTGCGCGCCATGGGCCTCGGTTAGCCAATAGCCCGGAAAACGGGCATCCGCGCTTGCGAATAGCTGCTCGGCGGCAGGCCAATTGCCGCGCTCCAGCTCGATGACGCCCGATTGAAGCAGGACATTGGCGATGAATTGCGCGGTTCGCCCGGTATTGATCTGGGCGGCGCGGGCAAAGCTCGCCAGCGCCGCGTCTGGCTGGCCGGTCTTTTTCTGCCATTGCGCGATCCGGAACAACGTGCCCGGCCCGTCGGCGAGCCGGCGCGCATCGCGATACAGGCCGATCGCCTCTCCATACCGGCCGCCATAAAAGGCGATGTCGCCCCGCAGCGCGAGCACTTCGGCCCGGTCATCCACGCTGGCCGGGATGGCGGAATGATCCGGCATTATGTAGCAATTGCACCAATGCGTAGATGGCTGTCATCCCTTGCGGTGGCGGCTGTCATCGTTTGCGGTGCTAGTGGGGCGCGGGCTTCAAGTGGCGTGAATTCCGTTGCTCTTAGCCAGCAACGACCAAACATAGTCATATTTACCGCTCTCAATCACTGGTTGTCGGAACGGGCGAGCTTCGGCGTTCTTTTTGTCCCTCTGCCCCAAATAATGGCGAATACAGGTACGGGCCGTACGATCACCGGCCTTATATTCGACGCGCACGAACGACCACGCATAGTGTGGCCCGTCCGCAACGCACGCCTGCACGTGAGCGTAATCAAGGTCGTGCAGCATAACGCCGGGCACTTCATCAGTGGGCAAAACAGTGCCTACGTCTTGCACAAGAAGGCCGCTTTTGCCTTCGCAAAAATCCTTCCAA
>NCGD01000023.1 GCA_002281535.1 Sphingomonas sp. 28-63-12
TTGGTGCGGGTTGAGCAGATTTTCCTACCCAAAGCGCCCCAAGCAGGACCCAAACGTCGGTCCTACCGAAAGGCCTTCCGCCCTATGTCTCTGAGATTGCCTGATGAAAGACTGGTGCCGCTTACAGGACTCGAACCTGTGACCAAGAAAGTCTTTAATTATCAGTGCTTAGCGTGAAGGCTACTGCATCGATTGGTACACTCCACTGTAACACTTTTATGAGCGAATGGAAGCGAAGACATTGGTCGCCCGCTCCCCTAGGTCCAGCGGTCGCCTGCATAGCGGACAGCAATATGGGGGTTCCAAAGTCCATCCCGATGCTCGGCGGGCCGATGGCGGTCCTTTCAGGGCTCCATGCGCGGTAATCGGCTGTGTTATTGCGATGTGCCGAATATATCGCCGAGCACCGCTTAAACGCGCGTGAGCTTCGAACGATGGGAGTAGAAGTCACAACCGCCGCCGCCCGTCCATCCGACTAACGAGCTTATGCCACCCTCCTCGCCTTCGCAAACGGCCCTCAATCTCTTCACGCAGTGGGTGGTGATGTGAGGCCCCTGCTCGATGCCGAGAAAGTCGCGTCCCATCTTCATGGCGACCGACGCGGTGGTGCCAGACCCCATGTAGGCGTCTAAGACCAAATCTCCCGGATTGCTTGCGATGTGTAGTATGCGTTGCACCAGCCCTTCGGGCTTCGGTGTGTCGAAAACAGCCTCTTTCGTCAGCAGGGCCATAAGGTGCTTTTTCGCAGAATCCGTAGTGCCGACCTCATCGGCCATCCATAGCGTCGAGGGGGCAACGCCAATCTTCGCCTCTTTCAGGTACTTTTTAAGGCGCGGCACCGCGTTCCCGTCACGACCGAAATAGACGCGACCGGCCCGAATCTCCGACTCCATCTTCACCTTATTGTATACCCAACAGCGACCCTTTGGAGGGCTGTGCAATCGTCCATTTGGAGCGGCAAGCTTATAGAATTGCGACTTTGTGGCATGGCCGTCTTGAACGTTGGCAGACACCGACTGCCACGCTCCGCGAGGGTCATTGTCGGGATTTTTATAACGAGCAAGCAACTCCGGCGGGGCAGCTAGCAGATTCCTGGAGCGTTTGAACGCCTCTGCGCTCTTTGCAAAACACAAAATGTACTCGTGGTTGGTGGAGAACGGTCTGCGGTTTTCTCTGGTCTTGCGGTGGTTCCAGACCACAGATGAGATAAAGTTTTCTGGCCTAAATACTTCGTCACCGATCTGCCTGAGGTTATGCAACTCGCTGTCATCAATCGATACCCATAGAGAACCGTCTACCGTTAGCGTTTCCCTAAGCGCGGCCATGCGAAGCGTCATGCGGTCAAGCCATACCCGCCGACCGAGCCGGTCATCGTAGTGCCGGTAAACCTCGGCATTGTTGTAAGGCGGATCGATGTAGACGCACTTTACGCGCCCCTTGATATCGTCGCCGAGAGAATCGAGCACCGCAAGGTTTTCGCCATGGACAATGGCGTTGCCGGTATGGGCCTCTCCTACGCACAGCTTCGCCTCTAGGGTAAAGTCGTTGCTCCCTTCCAACAAGCGCGGTAGCGAGACCGGTTCTGAAAAGGTTGTTGGCTTGCTTCTCATTGCCCTCGCCATGTTTGATCGTCGCGTTTGCCATTAGTCCGTCGAATCCTAGGGCCTCAAGGATAACAAAGCCATTGCAGAAAAATAGCCCGGCAGAAGCTCACACTGCGCGCTCTGAGTGGTTCGGCGACGCTGCACCCAGCTTCGTCTTCCGACCAATCCACTATCTCGGGAGCAAGCTTCGCATCTTGGAAGCAATAGGACAGGCCGTTGACCGGGTTGATCCGTCGGGTGGCCCTGTCTGCGACCTTTTTTCCGGATCGGCCACCGTGTCCCGGTACCTGTCCCAGCATCGACGGGTCTTGGCAGTGGACGTCCAAGAGTACGGGCGCGTTCTGGCAGAAGCAGTTCTAAACGGCCACCCGACTTGGTCCGCCGCATTGGTCGAGAAGTCGCTCAGCGACGACGACCGGGGACAAGCGATCCGGCGTGCGGTCGAACCTCTTATCAGGTTTGAGAACGAAGCGGCGAAGTCCGCGATGAGGGGCGACATCGAGCCGCTATGCCAGCTTCTAGAGTTAGGCAACCTTGCAAGTCTGAGCGCAAACAATTTCCCTATCAGTTCACAGCTAAGCAAAGCCGTGCATGAATCGCAAGGTCGGATTGATGCACTGGCGTTGTCTGGCGCAGAAACCGTTTGTGTTCGGCATTTTGGTGGACAGTACTTCAGCTATGCACAGGCGGTAGAATTGGACGCAATCGCCGATCTAGCGCGGGATCACCGAAACTCGGTAATGTTAGCTGCGGCACTGAGTACCGCGAGTCACCTCGTAAACTCAATTGGGAAGCAATTCGCCCAACCCATACGGCCAAGGGACAAGTTTGGAGTACCGAAGCGCCACATAGTAAAGAAGATTTTATTGGAACGTAGCCTCTCGGCTCGATCAGTTTTTATGGGTTACTTACGACAATATGAGAGGCTTGCCGTTAATAGACATGATCACGTCGCAGTTCGGGCTGATTTTCGTGAGATACTGGCTAATCCAACCTTCAAGCCCGCGGTAGTCTATGCCGATCCACCATACACGCGGGACCACTACAGCCGCTTCTACCACAGCCTTGAGACTATCGCTCTAGGAGACGATCCCCTTATTACGAATAGCAACCTTGGCGGCGGCAAACTTCAAAGCCGTGGCGGCTATAGAGCGGGGCGACACCAGTCACCTTTTTGCATCAAGTCGGAGGCTCCGGCGGCGTTCTCGGCACTTTTCGGTGGCGTCGCGGCACTCAACGTGCCCCTTGTTCTTTCTTATTCCGGCTACGACCCAAGCACGGAAGCTCGGCCACGTGTCATGGCGCTCGACGCAGTCATTGACCTTGCCCGGAAACACTTCGCACAGGTCGAAGTCCAGCAGTTGATGAACCTAGAGCATATGAAGCTCAACAAAACCTCACTAAATAAGGCTGCAAACGGTACGACAGAAATATTGCTTCTCTGTCGTTAATGGAGGAGTAGAGGGTTGTCGGCCCAAGCGGCTCTGATGTCGCTCTGTGTCACAACGACTCTACGTTTTGAATTGCCAGATACGAAGTAATTGTCATTCAGAAATTTCTGTACTTGCATATGCCCTTCCTCGCCCGGCTTGAGAAGAACATACTTATATTCGGACTTACCAATGCGCTCGAACACCAAGATAAAGTGATCATTTTCTGGGTGCTGTCGACCACTAAGCGCCTCTACCTCGAACCGGTAGTTGCTACTCTTTACGGCTACCGCGTGGCGATATTCTGGCGGAGCTAGTGATCCGTTCGGCTTAACCTGATAGAAAGTGACTTCACGCGGCTTGCCGATCGTTACGCCGAAGAAGCCTTGGTAAGTGTCGATCCCGAAATCAGCCTGACCCGGCCGGTTCTTTGGTACCTCAGCGATCAAAAACGGGTTGAGCGATACCGCCTCAGCGGCTTCTTCCTCAAGCGCAGCAAGCGCCTCCCCATCCGTCTCCTTAACCGCTTTCTGGATTCTCGCCCTTGTCTTCGCGTTCAGTGCTGCCTGGGCGGTCACCCGAGGATCATCTGGCGGGAGCAAGTTGTCCTTGTGGTCAACCACCCACTTGGCCCACTGAGCCTCAAGGAAAGCTGCGTCGGCATTGGAGACCTCGGCCTTCCAAAATGCCTCCCAGTTGTTCCGAAGACCGCCAAGGGTCAAATTGCCCGAGCCGGTGAGGCAAGTCCCGCCAACGGCGTTTTTGAAAAACATGGTCTTGGGATGGTACAAGACCCCGCCCTTCGGATTGTAGAATAGTGAGACGCACGCATTCGGAAGAGCCGCTTTTGCCGTCTTGATGGCGGCTACCGCTGCGGTGTCAGTTATAGCGTCGAGTCCGAGCACCAGCTGGAAGTGCCCCGTTGCAAGGAGCTTGCGCACAGAAGGTTCAGCAAGGGCTGTGTCAATGCCGGTTGACGTTGCGAACGCAAAAGCAGCGAACCCGCCTGAGGCACCCGTTGCTGCGTCTACTAGCGCGGCATGAAGGGTGTCAGCGCCTCCGGGAACTTGAAACGTAAGGGTCATTCTACAACCCCTAAAATGGTATCGGTCAGGTTCGACCACTGTTGTACAGACTTGCCTATTACTTGATCGATCACCTTTAACTCGCCTCACCAACCGTAGATCGGAGGTATGCTAATGCGACCATCTGATCTCGGCAATAATATAGAGCACAAGCTGACGTAGAGCAGCAAAGGGCGAAACCCATCGGTTCACGGTCTGCGCATGTGGATGCGATACGGGAGGGCTTCACGGCCGAAAGTTGCGATATTTTAGCGCGACATGACATCTGATCGTTACACCGGGTGGATACCCCCATGCCCCCCATGCGGGCATGGGCCTCCCTTGCTCTACCGATTGTCAGTTGCAGTAGCGATGGCATAAAGCCCCACGGTAAACGACGACCCTACCGATGTAACGGTGACGGTCGTATGCGAGCCCCCTTGCAAACTTGTATCGGAAAATAGCTTGACTAGCCTTTAGATGCAACGCTAGTTACGAGCTACGTCACCGATACAGGGATAATGCCTCATGGCTCGCACCTTCGCATACTGCCGCGTTAGCACCATCGACCAGACCACGGACAACCAAGTGGGGGAGATTGTAGCGGCGGGCTTTGCCATCGATCCCAAGCGGGTTGTGACTGAAACGGTATCAGGCTCAACGGCTGCCCTTGAACGCAAGGGGTTCGCCAAGCTGCTGGACAGGCTAGAAGCCGGTGATGTGCTCATTGTCACCAAGCTAGATCGCCTAGGCCGCAACGCTATGGACGTGCGTATGTCTGTGGAAGCCTTGGCCAGCGCCGGGGTGCGCGTGCATTGCCTCGCACTGGGGGGCATGGACCTCACAAGTTCGGCGGGCAAGATGACCATGGGCGTGATCAATGTTTTCGCCGAGTTCGAGCGGGATTTGCTGGTGGAGCGAACGCAGTCCGGTTTGCAGCGCGCCAAAGCCGCTGGGAAGGTGCTGGGGCGACCATCCGCACTCGACGGTGCCACGCAGGCCAAAATCCGCGAACGCCGTCTGGCGGGGCATTCGCTGGGCGTGCTGGCGAAGGAGTATGGGGTATCTCGGGCAGCTATCCAGCGGGTGGAGAAGCGTGCCGGTTGATAGCGCTAATGCCGAAACACCCGGCCTTATCCTTACACTCGCGTAATGGCTTGTAGACAGTTCATTTTGTCGGTGCATATAATCATACTGACAGGGGGAGCGATCATAGGGATAAATAATGGCAAAGCCTACCTTAAGATCAATGAAGCGCGACGAGGCCGCCTACCTAATCTGGCCCGTGTTGACTAATGTGTCTCGCAGTAAGGACAAAATCTACTATTCCCAACTCGCTGATACTATCGGAGCAATCGACAGGCGGTTAGGCTGGCCGTTGCGGCTCATTCAAGAATACTGTTTGACGGGATTGCTACCCCCACTAACCATATTAGTCGTGTCGAAGGCGGACCAAGCCCCGGGACACGGCTTTACAGCCTGGGATTTGAATGAACGCGAGGCAGGCTACACAGCCGTATGGGACTACCCATGGCCAACCGAGAACCCGTTCCAATATGCCACTTCTGGTCAGACGTTAGAGGGTCTTGCGGACGATATTTGCGACGATCCGAACGTAGCTGAGCAAGTTTATGCCTTGGTTGCCGTTCGAGGGGCGGCACAAATGGTTTTCCGCCAAGCGGTTTTGGCAGCCTATGGCCACCGCTGCGCGATTTGTCGGCTGTCCATTCGAGAGTGCCTAGAGGCTGCGCACATTATTCCATGGTCGGCGGCTAGTGCGGCCCAGCGTGTCAGCCCAACTAATGGCCTCTGCTTGTGCGCAAACCATCATCGTCTGTTCGACAGGGGGATGATGACCATCACCGTTGACGGCCTTGTTGCATGCGAACAGGCTCGGTTGTCCCACCCTGATCGCACATCAGACCAGAAGCTAACGATGGCTTTCCACGGGAAGAAAGCACACCTTCCGGGGAAGAGTAAACTAAGGCCGTCACCCGAAGCGCTCGCCTACCGCCTTAAAGCTCTTGAATAGCCCATATGACCCGTCGGGAGGGCCTGACTGGCCACGGCATGCAAATCTTTTGAGGTGCCCCTGCCATCGCCTTGCCCGTTCGACGTCTAACTCATTCCGCACACCCCTCCGCTGTCCAACCACAATGCAGATGTGGGGAGCTACAGCCGGAACGCTATCTGTCTCGTTTTTGCCGTCAGCCTTCGGGGCACCCCCCCCTTAACGCTATGGGACGCCATCGGCTTGCCATACTGTAAGCCCGAGGAGTTGCCACGGGTTGAACTGATACCATCAGCCACAGAGAAACAGCCCGGTCCTTTTCATAGGGTTTTCAGACCGGCTGTATCTATTTCAGGGCGGAGCGGGGTTGACCATTGG
Source organism: Sphingomonas sp. 28-63-12 (assembly GCA_002281535.1). Classification (GTDB taxonomy): domain Bacteria; phylum Pseudomonadota; class Alphaproteobacteria; order Sphingomonadales; family Sphingomonadaceae; genus Sphingomonas. The sequence goes on from NCGD01000023.1 coordinate 6,488, forward strand.
TAAGCCCTAGGGATGCCCGATGATAGCACGTGATAAGGTTAGAGAATGCCTGCGGTCTGGATACCGTGGGATAGATCCTTGGTGGCTAGACCGACGAGGATAGCATTATAATGGAAGACCTAGGGGCTTACCATAAGGGATAACCTACGCTGGATATAGAGAAGGGCTGGCATGAGGGATGCCATGAGGTATCCCTAAGGGTAGCGTCATATGGACGCATGATAATAAAGCCACAGTCATATACTACATAATGTCATTGTAGATACCTTGGGCGTATCCATGGCAGCGACCTTGGTCAGCAACATGACTGATAACTAACGCAACAACGACGGAATACCTATAGGTACCATTGGATGCCAATAGGCTACGGCGTCGGCCCGAAGTCATTAATCGGGACCGTTATCGTTAGGGATGCGACTTAGCATCAAACATCCGGTCAATCTCGATGAAGGCAGCGATGGATTGTATCTGGGCTTGCATGACCATTTTTGTAGCTGCTCTTACGCTCACGCCGTGCTTAGCGGCTTGCATCCCAGCCAACTGTATGTCGGCCAACTGTTTATCAAGCCGGGCGATGTCTGACGGGTCTAGCTCTAGCAGCGCCCTGTCGCGCATGTATAGCAACTGAGTATCGAGGTCGCGTTCATCGGATTTCCTGCCGATCACTATGAGGGCGGCCACCATCGCAACGGCTAGAATGATGCTGGTCAACAGAATGGTCATGTCGCTCTCCGGGTAATGAGCGCGTGCCTTGGGCCTATTATTTTGGGTCGTAAATGCCGTGGTTGAATAAACCCCCCCGGGCGACGTGTCGGGGGTGGCACGAATATCGGGACAGCAGGATGGCGACGGCCTCCTGATCAAGCTGGGTGAGGCTGTGAGGGCCTTGCGGAAGGCACGCGGGCTGTCTCAGGAAGCCCTTGCGGACGCGGCGGGGATCGACCGTTCGCACATGGGCAAAATCGAGCGGGGCGAGCGCAACGTCACCATCATGAACATCGCCCGCATAGCCTCTGCACTCAACGCCAAGCCATCGGATATTTTAGGCGCAGCCGGGCTTTAGGGGGGCGTCGGTAGTAAGATTGAACTCTCAAGGCCAGCATCGGATTACCCGGAGCTTGCGGGTTAGGCATCGTCTTGCAGGGCCTACGAACGGGTCGCTATCCTAGCATCCACGATACGCAATAAATGGCTTGCCAACATCACGATCTCGGCTGCTTCTGCTGGATCATCTAGGGGCACACGGCGGTGCGAGTGGGGGTTTTTGTACGACCCTATAGCGCCAGCAACCAGCGACGAGAGAGCCTCCTTCTCAGCCTCCTCAGCTGCGCTATCTGTAAGCGGACCATTCTCCTTATGAAAAGCCCTGCGAACCATGGGCACGCCATGATCGCCCTGTGGAAACCCAGCACCCTCGCGCACAGCAATTTCAACCTCGCGCATGGCCTCAAAGACCGCAGTTGCGTAGTTCCCCCGTACGAAGGAGAGCCAAGCGTTGTTGGCAATACGGTGATGGAGTAGCCCGCGCGGCAATAGCTGGGCAGAACGATAGTCGGCGAAGTCTTGGGACGTCTTCAACTGCCTAGCGCGCCGAGACATCACAAGGTAGCCGTTCGATCCATTTGGTCCCGGCGCAGGGATCAACAGCACCTGAGACTGCATCCAAGCAAAGGCTTCCCCTATCGCCATTTCAACGACGTCGCGCTGATGCGCAGGATACCCGCCAGCGCCGGAAGAGTGGGTGGCCCATATATGGCTAACCACTATGCCGGGGCTAACGAGGCTGTTGGGACTTTCGTTGAACATGGCCACTAGCTGTTCGCTCAACTCTTCTGGGGTAAGAGCTAGCAAAACTTGAACATCAGGGATGCGGGTCGTGAGATTGGGCATCACCCGAAGCTATCCGTATGGTGCGTTGCGACCAAGGCTAATTCTCGACTGTGGTGCATTTGCTTCGCCCGCCACAGCAGCATTCGACGGCGCAGACCGGGATATCCCATGCGCTCCGGGCATAGGAACTAAGGCCACCCAGGAATGGCGTGGCGGGGTAGCTTGGCGACTGCCGCCGCCTGAGCTTTCAGCGATACGCTACCGTAGGTCTGGCCTACACTTCTCGGCTTGTGGCCCTGAATGGCATCAGCAACCCTCTCAGGTATTTCCGCCTCAATCGCCAACGTCTTGAACGTGTGACGCCATGCATGGTTGGGCATGATGGCAATGTCCGTAATGCCAACATCATCACGCACCCACTTCGCAAGACGCTCGCCCACCTTTTTCGGGTGCCGGTTTGCAAGGCCCGGCGTCCTTACCAATCTGGGGTCGTAAAAGATTGGCGAGGCACCCGCTGCCTCTGCAACAGCCAGAAACCCCTGCTCGATCAAATGGGCGTGTAAGGGGACAATACGTGCCTCGTTCGTCTTTTGAGTGCCAGCTTCGGGAGTTACTCGCATGGTCCAAAATCCGTCGATCTGGGCAATATCTTCACCGCGAAGCTGGGTTATCTCGTTAACGCGAGCACCCGTGTAGGCACAAAGCCAAGGCACCCACCGCCGGGCCAAAGCCAAGTGATCCGATATCGCAGACTTGGAAGGAACTAGCGACGCCGCTAGGATTGCGTTGGCTTCAAGGGATGTGAAATCTCTCTCCCTAAGCTTCACTTTTTTTGGCACCCGAATTACGATCAGTTTCGCCACGTTATCAGTCAACTTACGCTTTTCGACAGCCCAATTGAGGGTAGCCCTAAGCGCGGCAAAGTACTTGTCCTTGACCGTAGTGGGCGACCGCAGCGACCCGCGCTTGGTAATCTCGCCAAGTAGCTTTTCACGCCAGCGATCTAGGTCGTCCACGCCAATGCGTGTAGCATCGTCATGTCCCAAGAAATCGACTAAGGCGTTGATGTTCCGACGCCACTCGTACGTGGTCGTGGGTTTGAGCCCCTGTTCTTTGGCATAGGCATCAAAGATAACAAGCAAGGGCACCGGCTCGGTCCGGCGAGCAGCATCACGAGCTAAATTGGCCTGCCCCTCGCTCTGCCGTTCCGCGACAAGCGCGGCGTACCGTGCGTCACGCTCCCGCAGAATATCCCGCATGGCCTGCTCAGAGAGGTGTAATTCATTGCTACGCCGTGTCGCCAAGCGGTGCCGCAGGGTTGATCGCTCGGGTGCTCGGGCTTCCCAGCGATCGGCAGCAGCCTTTGCTTCGGCAGCTTCGTAGTCAGCCTGTTCAGCTTGCCCCGGCGAGGCAGCCAAAGGCTTCACCTGAGCATCAGCGGCAGTGTTGGTCAGTGTCGCCTGCGAACGGTCGCTATCACGCTGTAGCGCCCCTCTGGCCTCGGCAATCAACGCATCCGTAGCAATGGTGTGCTCGGGGATTTTCCGCTTTGCGGTTTCCCGATCCTTGCACCGCAGCGAGATCATCCACTCCCGACGGTTTTGTGCGTAGGGCTGCAACTCCTCAGGCACCGGCCTGCGAAAATAGTAGGTAGCTCCACGCTTGGCGAGGTAGGTGCACATGTGTTGCCTGTCCTGTTACGGATGTAACAGCCGCCAGTCAAAAAGTGCTGATATCTGAGGACTTTCCGGGGTAGTCAATGCCTTAACAGGCAGTGGTGCCGCTTACAGGACTCGAACCTGTGACCCCCGCATTACGAATGCGATGCTCTACCAGCTGAGCTAAAGCGGCGCCTGGTGACGGCGTGCAGGAGCACGCCGTTAAGCTGGCGGGCCCTATCAGACGGGTTTCGGGCTGGCAAGCGTCTGGTCAATCGCCATGGCACTTTGGTCCATTCACCAAGGCGCCGAACTTGCGGCAGCGGCTTTACGCAACATTTACCACAATGGGGCATGACGAGTGCTGGACCGGGCATCAGCCCAATGGGGAAATGCGCATGGACACGCTTCGCGGGTTCGAAGACGACCGCACCGAGTATGACAGCCACGATCAGGCGGATTTGCGCGTGGACGATAATGCCCATTTCGACATCGGCGCCGACGAGCGCCGCATGCATGTGCGCGCCTATAATCACTGGGTGTCGTTGCTGCACGGACGGGCCTATCCGTCGATCGAGGATCTCGACCCCGAAAACATCGCCGATTTCGGCGCGCATAGCGTGTTGCTCGATTTCACCGCCGGAATCGACAATCCGGCGATCCAGTTTCTCGGCCGCGCGCTGCGCACCGAATGCGATCTCGATTCGAGCGTCACCCATATCAACCAGGTGCCGGGTCGATCGCTGCTATCGCGGCTGACCGATCACTATCTGCAGATTATCGCCAATCGCGCACCGATCGGCTTCGAGGCCGAATTTGTCAGCATTCGCGGCCATAACACAATGTACCGCGGCATCCTGATGCCGTTTTCGTCGGACGATGACACGATCGATTTCATCTATGGCGTGATCAACTGGAAAGAGCTGGTCGACGCCGAAACCCAGGCCAAGCTCGATGCAGAAATCGCGGTCGCGGTGCGGCAGGCACCGCGGGCGGCCGTGACGGCACCGGCCTGGGCGAGCGGGCCCAGCGCCGATCTCGACGCCAGCGCCATCGAACAGGGCCCCGATGAAGCGGCACCTGCCGCGCTGTCCGACCAGCTGATGCTGGCCCAGCAAACCGCCGCCGCCGCACGGGCTGCCGATACCCGCAGCCGATCCGCGCTGTATCGGGCGCTCGGCCGGGCATTTGATTTCTCGACAGCCGCCAGCGCCGATCCCGCGGGCTATACCACCCTGCTCGCCAAAGCCGGTATCGCCGAACAGGCGCGCGCGCCGATGACTCCGATCGTCAAGCTCGTCTTCGGTGCCGATTACGACAAGACGCGAATCACCGAATTCGCCGCCGTGCTGGCGCATGCCCGGCGCTGCAACGTACCGGCCGGCGCGCTGGCCGACTTTCTCGACATGGCCGAAGGTGGCATCAAGGGGATCGTTGCTGCCGAACGCGCCCTGAAGCGGCCAACCCCGCGACTCGATCCGCTGGCGGTCGCGCGCGATGCGCTGCGCGCCCGGGCACCGATAACGACGATCGATTTCCCGGCGGAGTTGGCAACCGGTGACTTTATCCTGCTGGTGGCGCGGGCCGACGATTCGGGCAGGCTGGCAATTGTCGGCAGCGTGGCCGGGGATGATCGCCGTGCCGACCCGATCATCGTACAGGCCGCGCGCTGATCGCTTGCGGGCAGAGCGTGTTGCCGGCCTGGTGCGGTCGATCGCTTAGGGACTCTTGAGCTACGGCCCGGCTGGGCGCATAGCGGCGCCATGGTCAAAGCCACGTTGAAATCGCTGTCTGATGCGCTTGCTGTCAGGCTGGTCGAGGGGGCCCTGCCGGGCGAATTGGAGGGGTTCGGCAAGACCGAACGGGCCGAAGCAGCGCGCTTCATGGCAGCAACCGCTGGGCAGCGCCCGCGCGGCACGGCACGGCTCGAACTGGAAAGCATCGCGGGCGACCCGAGCCACCGCCAGATGCGGCTGGCGATCGTCAATGATGATATGCCGTTCCTGGTCGATTCGATTGCCGCGACGATTGGCGCCCACGACATCGCGATCGACCGGATCATTCACCCCGTGCTGCCCGTCGAGCGCGACACAGCGGGCAATTTGCTGACGGTGGGCAGCGGGCTGCCCGAATCGATGATCTACATCGAAATGGAACGCGCCGATGCCCGTATCCGGCGGCGGCTGCTCGCCGATTTGGAGCGCAATCTCGCCAATGTCCGGGCCGCCGTTGAAGATTGGCAGACGATGCAGGCGCGCATGGTCGCCGATGCTGAGGCATTGGCGCTCACTACTGCCGCCGAGGCGCGGGAAGGCGCCGCGCTGATCAGCTGGTTTGCCGATCGCAAGCTGACGTTGCTCGGCCATGAACATTGGCTACGCGATGGCGGGGTAACCGACAGCCTGGGGATCACCCGCCATCCGCAGCCGGTACCATTGCTCGCCGAAGCATCGCGCGCGCTGGCGCTCGACTGGTTCGAGGCCGGCAATGCGGCACCGCTGGTGGTGAAATCCAATCTCATCTCGGGCGTGCACCGGCATGTGCCGCTTGATCTGGTGATCGTGCCGGTGATGGACGGCAAGAAGATCGCCGGCCTGTCGATCCATGCCGGGTTGTGGACCAGCGCGGCGCTCGGCACCCCGCCGCAGGAAGTGCCTGTGCTGCGCGCTCGCCTTGCCATGCTGCAGCAAAAGCTGGGCTTCGATCCGCGCGGCCATACGGGCAAGGCGCTCAACCATGCGCTTGGCGCGCTGCCGCATGATCTGGTAACGGCGTTCGATCAGGCCTCGCTAGAACAATTGTCGCTGACAGCAATGTCGCTGGCGGACCGGCCGCGCGCCGAAATGGTCCTGGTGCGGTCGATGCTCGGCCGGCACATGTTTGCGTTTGTCTGGCTCCAGCGTGACGATCTGTCGACGGCGCGACGCATCGCCATTGGCGACATGCTGGCCGCCGAATCGAACGGCTCGCTGCTCAACTGGTCGATCGCACTCGAAGATGGTGTGGTCGCGATGATTCGCTACACCTTTGATCTGCGGGGCGAGGGTCGCATGCCCGAGACTGCGCCGCTCAACCGGCGGCTGCAACATATGGTGCGCGGCTGGGTGCCGGCGGTGGAAGCCGCGTTGGCCGAACATCTCGAGCCAACCCGCGCCGCGCGGCTGGCGCTGCGCCACGCCGCCTGTTTTCCGGCAGGCTATCGCGCGGTCAACCCGGCTGCAGAGGCGGCGCAGGATATCGTCCGGCTGTCTGCGCTGAACGACAGCGGCGATCGATCGGTGCGGCTTTACCCGACCGACACCGGCCCGAGGCTGAAAATCTATCGGCTCGGCGGCGCGCTGGCCCTGTCGGATGCGGTGCCGGTGCTGGAGAATTTCGGCTTCCGGGTGATCGAGGAAGTGCCGACCGCGCTGACCGACGAAGCCAAGGGCTATGTCCATGATTTCTCGATATCGGCCGGCGATCTAGCGGGCGTCGGCGCGGTCGATGGCGACATGACGGTGCTGGAAAACGCAATCGCGGCGGTGCTGGAGGGCCATGCTGAGAACGATGCCTTTAACAGCCTGATCGTCGATGCCGGGCTAAAGCCTGCGGCGGTGGTGCTGTTCCGCGCCTGGTTCCGCTATCTGCGCCAGGCCGGCATGAGCTATGGCCTGATCACGGTTGTTGATGCGTTGCGGCGCGCGCCGGTGGTGGCCAAGGCGCTGATCGACCGGTTCGAAGCGGCGCACAACCCAAAATCCCGGCTGAGCATTGACGCTGCGGTCGCTGCGATCGATGCCGGGCTGGAGGCGGTCTCCGCGCTCGACGATGATCGCATCCTGCGTTCGATCCGGGGCGTGATTGCCGCGACCTTGCGGACCAATGCGTTCGCGCCAGCCGCCCAGGAAGCGCTGGCGTTCAAGTTCGACAGCCACATGGTGCCTGGCCTTCCAGCCCCGCTGCCGTGGCGCGAAATCTGGGTCTATTCACCACGCGTCGAGGGCATCCATCTGCGTGCCGGTCCAGTGGCCCGCGGCGGCTTGCGCTGGTCTGACCGGCGCGACGATTTCCGAACCGAGATTTTGGGCCTGATGAAGGCACAACGCGTCAAGAACGCGGTGATCGTGCCGACCGGCGCCAAGGGTGGCTTTTACCCCAAGCAATTGCCGCCGCCTTCTAACCGCGACGCCTGGCTGGCCGAGGGGACGGAAAGCTACCGCATCTTCATTCGATCGCTGCTCTCGGTCACTGACAACATCGTCGAGGGCAGGATCGTCCATCCCGAGAAGGTGACGATCCTCGACAGTGACGATCCCTATTTCGTCGTCGCCGCCGACAAGGGCACAGCGACGTTTTCCGACACTGCCAATGCGATCGCGCTCGAGCGCGGCTTCTGGCTGGGCGACGCCTTCGCCAGCGGCGGGTCGCAAGGCTATGACCACAAAGCAATGGCGATCACCGCAAAGGGCGCCTGGATCAGCGTACAGCGCCATTTCGCCGAGCGCGGCATCGACGTACAGACCCAACCCATCCGCATCATCGGCTGTGGCGACATGTCGGGCGATGTGTTCGGCAACGGCATGTTGCTGTCCAAGGCGATCAAGCTGGTTGCGGCGTTCGACCATCGCCACATTTTCTTTGATCCCGATCCTGACCCGGCGGTGAGCTGGGAAGAGCGCGCGCGGATGTTCGCGCTATCGCGATCGAGCTGGGCCGACTATAATATGGCGCTGATCTCAAAAGGCGGCGGCGTGTTCGCGCGCACCGCCAAATCGATCAAGCTCTCCAAACAGGTCAAGGCGATGCTGGCGATTGATGCCGATGAGCTCGATCCGGCCTCGCTAATTTCGGCAATACTGAAAAGCCCGGTCGACCTGATCTGGTTCGGCGGCATCGGCACCTATGTGAAGGCGGCGTCGGAAAACAACGTCCAGGTCGGCGATCCAGCCAATGATCGGCTGCGGATCAATGCCGAAGATATTCGTGCAACCGCGATTGGCGAAGGTGCCAATCTGGGGGTGACCCAGGCCGGGCGGATCGCGTTTGCGGGGCATGGCGGGAGGATCAACACCGATTTCATCGATAATTCGGCCGGCGTCGATTGTTCCGATAACGAGGTCAACATCAAGATCGCGCTCAATCGCGAGATGATCGAAGGCCGGCTGTCCTACGAGAAGCGTAACACGCTGCTCGTTTCGATGACCGACGATGTCGCGACGATCGTGCTGGAGGATAACCGCCTCCAGACTTTGGCCCTGTCGATCATGGAACATGACGGCGCGCAGGCCCTGCCCAGCTATGTCCGGCTGATCGAGATTTTCGAGGCTACTGGGCGGCTCGACCGCGTGGTCGAGGGCCTGGCAGGCAACGAGGACCTGCTGCGCCGTGCGCAGGACGGGCGCGGGCTGACCCGGCCCGAGCTTGCGGTGCTGCTCGCCACTGCCAAGCTCGCGTTGCAGGATGCCATTGAGCACAGCGCGCTTGGCACCGATCCGCTGTTGCACGACGATCTCCGCGCCGCTTTCCCCAAGGCGATGCGCAACAAATTTGCGGACGCCATCGATACGCACCAGCTGCGCAGCGAAATCGTCGCTACCAAGCTTGCCAACCGGCTGATCAACCGGCTCGGCGTTCTCCACCCGTTCGAGCTGGCGGAGGAAGAAGGCGCGGCGATGGCCGACATTGCCGCGATGTTCGTGGTGGTCGAGCAATTGTTCGATCTGCCTGCGCTGTGGGCCGAGATCGAAACCGCCGCGATGCCCGAGGAAGCGCGAATCAGCCTGTTCGATGAAGTGGCGGTGGCGACCCGATCGCAAATTGCTGACCTGCTGCGAATCACCCGGCCGGGCGACAGCCCCGGCACGGTGCTTGGGCGGATTGCCAAGGGCTTCGGCCAGCTCGACAAACAGACCAAGGCCTTGCTGCTTGAGGAAGCGACCGCACATAGCTCCCGCATCGCGGCCCGGCTGGAGGAACGCGGTGCTTCGCCAAAGCTGGCGCAAAAGGTGGTCCGCCTGTTCGAGCTCGACGGTGCGATCGGGCTTGCCGATCTCGGCACAAGGCTTGGCATCGATGAAGCGGTGCTGACGCGCGCGTTCACTCGGCTGGGGCAAGTGCTTGGGCTCGACTGGGCTCAGGCCAATGCCGCGCGGATCGGTTCAAGCGATCCTTGGGAACGGCTCCTGATCGCGGGCCTCGCGCGCGACTTCCAGCAGCTGCGGCTCGAATTTCTCGGTCGTACCGATGGCGGCGATCCCCAGAAGCTGGTTGAAAGCTGGCTGGCCGACAACGCCGCCCGCGTCGCGCAGTTCAAGGCGCTGGTGGACCGTGCCCGCCGCGCGCCCGCGCCTAACGCGGCAATGCTCGCGCAGATCGCCGGGCAGGCACGGGTGTTGCTGGGGCGTTAGAGCCGAAAGCGCAGCGTGGCGCGGGCATTGATCGGCGCGCCCGTGGAGATGTTATTGTCGCCGTTCGATGTCGGGAAATAGCCGGCATCGAACAGGTTCTCGACGTTCACCTGCGCCTCGATCGCGTTGCTGATCTTGTAATAGAGCGCCGCATCGACACGGGTATAAGCGGGCAAGACGACAGTGTTCGATATCGACGCGAACCGGTCGGATAAATGGCTGACGCCGGCGCCAATGCCGAGGCGTGGTGTCAGTTGGTAGCGTGAAAAGGCGGAGAAGGTGTGGCGTGGCACCAGCGCGACCTGCCGACCCGCCGGCGCAGCGTTTGTCGTCTCGACGATCTTGGCATCCTGTAGCGCATAGGCCAGGCTGAGCTGCCAGCTGGCCGTGATCGCCCCCTGCGCCTCGATCTCGACGCCGCGGCTGCGTTGGGCACCAGCCAGCACCGTTGTTCCCGCCACCGGGCCCGGAGCCCGGGTGTTGGTTCGATCGAGCTGGTAAAGATCGGCGGCGATCAGCAGGCCCGGGTGCGGTTCCCATTTTGCACCGAACTCGTAACTGTCGAAACGCTCGGGCTTGAGGCTCGCGGTCGTGATGTCGAGCGAGGTAAACTGGTCACCAGATTGCGGCAGATAGGAGCGCGCATAGCTGCCATAGAGGGAGACGCCCCTGATCGGGTGCACCACCAACCCCGCGCGCGGCGACCAAAGCGCATCCGACCGGCTGAAGAGTTGGCCGGTCAAACGATTGGTAACGTCGAGGTTGAATCGATCATGCCGCACGCCGAGCAGCAACTCGACGGGGCCGAACTCGAGCTGATCCTGCACATAGCCGGCATAGACGGTCGCGGTGCTGCGATTGTCGCGCTGGCCGCTGCCCGGACGGAAGATAATGGGCGGGACGATGAACGGATCGGTAAGCGCTGCGGTAACCGTCAGATTGTTATTGGTCGCGCCTGCCACGCCATCGAAAAAGCCGTTGAGCCGGTGCGAGTTTGTCGTCTGGCGGCCAAATTCGGCGCCGGCGAGAAGGACATGCTCGATCGGTCCGGTCGTGGCTTGCCACACGATATCTGTCTGGCTGATCAGGTTGTCGCGGGTGGTCGTGTCAAAATAGGCCTGGACCGGCACACGCCGTGCTGCGCCGATACCGGTGACCGCGCCTGAAGCAAAGGCGTTGCGATAATATTTGTCATAGGCACCATAAAGCAGCCGTTCGGTGACGCGCAGCCTGTCGGTAAAACGATGCTCGATCGTCGCACGGCCGACATTGCCGGTAAACTGCGTTCGATTAACGTCGGCCACGCCAAAAAAAGTGTCGCGAAACCCCGCAATGGCCCGCCCATCGGCCGATGGCACGCCGCGATCGGTCACGCGGTCATCGTCATTATATTCATAGGAAAGCGTCACACTCGTCGTCGACCCGAGCAGCTTCACCACCGGGTTTACGGCGGTGACATGACCGGCATAGACATCGCGGTGATTGGCGAGTTGCTCGCGCACTGCGTTGACACGCAACCCCACCCCGTCGGCCAGCGTCAGATTGGCATCGCCGTCGATATACCAGGCGCCAAATGTATCACCCGAAACGCTGCCTCCACCGAAATTGCCGGCTTCGGGCGTTTTCGTCACGCGGTTGACGATGCCGCCGCCACCGCCGCGCCCGAACGTCATCGCATTGGGGCCGCGCAGCACCTCGACCCGGTCGAGATTGTAGAGTGGGCGGTAATATTGGACGTCATCGCGCAGGCCATCGACGAAGAAATCGGCGGTCGAGCCATTGCCGCGCAGCACGATCTGATCGCGATTGCCCTCGCCTTGCGACGGGATCGCCCCCGGCACCGCGCGCAGCACATCGGCGATCGAGCGGAAGGCGCGATCGTCAATCTGTTCCTTGCTGATTGCCGTCAGTGCCTGCGGAATATCGAGCAATTTGGTATCGGTGCGGGTCGCCGAGCGTGTCTCGCTGGTCGCATAACTGGTGCGCTGGCCGTTGACGACGATATCGGGCCGTTGATCGTCGGCATCGACAATCAGGTCGGCGGGCGCCGCCTCATGCGCAAAGGCCGGCATAGCGACACTGCTGGCAAGGCTCGCGACAAAAAGCGCGCTGGCAATCGTTGCGGGACGAAGATTGGACATGAACTCCCCTTTCGAGGAGCTCGCTATTGCGAATGAGTTGCAGAGTCAACGCTATTGCGAGACATTCGCAAATAACCAACTCCGCAGCGCACTAGCGAGGTTGGGCGGATCGGGCGCGGCAATGCGCAAGGCGTCGATTTCGGCGATGAGCGCGTTGAGCGGCAAGCTGTGGTCCGCAGCCGCGACTTCAAGACCAGCCCAGAACGCAGGTTCGAGGCTGATCGAGGTTTGGTGGCCGGCAATCGTGACCGAGCGTTTGACCGGGCCGGCAAAGCCGCAGGCGGGCGGGTCGATCCGCCCGGTCATTTGGTGTCGAACAACGCCGCCAGCTGTTCGATCATCGTGCCGCCCAATTGATCGGCATCCATGATCGTCACCGCGCGCGCATAATAACGCGTCACGTCATGGCCGATGCCGATCGCACATAGTTCCACCGGCGAGCGCGACTCGATCCAGCCGATCACCTGGCGCAAATGGCGTTCCAAATACGAGCCGCTGTTCACGCTGAGCGTCGAATCGTCGACTGGCGCGCCGTCCGAGATCACCATCAGGATCTTGCGATCCTCCGGCCGCCCGATCAGCCGGCTATGCGCCCAGAGCAGGGCCTCACCATCGATATTCTCCTTCAGCAGCCCTTCACGCATCATCAGGCCCAGATTGGTCTTCGCGCGCCGCCAGGGCTCGTCGGCCTGTTTGTAAACGATATGGCGGATGTCGTTGAGGCGGCCGGGTTGCGGTGGCCGGCCCGCAGCCAGCCAGCTCTCGCGGCTTTGCCCCCCTTTCCAAGCGCGGGTAGTGAAACCGAGAATCTCGGTCTTGACCCCACAGCGCTCGAGCGTGCGCGCCAAGATGTCGGCACTGATCGCCGCGATCGAGATCGGCCGGCCGCGCATCGATCCCGAATTGTCGATCAGCAAGGTGACGACGGTGTCCTTGAAATCGGTCTCGCGCTCGATCTTGTAGCTGAGCGATTGCATCGGGTTAATGATAACCCGCGCCAGCCGGGCGGCATCAAGCATGCCTTCGTCCTGGTCAAAATCCCAGCTTCGGTTCTGCTGCGCCATCAGCCGGCGCTGCAGCCGGTTGGCGAGCTTCGAGACCGCACTTTGCAAGTGCACGAGTTGCTGATCGAGATAGGAACGCAGCCGTGTCAATTCCTCGGCATCGCACAATTCAGTGGCGGCGATCACCTCGTCGAACTGATTGGTCCAAGCCTTGTACTCGAACTGTGGCGCGAAATCCGCCATCGGCCGGTTGGGCCGCACCGGCATCATCCCGTCCTGCCCGTCCTCGCCGGGCTCGCCATCGGCATCGTCGAGCGATTCGTCGCGCTGCTCGCTGCCTTCGCCTTCCTCCTGCTCCGAATCGCCGGCCTCGCCGCGCTGTTCGATCTGGCCGTCGCCCTGCTCGCCAGCGTCGTCGCCGGTGTCGCTATCGTCCTGTTGCTGGTCGTCCTGGCCCTCGTCGTCGCTGCCACCGTCATCGGCCTCGTCGGGCAGCAAATCGCCCTCGACCAGCTCAAGATCCTGCAGCAGCTTCATCGACAATTGCGCGAAAGCCGCCTGATCGTCGATGACGAGACCGAGAGCGTCGAGATCGCTGCCGGCCTTGTCCTCAATCCAGCTGCGCACCATCGCCAGCCCGTCTTCGCAAGCGGCAGGCGGGGCGAGCCCGGTTAGCCGCTCACGCACCAGCAGTGATACGGCGGTCGATAGCGGCACTTCATCGCGAGTCCGGGCACGGACGATCGGGTCAGCGCGCAGCCGCACGCCGAGCGCCGTTTCGAGATTGTCGGTGATGCCCTGATAGCCACGCGAGCCCAGCGCCTCTACCCGGGCACCTTCAACCGCATCGAACACCGCCCGCGCAACCGCTTCAACCGGCGCGCCTCTCAGATGCAGCGCGCTATTGTGATGCTTTAGCCGCAGCGCGAAGCCATCGGCAAAGCCGCGGGCCTCCGCCACCTGCTCGGCGGGCAGGCTCCGGGCCGGCATCGGCACCTTGATGTGCTTGCCCGATTGTGTCGGCGCATCGGCGGTATAGGCAAGCTCCACCTCGGGCTCGTCGGACAGCACACGCGCGGCGCCGCCAAGCACGGTTTTGAAGCGATCGAGGGGCGTTTCATTGGCCATCCCCCGGCTATAGCGGCGGCGCGACGTCAAAAGAAAGAGCCCCCGGTGCAAAACGCGTCGGCGGGGTCACCACCGACGCATCATGCTCACTTCACGTCAATAAAGGGCAATGGCCCACCGCCGGCATAAGTGGGCAGCTTGCCGTCCCATTTCTCGACCGCGCGCAGCTTGACGATCTCGGGATTGGTCCGGATCGCTTCGGCCTCGACCTGGATCGCCTCGGCATCGCCGCGCGCTTTCTGGATGCGCGCATTGGCATTGGCAGTCGCCGTCGCGACATTGGCCTGAGCCGCGAGCGCTGCCTGTTCATTGGCGATCTTCGCGTTGATCTGATCGAGCACGGCTTGCGGCACGGCGATATTGCCGGCCCAATAGATTTGTTCGACCTGCAGCCCGACAGGCGCGAAAAAGGCCTGCACGCGCTGCCTGGCGGTGTTGATCAGTTCAGCCTTGTGGTCGCCATAGATCTGCTCGACCCCCAGCTGCGACGCGCGTTCGACGATCGCGTTGCGAATCGCATTACGCAGCGGCCCGGCAATGATCTGATCCATGTCAGTGCGATAGCGCTGGAACAGAATCGACGCCTTCACCGGATCGACATGATAGCTGACTGCCACATCGGCCCTGAGCGACAGCCCGTTTTTGTCTTGAAAGCTGAAGCTCTCGTCGATCGGGCTCTGCTCGGTATCCGTCGCAGTCCAGGTATAGGTGCGCGTGAAGACCGGATATTCATAAATATGCGTCCCCGGCGGCGCGAAATACCAGCCGACCGACAGCGAGTTGGGCGACACGCCGCCCGCGATATTGTTCACTCGGATGCCGACATTGCCGGGCTGGACGCGGGCAAAGCTGCTCATGAAAATGCCGATCACAGCAAGCGTGCCCAGCACTGCGATCAGGACTCGGCCAATGCTCCTGCGACGACCCAAGCTGGGGCTCAGATATCCCTGTTTGTCATTCATCATCGTCTCCATCGCCGGGGGAACCCGCCCCCAAGTCGGTTCATCCGACACAGGCGACGCAATGGATCAGCGCTCGATGAGGACGCGGAGAACCGATCGGTAGGAATGTGGGTCGGGCGGATGCGCCTTTTTCAAGGGCGCAGGCGGGACAACACAAGCAGCAGCCAAATCGCG
The DNA here is from genome assembly GCA_002281535.1 of Sphingomonas sp. 28-63-12. GTDB lineage: Bacteria > Pseudomonadota > Alphaproteobacteria > Sphingomonadales > Sphingomonadaceae > Sphingomonas. Next base: position 21,774 of record NCGD01000023.1, read on the forward strand.
GGACAGATCCGAACAACGGATCGCCACCATCATCAAGCTCAAGCCAAAGCGTCTGTCTGCCTGCTCCTTAACACTCATCGGACCAAGCGATATTTACGGCTCCGCGACCGCAGCTGAAAGCGAAACCGGACATCGTGCAAGCGCCGCAACGACGATTGCGCTGCGTGCAATCAGCCCTTGCCGACCACACTTTCGGGCAAGTCCTTGCCGAAAACGCGCTGATAATATTCGGCGACCAGCGCCCGCTCCGCCTCATCACATTTGTTGAGGAAGCTCAGCCGGAACGCGAAGCCGACATCGCCGAAGATCAGTGCGTTCTGGGCCCAAGTGATGACGGTGCGCGGGCTCATCACCGTCGAGATATCGCCATTGATGAAGCCCTTGCGCGACAGATCCGCCACGCGGACCATGTTGTCGACGACTTCCTTGCCGTGCGGCTTGTCATATTCGCCCGATTTGGCGAGCACGATCTGCGCCTCGACCGCGGCGGGCAGATAGTTGAGCGTGACGACGATGTTCCAGCGGTCCATCTGGCCTTGGTTGATCTGCTGCGTGCCGTGATAGAGCCCGCTGGTGTCGCCAAGGCCGACCGTATTGGCAGTCGCGAACAAGCGGAACCACGGGTTCGGGCGGATCACGCGGTTCTGGTCGAGCAGGGTCAGCTTACCCTCGGTCTCCAGCACGCGCTGGATCACGAACATCACATCCGGCCGCCCGGCATCATATTCGTCGAACACCAAAGCAGTCGGCGACTGGAGGGCCCAGGGAAGCAGGCCTTCGCGGAACTCGGTGACCTGCTGGCCGTCCTTCAGCACGATTGCGTCGCGCCCGACCAGATCGATGCGGCTGATATGCGCATCGAGGTTGATCCGGATGCACGGCCATTTCAGGCGCGCGGCAACCTGTTCAATGTGAGTCGATTTACCCGTGCCGTGATAGCCCTGCACCATCACCCGGCGGTTGAATGCAAAGCCTGCACAGATCGCCAGCGTTGTATCCGCATCAAAGACATAGGCCGGATCGAGATCGGGCACGCGTTCATCGGCTTCGGAGAAAGCCGGCACTTCCATGTCCGAATCGATGCCGAACATGTCACGGACCTTCACCACCTTGTCGGGGGCGTCCATCACGGTGGTTTCGCGACTATCAGGTTGGGTATTGGGAATGTTGGTCATCGCTTAGGCCTTTAGTGAGTCTTCCCCCTAGCCCGACGCATCGCGCCAAGTCGAGATATCTTCGCGCAGCGCTGGTGATCGGGTATCCTGCCGCTACCGAATCGCGCAGCGCGCGCGCTCGATGAGGAGTGGATCATGGTCGATGCACCGCAGGGGGCCACAATGGGCCTGACACCGCATATCACCATTGCCGGAAATCGCGCCGCTGAGGCGATCGCTTTCTATGTCGCCGCATTCGGCGCGACCGAACACGAACGCTTGCTCGCCGACGATGGACAGCGGCTGATGCACGCCGACGTGCTGATCAACGGCGGGTTGTTGATGCTGAATGACGATTTTCCGGAATATCATGGGCCGGCCGATGTCGGTGCCGGCCCGCCGTCGGGCGTCACGCTGCATCTGCAAGTCGATGACGCCGATGCCTGGTTCGCGCGCGCGGTGCAGGCCGGGGCAAGGGTCAAGATGCCGCTTGCCGACCAATTCTGGGGCGACCGCTATGGGCAGGTCGTCGACCCGTTCGGCTATGTCTGGTCAATCGGCGCGCCGATCGCACAATAAGGAGCTGACCCGATGGCCTATATCGACGGTTTCGTGATCCCCGTACCAACCGCCAACCGGGAAGCGTTCATCCACCATGCTCGCGTCGTCGACGCCATGTTCCTTGAATTCGGGGCGACCCGCATCGTTGAGGGATGGGGCAATGACGTGCCCGTCGGCAAGGTCACCGACTTCCCTCGGGCGGTGTCGTTGGCGCAGGGCGAAACGGTCGCGTTTTCGTGGATCGAATGGCCCGACAAGGCGACGCGAGACGCGGCGATGGAGCGCATGCGCGCCGACCCCCGCATGATGGAGACGCCTGTGCCCTTCGACGGCAAACGAATGATCTTCGGTGGGTTCGAACCGGTTATCGACATGAAGGGCTGACCGACCGCAAAAGGCGGCAGCGACAAGGAGAGCGACAATGGCCAACCCGCAAGGCAGCTTTATCTGGTACGAGCTGATGACGCCCGATCAGGACGCGTCCAAGGCGTTTTATGATCAAGTCATGGCCTGGTCGGTCCAGCCTGAACAATCCGGCGCTTTGGATTATCGGATGCTGCAGGGAACGGGCGATCCGATCGGCGGCGCCTTGAAGCTGACCGACGAGATGATCGCTGGCGGCGCGCGGCCCGGCTGGCTCGGATATATCTATGTCGATGATGTCGACGCTAGCCTTACCCGCATTCGGGCAGCCGGCGGCAAGATCATGATGCCCGCGCACGACATGCCGGGTGTCGGCCGGTTCGCGATGGTCACCGACCCGCTGGGCGCGCCCTTCTATCTGATGAAGCCCGTCCCGCCCGCTGATGACCCCGACAAGGCCAGCCAGGCCTTCCATCCGACCGCGATTGGCCATGTCGCCTGGAACGAGCTCGCATCGAGCGATCACAAGGCCGCACTCGGTTTTTATGGCGATCTGTTCGATTACCGATGCAACGAGGTGATGCCGATGGGCGAAATGGGCGATTACGCCTTTCTCGATCATCACGGCACGCGCATCGGCGCGATGATGACGCGCAAGGATAGTCCAAACGCCTGGACCTTCTATTTCCGTGTCGCCAGCGTCTCCGAAGCAAAAGCAGCGATCACGGCGGCAGGTGGCACGGTGATGTTCGGGCCAACGCCGGTCCCAGGCGGCGACCATGTCGTCATTGCAATGGACCCTCATGGCGCGGTGTTCGGCATCGTCGGCCAGCAAGGAGCGTAAGTCTTGGCCAGAATCTCCCCATGCCTCTGGTATGACGGCACCGCCGAAGAGGCTGCGACCTTCTATGCATCGACTTTTCCCGATTCATCGGTTGATGCAATCCGCCGCGCGCCAGGGGACTTTCCCGACGGCCGTCAGGGCGACGTGTTGACGGTCGAGTTCACGGTGCTCGGCATGCCGTTCCTTGGATTGAACGGCGGGCCGAAGTTCAAATTCGACGAGGCAGTGTCTTTCCAGGTCCATACCGACTCGCAGGAAGAGACTGACCGCTATTGGAACGCGATCGTCGGCAATGGTGGCGAAGAGAGCATGTGCGGCTGGTGCAAGGATAAATGGGGCCTGTCATGGCAGATCACCCCCCGCGCCCTGACCAACGCGATGTCCAACCCCGACAAGGCCGCGTCCAAGCGCGCGTTCGAGGCAATGATGACGATGCGCAAGATCGACATTGCCACGATCGAGGCGGCGCTGACGGCAAAATCTGTGGCATGACGATCCAGTTTTTCGGTCACCCCTTTTCTTCCTATTGCTGGAAGGTGCTGATCGCACTGCACGAGAACGCGACGGCGTTCGACTGGCGACCGCTCGGCCCAGACCAGCCCGGCAATAACGCTGAATTCGCCCGACTCTGGCCGCTCGGCAAATTCCCGCTGATCGTCGATGGCGATGCGGTGGTGGGGGAATCGAGCGCGATCATCGAGTATCTGCACGCCTTTCATCCTGGGCCGGCAAAACTCATCCCCGACGATCCGCGCCAGGCCGTGCAAGCGCGGATGCTGGACCGGGTGTTCGACAATTTTGTCATAAACGCCATGAATGTCAGCGTCGCCAACAAGCTGCGGCCCGAGGGCCAGGCCGACGCGTACGGCGTGGCGCAATCGCGCGAGGCATTGCATGCCGCCTATCGCTGGCTCGAAATCGCGCTGCCGGCGGGCGATTGGGCGATCGGCGCCCCGTTCACGATCGCCGATTGCGCCGCCGCCCCTTCGCTTTTCTACGCCGACTGGGTCGAGCAAATCCCCGAAGCGCTCACCCGCCTGCGCGCCTATCGCGCCCGGCTGCTCGCGCGACCATCGGTTGCGCGGGTCGTCGATGCTGCCCGGCCTTATCGCCCCTATTTTCCGCTCGGCGCGCCCGATCGCGACTGACACCAACCAAGGATTGCCCCGATGTCGATGCCGGACGCCTCCGTTGCCCCGCTATATGAACTCAGCGTCACCCGCCTGATGGACGTGTCGCGCGCTATCGTCTGGCGGGCCTGGACCGAGCATTTGACCGAATGGTGGTGCCCAAAACCCTGGACCACCGAGGTGATCGCGAATGACATGCGCCCGGGCGGCCGATCCGCGATGATCATGCGCGGCCCGAACGGCGAGGAATCGGCGATGGAGGGCGTGTTTCTCGAGGTTATCCCGGGCGAGAAGGTCGTCTTCACCAATGCCTTTACCAAGGGTTGGATTCCCCAAGCCCCCTTCATGATCGGCATCATGACCTTTGCCGATGAGGACGGCAAAACCCGCTATGTCGGCAGCGCGCGGCATTGGGACCAAGCCGCGATGGAGCAACATGCCGCGATGGGTTTTGTCGATGGCTGGAGCGTCGTCGCCGAACAGCTTGAGGCCGTCGCCCGTGGCCTCGTCTGACGAGACTCAGCCGGCGGGTGCGGCTCATCGCAATCGCAGCACAATCACCCGCATTTTTCATCTTTGATCCGCGCGGCAATCGTGAGAAAGTGACGTCATGACGCCATGGCGGCGAATCGGAGAATGGCGTGGCCAAAAGACTGATTCTCCTCTTGGTGATGATCGGCATGGGGTTCAGCCTCGCCAGCTGTGATCCGTGGAACAACCGATCCGGCTATGGCCGCACCGATGCACAGCGCGAATATGACCGGCGCGCCTATGATGAGCGAATCGCGCGCGAGCAGGACAAGCGGGATCGCAAGGCGGCAGCACAGGACCGGCGCGACAATGGCGATATTTATGCAATCTTCGATCCGCCCCCCGCGGCGTGGCTGTCGCTCGATTTCGCCTGCTCGGGCGCGTTGCGTCGCGCGCAATGGCTGATTTGCGAGCATGACGATCTGGGATTGCTCCACCGCCGGCTCGCGCTGCAATGGGAGGCTGCGCGCCGCACCGCCTCACCCGAGCGACTGAGCGTGCTGACCGCGCAGCAACATGCGTTTTTGAGCGAGCGCAACGCCTGCGAGGATATAGCTTGCGTCTCCGCCGCCTATCGTCGCTATCTTACCGGCGAGGCCAGGCCCTATGCGCCTTGGTACAAAGCAGCGCCGCGCCGTTATTTTGCCAGCTACCGTGATGAGCCCGGCTATCATCGGCGGCCGGCCGACCGGCGTTATTGGCATGACCGCGCCAAGGATCGCGATGACCTGCATGATCGCGACGGCCATTCCCGACCCCCGCCCGAGCCGAGAAGCTGCATGGCGGAGATCGGCTTTGCCGGCGCGAACCAGCTCGCCAGCAAATGCGATGCCGTTACGCCGACGCTCAGTTCACAATGCACCGTCCACAACAGCTGCGGCGGTATCCGCACCCAGATCGATCGCGGCTGCCGCCTGACCAGCGACAAGCCGGGTTTTTGCCGGCATTTTTAGCCGCCCGGCGATCCGCGCCTCAACGCTGAGTTACGCAAAGGCGGGCGCACCCTTGAGCTGCTGATAGGCGGCGATCACCTGCTGCAGCTTTGTCTCGAAGCTGCGGTCTCCCCCATTACGATCCGGATGATATTGCCGAACCAGCGACGCATAGCGTTCGCGCAGCGCGCGCCGGTCGACATCGGTGCCGAGCCCGAGCACCTTGAGCGCGCGGCGATCACCTTCGGACAAGGGACGGCCATCGGTGCGTTGAGCGGCGGTGCGGGCGCGAAAGCGGGCGCCGATCGCATCGAGCGGATCGCTGAAATCGGCCCAGGCGGGCGGACGATCTGCACCACTTGTGGCAAAGGCCCGGGTTTCGCGCTCCCAGCCCGCATAGGGGCGCTGCGCTGCATTAATCTCGTCGATGCTCATCCCCGCGAAAAAGTTATAGCGTGCGTTGAAGGCGCGGACATGATCAAGGCAGAACCAGCGATAAATCGCTGGCTCATCGCGCAAGCTGGCGCCGTCCGGCGGCGGCGCGCGGAATTCGCCGGGGGCATCGCAGCCCGGCTCCATGCACGGCCGCGCACCATCGCCGACGCGGCCATGAAAGCGCGGCGAGGGTCGATCCTTCTTTTCACGCTCGTGCGTCACGTGGCTCCCCGAATGCCAAAAACGGTCTATATAGGGTGCATGAAAAATGCTGCCACTGGCCCTGTTGCCACCCAGATCGCCGTCCGCCTCGCCCGTGCGCTCGAGCCCAGCCTGCTCGAAATCATCAACGATAGCGCCAGCCATGCCGGCCATATGGGCGATGATGGATCGGGCGAATCACATTTCACCGTAGTGATAGAAAGCGCCGCCTTCGCCGGCCAGTCGCGGGTTGCCCGGCAGCGGCTGGTCAACCAGGCGCTGGGTGATCTGATGGACGGCACCGTCCATGCGCTGGTGATCAAGGCGCGGGCACCCGAGGACGCGTGAGCGCGCGCCAGCCTCGCCCGGCGGCGCGATTGCTGCTGCTCGATCCGCTCGACCGGCTGCTGATGTTCCGTTTCGCCGCCGACGACCGTCCACCCTTCTGGGCGACGGCAGGAGGGGGCTGCGATCCCGGCGAAAGTTATGAAGCTGCAGCCCGGCGCGAACTGCTTGAGGAAACCGGGTTTGATCTCGATCCCGGCCCGCAGATCGCCCGCCGCGAGGTGACGTTCGTCACGCTGGAAGGCGTGCCGGTCTTTGCCGATGAACGCTATTTCCTGATCCGTACTGCTACTACCGAGATCGCGACCCATGGCCACACGGAACTTGAGCGCCGGGTGATGGCGGGGTGGCGCTGGTTCACCACAGCCGAACTGGCCGACTGGCCAGAGAAGATCTTCCCTGAGGATATTGTCGACATGCTCAACGGCCTGGCGGTGTGCGCATCATGACCGCGCCCCTCATCCTGCAGACGATCTTGCCGACCAGCCACGACCTTGGCGGCTTCAAGGTGCACCGGACCTTGCCCTCACGCCCGCGCACGATGGTCGGCCCGTTTATCTTCTTCGATCAGATGGGCCCGGCGAATCTGGCCGTCGGCGCCGGCATCGATGTGCGCCCCCACCCGCACATCAATCTGGCCACCGTCACCTATCTGTTTGCCGGGGCGATCGACCATCGCGATTCGGTTGGCAGCTTCGCGACCATCGAGCCGGGTGCGGTCAATCTGATGACGGCGGGCCACGGCATCGCCCATTCGGAGCGCTCGCCGGCAAGCGAACGCGCCGCCGGGCCCGCGCTGTCGGGAATCCAGACCTGGCTTGCCTTGCCCGAGGCAGACGAGGAGATGGACCCCGCCTTCGAACATGTCGCCAAGGGCGACCTGCCGATCATCGACGGCAGCGGCGCGCGCGCGCGGATCATCATGGGATCGCTTTGGGGGAAAACGGCGCCGACCACGACCTATGCCCAGACCATCTATGCCGATATCCTGCTCGATGCAGGCGGCAGCATCCCGATCGACGCCAGCGCCGATGAACGCGCGCTCTATGTCGCAATTGGCGATGCGCGCCTGGACGGGATGACGCTTGATCCGATGACGCTCTATGTCCTCAAACCTGGCACCGCCGCGACGTTGCGCTCGGCGGGTGGCGGGCGGGTGATGCTGTGCGGTGGCGAAGCCTTTGCCAGCCCGCGCCACGTCTGGTGGAACTTCGTGTCGTCGAGCCGCGACCGGATCAACCAGGCCAAGGCCGACTGGACCGCCGGCCGCTTTCCCAAAGTGCCGGGGGACGAAACCGACTATATTCCGATCCCCGCCGTGCCCAACACGATCAGCCACCCGCAATAATGTCCGCAAGCCAGCAGGGCATCGGCGCGGCGCGGCGCGAGGAGAAACAATGATCCCACCCTTTCCGCTGCAGCGGATCGCACTGCCAACCGGTGTCGTCCTCGAGGTCGCGGTCGCCGGCAACCCTGCGCATCCGCCGATCATCCTGCTCCATGGCTGGCCCGAATCGCACCGCACCTGGCGCCACCAGATTCCCGAACTGGCCCGGACGCATTTCGTGATCGCGCCCGATCAGCGCGGCTTTGCCCGCTCTTCAAAACCGGCTGCCGTCAGCGACTATGCGCCGCCCAAGCTGCTCGGCGATGTTCTGGCGCTGGCCGATCATTTCGGGGTGGATCGCTTCACCCTGGTTGGTCATGACTGGGGTGGCGCGGTCGCGTGGATGGGCGCGCTCAACCGGTCCGACCGGGTGCAGCGGCTGGTGATCATCAACGCACCGCACCCGCTGATCTTTCAGCGCACGATGTTCGATGACCCCGACCAGCGCGCCGCCAGCCAATATATCACGGCGTTCCGTAACCCGGCACTCGAAGCGCATATCGCGGAGATCGGCGTCGATGCCTATTTCGCCAAGACCTTTGTCGGCCATGCCGATCAGGCGAAGCTGGCTGAAGAGAAGCCCTTTTACCTCGATCAATGGCAACAGCCCGGTGCCCTGACCGCGATGTACAACTGGTACCGCGCCAGCCCGATCATCGTTCCGCAGATAGGGGAGGAGCTGGCGCGCCCGGCATTCCTCGACAAGCCCTTCCCGCCGCTCGCCATGCCCGCGCTGGTGATCTGGGGCATGGCCGATACCGCGCTCAAACCCAGCCAGCTGGTCGGGCTTGACACGCTCGTCCCCGACCTGACCCTGGTGAAGGTCGATGCCGGCCATTTCGTGACCTGGGAAGCACCGGACGCGGTCAACGCTGCGATGCGCGATTGGCTGTGATTTTGGGCTGATATCAGCGGGTCGCGCGCATTCGCCGATGTCAATCGCGATCGGTTGCGCCTAGCGTATTGCCATGCCCAGGGAAAAAGCCATGCGAAAGATAGTCTGTTTTGCCATTTTCGGCGCAGCGTTGGCGAGCAACGCGTCGGCGCGTCCGGCCGCCCCGGTTGCCGCTGCCGATCAGGCACTGAGCCTCGCCAAACAGGCGATCGCGCTGCGATCGGTGCGCGGCCCGGGCAACCAGACTCCCGAAGTCGCCGCGCTGTACAAGGCGGCGCTGGTCGCCGGCGGCATGCCTGCCGAGGCCATCGAAATCGTGCCCGTCGACGACACGGCCTATCTGATCGGCACCTGGCACGGCAGCGATCCCACCCTGAAGCCGTTGGTCATTTCGGGGCACATGGACGTGGTCGAGGCCAAGGCAGCCGATTGGCAGCGCGATCCGTTCACCGCGGTGGTCGAAAATGGCTATCTCTATGGTCGCGGCGCCACCGATATGAAGCTCGACGGCACGATCGCGATCGCCGCGCTGAATGATCTGCGCCGGACGGGCTACAAACCGCGCCGGACCATCATCATCGAATTTTCGGGCGATGAGGAAACCGTGATGAAAACCTCGGCGCTGATTGCCGAGCGCCTCAAGGGCGCAGATCTCGTCCTCAATATCGATGGCGGCGGCGGGGTGCTTGACGAGGCGACCGGCAAGCCGAAATATTGGAGCTGGCAGGGCGCCGAGAAAACCTATGCCGATTTCCAGCTGACCGTCACCAACCCCGGCGGCCATTCCTCCATGCCGCGCCCGATCAACGCAATCGTGCAGCTGTCGCGTGCGCTCGAAAAAATTGGTGCCTATCACTTCACGCCCGAACTCAGCCCGCTGACCCGTGAAGCGTTGGCGAAGGCAGCGGCATTTGAGGAACCGGCGATCGGCGCCGCACTCCGGGCTTTTGTTGCCGACCCCAGCGACCGGGCGGCGATCGCAACGCTCACCGCCAACCCGGCAACCGTGGGCAAGATCGGCACCACCTGCGTGCCCACGATGGTCAGCGGCGGTCATGCCGAAAATGCCCTGCCCCAGCGCGCCACCGCCAATATCAACTGCCGCATCTTCCCCGGCCACAAGCCCGCCGACATTATGGCCGAACTGGCCACGATAGTCGCTGATCCCGCGGTGGTGCTGACTGACGTCACCGAAGGCTCGGTTGCCAATGACGCCTCGCCGATGCGCCCCGATTTTGTCGCTGCCGTCGATCGGGCAATGAGCAAGGTTTATCCCGGCGTGCCGGTATTTCCGGCAATGGCGTCGGGCGCGAGCGATAATATGTGGTTCCGCTACAACCATGTCCCGGCCTATGGCGCGAGCCCGACCTTCATCAAGCCATCGGATGATTTCAGCCACGGCCTGAACGAGCGCACGCCGATTGCCACGATCGCACCGGCGATCTTGTATTACCGCTCGCTGGTGGTCGATTTGTCGAAATAGGCAGGGGCCTTGCCGCCCCGACGATAATCGGCATCGCGTTGGCCACCGGTTCACGCTATAGCGCGCCAGCCGATGGCGACAGATTCGAATAGCCTGAGCAACGAAATTGTAACTAGATTACGCGAGAGCGCTTGACGAGCGTATTTTACACCCCTAATGGCGCACTTCGCATTATTTTGTTGCGCTGCAATATCCGAAGGAAGCCTGATGACCGAGAAATCCGGAGCCGATATCCTTGTCGAGGCGCTGTGCGATCTCGGCGTGGAGATCGTATTCGGCTATCCCGGCGGTGCCGTCCTGCCGATATATGATGCCTTGTTCCGGTCGGGACGGATCAAGCATATCCTTGTTCGCCACGAACAGGCCGCAACGCACGCCGCTGAGGGCTATGCCCGATCGACCGGCAAGCCGGGCGTGGTGCTCGTCACCTCCGGCCCGGGCGCGACAAATGCCGTCACCGGCATCACGGATGCGCTGATGGATTCGATCCCGATGGTGGTGATCACGGGCCAGGTGCCGACCGCGCTGATCGGCACCGATGCGTTTCAGGAGGCTGATACCGTCGGCATCACCCGCCACTGCACCAAGCATAATTATCTGGTGAAGGACCCGGCCAAGCTCGGCGCGATCGTCCATGAAGCCTTTCATATCGCCACCTCGGGCCGGCCCGGCCCGGTGGTTGTCGATATCCCGAAGGACGTGCAGGTCGCGCTGGCGCGCTACACCAAGCCCGGCCCGATCAAGCACAAGACCTATCGCCCGCAGATCAAGCCCGATCCGGCCGCGATTGAACAACTGGTCGACATGCTGGCGGCGGCCGAACGCCCGGTCTTCTATACTGGCGGCGGGATCATCAATTCGGGGCCGGCGGCAAGCCAGCTGCTGCGGGAACTGGCACAGATCACCGGTGCCCCTGTGACTTCGACCCTGATGGGTCTTGGCGCCTTTCCGGCCTCGTCAAAGCAATGGCTTGGCATGCTTGGCATGCACGGCACCTATGAAGCCAATTGGGCAATGAATCAGGCCGATCTGATCATCGCGATGGGATCGCGCTTCGATGATCGCGTGACGGGGCGGCTTGACGCGTTCAGCCCGAATTCGCGCAAGGTCCATATCGATATCGATCGCAGCAGCATCAACAAGACGGTGCGGGTCGATTTGGCAGTCATTGCCGATGTCGGCTATGCGCTCGAGGCGATGATCCGCGTGTACAAGGCGCGGCAGCATCCCAAGCCCGACCTGACCGACTGGTGGCAGCGGATCGAGGGCTGGCGCGCGAAAAGGAGTCTGGATTTTGCCGATTCCAGGACCGAGATCATGCCGCAACGCGCGATCAGGGCGCTGTGGGAGGCAACCCACCGGCAGTCCCCGATCATCACCACCGAGGTCGGCCAGCACCAGATGTGGGCGGCGCAGCATTTCGGCTTCGAGCAGCCAAATAAATGGCTGACCAGCGGTGGGCTGGGCACGATGGGCTACGGCCTACCCGCCGCGATCGGCGCGCAACTCGGCCATCCCAAGGCGCTGGTGATCGACATCGCCGGCGAGGCATCGATCCAGATGAACATCCAGGAACTGGCGACCGCCACGCAATATCGGCTGCCGGTCAAGATCTTCATCCTCAACAACCAATATATGGGCATGGTCCGCCAGTGGCAGGAGCTGACCTATGAGAGCCGCTATGCCGAGAGCTACAGCGACTCGTTGCCCGATTTCGTCAAGCTGGCCGAGGCTTATGGCTGGAAGGGCATCAAGATCGAGAAGCCGGGCGAGCTCGACGCGGGGATCGCCGCGATGCTCGCGCATGACGGGCCGGTGATGGTCGATTGCCGGGTGTCGCAAATGGCCAATTGCTTCCCGATGATTCCATCGGGTGCCGCCCATACCGACATGATCCTGGCCGCCGATCAGGTGACCGGGGTGATGGATGACGAAGCCAAGGCGCTGGTCTGATGCACATCACGCAGGAAAAGGCCGAGCGCCACACGCTCGCGGTCATCGTCGACAACGAACCCGGCATCTTGGCACGGATCGCTGGGCTGTTCACCGCGCGCGGCTATAATATCGAAAGCCTGACAGTGAGCGAGATCACCGCCGACAAGGCAGTCAGCCGGATCACCATCGTCACCTCGGCCAGCCCATCGGTGCTCGAACAGATCGTCGCGCAGCTTGACCGGCTGGTCCCGGTCCACAAGGTCACCGACCTGACGACGGCGGGCGCGCATGTCGAGCGCGAGCTGGCGCTGATCAAGGTCGTCGGCACGGGCGATCACCGGATCGAAGCGTTGCGCCTCGCCGATGTCTACCGCGCTCGCGTCGTCGATGCGACCACGTCCAGCTTCGTCTTCGAAGTCACCGGCGGCACCGACAAGATCGACAAATTCATCGAACTGATGCGCGAAGTCGGCCTGATCGAAGTCGCGCGGACCGGAATCGTGGCGATTTCGCGGGGCAAGGACGCGGCGTAGAATTTAGGACGACCACAAACCACCACAATCGTCATCCCCGCGAATGCGGGGTTCTCCCGGTTCGGGCGCACCGCCCACACTGCTCGAGATGCCAGCATATGCTGGCATGACGCAAATTTTTGAAAGGGCATGCAATGAGAGTCTATTATGATCGCGACGCCGATCTCAACCTGATCACCAGCAAGAAGGTCGCGGTCGTCGGCTATGGCTCGCAAGGCCATGCCCATGCCCAGAATTTGCGCGACAGCGGCGTCAAGGAAGTGGCCATCGCGCTCCGTCCCGGTTCCGCCACCGCGAAAAAGGCCGAGGCCGCCGGCTTCAAGGTGATGTCGAATGCCGAGGCCGCTGCCTGGGCCGATGTGACGATGATCCTCGCGCCCGACGAGCATCAGGCGGCGATCTATGCCGATGATCTCCACGCTAATCTCAAGCCCGGCGCGACAATCGCCTTCGCACACGGCCTCAACATTCATTTCGGCCTGATCGAGGCGCGCGCCGATCTCGACGTCATCATGATCGCGCCCAAGGGCCCCGGCCACACCGTGCGCAGCGAATATCAAAAGGGCGGCGGCGTTCCCTGCCTGATCGCGGTCGCGCAGGAAGCTGAAGGTCAGGACGGCAATGGCTATGCCAAGGCGCTGGCACTTTCCTACGCAAGCGCCGTCGGCGGTGGCCGCAGCGGCATCATCGAGACGAGCTTCCGCGAGGAATGCGAGACCGATCTGTTCGGCGAGCAGGCCGTGCTGTGCGGCGGCATCACCCACCTCATCCAGGCGGGTTTCGAGACGCTGGTCGAGGCAGGCTATGCCCCCGAAATGGCCTATTTCGAATGCCTCCACGAAACCAAGCTGATCGTGGACCTGCTCTATGAAGGCGGTATCGCCAACATGCGCTATTCGATCAGCAACACCGCCGAATATGGCGACATCAAAACCGGCCCGCGCATCATCACCGCCGAAACCAAGGCCGAGATGAAACGTGTCCTCGCCGATATTCAGGCGGGGCGCTTCGTCAAGGATTTCGTCCTCGACAATCGCGCCGGCCAGCCCGAGCTGAAGGCATCGCGCAAGGCAGCAGCCGCGCATCCGATCGAAAAGGTCGGCGCCGAACTGCGCGCGATGATGCCGTGGATCGGTGCCAACAAGCTGGTCGACAAGGCGAAGAACTGATCCGGCCCACAGGGTCTGAACATGCGAAGGGCGGGTCTCCACCGGAGGCCCGCCCTTTTCGTTGCGGTGTTCGCTTCGGTCAATCGACGAACGGCATACAGCGCCCGCCCATTGCCGGTTGCGAGGCAGTCGCAAACCCGATACCTCCATTTTCGAAGTATCGGGGAAAACAATCGCATGAAGTTCCGATTTGGCGCGGCGGCGCTGGCTTTTTCCCCTTGTTGCGCCGCATGGGCAGACGCACCCGCGCCGCCGCCTGATACCTGCCGCCTCACCACCACCGAACGGTTCATCGGCGCCAAGGCGATCCGTCAGGTGCGCAGCGCGGTGCAGCAGATCGCCCGCCCCAATCCCGTGCGCTGGATCACCCCGGGCCAGCCCATCACGCTGGATTTCAGCGCACGCCGTCTTAACGTGATTCTGGATGAGAGCGGCCACATCGCCGCCATGCGCTGCGGCTGATCACACCAGTCGGGCCACCGCAAGCCTCTTGCCAGCCCGCCTGTTGCCGTTACGGTGCCAGCGTTCTGAACGAAGTTACCAGTTACCGTGACGCGCGCTGGGGCATTGATAGTACCGGTGTTCGTCAGTGTATTGAACGTCACGTTTGCGTTCGCAACCAAGGTGCCTGCGTTCGTCACAGAACGCAGAGCATCATTCGTTCCAAGGATAAGCTGCGCACCGAGCGCAACTGTCGCATCCATCGTGTCCGCAAAGGTACCACCACCGGTCGTATCAAGTGTCCCAGCACTAACTGTCAGACCACCTGTGAAGGTGTTCGCGCCAGTGAGGTTGAGCGTGCCCTGACCAAGCTTCTCCAAGAAACCTGGGCCGACGACAACACCGGAATAGGTGCTGTCGCCGGACTGATCTATGACCAGGGTGTTCGCGACGGTGCCGCTTAGTCCGCCGAGGTTGACGATACCTGTCGGATCTTGGAAGCCCGCAGTGATGATCCTCCGCACAGCGGCACGTTCGACTGCATTCGTAATGTTGCCAACAACGACCATCAGGCCATCGTTGGTCACAGTCGAACCTGCAGTGACATTACCGGAAAGATAGACGGTTCCGCCATCAACGTTCGTGATCTCACCGGTGGCGGATACGTCGCCGTCGATGTAGGCAATCCCACCAACCAAGTTAACAAGGCTCGTCAGGGCCGTTGCGCCGCCGAGCGAGAGCCTGCCAGCGTTGCTGACATCCCCAAGTACTGAACCGGCAGAAAACTGGAGAATGCCGCTCGCCGTGTTCGAGACGTCGCCCACAGTCGCTAGAGCATTATTGACGACAAGCCTGCCCGAATTGTCGATCGTAACAGCAGTCAGACCGGCATTTGCAGCAATGTCGCCTGTGTTTGTGATCGAACCGGTGTTGGCGGTCCCATTGAACGAAATGTTGCCAGAATTGCTGATTGCGCCAGTTGTAGCCGCGCCATCAATGGTCAAGCTGCCATCGTTGGCGATGAAGCCTGTGACGAGATTGGCATAGGCCCGCACGGTACCCGGTGCGTCGATCGCAACCGTTGTCAGCAGCTCGTTCGAGTAGAACTCTGCAGAGCCGCCTGTAACGGTGAGGAAGCCGCCGTTGGTTGCGTCCATCAGGCGACCCGTCAGGTTACCCAAGCGCGTGCTGACCAGACCATTATTCAGGGTCAGGCCCGAAAGGCTGTTCTGATTGGTGAAATAAGCCGTGCCCGCATAACCAGTGTCGTTCAGCTCAAGCGTACCGTTTGAGAACTTGCCGCTCAGGACCGCCCAATCGCCATCAGAATCGGTGTTGTCGTAGACCGCAATGCGGCCCTGCTGTGCGTTTAGGTTGACGTTGTTAACGAGGTTCACTGCACCGATGCCATAGGGCGAACCGAAAACAAGGGTCGAACCGGTCGTCACGAACCCACCAGAATTCCAAAATAGCGTCTGGCCCACCGACCCGGTGATCTTGCCAAAGTTGAGCGAGAGACCTTCATCAGTGGCTGCAAAGCCCCCACTACCGGTCCAGTTGACCTGATTGGGCAAGATCGTGCCAACCCGACGAATAATCTCGCCCGAGGTCAGAACGACGCCTGCGGTGTTCTCAGACAGGGTAGCAGCTGCGCCCACGCCGCCGATAGTTCCGGCCCCATTAAAGGTGACCCTGCTGTCAAAGTGAATGCCCGCGCCGATATCGGCTTGCAGCGTCGCACCGCTGATGAGGGTGGCACCCGAATAGGTATTGTCACCAGCGAACTGGACGAGGCCGCCCCCGCCGATCTGAACATTCGCACCGCTGCCCGAACGCAGCGAAGCGCCACCAATGCTGGCTGCACTATCGTCCGCAATGGATCCTTCAAAGCGGATCGTGTTGCCCACGCCAGGCAAAAGGTTGATCGAGCTCCCCTTCATGATGAAGAGGTCTGTCCCAGCCGCCTGGCCAGCTTCGCCACCATTCTCGCTGTTGCCACCCAAGACGTAGTTGTCTGAGAAAAGCGCATTGTCAGTGATGTTTAGCGTACCGCCGCTGGCTACAAAGATTGCGCCGCCGAAGCCGGAGCCGCCACCGCCGCCCGCATCATCGCCATCGGACCCGACACCGGCGCCAAAGCCAGCTGAACCGCCAGCACCTGCGTCGCCGTCCAAATAAGCCCCGCCAACGCCACCGGCGGAACCAGAGTCACCACCTGAACCGCCTGTACCGCCCGACGCGCCACCGGCGCCAAAGCCGCTGACACCGCCCGAGCCGCCAGCACCGCCGCCGCCGCCTACGGCACCGCTTGTGCCAACCGCGTATCCGCCATAGCCGCCAAAGCCGCCTTCGCCGCCGCTAAAGAAGCGGCTCCCGTCGCCGCCGACGCCACCGCTACCGCCGTCGCCGCCGACACCTGCCGCGCCCACCTGATAAGCAGTGATCGTCATGGCAATTTGGTAAGTTGTGTCGCCCGCCAGGCGGACAAGCTCTTCCCTTGCGTCTGCCACTTCAGCCGCCGCCATTTCCGTAAACTTAGCTGCAAGTAGCGTGAAGCTCGGCGCCAAAGCAGTTGTCGTTGGTCCACCGGCATTGACCCCAGCTGCAGCAGCGGCAGCTAGAGCAGTCATTTGAGCCGCGATTTCGACGAAATCGGGTCCCTCCTTAAGTGCCTTAATGGTCTTCGCCGCATCATAAGCAACGTTAAGCGCATCCAGGACAGTATCAGCGGTTACAGCGAGGCCATTGGACCCATGTCCGCCGGATCCACCAGTCCCACCGACGCCAATGTCGGCATTTTCGCCGTTATAACCAGAATAGCCTGGGCCGCCCTTACCACCGTCAAAATTTGCAAAGCCGACATCTGAATCAGCACCATTCTGCCCCGATGAAGCAGTGCCCGGGGAAGCGAGACCGTTCATCGAGCCACCAACGTTACCGATGCCGCCATTGCCGCCTTCGGCTGTGTTGCTGCGCAGCGTAACGTTTTTAAGCGTCAGAGTGCTCCCGCTATCGACGAAGAATACGCCACCTAAACCTGCGCCGCCGCCGCTACCATCAGCGCCGTGAGTAGAAAAATTGGTGAATGTGGTGAGTTGGGAATCGACGCCGATCTGCAACGAACTGCCTGACGACACTGCGGACACGCTGTCTGACAACGTCAGAACGCCACTGTCGGAGTTCACAACAAGCGGATTGAGCGCGCTGACCGTAATCGCGTCAGTAACAGCATAACCCGATCCAGAAGCGCCATCGACAACAGAAACCGAGGCGTCAGAAGGCGCTGCGTTGGCTGCGCCTGCTGCAAGAATGAAGCTCGTTGCAAGCACTGAAGCAGATGAGCGGAAGGCGGTCTTTTTCATGTATCGTTCCCTGTAATCCAGAATTGTTGGTTAATTTTTGAACCGGCGCTTGGCGGCTACAAGCCAATCAAATGACTGCGACCCTGACGAAGAAATTGAAAAAATTTTCTCGAGCTTTTTTTCTAAAACCTCATTCTAATCTAAGGGTTTAGACCGCAAGTTTATACCGTCCGCCTAGGGATTGCTTCGCGATCAAA
>NCGD01000053.1 GCA_002281535.1 Sphingomonas sp. 28-63-12
GGCGGCGGTGCCTTCGAAGCCGCAATGGACCATGCAGTTCGAGCATTTCTCATACTTGCCGACGCCGTACTGATCCCAGTCGGTGCCTTCCATCAGCTCGGCAAAGGTGTCGACATAGCCTTCGCCGACCAGATAGCAGGGCTTCTGCCAGCCGAACACGGTGCGCAGCGGCATCGACCAGGGCGTGCATTCATAGGTCTGGTTGCCGGCGAGGAAATCCAGGAACAGCGGCGAGTTGGTGAAGCTCCACTTGCGGCCGCCATCGCCGCGGCGGAACACGTCGCGGAAGAAATTCTTGGTGCGTTCGCGCGTCAGGAAATGCTCCTGATCGGCGGCGCGCTCATAGGAATAGCCCGGCGAGATCGTGATCTCGACATTGCGTGCTTCCATCTCGTCGAAGAAGCTGGCGAGGCGTTCGGGGTCGGCGCCGTCGAACACGGTGCAGTTGACCTGAACGCGGAAGCCCTTGGCCTTGGCCATTTCAATCGCTTCGATCGCGACCTCATAGGTGCCGTCCTGATCGACCGCGTGGTCGTGCATGCCCTTGTCGCCGTCCAAATGGATCGACCAGGTGAAGAAGGACGAGGGCTTGTAATCGTCGATCTTCTTTTTCAGCAACAGCGCATTGGTGCACAGAATCACGAACTTCTTCTTCGCGATATAGCCCTCGACGATCTTGGGCATGTCGCGGTGGAGCAACGGCTCGCCGCCTGCGATCGAAACGGCGGGCGCGCCGCATTCGTCGATCGCGTCCATGCACTGATCATAGCTCAAGCGCTGGTTGAGAATCGCATCCGGATAATCGATCTTCCCGCAGCCCGGGCACGCCAGATTGCAGCGCAGCAGCGGCTCGAGCATCAGCACCAGCGGGTATTTCTTGCCGCTGAGATGCTTCTTGACGGTGTAGCCGCCGATGCGCGCCAGCAGGTTGATCGGAAGGGTCATGCGTGTCGTTCCTATTCGGCCGGGATCTGCACAGACGCCTGTGCAGCGGGCGGGATGACGTTCCTTAGCTCGGAAGGCAGGCTGAATTCCAGCGTTTCCTCAATCCCGTCCAGTTGCGATACGGTGACGGGGCCAAGCTTCCTGAGCGCTGCAATGACGCTGTCAACCAGTTCGTCGGGTGCGGACGCCCCCGCCGTCAGCCCGATCGTTTCGATTCCCTTCAGCCATGCAGGATCGACCGCATCGCCGTCCGCGACCAGATAGCTGGGCAGGCCGGCATCGACGCCGATCTCGCGCAGGCGGCTGGAGTTGGAGCTATATTCAGCGCCCACGACGAGCAGCATGTCGACGACACGACACAGATCGCGCACCGCCGTCTGGCGGTTCTGGGTGGCATAACAAATATCGGACACATTCGGGCCGACGATGTCGCTGAAACGTTCGCCCAGCGCGGCAATGATGCCGCGCGTATCGTCAACCGAGAGCGTCGTCTGGGTGATATAGGCGAGCGGCGCGTCTTCCGGCAAATCGAGTGCGGCCACATCCGCCTCGGTCGACACGAGATAAACGGGCGCATCGACCTGGCCGATCGTGCCTTCAACCTCGGCATGGCCTTCATGGCCGATCAGCACAATCGCGCGGCCCTGCGTCGCATAGCGGCGGCCCTGGATATGCACCTTGGTGACAAGGGGACAGGTGGCATCAAGCACCGGCAGGCCGCGCGCGGCAGCCTCATTCTCGACGTCGCGTGATACGCCATGGGCGCTGAACACGGTGCGCGCACCATCAGGTACCTCCGCCAGTTCCTCGACGAAGATCGCGCCCTTCTGGCGTAACTTATTGACGACATGACGATTATGCACAATTTCATGGCGTACATAAACAGGCGCGCCATAGAGATCGATCGCCCGCTCGACGATTTCGATCGCGCGAACGACGCCCGCGCAGAACCCGCGCGGCTTGGCCAAGATTACCTGCAAGGAATAGTCCTTTCCGTCCCCCAAACAAAGCCTTCAGAATCATGCGCATGCCGATTCTTCGGCGTCTGCGACCTTCCTTGAAGCCCCGCCTCTCCAGCCCAGGGACAACGTTCATATATTACCCGCGCGGCCCGATAAGAAAAGCGAGAAATCCGGTGCCGAAACGACCCTGGAACGTCGCAATGCGTCTATCCTGTCCCGCTGTGGCCCACCCGCCACAGATCAACCCGCCGATTGGCGCGATACGGCAACCTGGCGTCCCCCCGGCGGCCGGCCGGCCGCGTGCGATGGGGGTGGACGGGCACCCGATCGCCCTTTATCCGGTCACGGCTATCAACTGGGAGTATTCAGTGATGATTGTTTTGCCCCGCTTCACCCTGGCCGCGGCGATCGCGATGACCGCCCTGCCCACCGCTGCGCTGGCGCAGGATGCGGCCCGCGCGCCGGTCCAAACGCTCAGCGATGGGCTGATCACGATCATGAAGGCCGGCAAAAAGGCCGGCTTCGCCGCGCGCGCCGGCCAAATCGCCCCGATTGTCGACAAGAGCTTCGATCTGCCCTTGCTGACCCGGCTTGCCGTAGGCCCGGCATGGACCGACGCCGCAGCAGCAGACCGCACCGCGCTGGTCGCAGCGATGCGCAAGCTGACGATCAATCAATATGCCAGCAATTTCGACGGCTGGTCCGGCCAGGCGTTCGTGATCGACCCCAAGGTCGACACCAGGGGTACCGACCGGCTCGTCAAAACCGTGCTGACCCAGCCGAAAGAATCCGGGGTGAGCATCAGCTATCGGCTGCGCCAGAGCGGCGGCGACTGGCGGATTATCGATGTGTTCTACCAGAACTCGATCAGCCAGCTCGCCACCCGCCGGGCCGATTTTGAAGCAATCCTTGCCAAGGGCGGCGTGAAAGCCCTGGTTGGTCATGTCAACGCCCTTGCCGACAAGGCGAGCCGCTGAGACAGGCACTCCCCTTGCACGGCGGAACGGCGACGCTGGCGCTGGCAGTACTGCTTGCCGCCGGCTCGGCCCAGGCACGGGAGTCGGCGGCTGCCCCATTGCCGGCCGAGCAAAGCCAACCGGCGACCGCCCCTGCCACGATGACTGTGGCTGAACGGCCTGGATCAACGCCCGATATTGCCACGCCGCGCCATCATGCGCGGGGCGATCCGTGGGAAGGCTTCAACCGGTGGATGTTCCGCCGGCAGCAGGGCTTTGACCGGGCGGTGTTTCGCCCGCTGGCGCGCGGCTATGGCACGATAGTCCCCAAGCCGGTGCGCACCGGGCTGCGCCATTTGCTCTCGCATATCACCGAGCCGATCGTGTTCCTGAATGACCTGCTCCAGCTCAAGCCCAAGCGCGCGGTGCGGACGCTTGCCCGGTTCCTGATCAACACCACCGCCGGCATTGGCGGGCTGCTCGATGTCGCCAAGACGGCCAAGCTGCCGCACCGTGACAACGGGTTGGGCAATACGCTCGCCCGCTACGGTGTTGGCCCCGGGCCTTATCTCTTCCTGCCCTTTGTCGGGCCGACCGGACTGCGCGACTTGTTCGGTGCCCAGGTCGATGGGGTGCTCTATCCGGTCGTGATCGGGCGGCCGTTCGACCGGCTCGATTACCAGCTCTCGACAACCGTCATCGGCGGGCTTGATCTGCGCAATGAATCGGATGCCGGTTTCAAGGCGTTGCTCGATGGCGCAGCCGATCCCTACGCAACCTTGCGCTCGGTCTATCAGCAGAATCGCGCCGCCGAAGTTGCCGAGCTGACCGGGAAGACAGTCGAACCCGCCGGCCTTGATGATCCGTTGCTCGATCCCGAAGCAGCACCGACCGATCAGCCCGCCGCCGGCGATCCCGAACCAGGGGCGGCGCCAGCGCCTGCTTCTGCTCCTGCTCCGGTTCCGGCCGAGCCCTCGCCGCCTAGCGGCGCGACGGTGGACGCGGCTTCCGGCGTGCCGCAGCTGGTTTCTTTCCTGTAGCCTTGGTCGGGGTCGATCGGCTGGGCCGGGCTTTACCGCCCGACTTTTTGGCAACGACGCGTGGCGGGCCGAGCAAGGCTGGTTCGAAGATTAGCGCGCAGACCAGCGTCCACGCCAGCGAGATCACCAGAATCTTGCCCATGCTGGCGGTGCCCGGATGCGCGGACAGCCACAGCGCGCCAAAGGCGCTGCCGGTCGCGAGCGCGCTGAACAACACCGCTCGGGCCAGGCTGGACTGCAACAAATCCGTCTCGCCCGCGCGCCACGCCATCACGAAATAGATGTGAAACGCCACACCGACCCCGAACAGGAGCGGGAAGGCAATGATGTTGGCAAAATTGATCGGCTGACCAATCAACACGCAGCTGCCCAGGGTCAGAAAGCCCGACAACACCACCGGCGCCAGCGTGAAGGCAACCTCCTTCGCATCGCGCAGCACGAGGAAGAGCAACAGGCTTACCAGCACCAGCGCCAGCAGCCCGGCCTGCACAAACGCCCAGGCGACGGTCTTGGCCGCCTCCTGCGTCGCCACCGGCAGCCCGGTCGCCTGGGGCGCGACGGCCCGGACCGCGCGCGTAAAGCTGGCAAGCACCGCATTGTCGTTGCTGTCCCCGCGCGGGAAAATCTGCACGCGGGCGCGACCATCTTTGGCGAGCCAGTCGGCGGCGATGTCGGGGGGGAGAGTCTCGCGAGTCACCGCTTCGGCCTGGAGCAGGGCCCGCGCCTGATTAAGCATCACGTTTAGCGGCGGCACTAGCACATCGCTTGCCCGCGCGCGAATCGCCAGCGGGGCGCCGGCGATCTCGCCCAGCGTGGTCGCCAGCGCGCGGGCGTGATCGGCAGCGTCGCTCGGCTCGCCGGCGGCGACGCGCTCAAGCTGGACCTGCGTCGCGCGTAGGGCGGCGATTGTCTCCGCGTCGCTCGGTGGCGGCGCGCTATCAAAGGGATTGAGTGTCAGGTCGAGCAGTACCGACGCGTCCTGCAGCAGCGCAAGCTTGGCGGGCTGATCGGCGGGAATGAAACTGTCGATCGCGATTGCCTGGGCAACCTCAGGTCGCTTGGCGACGCGATCGGCCAGCGCGCGGGCGGCATCGGCATCGGTTGCCAGCACGGAGATGGTGTTGGGCGTGCGCAGCGGATCGCGCATCAAATCACTCAGCGCGCGATAGGCGGGGCCATGCGGATCGCGCAAATGCAGCGGGTTGAAGTCAAACTGGACCAGCGGCAGCAGGACGATGCTGCCCAGCATCGACAGGCCGAACGCCCAGAGCACCTGGCGACGATGCGCATGCAGCCACCGATCGACCGGCGCGGCTTCGGCAAATCCCACTTCGGCGGTCGGCTTGCCCGGCTTCAGGAGCACCAGCAGCGCCGGCAGCAAAGTGATCGACAGCGCCAGCGCGACCAGCATGCCCAGGCCGGCGATGATGCCCAGCTCCGAAATGCCGACATAGTCGGTCGGCAGAAATGCACCAAATCCCAGAAAAATCGCCGCCGCCGCCAGTGCGAGCGGTGCACCGAGCGCCACTGCGGCGCGCTCGAGCGCTTGCGGAATCGCTGCCCCGTCGAGCCGCTCCGCGTTGAAGCGCACGCTGATCTGGATGCCGAAATCGACCCCCAGCCCGACGAACAACGGAATGAACGCAACCGAGATCAGATTGAGGGTATGGACCGCCGCCAGCCCGACCGCCGTCGTCACCACCAGCCCGGTGACAATGGTAGCGACGATCGCAAGCACGATCTTGCCCGACCGCGTTGCGAACCACAACGTCACCAGCATCGCCAGCGCCATCACCAGCCCGACCAGGCCGATATTTTCCTCGAGCGTTGAAAACTCCTCATCGGCCAGCGGCACTTCGCCCGTCACCTGCACCTGCACACCGTGCGCGGCATCAAGCTTCAGATCGGCGGCCGCCGCCTGGATCGCCGCGATGGCCTTTTCGCCGGGTTTGAGCGCACCGAAATCGAGCACGGGCTGGGCCAGGATCAGCCGGCGCAGCGGGGGTTGCTGCCCACCGCCATCGGCAAACAGCGCCTGCCACGAAAAATAAGCCGGGCGGCCATGCGCCACCTTGCCCAGCGCATCGTCAAGCGCGCGGATCGGCCGATCGAGATCGCCAAGCTTGGCCGAGCCGCGCTCGACCCCGGTCAGCATCGTCCCCAGCGCCCCGGCAATGCCGCGCAGGCTGGGATCGGCGGCAAGCGGCCCAAGCAGAGGCTGGGCGGTAATCAACGATTTGGTGGTCGCGCGGACATCCGCGAGCGATTCGAACATCACACCTTGCCGGGCGAGATAATCGCCGCCATCGGGCCGGCGCACCGTCCTGAAATGCGCGCGATCGGCAGCGAGCCGTTCGGCGAGCGCCGCCGCGCCGGCCTCGGCCAGTTCAGGCGTCTCGCCGTCAATCACCGCCAGCGTGGTATCGGTCAGTTGGGGAAAGGCGGTGTTCAGCGCGGCTTCATTCTTGCGCCAGTCAACATCGGGCGAAATCAGCGCGCTGGTATTGGTGGTCAGCGCGAAATGCGTCGCTGCATAACCGATCGAGAGCAGCGCCAGCGCCATACCCAGGCACAGCAGCAGCCAGGGCCGGCGCGCGCTGAACGCAACCGCGTGAAAGATCGGCCCACGCGCCATGCCGGTCAGTTTTTCGCCCCGCTACCCAGAAAATAGCGCAACTTGAAGCTAATCACCTTGTCATCGCTCAGCGAAAATACGGCATCGCTCCATTTGGGCGGGCCGAGCCGGATCGGCGCATCGTTTGAAAAGCCGACACCTTCCTTGGGGATGCCGAACAGCGCGCGATCCACCTTGCCGTTGCGATTCTCGTCGTGAAAGGCCTGCACGGCATAGCTGCCAGGCAGCAAATTGCTGACCGTGACGATCGTCTTGCCGGCAACCGCCGGGGCGCTGCCCTGCACCGGACAATCCTTCAGAAATTCGGCCTCGCGGCAGATATCGACATGGACCACGCCCTTGCTGTTGCGCACGCCGGTCACCTCGATCTGGAGCGTCGCATTGCCGACCGGCCGCGCGCCGTTTCGCGCTGCGGTGAGGCAGGAGGTCAGGCTGATCATGGCAACACCCAGCATGCCATAGGGCAATAATTTCACGCCCTGACCTCGACGCTGCTATCTTCATTCCATCGGAGTGCTTTGAGCACGGCGTCGATGATGGCGTCGGCGTCGAGGCCCGCTTCGGCATATTGGATCTCGGGTTTGTCGTGATCCTGG
>NCGD01000024.1 GCA_002281535.1 Sphingomonas sp. 28-63-12
CCATTCTCTAACCATTGAGACAGGCTTAAGCGCTTGTAAACCGCGTCTTTACGCGCTTCGGTATATGCATGGGCCCGATAGGCGATTGATACCGGCATCACCGGGCAATTTATCAGGGATCATCATCGAGACATGGCATTGGAACCGGCAGAATCACCCCATCGGGCATCCGCCCTCGGGCGCTTGGGCGCTGGGCGGAGCATCGTCGCTTCCTTGATCGAAGCTGACGGGAGTCACAAGCACGCCATGCTGGTCCGCTTGATGGCACCGCAGGTTCCGGTGCGCGATATCGCTGATGCGATTCATGCCTTGTGCATGCTGCATGGCCGCCAGCCGGGCATCATCGATCATGCCTTTGCGCGCAACAGCCAGCCAGCGGCACAGGGCTGGCTTGAAGTCGCGCTGGAGGGGTTTGCCGTTGAGCGAGCCTTCCTTGCCAAGCTTGCGTCGGCGGCGGGCCCGCTCCCGTCGACGCCGGGTCAGGCCGAATCGGAGGCCGCTGTTGTCGGCCAGCGGCATGCGCTCGACATGCTCGCCCAGTCAGACCGCACCGGATGTGCGATTGGTGCAGCCGTGGCGCTTGTGATTGATTGGTCGGCGATGCGCCAGGTACTGAACGTTGCCGCCCATCGATTTGGGATCGAGCCGCCCGGCTATGAATTGCCGTTGCCAGCTGAAACTGAAACGATCGTTGTCGAAACGGCAGAAAATCCGGCGGTCGAAAGGGCGATGGCATTTGGCGTGCAACAGGTGCTGGCACAGCATCGCGGCCTTTGGGACCTGCTCGAGGCCCGTGCCAGCGCCCGCGACCGTCACTAGGCACCCCGAGCGGCAGCGCAAGAATGCCGTGCGCCTCGCCGCTTGCGCGCACCGCCAATATGCCTCTATCCCCAGACCCGATATTCTAATCTGTCAGGGATGATTGCATGAAGCGCTTCGAAGGCACGCAAAGCTATGTCGCAACCGATGATCTGAAGGTTGCCGTCAATGCTGCCGTGACGCTGCGTCGCCCGTTGCTCGTCAAGGGCGAACCCGGCACCGGCAAGACTGTGCTCGCTTATGAAATCGCCAAGGCGATCGGCGCCGAATTGATCGAGTGGAACATCAAATCCACCACCAAGGCGCAGCAAGGCCTGTATGAATATGATGCCGTCGCCCGCCTGCGCGATGGTCAGCTTGGTGACGCGCGCGTTCACGACATCAGCAACTATATCCGCCGCGGTAAATTGTGGGAGGCGTTCACCCGCGAAAAGCCGCCAGTGCTGCTGATTGACGAGATCGACAAGGCTGACATCGAATTCCCCAATGATCTGCTCCAGGAGCTCGATCGGATGGAATTCCATGTCTATGAAACCAAGGAAACGGTGCGCGCCGTCGAACGCCCGATCGTCGTTATCACGAGTAACAATGAAAAGGAGCTGCCCGACGCGTTCCTGCGCCGGTGCTTCTTCCACTATATCAAATTCCCCGATCGCCCGACAATGCAGGCCATCATCGACGTGCATTTCCCCGGCATCCAGAAGATTCTCGTCAATAAAGCGATGGATATATTCTACGACGTTCGCGAAGTGCCGGGACTGAAGAAAAAGCCGAGCACGTCCGAACTGCTGGATTGGCTCAAGCTGCTGCTGCACGAGGACATGCCGCTCGACGTGCTCCAGAACCGCGACCCGACCAAAGCGATTCCGCCGCTCCACGGTGCTCTGCTGAAGAACGAACAGGATGTCATGCTGTTCGAACGGCTGGCCTTCATGGCGAAACGGCAGCAAAATAAGGGATGATCGAGCCGCCGCGCGGCGCGACCCGCTTCGCCCGCGTCCGCGCCCGACTGGAGGCTGCACAGCCGTCCGGCGGGCCGGCGGCAGCTCTTTACGAATTTGCGCTGTTCGGTTTCAAGCAAGGCTGGGCCTGCCTGTTCGGCGCGCTGATGCTTTCGATGTTGATCGCAACGCACCTGTTCTACCCCGCCGAGGCGCCGCTCGCGCGCTATGATTTCCTGACGCTCGGCGCGGTAGCGATCCAGCTTGCGATGCTTGCCTTTCGCCTGGAATCGCTACGCGAAGCCAAGGTGGTCCTGGCCTTCCACATCGTCGGCACGGCGATGGAGTTGTTCAAGACAGCGCATGGCTCTTGGTTTTATCCCGAGCCGAGCCTGCTCCGGATCGGCGGCGTGCCGCTCTTCTCAGGATTCATGTATGCGGCCGTCGGCAGCTATATCGCGCGGGTCTGGCGGATTTTCGATTTCCGATTCGATCATTATCCGCCGCGCTGGGCGACGATCGCACTGGCCGTGGCGATCTACCTGAATTTCTTTACGCACCACTGGTTGCCCGACATTCGCCTGCTGCTTTTTGCCACCACCGCGATCATGTTCTGGCGGACGCCGGTGTGGTTCACGCCCTTTCGAACGGCGCGGTCGATGCCGCTGCTGCTCGGCTGGTTTCTGGTGGCGATGTTCATTTGGGGCGCGGAGAATATCGGCACCTTCTCACGCGCCTGGCTCTACCCGGTGCAGCGCGACGGCTGGCAGCCCGTGCCGCTCGAAAAGCTTGGCGCCTGGTATCTGCTGATGATTATTTCCTTTGTGCTGGTGTCGTTGCTGCATCGGCCTCAGCCGCGCTTTCGTGGTGGCCCGCAATAGGATAATCTGCGTCCAAAAGACGACTGGGAGAGCGATAATGACAAGACCGATCCCTGACATTGCTGGCCTGTCGAGGCGCGCCGTCATCGCGGGCAGCGTCGGCCTTGCAGCCACCGCCCTTTCCCCTGCGCCTGCGCTTGCTGCAACGTCGAAGCCGCTGCCAAAGGGCTTTTGGTGGGGCACCGCCACTGCCGCCCACCAGATCGAGGGCAATAACAGCAATTCGGACTTCTGGCTGGCCGAGAACGTCAAGCCGACCCTTTTCCAGGAGCCGTCGCTCGATGCTTGCGACAGTTATCACCGCTATGAAGAAGATATCATCCTTGCTGCCAAGCTGGGATTCAATGCCCATCGCTTTGGCATCGAATGGGCGCGGATCGAGCCAGAGCCCGGCAGATTTAGCGAAGCGGAGCTCGATCATTATCTTCGTGTGATGGAGGCGTGCCACGCCCACGGCCTCGCCCCCGTCGTGACCTTTAGCCATTGGACCGTGCCGCGCTGGTTCGCCGCGATGGGCGGCTTCGAACATGCCGACAGCCCCGCCCTGTTCGCGCGCTTTGCTGAACGCGCCACGGCCAAGCTGGGGCCCTTAATGGCCGCGGCATCGACCTTCAACGAGGCCAATATCGCCCGCGTCATTCAAATACGCCCCGAAGTGAAGGCGATCGAGCCGCTGGTTCGTGCGATGCTGGCGGCCTGCGCCAAGGCCGGCGGGACCGACCGGTTCGCGTCGGTGCTGTTCGCTGATCTGGCGAAAAGCGAAGACAATCAAGTCCGCGCCCACGAACTCGCCTTTGAAGCCATCAAGGCCGGGCCCGGCAATTTTCCAGTCGGCGTGACGATCAGCATGCAGGACATTCAGGGCGTCGGCGACGGCAACAAGGCAGAGGCCGTTGCCGATGCCATTTATGGTCCGTGGATCGCGCAGGCCGCGAAGGCCGATTTTGTCGGCGTCCAGACCTATACCCGCGTTCGGGTCGATGCGAACGGCATCATGCCGGCGCCCAAGGGGGCAGAACTGACCGCGGCCGGCTACGAATTTTACCCCGAAGCGCTTGAGGCAACGATCCGCTTCGCGGCGAAAAGGACCGGCAAGCCGGTATTCGTGACCGAAAATGGCATCGGCACCGATGATGATAGCCGCCGCATCGCCTATATCGACCGGGCGCTGGCCGGGGTGCGAGCCTGTATCGATGATGGCATCGATGTGCGCGGCTACCTTCACTGGTCGCTGCTCGACAATTTCGAATGGGTTTTTGGCTATAAGCAGCGCTTCGGCTTGGTTGCGGTCGATCGCCGCACTTTCAAGCGCACGCCGAAGCAAAGCGCATTGCATCTCGGTGCACGGGCGCGTGCCAATCGCGTCTAAGCGCAGGATACCGCGTCCAGGCTTATAGCCCCCCACCTGTCGGAGATTGTTTTTGACCGCATCGTTGCTCATAGCCAGCATGATCGTCGTGATCTGGCGCTTTCCCGATGCCGCGTGGAACCGGTCCATTCGTCGCATAGCCGTTGAACCGCTAGCCCGACAGCTGATGAAGCTGGAACGACGCCATCTGCTGTTCGCGCTGGCTATGATCGCGGTGCTCATGCTCGCGAGCGAGCTGCTTGCCATGGCCGGGTCGCTTGATGTCGGCGTGGTCGTGCTGTGGGATATATCGACCTATGTCGATATCCTGATTGTCGCGTCGGTGACCGGCATCAGTGCACGCGCGCAAGTCGGGTGGCAGACGGTGAAACATGCGTTCTGGCGCACGCCACGCTTCCTCCGGCATCGGCCACGCGGTCGCACCCGCCAGGCACACCGCGAACGGCCGGCGGCGCACGCGAATGACGATGAGCGACCGGCTACCGCCATGCTGGTCGCGTGAGGGCCCAGCCCACTGATCCCCTGACGATCACCATGGTTACCGTTCGCTAAACCAAGGCCGAATACGCTTCCTGCAGGGAATTGCCGGCAAAGCTTTGCCGGATGAACTGGAAGCCCCTTGCCCTGCTGCTGATCCCTGCCGCACTGCTCGCCAGCGCGCCGGCGGCAGCATCCTCGCTGCTCGACTATGTCGGCGAGTGCGTGCCCTTCGCGCGCGCCGCTTCCGGCATTCAGATCTATGGTGACGCCTGGACCTGGTGGGACAAGGCCGCCGGCAAATACCGCCGGGGCTATGCGCCGCGCGAAGGCGCCGTGATCGTCTTTGCCCGATCACCCCGGCTGCCGCTGGGGCATGTCGCGGTGATCAGCCGAGTGATCGACGACCGGGTCGTAATGGTCACCCATGCCAATTGGTCGCGGTTTGACGGCGAGCGGGGGCATGTCGAGCAGGACGTTACACTGACAGACGTTTCGGAGGCTGGCGACTGGAGTGCCGTGCGAGTCTGGTATCGCGGGTCAGAGGGACTGGGATCGACCAGCTATCTGGTCAGCGGCTTCATCTATGGCGGCCGCGAGGCAGCAGAATTGACGAGCCGCAATCCAGATTACGTCGCGGCCCTGATTGACGTCTACGCGCGCTAATCCGTGCTGCTGGATCCGGAATCACGCACCCGCGCGAGGCTTGCAGCCAGCGCTTCGGGCGAAATCAAATCAGCGGTCGCGGTAAATTCATCGAGATACGCATATTCGTAATTGCCCCACCGCCGGTCGTTGAATCGCAGCGGCACGAACACGCTTTTTAGTGGCAGAAACTCACCTTTGCCCAACGTCATCCGATAGCAATTGAGCATGAACGGCGCTTCGCTCGCAATTGCCCGCCGGGTTGCATCATCCATCAGGATTCGCCGATTGCGGGACCAGGTATTGTTCCACTCGACATCACGCCCCTGCGGTTGCGATCGCAAAGACAAATGGGTCGGCAGATAGCCGTTGAGATCGGTGACGACCGAGCCGATGGCCATCGGATCTTCTTCTCGCACGCGATCGAGGATGGGCCGGATATGCGCATCGGCAAATGCGTTGAACCCCGTCATATACTGGATCGGGTTGGTCCCAGGCATGGGCTGATAATCGACGTCGAATATCGCCTCCATCCGAAGCGTGCCCGATCGCACGGCAGACTCCACCAACGTCGTAATTTCCATCGCAATCTGCTGCGCGATCGCGATGCTACGGCTGTCATCGATCTCGATGCCGCTGCCGGCGAGCTGATCGAGCATCTCATTCCCGACCGATTCGAGCCTCTCGAGCCGCTTGCGCGCATCACGCAAGGCCGCATCATTGGCCCGCACCGACCAGGCAGCCGACACCATTTCGGCGCGGACCGACGCGATGCTTTTGTGCATTTCGCTGGCGCTGTGGGATATCCCGGCCGCCTGCTCATCAACAAGGTACACGATCGAGCCGATATCCTGGACGGTGGATTCGATCGCCGCGAATTTGGCAGCGGCGCTTTTGCTCTGCTCGACACCGCCGCGAATTTCCGTACCGAAAATGCCGGCCTCATCGGCCAGCGTGGCAATCGTGTCGTTGATCCGCTGCGTCGCCTGCCGGGTATTCTGGGCCAGTTTCTTGACCTCGGTAGCGACAACCGCAAAGGCGTTGCCGGCCTCCCCCGCCCTGGCCGCCTCAATCGCGGCATTCAGGGCAAGCATATTTGTCTGCTGGGCAATCCCGCCGATCATCTGCGAAACCTGCTCGACCTGACCAAGCGCATCAATGATCCGCTCGATCCGGTCGCCCAGACGGACCACCAGATCCGTGACGTCGGAAAATCCGGCGACGGATTCAATGATGGATTCGCGGCCCTGGGTCAGCTTTTCCTTGATGTCGTGTGAGAGATTTTGCGACTGATCGATCGCGGCCGCCACGCGGCGCTGGTCGGCCGCCAGCGCGCCGGTGACGGCATCAAGGCGGTCGATCTGAGTCACACGCTGATCCATGCGCTCGGACACGCCGGCGACATGCCCCCCGACATCTGCACATTCCATCACCAGCGAACTGCAGCTTCGCGCCACATCACTGATGATTCGCTCCAGCTTGGCCGATGATCCCATGCCTGACGTCTGCCCCCTTGGTCGCCTTGACTAATCACAATCTCCTAATGGCTAATTACCTTTGACGCTGTTGACGCCCCCGCTAGGGTATCGTTCGCGCCTCGACAGGACCGACCAGCAATGTTTCTTAATTTTCTCGACGAACTCCGCGCCGCCGGCATCCCGGCGAGCATGAAGGAGCATCTGATCCTGCTCGAAGCGCTCGACCGTGACGTGATCGATCGCACGCCGGAGGATTTTTATTATCTGTCGCGCGCGGTGTACGTGAAGGATGAAGGCCTGCTCGACAAGTTTGACCAGGTCTTTGCCAAGGTATTCCGCGGCATTGCGACGACCTTTGGCCAAGCCCAGGCGGATATTCCCGCCGATTGGCTGAAGGCGGTCGCCGAGAAATATCTGTCGGCGGAGGAGATGGAAGCGATCAAGGCGCTCGGTTCGTGGGACGAAATCATGGAGACACTCAAGAAGCGGCTGGAGGAGCAGCAGGGCCGGCACCAGGGTGGCAACAAGTGGGTCGGGACGGGGGGGACCAGCCCCTATGGTAATTCGGGCTATAATCCCGAAGGCGTCCGGATCGGCGGTGAGAGCAAGCACAAGCGCGCCCTCAAAGTGTGGGACCAGCGCGAATTCCGCAACCTCGACAACACCAAGGAACTCGGCACTCGCAACATCAAGATCGCACTGCGCCGCTTGCGCAAATTCGCACGCGAAGGCGCGGCTGACGAGCTCGATATCGACGCGACCATCGACGGCACGGCGCGGCAAGGCTGGCTCGACGTGGTGATGCGCGCGGAACGACGCAATGCGGTCAAGCTGTTGCTGTTTCTCGATGTCGGTGGATCGATGGATCCTTGGGTGAAGCTGTGCGAGGAGCTGTTCTCCGCCGCGACCACCGAGTTCAAGAATCTGGAATTCTTCTATTTCCACAATTGCCCCTATGAGGGTGTCTGGAAGGACAATCGGCGGCGGTTTTCCGAGCGCACGCCGATGTGGGACGTGCTCCACAAGTTCGGCCATGATTACAAATTGGTATTTGTCGGTGATGCGTCGATGAGCCCCTATGAGATTACTCATCCGGGCGGCTCGGTCGAGCATTTCAATGAGGAATCGGGCGCGGTATGGCTGCACCGGATGACGACGACCTATCCGGCGGCTGTGTGGCTGAACCCGGTGCCAGAGGAACAATGGGGATATTCGCAGAGTGTGCGGATCATCAAGGAGTTGATGACTGATCGCATGTATCCGCTGACCTTGGCCGGGCTAGACGACGGGATGCGGGAACTAACGCGAAAGCGGTGATTGGCAGCTCGTTTCGGCTGCAAAACATTAACTTATCGCATGTTAAGGATCGTAGATCACAGGCTAGAGTTTCGTTTTTCAATGTTCCACAATCCGCACCAAATGCAAAAATGTAGCGGATGCAAAGATGGCGCAGTGCTCGACTTTAGCATTGCGATGGCGTTTCAGCCCATCGTCGACATCGTCTCCGGTCAGCCATTCGCTTATGAAGCGCTGGTCCGGGGGGCTGATGGTGCAAGCGCGGCGGCGGTGCTCGGCCAGGTAACCGAAATCAATCGCTATGCATTTGACCAGCAATGTCGCGTCGCCGCGATTAAAGGGGCTGCAGCCGCTGGCATTTTAAGCTCGGATGCCCGGCTGTCGATTAATTTCCTCCCCAACGCCGTCTATTCACCAATAGCCTGCATCCAACTCACGCTGAAAACTGCTGCCCAGACCAATTTTCCAACCGACCGGCTGATCTTCGAGTTCACCGAAAGCGAAAAGATGGGCGATCCCGATCATGTGGCCTCGATCATTGCCTGCTATCAGAAAATGGGCTTCGGCACTGCGATCGACGATTTCGGCGCAGGCTATGCAGGATTGAATTTACTCGCGCGTTTCCAGACCGATCTGATCAAGCTGGACATGGCGCTAATTCGCGATCTCGACGCCAGTCTGCCGCGCCGGCTGATTGTCGATAGCGTAGTGAAGCTGTGCCAGGCACTCGGGATCAGGGTAATTGCCGAGGGTGTCGAGACGATCGACGAGCTGAATGTCTTGCGCGCGATGGGGGTCCAGCTTTTCCAGGGACATCTCTTCGCCCGGGCTACGCTTCGTCAGTTGCCCGCCTTCACTCTGCCTACCGATCCTGGCGACCGGCTGGCCTGAAGGCACCGAATGACCTGCCAGAGCGGACAAAGGTTGGCTCGACTCATCCGCCATCCATTCGTTTTGAACAGAGTCGGGAAGCTCTAGCGCAGCGCCCATCGCTTGTTGCTCGACGGCGCTCGAAACGAACATCGATGCAAAATCGTTGGACGCTGGCCGATGATCAAACGATGACCAAGGTCAGCGCCCGCACCACCGCACGGTCGATCGCGGTATCAAAGCGGCAGCCGACCTGGCCCCGCTCGGCCCAGATCACGATGGCTGCGACGGGCATGGCACCCGGCAAACCGACCAGAATTCGATCCTCAGCACGGAATTTGGCCGCAGTCTCGAGTCGGCACCCATAGATCGACAGATCAAAGAGCAGCGCCTCACATGGCAGCTTGCCGCGGCGGCGGACGGAGGCCCTGTCGATGACCACCTTGTGACGGGTACTAAGGCGTTGTTCGACCAGCGCGGGCTCGACTTTTCGATATTGTGTGGCCCGCGACGCCATCGGCTCATCCCCTTGTTAAAAAAGGCTAGGCCCGGTTCGTCAAATTTAAATTAAAATCGCACGATTTGAATATAGTAACCAACGCGTTAGGCGAAGCTCCGCGCCGCTGCTAGGGTGATTGCCTCGGCGCCCGGGCAACATTGCGCGCAATATCATTTTTCTTCACCCCCGCGCTTCGGTTGCCCGGCCCTTTGTAGAGCGCGCGCAGATATTGCTGATCGATCGACGTCATCATAATTGGCGCCGCGCTATCTGCCTGATCGAACAGACTCAAAATCGTGGCAGTCTCTCCGGCAGCGGCCGGCGGACGGGTCTTGGCAAGCAACCGCAACGCGGCATAATCAGCGAGCTGCCGGACGGTCTTGCCGAGCGTCGCCGAATTGTCGAACACCAGCACGGCGCCATCGATCGCCTGCTGGGTCTGCGGGTTGATCACCGATCCCGACAATACCCGCAGGATACCGCCATGCTGGGTCTGGCCGTCCTCATTCTGCAGGCTGATCGATCGCCAAATCCGCACCGGCCCGCTCGCCTCGCGAAGCCGCGCTATTTCATAGGACGTGAGCCCACCGAGCCAGCCGGGTTGCTTGTGGTAGAGCTCCTCGATCAGCGCGTGACCGTCCTCGACAAAAACCATCAGCGCATTCGGGCGACAATTCGCCGAGCCAACGAGGATGCCGGCTTCCTGAGCGACCATCCGGAACCGGCCTTCCATTACGCGCGCTGCGCTCTCTTCGAGCCCGAGCACGCGCGGACAGACAGGATCGCCAAACCGCGCCAATTGCCCGTCGGATTCGATCGAGATTGATCGGACGAAGTGGCGCGCTTCCTTGGGCGTCGGCGGCTTGGCCGCCGTCACGATAATATCAGCGGGCGCAGACTCCGCAGATGCGGGCGAAGCTTGCCCCATCAAGAATAACGCAAAGCCCAGCATCGAGATCATCACGCCCATACTCCTGCCAGCGCCTGCGCACCGGAAAGTCAATCAATACAAGAGATAAGGGCCGCTTTCAATCTGCCAGGCCGCTTCGTCGGCAGCCCCCTTCAAGTCAGCAGCGATAGCCGTCGGGTCATCAACCCAGCCGCGCAGCCCAGGTCCGCCATTGATCACGTCGATCGCGAGCTTGCCGAATTCATATTCATAGGGGAAATCGCGCCACAGATCATAGTCGGAGTAGAGCGCACGGATTGCCTTGAACCCCAGCGCCTGCACCCGCCAAGGCTGGAACGCGGCATGGTCATAGCTCGGACCCTCGGCATGAATATGGACGCCGTTACAAAGCTGCCCGACATGTTTGTGGAAGGTCGGCTGGAACCAGATGTCGCGCAAGGTGCAGCCCTTTAGCCATTCGGGCGCAATAGCGTGCATTCGGGCAATCACTGCCTTGGCATCGATATCGGGGGCGCCGAAGAGCTCCAGCGGACGGGTGGTGCCGCGCCCTTCGGATAGCGTCGTCCCCTCCAGCATCACCGTGCCGGGATAAGCGCGCGCCATATTGATGTTGGGGGCGTTGGGGCTTGGGTTGATCCAGATGCGGTCAGTCGGCCAGCCGAACCCCGGCGCGCTATCGGGCGCCCAACCCTCCATTGCAATGACGCGGTAATCGACGTCGAGGTTGTAGTGGGCGATAAACCAGTGGCCGAGCTCGCCAAGCGTCATCCCGTGCCGCATCGGCATCGGCCCCGCCCCCACGAAACTCTCCCAGCCGGGCAGCAAGGTCTGTCCCTCGACCGGGCGACCGATGGGGTTGGGTCGATCGAGCACCCAGACCGATTTGCCATGGTCCGCAGCGGCTTCGAGCACGTAGAGCAGCGTGGTGACAAAGGTGTAGATGCGCGTGCCCAGATCCTGCATGTCGACCAGCATCACGTCGAAGGTGCTCATCGACTGGCCGGTCGGGCGGCGCACCTCGCCATAGAGGCTGAAGACGGGGATGTTATAGGTCGGATCGGTGAAGTCAGGCGACTCCATCATATTATCTTGCAGGTCGCCGCGCACGCCGTGCTGCGGGCCGAACATTGCCGACACGTTGAGGCCGCAGGCGACGAGCGCGTCGAGGCTATGCGTCAGGTCGGCAGTGACCGAGGCGGGATGCGCGAGCAGCGCGATGCGCTTGCCCTCAAGCGGCTTGCGCAAGGCGGGGTCGGCCAGGAGGCGATCGATACCGAATTTCATGGCGTTTTACTCTTCCCTGCTTCCCCGGCGAAGGCCGGGGCCCAGCCACAACCGGCCCGCACCTAAGCCCCGGCCTTCGCCGGGGAAGCGAAAAGGGTCAAGAGGGATCGGGCGCTGGCAGCGTCGCAGTCCAGCAGTCCCGGTTGTGGAAGTCGGGCGGGCCTGGGGCGTGGCCGAGCGCCCAATAGGATTTGGTGCCGTCACGCTCCGCGATGACGGACGACAAGCCAAGTGGCTGAGCGCCAGTTTCGTCAACCTTGATACGCTGAATAAGCCAGAATAGCTCGATGCAATCAGCCGACCGCGATTCGCCAATTTTGCTGATCCAGAAGTCAGGCATTGGCTTCATGCCGATCCGATAATCGTCGAATCCATAGGCTGCATAACGCCCCGAAGGTGAGAGGTTGAATTCCCAGTATCGCGACGGGTCATGCGTGCTCAAAAAGGCTTCGAGACAGGTCTCGCGCCAGAGACCGTCCGTAAATCCGGGTTCGACTTCGTCAGGCACAAGGATATTCGCCAGCCGACCGGTTACCCGATACGTCAGCGACAGTGCTTCGGAATCAGGACGTTCGATCTCAACGCAGATCGATGTGATCGAGGCACTCGGAAAATCCGGATGCGGCAACAACTCAAATATGCCCATCAGCGCTTCCCCGGCGAAGGCCGGGGCCCAGTCGCGACGCAAATCATGGCTGCGCGATCCGCTCTTACAAATCGTCCCAGTCCGGATTGAGCCCCTCGATTTCGCGAATCTTCCACGCCCGCTTCCATTCCTTCATCTGATACTCACGCCTGCGCGCCATCATCAGATCGTCATGCGCTTCATACCACATCAGCAGCTTGCATCCGTAACGTTTCGTGAAGCCCTCCACTACGCCGTTGCGATGTTCCCACACGCGGCTCGCCAGACTGTCAGTCGATCCGAGATAGAGCGTGCCGTTCCGCTTGCTGGCCATGATGTAGACATAGGCTTGCTCGTTGATCATCAGCGTAACCGAGCCTGGGCCCCGGCCTTCACCGGGGAAGCCACAGGATTGGATAGCATGGCTGGAAAATTCCCCTGAACAAGTCTACATGCCGCCCTTCCCATGGCAACTATCCTCCCCTCCCCGCCGAAAATCGGTATGGTCTCGCTCGGCTGTCCGAAGAACCTTGTCGATAGCGAGCGCATCCTGACCAAGCTCCGGTCGGACGGTTATCAGATGTCGCCCGATTATGCGGGCGCGGACGTGGTGCTCGTCAATACCTGCGGCTTTCTCGATTCGGCCAAGGAGGAATCGCTCGAGGCGATCGGCGAGGCGATTGCCGAGAATGGCCGTGTCATCGTCACCGGGTGCATGGGCAAGGAGGCGGAGATGATCCGCGCGAAATTCCCCAATGTCCTCGCGGTGACGGGCGCGCATCAATATGAAGAAGTCGTCGGCGCCGTGCATGAGGCGGCACCCATGCCGCCGAGCGCGTTCCTCAACCTCGTGCCCGAAAGCGGGCTGAAGCTCACCCCGCGCCATTACAGCTATCTGAAGATTTCAGAGGGCTGCAACCACCGCTGTTCCTTCTGCATCATCCCGTCGCTGCGCGGCGATCTCGTCAGCCGTCGGCCCGATGCGATTTTGCGCGAGGCGGAGAAGCTGGTTGCAGCCGGGACTCGCGAGTTGCTGGTGATCAGCCAGGATACGTCGGCATATGGTATCGATATCCGCCACCAGCCGCGCGAGTGGCATGGCCGCGAGGTGCGCGCGCACATGACCGATCTGGCGCGCGAGCTGGGGTCGCTCGGCGCATGGGTAAGACTGCACTACGTTTACCCCTACCCGCATGTCGATCAGGTCGTGCCGCTGATGGCCGAGGGGCTGGTGACGCCCTATCTCGACATTCCGTTCCAGCATGCTTCGCCCAGCGTCTTGCGCGCGATGAAGCGGCCGGCCAACGAGGCCAAGGTGCTCGAACGCATCAAGGGCTGGCGCGCGATCTGCCCCGATATCGCGATCCGATCGACCTTCGTCGTCGGCTTTCCCGGCGAGACCGAGGCCGATTTTGCCTATCTGATGGACTGGCTGGAAGAAGCCCAGCTCGACCGGGTCGGCGCGTTTCGCTTCGAGCCGGTCGAGGGGGCGGCGGCCAACGACTTGCCCAATCCTGTGCCCGAAGCGGTCAAGGAAGAGCGCTACGCCCGGCTGATGAACCTCACCGCGCGGATTTCGGCCGACAAGCTTGCCGCCAAGGTCGGGCGGACGCTCGACGTGATTATCGATGCTATCGACAATGAAAGCGGCGGCGCGACCGGGCGAAGCCAAGCCGACGCGCCCGAAATCGATGGCGAGGTGCATCTGCGCGATGCCGGCCATCTGGCACAGGGCGACATCATCGCTGTCGAGATCGAGGATGCGGACGAGCATGATCTGTTCGGGGTACCGGTCAGCCCCTGAAAATCGGCTCGCCAGCGTTCGGCAAAGGGTGCTAATCGCAGTGCCGCCGATCGCGATCCACTTCGGCTGCGAGGATCATCGCCCTTGGCCGACTCGAGCAATATCGAAACACCCCAGGCTGACGCCCCGGCGACGGGCCTAAAGGGGTTTGTCGCCCGACTTGGGCCCGGCCTGATCACCGGCGCCGCCGATGACGACCCCAGCGGCATCGGCACGCACAGCCAGGTCGGCGCGCAATTTGGCTATGGCCTGGCGTGGACCTTTGTGCTGACGTTTCCGTTGATGGTTGCGATCCAGCAGGTCGCCGCCGAGATCGGCCGGGTGACAGGTGCAGGTATCGCGCGCAACTTGCGGCGGCATTATCCGCGGCCGGTATTGTGGACGATGGTATCGCTGCTGCTGATCGCCAACATCATCAATCTGGGTGCGGATCTGAGCGCCATGGGCGCCGCGCTACAGCTGCTCACCGGGGGCAATGCCGGGCTCTACACCTTGCTGTTCGGCATCGTCTGTGTCGTCCTCGAAGTGGTGATGAGCTATCCGCGCTATGCGTCCGTGCTCAAATGGACCACCTTATCGTTGTTCACTTATGTCGCGGTGGTGATGGTGGCAGGGGTGCCCTGGGGCCATGCGCTGCGCTCGCTGGTCGTGCCCGAAATCCAGTGGAACGCGGCCTATGCCACCGCCTTTGTCGCGATATTGGGCACCACGATCAGCCCTTATCTGTTTTTCTGGCAGGCCGGGCAGGAAGTGGAGGAAGAGCATCGCCGGCACGTAAAGCCGCTGTGCATCACCCCGCGCGAGGCCGGCCCTGAGATCGCCCGTATCCGGATGGACACGCTGACCGGAATGGCCTTCAGCACGATCGTGTCGCTAGCGATCGTGTTCGCCACAGCGGCGACGCTGCATGCGCATGGCATTCGCGATATCACGACTTCGTCGCAAGCCGCCGAGGCATTGCGGCCGATCGCCGGGCAATTTGCCTTTTTGATGTTTGCGCTGGGGATCATCGGCACCGGGCTGCTGGCGGTGCCTGTACTGGCGGGCTCGGCAGCTTATGCGGTGACCGAAATGCTCGGCGTGCCCGGAAGCCTTGATGCCAGGCCGCTCGATGCCCGAATCTTCTACGCGACGATCGCGGTGACCACATTGGCCGGGTCGTCGCTCAATGCGGTCGGCATTGATCCGGTCCGCGCGCTCTATTGGGCGGCGGTGGTCAATGGCGTACTAGCGGTGCCGCTGATGGTGATGATGATGCTGATCGTCCGCAACCGCCGCGCGATGGGTCGCCTCACCTTGCCGATCGGCTCTACCGTGCTTGGCTGGAGTGCAACTTTTGTAATGGCGGCAGCCACCGTGATTTTCTTCGGCTTCGCACTGTAGGATGGGCACCGCCCTCGGTGGTGCCCATCCGGGTCGTTCCGTTGGCTATTGCGCCGCGCCGGGCTGACGGCGGAGCAGGTCAAATGCGATCAGGTGTGCGGTAAAGGTAACCGCCACGCCGAACATGGGGATCAGGGCAAAGGGCAGCAGCCGGACATTGGCCATCGACGCCGGATCGGTGAAGGAGAAATAAATGCCGGTGCCCATCGCAACGATCAGGTCAGCCGCGCCGAACAGGTGCGTCCCCCAATAGCGCCAGCGCGCAAAGGGCAACGCGACTGCGGTCAGGGCGAATATGCCCGCCAGCAGATCGCCGACCCCACCGTCACGCACCAGCGTCGGCGGCAGCGCCCCGTTGGCGCCGAACACGAAAAACAGCCCTGCCGCCCCGATTCTCCACCCATGGAACAGGGTCAGGCGTTTGAGCCCGGCGCTCGCAAACCATCGGCGAAGACCGGGACTTTTGGCATAAGCCAGCATCGGCAAGGCAATGCCGGTCGCCGTGATCGCGGGAACGCCAATCGTCGGCATCGCCGCCAGCCAACCGGCGATTGCCGCCGCAGCGATTGCAGCAGCCCAGACCAACAGCAGGACCAGAATGACCTGCCCTTCCCGCTGTGGTTGTTCATATCGTGTTGCCATCTCGATTCTCCTGTAGTTACACTCTTTGATACATAAAAAAGGTCAGGGCGCGCCCAGCCGGTCGAGGGCCGGCTGGATGGCTTGCCAGTCATTCGGGGCGAGCGCTTCGACGCTGCCGGCCTGGGCCATTTGCCAAAGCGGCATCGCGACCAACAGCTTGTCGCGTCCCTGCGTGGTCAAGCTCAACCCCCGGACGCGCTTGTCGCCATCGGCGGCGTCGGAGCGAATGAGGCCGGCCTGCTCCAGTGGCGCTAGATTGCGCGTCAGTGTCGTGCGTTCGAGACCGAGCGCGTCAGCCAGGGCACCAAGGCTGACCGGCGCGGCTTGGTTGAGCCCAGCCAGGATAGAGAATTGGCCCGAGGTAAGCCCAATCGGCCGAAAGGCAGCGTCATAGCGCCTCGCAACAGCACGCGCCGCCCGCTGGGTGTTCAGGCACAGACAAGCAGCGCGCATCTGTTGCGGGCTCAAGAGTCTCGACGCATTCATGCACAACACATACGTGTATATGCACATTTATTCAAGCCCCGCTGTTCAAGCTGCGGCGGGGCGTTCGCTGCGATAATAATTGAAGGTCAGGAAGATCGCGCTGGCGCCCAGCAGATGCCAGATCGCGTGCCCCTGGATCAGGCTGGTTGGCGAACAGACGATGCCATGTTGATCGAGGTTCCAGATCGTGAAGGCAACCGCCTTGGCGAGGATGCCGAACAGATAATAGCGAACCTTGGCGCCCGGTCGCTTCGGTCGGGCAAAGCCCATTTCGACGATGATCGCTAGAATCAACTCGACCGCGAAGAGCCATCGCCGCACTTCGGGCTCTGCAATCAGTACCGTCACCAGCCCGGCGCAAAGCACCAGATACAGCGCGATGGCCGGCTTGTCCGGGATTCGCAGCCAGCGGCTGAGCCCGCTCACCAACATGAACGATGCGACCAGATACATGCCCAGCACATCGTAAAACTGGCCCCACAACGTCAATGTCGCATGCAGCAGCACCGAGCCGAGCCCGACCGAGATCGCCGTAACCCCGAACACAATTGCCGCGATTTTGGGCATGGCGGACGACCAGTCGCGGCCCAGCGCCAACACAATCATCAGGAAGCCGGCAAAGACATAGCCATAAGAAGACCAGCTGTTCGCCGGTTGGACGATCAGCGCACCAACGCGGGGCATTTCGCAAAAACAGCGCGTCGTCGTGCAGGTCGCGGGGGCATAGACGCTCCAGTCCGGCCCGAGCGCGGACAATAGCGCCACGATCCCAAGCGCGCTGAGCGCCGCCAATATCAACGCCGTGAACAGTCGGCGTGCGCCAATTGGCTGCATTGCCCATCCCCCTTATTTTGTCGTTGCTGCCCACCCTATCGCAAAGCGGGGCGTCGGCAAGCGCGTGCCTCGGGCGCGGACCTCTGGCGCGGGGCCGCCCGATCTGCAAGAACGCCGCATCGCTTATCGTTGAGGAATTGTCTCATGCGCCTACGCTTCATTGCCCCGTGCCTGGCCCTGCTCGGGGTCACCACCTCCAGCGCCGCCATCGCGCAAGC
This sequence comes from Sphingomonas sp. 28-63-12, assembly GCA_002281535.1. Taxonomy (GTDB): domain Bacteria; phylum Pseudomonadota; class Alphaproteobacteria; order Sphingomonadales; family Sphingomonadaceae; genus Sphingomonas. The sequence continues at coordinate 17,462 of NCGD01000024.1, forward strand.
CATTTCGCCGCAGGAGTCCGCCCAAATCGACAAGCTCGTCGCCGAAAGCCTGGCCAGCACCGGGGTGCCGTCTGCATCGATCGCCATCGTACGCGGCGGCGAGATTGTGCTGACCAAGGCCTATGGCAAGCAATCCGAAACGATCAAGAAGCCGCGGATCGATGCCCCCTATCAGATCGCATCGGTTTCAAAGCAATTTACCGCAGCGGCCTTGCTGCTGCTCGAGGACGAGGGCAAGCTTAGCCTAGACGACACTGTCGCCAAATATCTCCCCGGCATCACCGATGGCGACAAGATCACGATCCGCCAATTGCTCAGCCACACTTCGGGCCTGCAGGACTATTGGCCGCAGGATTACAGTTTTCAGGCAATGGAAACGCCCACCACTCCCCAGAAAATTGTCGATCGCTGGGCCAAAAAGCCTCTGGACTATGCGCCGGGCACCAAATGGCAATATTCCAATACTGGTTATGTCGTGGCGGGGATGATCGTCGAGAAGGTTGCCGGTATGTCGTTAATCGACTTTCTGCAGGCCCATGTTTTCAAGCCGCTCGGCATGACCGCCAAGGATCAGGATCTCGCGACCGGTAAGAATGACCCGCAGGGTTATCATCGCTATGCCCTCGGCCCGGTACGGGTTGCGCAACCGGCCGCTTATGGCTGGCTGTTCGCGGCGGGCGAGTTGTCGATGTCGCCCACCGATCTGGCAAAATGGGATATCGCGCGGATCAACCGCACGGTGCTGCCGGCCGACGACTGGGTAGCGCAGGAAACACCGGTGGTGCTGCCCGACGGCAAGAACACCAATTACGGGCTGGGCGTCTTTACGGCGACCCGCGATGGCCGGCGTTATGTCGAACATGGCGGTGAGGCGGTTGGCTTCCTCACCGAAAATATCGTCTATCCCGATGACAAAGCCGCGATCGTCGTTGCAGTCAACGCCGATTTCGGCGGCACACAGGGCACCATCGCCCGGGCCATTGCCGATCTGATCCTGCCGGCAAAGACCGCCACCGCTGCCGCCGATCCCGAAATTGCCAAGACCGCGCAGGCGCGCGCCGTGTTCGAAGCGATGCGCGCCGGCACGCTCGACAAGGCAATGATGACGGAAAACTGGAATTATTTCTTCACCGGCACCGCCGCTGCGGATTATCGGGCGTCATTGGCACCGCTCGGCGAACCGACCAGCTTCGACCCCCTCGGACCGCCCCGGCTGCGCGGCGGCTTCGTCAACCGCAATTACCGCGTGACCTATCCCGATCGGAAGCTTGTCGTCGTCAGCTACGCCGAGCCCGGCGAGCAGGGCCGCTATGAGCAATTTCTGGTCATGCCCGCCGAATGATCGATTTTTCCGCGCTGCTGCAACCCGATCTCGGCCAACCCGCCCGCCTGATCGAGGTCGTCCATCCAAATGGCTTCGACACCTGGCTCGGCGACCAACCGCCGCGCATCAGGACGCTGCTCAGCGCGCAAAAGGTGACGGGCAAAGCCGGCAACAAGGCGATCCTGCCCGGCGACGAGCCTGACCAATGGCATGCGCTGCTGGTTTGCGACGAAGCTGAAAGCTCGCCCTGGCGGATTGCCTCCCAAGGGGAAATCCTGCCGGAGGGCAGCTATCGACTGAAGAACGGCACCGTCGGTGCGGCCGGGCTTGGCTGGCTGCTCGCCCAGCACCGCTTCGACCGCTACCGCAAGGACGACAAGCCGACCGGTCCACGCATCCTGCTGACTGATGATGTCGCGCGCATCGCGGAAACCGTTCAACTGGCGGCGGCCACCGCCAAGGTACGCGATCTCGTCAATCTTGGCGCGTCAGATCTGGGCCCGGCCGAGCTTGAGGGGGAAGCCGAAACGCTGGCCTCACTCCATGGCGCAACGCTGAAGGTCACCCGTGGCGATGCGCTGGCCACCGGCTATCCCATGATTCATATCGTCGGCCAGGCGGCAGCGCGCGAGCGGGCGCCGCGCCTGATCGAGCTTGAATGGGGCGATCCCGCACATCCCCGCCTCGCGATTATCGGCAAGGGAGTCTGCTTCGATTCGGGCGGGCTGGATATCAAGCCGTCATCGGGCATGCGGCTGATGAAGAAGGACATGGGCGGCGCAGCGCATGCGCTTGCACTCGCCGGCCTGATCATGGGCGGGCGGATGAAGGTCAGGCTCCATCTGCTGATTCCGGCGGTGGAGAATGCGATTGCCGGCAACGCCTTTCGCCCCGGCGACGTGCTGCCAACCCGCGCTGGGCTGACCGTGGAAAACACCAACACCGATGCCGAGGGGCGGCTGATCCTGGGTGACGCATTGACCCGGGCGGGAGAAGACAAACCCGATCTGATCATCGATTTTGCGACCCTAACCGGCGCGGCACGAGTGGCGCTGGGACCCGATCTGCCAGCCACCTTCGCCAATGACGACACACTGGCAGACGCGTTGCTCGCCGCCGGCCGAGCCGTGCATGATCCGCTGTGGCGGCTGCCGCTGTGGGATGGTTATGATGAAATGCTGAAGTCAGACATCGCCGATCTGGTCAATGCGCCTGACAGCGGTTTTGCCGGCACGATAACCGCAGCGCTGTTCCTGCGTCGCTTCGTGCCCGAGGGGACGGCCTGGGCCCATCTCGACACCTTCGCCTGGCGCCCGACGGCAAAGCCCGCCCGCCCCAAGGGCGGTGAGGCCCTTGGCCTGCGTGCGGCATGGACGATGCTGAAAGCGCGCTATCGCGGGTAATGCTGCCATCAATGTCGTCGCAACGATGGATACGATTGGTTGCTTCAACGCTCGCGTTTTGACGCACAGTGCCGATTTAGGGCTCGATACTCGGCGATGGGGATGATGCCGGTGCTTTTTCAGTCACGGCATCCAACGTTATCACCGGGGATGGTTCCCGTATGATTGGGAATAACGGCCCGGGCGTGCTGCCGGCTTCAGCCGTCGTCTTGTGCCTGGAATGAAGCCCATCGATCTCCGCCTGCCGCCGATCGAGATAGAGCTTGCGTGTGGCGGCGTAGGGATCGGGGCTGTTGTCGTGAAGCGCGTGGAGTTCATCGTCAAACTCGGCCCGGTGATCAAGCTGGCTGATAACCCCGACGGGCAACGTGAACCAGATTTTATTGAACGGCTTGCCAAACGCAAAGGGCAGCAGGAACCGATCGATCATGCTCCCGGCAAAATCGCGAACCGTTGTGGACCCGATCAGCGGCAGGTAGAAAAACGGCCCGGGCTTGACCCCATAATATCCCAATGTGTCGGCAAGGCCGTTCGCGCGACGCGGCAAATGAAACGGGCGACGCTTCGCCATATCGAACAGGCCGCCAACGCCGATGGTTGAATTAATCGCGAAACGACCGGCTGTTTCGGCCGCTTTGCCAGGCTTGAGCTGGAGAAGAAAGTTTATGAAAACAATCGGATCGTGTAGATTGCTTAGCGCATTGCGCAAGCCGCTCCGGATCGGCGACGGGACATTTTCCTGATAGGCGAGCGCCGCCGGACCAACCACGGCCTTATCGACCGCCTGGGTTATTTTGAACGATCGGGCGTTGAACCGCGCAAACGGATCGCCTGGAATGCGTTTGCGGCCGTTGACGACAATCTCGCCCGGATCTCGGGGCGGAGCGGTTACCGAAGGTGCCGGTTTTTGAAGCAGGGCTGCGGCAGTCAGTGCCTTCTCGGCCTTGGGCATCGCTGGCGCAGGCAGGACAGCCTGCGGCAATTCATCGCTCGTGGGCACAACTTGTAATGGCGCTGCGACCGTGACAGCCCGATCCGTCGCATCCGGCGCCGGACCGGCCAGCATCATGGCCATCACGAACAGCGGCGTATTCATGCCCCTTGCATCCCCGCCAAGCGATCACCTGCGGCAATTGCCCGTGCACCGATCAAGGTATCTATCTGTGAAATGGCGACAAATGGCGACGCGATGATGTTAGTCACGCCTGAACGATCTGCATGCGCGTAGAACCCGAGGAGAATATTCGCGCCACTATTCTCGAAATAACCATCGAACACTCCTGATCGGGCACAACGAACGCGCCGATGCCCGGGGGGATCAGCGATGGCCTGCGCCCTACAGTGATTTTGCCTCGCCCACACATTTTATTATGCCAACGTGTCGAGCTTGGGCGCTCCGTCGTCAAGTTGGAAAACTTTTGACGCGCGGGCTAGCGACATCTCGCGAAATGTCGCGGCGAACGAGCATGAATTTCACGGCCGGCATGGCGATCGACTAGTCCCGCTAGCCGGTACCCATGCCCGCCGACGCCGATGGTGACATTACGCGTGGAACCCTGACCGTGGCGGGGGGTTAATCCCCATGCAGCAGGGCCGAGACAGTCTCGGCATCACCAAAGGATCATTACATGCTCTGGACTATCGTGTTGATTTTGTTCGTGTTGTGGGCGCTTGGCCTGGGCTTCCACATTGCAGGTGGCTTGATTCATATCCTGCTCGTGATTGCAGCGATCGTCATCGTCGTCCGCCTGTTGAGCGGCCGGCGCGCTATCTAGCCGGCTGGGCCGCTGCGGAGGCTGCGGCGGCGATGATCGGCACGAAGGTTGCTGCCCGCAGGCTCGCCCCACCGACCAGCGCGCCGTCGACATTGGCGGTGGCGAGTAGGTCGGCGGCATTGTCTGGGGTTACGGATCCCCCGTAGAGAATACGGACGGCCGTTGCCCGGGCGCCAATCTTGGCCGTAAGCGCGGCGCGAATGGCGGCGTGCATCGCTGCTACATCGTCGACTTCGGCCACCCGGCCGGTGCCGATCGCCCAAATCGGTTCATAAGCAACGGACAACCAAGCGCCATCAACATCATCCGGCAGCGAACCGGCGAGCTGGGCGGTCACCACCGCCTCGGCATTACCGGCTTCGCGCTGTGCCAGCGTCTCGCCGACACACAGAATGACGAGCAAGGCCTCGCCTTGGGCAGCACGCGCTTTGGCCCGGACATCGGCGTTGCTCTCGCCCTGATCGGCGCGGCGCTCGCTATGGCCGACAATGGTAAAGCGCGCGCCCGCCTCGCGGACCATTGCCGCTGAAATGCACCCGGTATGGGCACCGTAGGGGGCGCCGTGCACATCCTGCGCGCCGATCATCAATCCAGGCACCTGCGTTACCGCCGGTGCGATCAGTGTGGCGGCTACCGCCACCGCGACGTCGACCGACCCAGTCGCCACAGCTGCATTGGCAATCGCGTCCAGCTCACCCAGCGTGGCGAGACAGCCGTTCATCTTCCAATTGCCCGCCACTAGCTTGCGTCGCATTTCTTCCCCTTTTTGGCCTAATCATTTGCCGATAGCGCGCCTGACCGTGCGCACAAGCTTGAAGCGATCGGCATCGCTGCGTAAAGCGATGCCACATCACCCGCAGGATCGGTCTCCCCAACGCATGCTCAGCTTTATTCGCTCGCTCATCAATTCGCGGACAGGGATCATCGTCACTTTCGCTTTCCTGGTGCTGATCGCGCTCGCCTTCGCGGCCAGTGACATCACCGGTTCGGCGGGCAATGGCCGCACCGCCACGGGTAGCAGCGTCGCAACGATCGGCAAGGCCGACCTCGGCGTCGCCGAACTCAAGCGCCGCACGCAGGACGAGATGGCGACCTTTCGCCAGCGTCAGCCGACTCTCGACATGGTCCAGTTCGTCAACGGTGGCGGCTTTGAGGGCACGCTTGAACGGCTGATTGGCGCGATCGCGTTATCGCAATTCGGCGACAAGGTCGGCATGGTCGTCAGCAAAAGAGCGGTCGATGGCCAGATCGCCAGTGTCCCCGATCTGCAAGGCCTCGACGGCAAGTTCAGCCAGGCAAAATATCAACTACTGCTTTCTCAGCGTAAAATTACCGATGCCCAGATCCGCAGCGACATCGCGCGCAGCACGATCAGCCAGCAGCTGACGGTCCCGACCGAAGGCGCCAGCCAGGTGCCGCTCGATCTCGCAGCGCCCTATGCCGCATTGCTTCTGGAGAAGCGCGCCGGCGTGATCGGCTTTGTCCCGACCAACGCGGTTGGCGCAGGCCCACCCCCGACTCCGGCCGAAATTGCTACCTATTACAAGCGCAACGCGGCGCGCTATACCATCCCTGAACGCCGGGTGATCCGCTATGCGGTGATCACGCCTGATCTTGTCAAGGCCAGCGCCACGCCGACTGAATCCGAAATCGCGGCCGCCTACAAGGCGCAGGCGAACCGGTTCGCGGCGAGCGAAAAGCGAACCCTGTCGCAGGTAGTGATCGGCGACCGGGCCGCCGCCGATGCGCTTGTCGCCAAGGTCAAGTCCGGCACCGCGATTGAGGCTGCCGCCAAGGCCGCCGGTCTTGCAGCCGCCAAGCTGAGCGGCGTCGAAAAGCCGGCCTACACTGCACAAACGTCTACCGAAATCGGCACGGCGGTGTTCGCCGCCGCCCGCGGCGCCATTGTTGGCCCTATCAAATCGGCCTTTGGCTGGACGATCATCCGGGTCGATTCGATCGATCTGGTCGCCGCGAAGACGCTCGATCAGGCCCGCGCCGATCTCACCCGTGAACTGGCCGCTGACAAGCTCGCCAAGGCGCTCGGCGCGCTGCACGACAAGATCGACGATTCGATCGGCAACAATGCCACCTTTGCCGAGATTATTGCCGATCAGAAGTTACAAGCGATCGCGACCGCGCCCGTCGTCGCCGATGGCCGCGATCCTGAAAACAGCGCGTTGCCGGCTGATCCTAAACTTAGCCAGGTCGTGGCCGCTGGCTTCGCTGCCGAGCAGGGCGATGATCCGCAGCTTGTGCCGGTTGGCCAGGACGGCAGTTTTGCAGTCGTTTCGCTCGATCGGATCGTGCCCAGCGCACCACCGCCGATCGCCAAGATCAACGATTTGGTCGTCCGCGACTTTGCGATCGATCGCGCGCGCCGGCAGGCGCGCGCGATCGCCGCCGACATCGTCGCCAAAGCCAATAAGGGCATCAAGCTTGGCGACGCGGTTGCCCAGGCGCCGCTCAAGCTGCCCGCCGTTCGACCGATAGCCGCATCGCGCGCCCAGCTGGCCGCTAATCCAAAGGGTGCGCCGCCGCCACTGGTGTTGCTGTTCAGCATGGCCGGCAAGACGGCTAAGTTGCTCGAAGCCCCCGACCGGGCCGGCTATTATGTGATCTATCTCGACGAGATCCAGCGCGCCGCCGCCGTCAATAATCCACAGCTTATCCAGGCGATGCGCGGCGATCTGAGCAAGGTGGTTGGGCGTGAATACATCGCTCAGTTCGTTGAGTCGGTGCGCCGCGACGTTGGCGTCAAGAAGAACGATGCGCTGATCGCCCAGACCCGCAAGGACCTGGTGGGCGAGCGCTGACCGAGCCGATGATTGCCGACGCCACGATCGAAGGGATCGAGCTAGCCAGCACAGCGCTTGCAGCGGGGCGGCCGGCCCTGTTGTGGCATCGCCAGATTGCCGACACCGAAACGCCGGTCGCCGCCGCGCTCAAGCTGATCGAGCCCGGGCGCGGGGACTTCTTGCTCGAATCGGTTGAGGGCGGATCGGTGCGCGGCCGCCACAGTTTGATCGGGCTCGCCCCCGATCTTATGTTTCGCGCCCATGGCAACGCGGCGGCCATTAACCGCCATTGGCAGTCCGATCGCGCCGCCTTTGCCCCCAGCCCTCTGCCGACGCTCGACGCATTGCGGGCGCTGGTTGCCGATTGCCTGATGGACGTGCCCGCTGCACTGCCGCGTGCGCTTGCCTGTCTGGTCGGCTATTTCGGCTATGAGACGGTGGGCCTGGTTGAGAAGCTCGATCGGCCGGCCACCGATTCACTCGGTCTGCCGGACATGATGTTCGTCCGGCCAACGGTGATCCTGATCTTCGATCGGCTGGCAGATGCACTGTTTATCGTCGCCCCGGTTTGGCCCGATCCGGAAAAGCCGGGCGATGCGCTGATCGCGACAGCCGCCGAGCGGATCGAGGTGATCGCCGCCCGTCTGGCGACGGCGGCACTGCCAGTGCCCATCCGCACCGAACCGAAGGAAGTTGCGCTAACCCCCGTCCTTGCACCGGGGCGGTATGGCGAGATGGTCGCGGCGGCCAAGGACTATATCGTTGGCGGCGATATCTTTCAGGTGGTGCTCGCGCAGCGATTCACCCTGCCCTTTGCGCTACCGGCCTTTGAGCTGTATCGCGCACTGCGCCGGATCAACCCGTCTCCCTTTCTCTATCATCTCGATCTGCCTGGCTTCTCACTGACCGGGTCGAGTCCGGAAATTCTGGTCCGCGTCCGCGACGGCGAGATCACGATCCGGCCGATCGCCGGCACCAGGCCGCGCGGCAAAACGGCCGCCGAAGACGAAGCCAACCGCACCAGCCTGCTCGCCGACCCAAAGGAGCGTGCTGAACATCTGATGCTACTCGATCTCGGCCGCAACGATACCGGCCGTGTTGCCGAAGCCGGCAGCGTCCAGGTAACCGATAGCTATACCGTTGAATTTTATAGCCATGTCATGCATATCGTCTCCAATGTAGTGGGGCGCTTGGACAGCAAACATGATGCCATCGACGCGTTGTTCGCCGGCTTTCCGGCCGGTACCGTCTCAGGCGCGCCCAAGGTCCGGGCCTGCGAAATCATCGCCGAACTCGAACCCGAAGTGCGCGGCGCTTATGCCGGCGGTGTCGGCTATTTTTCGCCCGATGGATCAATGGACAGTTGCATCGTGTTGCGCACCGCGATCGTGAAGGACGGGACGATGCACGTTCAGGCCGGTGCCGGTATCGTCGCCGATAGCGATCCCGCCTATGAACAGCGCGAATGCGAGGCGAAAGCCGGCGCATTGTTGGCCGCTGCGCGGGAAGCGATCGCACGGGCGGGAATGGCGGGTTTCGGGCAGTAGGTCAGGCCGCAGGAAGGGCAAATAATGACAGTTCGGGCGATCATCGCGGCGTTCGCACTATCAGCCTCGACCTCTGCCACCGTCGATCGACCTGACGCGAGCAGCATTCCCCATATTACCGTCATCGCCAACGGGCAGCGTGATTGGACGGCGCGCTATCGGTTCGATCGGCCGGTTCGGCGGTTGGTCTTTGTGCGTGCGCCAGACGACAGTCGCACCCGAACATGGACGGCGATGACCGGTTTTCAGATTATCGTTCCGAAAGCCGGTGGGGAAATCCTCCGCCGGATCGACGGCAAACCGTTCCGCTCGGTCGATGTCTCCATGCCGCCGCGCTATATCTATTTGGCGGCGGGTTATGCGCCCTTCTCGCCCTTTGGCGATGGCAGCGTGCTGATGCACAGTGGTCGCCTGTTCGCCTGTGGCAACGTGTGTCCGGCGGCGGATAGCACGGCATGGCCCATACACCTCATTGTCGGTGACGGCCGAGGGATTCAGCTTGGCGATCGCAGCGCCGCCCGGAACCTCCGCTGGATCGACAAGGATAGCGGCCATAACATCTATGTGGGCCGTGAAAAACCGGCCGCAACGGGCCCCGTCAATGCGATCATTGATCATGCCTTTCCGGGTGATCTACGGCGCCAGCTTTTGGTCCAACTCCCAGAATTTATGCAATATTTTTCAGAACAACTTGGGCCATTGGCGGCGCGACCGACCTTGTTCGCCTCTTACGATGCGGCCCATCGTGACGGCGGTGGCCGCCAGGGCGGCACCTTGCCGGGGCAGATTTTCGTACATTATTACGGCGCACGCTGGGCCACTGAATTTACGAAGCCCGATTTCGCCAGCGATCAGTCATGGCTCTTCGCGCATGAAGCCGGCCATTTGTTTCAGCGCCAGCTCGGCACCGAAGCCCCGGCCGGATGGTGGATACACGAAGGCGGCGGGGATGCCTTTGCCGCCCTGGCACTTCGCCGGATGGGACCTGAAATGTCCGCCTATGTCGATCGTCGGATCGACCGCGCCCAGCTTGCCTGCGCCCAGACGACCAGCGACAAATCGATCCACGCGGCGATCACGGAGCGCGAGATTGACCCGGCCTATCAATGTGGGTTGCTGATCAACCTCGCTCTCGATGCTGCTATCCGACGGCGCGCTCCGGAAAAGGACGGGCTTTTCTCAGTCTGGCTGGCCTATTTGGCACGCGAAAAGCGCGGCGCGACAACAGACGAGGCAGGATTCTTGGCCTGTGTTGCAACTATCGGTGGACAGGAACTCGCCGACCAACTGACCCAGTTGCTCGACACGCCTAGCCCTAGAATAGCTCTGTTGCGTTAGCGCCCGCCGCTTATTTCGGCGCGCGACGCTCTGCCTGCCATTTGTCGATCAACTGCTGGGTGCAGCCGGTCTGGCCGCCGCTACCCGTTGGCGAGCAGGTATTGGGAAGACCACCGCCCTCACGGCCGACCTCGTCCAGTCCTTCGACCCGGCTTCCCCAGGCCAGATTAGCTGCGCTCGGCGCAAGCTTTCGGAGGCTCTTGGGAATGCGATAGGGCTCTTCGAGCGTCTGGCAAACGACGATCTCGCCATTGGCCGATTCCGGGCATTTGTCGCCCGGCGTCAGCGTGATGCTGCGAATTTTCGCCGGCGGCTGCCCGGCAATCGGCGCGTCCTGCGCAACAACTGCGGTGACCGGCAGCGCCAGAAGCGCGGCAAAGGCGACCAAACGAACCATGCTACTCACTCCCACAAAGTCGATCAGATCGCGCTACGACGCTGGAATCCTACAACAGCCATGTCGGAAGTCCAGTGGCTTGCGACAAGACGCGCGTTCGTCGAGCAGGCCGGTTGCGCTTGAGAACGCATCGGCTACAAGCGCGCCGCATGATCCTCGTCATCGACAATTATGACAGCTTCACCTGGAACCTGGTCCATTATCTGATGGAATTGGGAGCCGAGGTGCGTGTCGTCCGCAACGATGCCCTCACGGTCGCCGAAGCGATGGCGAGCAATGCCCATGCCTTCCTTATCTCTCCCGGCCCCAAGACGCCGACCGAGGCAGGCATCTCGCTCGACCTCGTCGCTGCCTGCGCCGATGCCGGCAAGCCATTGCTCGGCGTCTGCCTTGGCCATCAGGCGATCGGCCAACATTTCGGCGGGAAGGTGGTCCGTGGCGGGCTGATGCACGGCAAGACATCACCGGTGGCGCATGACGGCACGGGACTGTTTGCCGGCCTGCCCTCGCCGTTCACCGCAACGCGTTATCACTCCCTGATCGTCGAGCAAATTCCCGACGACCTGATCGTCAATGCCACGGCCGATGATGGCTCCGTGATGGGCTTTCGCCACGCCAGCCTGCCGATCCACGGTGTGCAGTTCCACCCCGAAAGCATCGCGACGGAGCATGGCCATGCAATGCTCGCCAATTTCATAATGCTGGCCGGCCTGACGCCCGGGAAACCGGCGTGACCACCAGCGTCCGATTGCCGGAGACCGCCGCGCCGCTGTCACGCGAAGCCGCGGCGCAGGCCTTTGCCGATATCCTCGACGCCCGGACCTCCGAGGACGCAATCGCCGATTTTCTGATCGGTCTGAGCGTGCGCGGCGAAACGAGCATCGAGATCGCCGAGGCGGCGCGAGCGCTGCGGGCCAGGCTGATCCCGATCGAAGCGCCGGCCGGGGCGATCGATGTCTGCGGTACAGGCGGCGACGGGCATGACACGCTCAATGTGTCCACTGCCGTATCGCTGGTGGTAGCGGCGGCGGGCGTGCCGGTCGCAAAGCACGGCAACCGCGCTGCCTCCAGCAAGGCGGGCGCCGCCGATACGCTCGAAGCACTTGGCCTCGATATGGACCGGGCCGGCAGTCTGGCCCAGGCAAGCCTGCGCGACCTGGGAATCGCCTTTCTGTTCGCCGCCAATCATCACCCGGCGATGAAGCGGATCACTCCCATTCGTCGCCGGATCGGGCGGCGGACAATCTTCAACCTGATGGGCCCGCTCGCCAATCCCGCACGCGTCTCGCGCCAGCTGATTGGCATTGCCCGGCCTGATTATGCGCCCGTCTATGCCGATGCACTGGCGCAGTTGGGCACCGAGGCCGCGTTGGTTGTCTCAGGCAATGAAGGACTTGACGAGCTCTCGGGCGCCGGGCCGAGCGTCGTTGTCAGCGTCGGCGCAATTGCCCTGCCCATTTCGGTATCGCCCGACGATGCCGGTTTGCCTTGCCACCCGATCGCGGCGCTGCATGGCGGTGATCCCTCCTATAACGCGGCAGCGTTGCGGCGGCTGCTGCTCGGCGAAACAGGCGCTTATCGTGATGCCGTCTTGCTCAATGCTGCTGCAGCGTTGATGCTGGCCGGACACGCCGCGTCACTCCGGCAAGGTGTGGAAGAAGCGCGCGAAGTGCTCGACAATGGGCTTGCCAACGCGCTGCTGGATTGCTGGATCGCTTATTCATGACGACGATTTTGACCCGGATCCTGGAAACCAAGCGTGCCGATGTTGCCGCGCGCAAAGCGTGCATCGCGATGAGCGAGATCGACGCGCTGATCACCGAACAAACCGCGCCGCGCGGTTTCCGCGCCGCGCTTGATGCAAGGGCCGACCATGGTCCTGCGCTCATCGCCGAAATCAAGAAGGCTAGCCCGTCCAAGGGGCTGATCCGCGAGAATTTCGATCCGCCCGCCCATGCCATCGCCTATCAGGCCGGGGGCGCTGCCTGCCTGTCGGTGTTGACCGACGAACATTGGTTTCAGGGCGCAGACGCCTATCTCGCTGCCGCCCGCAATGTCGTCAGCCTGCCGGTGATCCGCAAGGATTTCATGATCGATCCCTGGCAAGTGCCCGAATCGCGCGCGCTGGGCGCCGACGCGATCCTGCTGATCCTGGCCGCGCTTGATGACGATCTGCTCGCCGAACTCGAAGCGGCGGCAATCGAATGCGGCATGGACGTACTGGTCGAGGTACATGACGCCAAGGAGCTCGAGCGGGCAATGAAGCTCAAATCGCGGCTGATTGGCGTCAATAATCGCGACCTGCACGATTTCAGCGTCGATTTTCAGCGCACCTATGATCTGGTGTCGCGGGCGCCGGCGGGCTGCACCTTCGTCGCGGAAAGCGGGCTGTCGAGCCGCGCCGACCTCGATGCCATGGCTGACAAGGGCGTGCGGTGTTTTCTGGTTGGTGAAGCCCTGATGCGCGCCGACGATATCGAAGCGGCAACCCGCGCGCTGCTCGCGCCATGAGCGGGCTGACGCATCTCGACGCCAGTGGTGCGGCGCACATGGTCGATGTCGGCGGCAAAGCCGATACGATGCGCGAGGCGGTGGCGACCGGACGGATCACCATGTCCCCCGCAGCCGCCATCGCCATTCGCGATGGTGCCGCCAAGAAGGGCGACGTTTTGGCCGTCGCGCGGGTGGCCGGCATTATGGCTGCCAAGCGAACCAGCGAGCTGATCCCACTGTGCCACCCCTTGCCGCTGACCCGGGTTGCGATCGAACTTACGCCCGATGACGGTGGCGTCACCGTGAAGGCGACTTGCGCCACCGAAGGCAAGACAGGCGTCGAAATGGAAGCCATGACGGCGGTATCGGTCGCGCTGCTCACTATTTACGACATGGGCAAGGCGATCGATCGCTGCATGGTGATCGGCGGGATTAAGTTGCTGGAGAAGCGCGGCGGCAAATCGGGCACGTGGCGCGCGCCGCCGCCCGCAACTTAACGCTGGCACCACCTTGCAATATCGCGCACCCTTTGGCCGGGCTGCATTTCGGGGGAATTGAACGCCATGGCCGACGCCGCTCTGGATAATCACGGCGCAGAACCTGCGAGCGGTGCATTGCGCGGAAACGCCCGTCCAGCGCGCAAGATCCAGATCGTCGTTGTCGGCGGCGGAGCTGGCGGGCTTGGCCTCGTCGCCCGGTTGGGAAAGGCGCTTGGCCGCAAGAAATTCGACATCATCCTGGTCGATCGCAACCAGACGCATATCTGGAAGCCGTTGTTGCATGAGGTCGCTGCAGGATCACTCGATGCCAATCTCGACGAGGTCGGCTATCGCAGTCATGCCTATCGCTGGAATTACCGCTTTTTCGATGGGTCGCTCGAATCGATCGATCGTCCGGCGCGCGAAGTCGTGATTGCGCCGATCCTAGACGAAACCGGTCGCGAAATCGTCGGGCGCCACCGCATCCGCTATGATTATCTGGTTGTAGCCGTCGGCTCGGTCTCCAATGATTTCGGCACGCCAGGCGTTCGGGAAAACGCTATTTACCTCGACGATCGCACCCAGGCCGATCGTTTTCGCAAGCGCTTGCTCAACCAATGCCTGCGCGTGTCGCGGACGATGAGCGCCGATCCCCGCGCCGATGCACGGGTGCGAGTCGCCATTGTCGGCGGTGGCGCGACGGGCGTGGAACTGGCGGCTGAATTGTTCAACGCCGCCAAGGGCCTGGCCTATTACGGACTTGAGGTGTTCGACGAATCGCGGCTCGAGGTAACTCTGGTTGAAGCAGGCCCGCGCATCCTGCCGGCGCTGCCCGAAAACCTTTCCCAGGCCGCGACCGAGGAACTAGAGGCGATCGGCGTCCGGGTACTAACCGGGCGGCAAGTGTCCGCCATCACCGATGCCGGCATTGCCACATCCGACGGTGACTTCATCCCTGCCGATCTGCGGGTATGGGCCGCAGGCGTAAAAGGGCCTGATTTCCTCCAGGGTATTGGTGATCTGGAAACCACCCCCGGCAATCAACTCGTGGTGACAGAAACACTCCAGACGACCCGCGACCCGCGCATCTTTGCGATTGGCGATTGCGCGCGCTACGTCCCGGCTGGCGCTGATCGCCCCATTCCGCCGCGCGCCCAAGCGGCGCACCAGATGGCGGGGACGGCCTATCACAATATCCGCGCGCTGATCGCCGGCAAGCCGCTGAAGCCCTTTGTTTATCACGACAAGGGATCGTTGGTGTCACTGTCGCGCTTCTCGACGGTGGGCAGCCTGATGGGCAATCTGGTCGGCGGGCGCATGGCGGTGGAAGGGCGGATCGCGCGGCTGATCTATGTGTCGCTCTACGGCATGCATATCGTCGCGATCCATGGCTGGCTAAAGGGCGCGGCGCTGATCGCGATGGGCCGGATCAACCAGGTCATCCGCCCCCGCTTGAAGCTCCATTAGGCGAAAGGACGCGATCATGACCGGGTTGCTCTCCGTCGCCGATGCGCAGGCGCAATTGTTGGCACTTGCCCGCACGGTGCCTAGCGAGACCGCCGATTTGCGAACTGCCGCTGGGCGCTGGGCTTCAGGCGATATCGTGGCGCAACGCTCTCAGCCGGTTACCGATCTCTCGGCCATGGACGGCTATGCCATTCGCTTCGAAGACTTGCCTGGCCCCTTCGCGTTGATTGGTGAAAGCGCCGCCGGGCACCCCTTTGCAAGCGCGGTTGGCGCGGGCGAAGCGGTACGGATCTTTACCGGCGCGGCCATGCCCAAGGGGGCCGATACCGTGATGGTCCAGGAAGAGGTGGCGCGGGACGGCAACCGGGTGATTCTGACCGGCGAGGGCCCTGGCACGGTCCGGCGCAACGTCCGTCATCTCGGTCTCGATTTTAGGGCCGGCCAGCGTCTCTTCGCGCGCGGCGACCGATTGACGCCAGCGCGGATTGCGCTTGCCGCCAGTAGCGGGCACGGCGCCATCGCGGTCAATCGCCGCATCCGGGTCGCGATCCTGTCGACCGGGGATGAGCTTGTGCCGCCTGGCGCGCCGCTGATCGGCGCCCAATTGCCTGAATCGAACGGCGTCATGCTAGCCGCCTTGCTCGCCGATCTTGCAGTTGACCTGCAGTTGCTGCCGATCCTGCCCGATCGGCTCGATGTAATCAGTGCCGCGATAGCCGCGATCGAGGCCGATGTCATCGTGACGCTCGGCGGGGCATCGGTCGGTGATCATGATCTTGTCCGGCCTGCGATCGAAGCTGCCGGTGGCACGATCCATTTCTGGCGGATCGCGCTTCGCCCCGGCAAGCCGATGCTGGCGGGCACGATCGGGGACGCCGTGATCCTGGGGCTGCCGGGTAACCCCGTTTCCGCCTTCGTCACCGCGCATCTTTTCCTGAGGCCGCTGATCGCGACGCTTGGCGGGGCAAACGCCCCCTTCCCCGAACCAGGGATCGCCATGCTCGGCGAAGCGCTGCCCGCCAACGACCAGCGCCAGGACTATCTGCGCGGAAAATGGCACAATGGCTGCGTCTATTCGGCGGCAAAACAGGACAGTTCTCTGATCCTAACGCTGGCCGACGCTACCTGTCTTATCATCCGTCCACCGTTTGCACACGCCGCCGCTGCGGGCGACCAGGTCGCCATTCTGCCACTTGCTTGACTTGGACGATCGCGTTGCCTAAACGTTCGTCGTCTGTTCTGGACGGAGGAACATAATGCTCACGCGCAAACAGCACGAGCTGATCTGCTTCATCAATGATCGCCTGGCCGAGACCGGCGTTTCGCCATCGTTTGAGGAGATGAAGGAAGCCCTCGATCTCAAATCCAAATCCGGTGTCCACCGGCTGATCAGCGCGCTGGAGGAACGCCAGTTCATCCGCCGGCTGCCCAATCGCGCGCGCGCGCTGGAAGTGCTGCGCATGCCTGACCGTCCCGACACGACCCGCAAGACAAAGGCCCCCCCCTCAGCCGCGCCCGGCAATGTGCGCATTTTGCCACCGCCCGCCAATGACGTGATCGAGATTCCGCTGCACGGCCGAATCGCGGCCGGTGTGCCGATTGAAGCGTTTGAAGATCATTCGATGCTGGCCGTGCCGGCGGCATTGCTCGGCGGGGGTGAGCATTACGCGCTGGAAGTGTCGGGTGACTCGATGGTCGACGCCGGCATTCTAGACGGGGATTATGCGCTGATCCGCCGCACCGATGTCGCGCGCGATGGAGAGATCGTTGTCGCTCTGATTGAAGAAAGCGAAGCGACCCTCAAATATTTCCGCCGCGAAGGGGCAATGATCCGGCTCGATCCGGCCAATCGTTCCTATGATCCGCAGCGATATGATCCGCGCCAGGTCCGCGTCCAGGGCAAGCTGGCCGGGTTGCTGCGCCGCTATGATTGATCGCGGCTCGCGCTCGGCATCGTGGCGTAAAACCAGCAATTGATCGAGAATCGTGAATCGGTGAACTGACCTGACGGGCACGCCACCGGCAGCACCTCATGGGGCATCCATGACGGAAAGGCGACCAGTCGGTTATGCAACGGCGCAATGTCGGTGCTGCCAGGAACATTCTGCCCATTGGCATCCGGCAATGGTCGATTGGCCGCGTGTAAGCGCAGCGCACCACCGCTGAAGGCAGCGGGGACCCGGTTGAAATAATAGACAAGGCTAAGGACGCGCCGCCTCTGCCGATCAACCGGCCCGGTCCGCATATCAATATGGCGTCGATAAAAATCGCCGTCATTATGGCATGCCAGGTCCAGTTCGGTGTGGGCGACAACAAAGGGGGTCACGCCAAGGTCGGTGATCAACGATGCGACCAATGGCTTGAAATGGTGCTTCAGTCGCTGCCGCCAATCCGTGAAATCGCAATCGCGCAGCTGGCGAGAATGACGGATCTTGGGCCGATAATAGCCGTCATGCACACGCGATTCGGCGAAAAAAGCTTGATGATCAAGAGCCCAGTCCAGCAACGCACGCGCCTCTGCGTCTGGCAGTACATCGTCCCGGACGACGAATGGCCCAACGCGATCAAGCACAGATAACGGCGCGGTCATGGCAATGAGTTTCTCGTCATGCCTCGAAAAATGCAACCGGGATCGTCGCCACGGCGCCGGGCGCCGCGGGGCGTTACTGACGGGGCGTTACCGACGGGGCCGACAAGCGCCAGGGATGGCGATCACCTGCCTGCCTGACGGTAACGATCCGCCCGCTGCCAAGCGTAATGGCGATCCCGCCCGTCTCTGCCAATATTGGCCGGTCGAGCCGCAACCAGAGCGGTCGGCAGCGCCGGGGCAAGCGCCGTTCACTGATCACGATATCGGCCTGCAAGCAGGCTGCAATGAGCGCCGCCGAGGGGACGGGATAGGCACTACGCGTAGCAATGATGCGCCAGCGCCTGCCGCCTACCATCCTGTCAGCAAGGCACAAGTCGCGGCTGCACCGCGCCGCGCGCTGTTCCGCCAGGAAAGTCGGTTCGCCATCGATACCGGCATTCTCGGCCAGCATCATCCGCGTGTAATCGCCCGCCCGGTCGCGCAGCAGGGCAATGTCGCCGTCATCGGTGCGCAGTGCCAAATGGCGCCCGTCGGCCGTGACGAGCAGATCGGGCGGCGGGGTCAGCACCGCCCAACCCGCGCCGATCACAATCGGCAGCGCAGCAACCAGGCGTATGCGCGTGCGCCACAATGCCAGCCAAAGGCCGCCGACAACCATTAGCGCATAGGCACCATCGGGCATTGCCGGGAGCGCCGCCACGGCGCCGGGTGCATTGGCGACAAGGTGCGCCATCGCCAGTAATTGCCCCAATGCCTGACCTACAAGCCACCAGAACGGCCAGCCGAGCCCAACAAGATCAAAGAGGAGCGCAAGCGCCTCGATCGGCATGACGACAAAGGTGGTCAGCGGGATGGCAACAATGTTGGCGACAGATCCGTATAACCCCGATTTGTGAAAGTGATAAAAGGCGATTGGTGAAAGCGCTGCTTCGACGACAATGCCGGTGAGCAGCAGAGAGGCGAGTTGACGGGCGAGCCAAGCAGCGCGACTCTCGTCGCGCGCTGCGAACCAGCGCTTGACGCGCGGCGCTTCGTGCAACGCAATGATTGCGGTCACAGCGGCGAACGACAGCTGAAAACTCGGCCCCGCCAGCGCCTCCGGCCAGAACAGCAATACGATGATCGCGCCCGTCGCCACCAGCCTGAGCGTAACCGCCTCGCGCCCAAGCGCCACCGCCAGCAGCACCATCAGCGCGGCAACGCAGGAACGCACGGTCGGCACTTCCGCACCGGTCAGGATTGTATAGCCGATCGCGGCAACCGCGCCTGCGCCCGCGGCGATCAGCGGCAGGCGCCAATGGAGCGCGAGCCAGGGGCTCAGCGCTAGTAACCGGAGCACCAGCATCATGACGATGCCGACCACGGCAGTGATGTGCAGGCCGCTCACCGAAAGCAAATGCGTCAGCCCCGCGCGGCGCATCGCTTCGGCATCATCGAGCGGAATCGCACCCTGGTCGCCAGTGGCGAGCGCTGCGGCGATGGCGCCGGCCCCGCCTGACACCTGGGAACGGATATGCGCCGACAGCCGCGCACGCAGCCCACCGCCAGCCGCGTCGCCGGGCGAGACGATCACGATCGGGCCAAACCCGCGCCCGGTTGCGCCGATCCCATCAAACCAAGCGACACGTGCATAGTCATAGGCACCCGGCACCGATGGCGGCGGCGGCGGAACGAGCCGGGCACTGAGCAGGATCACCGCTCCCCTTGACAGACCGGCAGGAAAATCGGCCGCTTGCAGATTGAGGCGAAGATGGCGGGGCAGCCCGCTCGCCGACGCGCGACCCAGCCAGCCGACGATCTTCGACGGCGCCAGCCGAAGCCGGACGAGACCGCGCGGCGGAAGTGGTTCGACCCGCTCGACCCGCGCCTCAAAGCGCACAATGACCGGCTCAGCAAGTGGGGCGCTCGACACGCGCTCCGCCCGTGTCCAGATCAACGCCATCCCAATCGACATCGCCGCGCAGGCGATTACTACAACCCGCGTGCCGCGCCCCCCGCGATCGACTGCCAGCGCCAGCAAGGCGGTCGCGGCAAGCGCCAGCAACACGGTGATCCAGGACGGCGAATCGGGCAGCCACAGCCATGCTGCGACACCAAGCCCGAGCATCACCGGTACCCACAGGTAAAGCTGGTCGCGCTCCGCTTCTAGCCAGCGCTCGATCTGGGCCAGGCTTCGGGCCAAACGATAGCCCACCGCAGTTTGAAGCGGAGCAAGGGCCGTGCTAGAGGCGCGCGTGGCTGAACTGGCCATCGTTTTTCAAGTCTGGGAGCAGCCGCACGGTGGCGCAAGTTATGAAATTTCTGCAGCCATGAACACGCCCGTCGCCCAGTCGCCGGTCGTCACGCGGTTTGCGCCGTCCCCTACCGGGTTTCTTCATATCGGCGGCGCCCGCACCGCGCTGTTCAACTGGCTATTCGCCCGGGCTCAGGGCGGCAAATTCCTGCTGCAGTTCGCCCGCGCCGCGCGCCACGCCGAAGTTGCGCGCCAGTTGCTCGACGCTGGCCAGGCCTATAAATGCTACTCGACCGCCCAAGAGCTGACCGCTATGCGCGAAGCGCAGCAAGCAGCCAAGCAGCCAGCGCGCTATGATGGCCGCTGGCGCGATCGGGACCCAGCCGACGCGCCAACCGATGCACCGTTTGTCGTACGGATCAAGGCACCTCGCGACGGCGCGATGACGATCCTTGATCGCGTCCAGGGCGAAGTGACCGTCCAGAATGCCGAGCTCGACGATTTCGTGCTGCTCCGCTCCGATGGCACGCCAACCTATATGCTCGCCGTGGTCGTCGACGATCACGACATGGGCGTCACCCATGTCATTCGGGGCGATGATCATTTGAACAACGCCTTCCGCCAAATCCCGATCATGCAGGCGATGGATGCGATCGAGGGCGGCTGGCCGGTGCCTGTTTATGCGCATATCCCGCTGATCCACGGCACCGATGGCGCGAAAATGTCGAAGCGGCACGGCGCCGTCGGCGTCGATGCCTATCGCGATACGCTGGGGATCCTGCCCGAAGCGCTTGATAATTACCTGTTGCGGCTTGGCTGGGGCCATGCCGATGACGAGATCATCAGCCGCGAACAGGCGATCGCATGGTTTGATCTTTCAGGAGTCGGAAAATCACCATCTAGGTTCGATTTGAAGAAACTGGAGAACCTGAACGGTCATTACATCCGGCTCGCGGACGATGATCGACTGGCTCACTTGATCGTCGACCGGATCGGGGACGATATTGGTACGGCTGGATACGACCTGCTGAAACGCAGCATGCCCGTGCTCAAGCCGCGAGCCGCCAATCTGCTCGAACTGGCCGATGGTGCGGCATTTTTGTTTCGCACCCGCCCTCTACAGATGGACAGCGACGCAGCGTCCCTTTTGGCCGGTGAGGCCCCTGCTCTGCTCGCTCGGCTGCACGCCGCGCTTGACGCGCTGGGTGACTGGGATACGGAAGGCTTGGAAAATGCGGTCCGGCAGGTTGCCGAGGCGGCGGGAGTAAAGCTCGGCGCGGTCGCACAACCATTGCGCGCCGCACTGACGGGGAAGAAGACGTCGCCGGGGATTTTCGACGTGCTCGTATTGCTCGGGCGGACGGAAAGCCTTGGCCGGATTGCCGACCAGATGGCCGATACGATGGCTGCCGGGGCGTGAACGCTATAGCCAAGAAGAGGGACCTATGACCGATATCGCAAAGCTCATCATCGATGGCGCTGAGAACGACTATAAAGTGGTCTCAGGCAGCGTCGGTCCGCAGGTCATCGATATTCGCAAACTTTATGCGCAGACCGGCAAGTTCACCTTCGATCCCGGCTTCACCTCGACCGCGAGCTGCGAATCGGGCCTAACCTATATCGATGGCGACGAAGGTGTGCTGCTGCACCGCGGCTACCCGATCGGCCAGTTGGCCGAACAGTCGAGCTTTATGGAAGTGTCCTACCTGCTGCTCAACGGCGAGCTGCCGAGCGGCGACGAGCTTGAGAAGTTCACCTACACCATCTCGCGTCACACCATGCTGCACGAACAGCTGATGACCTTTTATCGCGGCTTCCGCCGCGATGCACATCCGATGGCGATCATGTGCGGCGTCGTTGGCGCGCTCAGCGCTTTCTATCACGATTCGACCGACATTACCGATCCGTACCAGCGGATGGTCGCGAGCCACCGGCTGATTGCCAAGATGCCGACGATTGCAGCCGCCGCCTACAAATATTCGGTTGGTCAACCCTTTGTCTATCCGAAGAATTCGCTCAGCTACACCGGCAACTTCCTGCGGATGACCTTTGGCGTGCCGGCCGAGGAATATGTCGTCAACCCGATCGTCGAAAAGGCGCTTGACCGGATTTTCATCCTGCATGCCGATCACGAACAGAACGCGTCGACATCAACAGTCCGGCTCGCCGGATCGTCGGGCGCGAACCCCTTTGCGTGCATTGCGGCGGGCATCGCCTGCCTGTGGGGACCTGCACATGGGGGTGCCAATGAGGCCGCGCTCAACATGCTGCGCGAGATCGGCACGCCGGATCGCATTCCGCACTATATTGCCCGGGCGAAGGATAAAAATGATCCGTTCCGTCTGATGGGCTTCGGTCACCGTGTGTACAAAAATTATGATCCGCGCGCGACGGTGATGCAGCAGACGGTGCGCGAAGTGCTGGGCGAACTGGGCGTAACCGACCCGATCTTCGATGTCGCGCTGCAGCTCGAGGAAATGGCGCTGAGCGATCCTTATTTCATCGAGAAAAAGCTGTTCCCGAACGTCGATTTCTATTCGGGCGTGATTCTGTCGGCGATCGGCTTCCCGACGACGATGTTTACAGCATTGTTCGCGCTCGCCCGCACCGTCGGCTGGGTTGCGCAATGGAATGAGATGATTGCCGATCCGGAGCAGAAGATCGGTCGCCCGCGCCAGCTCTATACCGGGCCGACCCAGCGCGATTATCCGCCACTCACCGCGCGATAATCGCTGACATCATTATCGGGCCACTTCGGGAAACCGGGGTGGCTCAGATGTTGCGAAATGGCAGGGTAAAAACAAAACGGGCCCCCTGCCCCGGCGCGCTGTCGACCGTGACGTCGCCGCCCATCGCCCGCGCCAGCCGCCGCGCGATATACAGGCCAAGGCCGCTGCCGCCGGGCTCGGTGACGTCGATACGTTCGAACTTCTCGAATATCCGCGCCTGATCGGCCAGCGCGATGCCCTTGCCCTGATCGGCGACGACGACAGCGGCGAAATCGCCGTCACGCTCTGCCCTGATCCACACCATACCGTCATCGGGCGAATAGCGCACGGCATTGCCGATCAGATTGACCAGAACCTGCAGCGCACGGCGGAATTCGCCGGTCGCCGGCAGGCTGTCCTGCGCGCTCGGTCGGTCGATCCTGACATTGGCGGCGGCTGCCCGCACGCTCAGCAGGCCGGCAGCCCGGCGCGCGACATCGGCAATGTCGATCGGTTCGGCGGCAACGACAAAATCGGCACGCTCGATGGCCTGCAGATCGACCAGATCGTCGACCAGCCCAAGCAAATGGCGCCCCGCCGTCGCGATATCGGCGGCATAATCGGCATAATCCTGACGAAGCGGGCCTTCGGATTGCGCATTGATGCTGTCGGCATTGGCGATGATCCGCCCGAGCGGAGCGCGCAAGGCCTTGTCGAGCCGGGTGCTGAACGCTTCGGGCAAACCGAGCTCGGCCGTCTGGGGCACGATCGGCGCAAGCGGATGCACCGTTTCGACCATCTGGGTCGCCCCGGCAAAGCCGGCAAAGCTGCCAGCGATATCGAGCCGCGGTGCCGCCGACAGCAGAACCGGACGCCCCGTCGCGCGGATTTGCGCAGGCTGCGCATCGAAACGCTGCCGCATCGCCAGCGCCCCCAATATCGGGAACATGCCGCTGGCATCCTCGGCCAGAATGAACAGCCGCGTCAGCGGCTGGCCAAGCAGCGGTGCCGCTTCAAACCCATGCCGCGGGCCGGCGTCGGCCGACACTGAGGTCAGCCGCAGCGCCGAATCGGTCTCCCAAACCCAATTCGCCGCACTACGGACGAAATCCCGGTCGCGCGCGTCCGGCTCGGCAATTGGCTGCCAGGGCTGGCGCGGCTTCCAGCCGGTGATCGAGAGCCGCACCCCGCCGCTTTCGGCGTCCGGATCGGCGCGCACCCACATATCGATATCATCGTCGCCATCCGCGGCCACGATCCCGCGCGATACAAGGATCTGCAAGCGCTGCACCAACCGGACCAGAGTCGCGAGTTGCGGAACGGCAAGCGGGGCACCGATCGCCCCACCAGCACGGGCATTGAGATCATGCAGCCGTGAATCGGCTTCGATCAGCCGGCCGGCCCCATCGACATGGCCGCGGACAGACGGCAGGCCGGGATCGATCACATTCATGCCGGCCGCGCCTTGGCCAGCACCAGTAACGCCTGGCGGAAATCAGGATGAAGGCTAAGGCTCGATAATGCCTGTCTGGCCGCTTCTGGGGTTACCGCCATGATCGCATCAATCTGATCGGCAAAGGCCTCGACATCACGGCGCGGATCGGCTTCGCAGAGCGCCAACCCGATCGCCGCAATCGGCGCGCGTTCGAGCGCAACGGCGCGCAGTACCAGCCAGAGCCGATCGGCGACGGGATCGAGGACGATATCACGTGCCAGATCATAGCTGAAACCAAGCGCCTGCGCGAGCAAGGCAACAAACATCGCGACCCGTCGATCGCCAAGCGCCTCGACTAGGAAGCCCGGCAACTCATGCGGCTGGGCAGCGATTGCCGCGGCAAGCCGCAAGGCGGCCGCTTCCAGCCGGTCCCCTTCGTCATGTGCCGCCAGGCTGCGCAAAGCGGCCTCGGTCAGGGCGCGATCAAGTGCCGGCGATGGTGGTGACGGAATCAGGCTACGCAGCGCGGCAGCTGACCACCAGACCAGCCGGTGATGAAGTTCCGCCGGCAGATCGCTGCGCGGCGCCCCACCAGGCTCGATCGCGGCGCGCCGACGCGAATCGGCGGCCAGCAGCCCGGTCGCCGCCGCCGCTACAATCCCATCGGGACTACCGACCAGGCGAGCGATCAGGCTAGGGGTATCCGGGTCATTCGGCGCCGCGGGCGACAGCGCCTCGCCCAATATTTCCTGGCGAACGCGCGCGAGCAGCTCGCGCATCAAATCAGCGTCACGCAGCAGGCCAGCGGTGTTGAGTGCCGCATGAACCATGGGCGGGTCGCTGGCCAGGCGTTTGGCCAGTTCGGGCTCGTCGCGCCCGATCAGCAGACGCGCGGCATATTGCCGCAATTCACCCTCAATGGCGCTCGTCAGGCTGGCGAGTGCCTCAGTCAGTCCGGCCCGTACCCGATCATCAAGCCGCACTTTTTCATCGACAAAAAAATCATTGATCGCCGCCGTCACCCGTCGATCGGCGCAGACGTCGTCAGCCGCGCCGCGGGCGAGCAGATGGTTGGCACCAGTGGCGGTGCCGTCGTTCATGAGCGACGGGTCGATCGACATGATCCCAGACGTACGGATGTAGCGTTAAATTCAAGCTAAGGCTTTTCGCGCAGCGCCTCAATAACCGCGGCAAGTGACGCCACTGTGTACGTCGCCCCCACCCAAAGGCCGAGCAGCGGATAGCCGGCAATGACAAACGGTAGCAACAGCAGGGGATACCCCGCCGGGCTTCCCCACCAGCGCCGGCGCAAGCGATCATTCGCACCGCGTTCAAGCAACACCGCCATGACGACAAAAGCGAGCGCAAGTGTCAGGCCGGTCGCAGTTCCCTCGGCCCAACTGATCGACTGGCCCAGCAACAACACCGCCGCCGCCGATCCGCCTGCGATCAGGCCGCGTTGAAGGACCGCCTCGCCCTGATCATCGCGCATCCACGACAGGACTGTTCCCGTCGCCAGCCCGCCGATCGAAGCAATTACCAATGGCAGGCCAAAGATGGGCCAGCCCCAGCCCAGGAGGCCAAGCCCCGCGATCATCACGCCGGCCGAGATGCCACCCACCACCAGCCCCGGCACTGCGCGACCGATCAGCCAGGGGAGCGCGCGCCGGGCGATCGGCGCAATGACATAGTGGTCGATCCATGGAATGCGATTCGCGATATAAGCGTTGACCACCATCTCGTTGCGCGCGCGGAGACGGGTGGAATCGCGTTCGATGCCGTGGCCTTCGCGGGCTGCGCCGCCGGGCAACAAAAGGTGATCGGCGCCGGCCTGCGCTGTCACCCGCAACAAAGTCGATTCGAAATCATAATCCTTGGGCAGCGCTGCAACATCGGCGATGCGCTGGGCCTCCACTCGGGCGAGCCCCGCCCAGATCGCATCGGCGCCCACCCGTTCCAGACCCGGCAGCGCATCGGCATCGGCCGTAACCAGCAGCGTGTCGCTCCCTTCGCCGCTCAGCAGCGCGATAACACTGTCGGTCGTCACCAGCCCATCGGCGATGATCAGGATGCGCGCGAGCGGATGGAGCTTGGCCTCGGCTTCGCCAGCCGAGCGGACGATATCCACGCCAATCCCGCGGCGCTTCATCCGATTGACCGCGCCGACCAGTTCGGGCGTCAGCCGATTGACGACGATGATGAGCTGGCCCGCCCCCGCCGTCACCAGCAGCCTCGCCTGAAATTCGATCAGCGTCGCCCCGCCGAACGGCAACGTCGCAGCGAGCATATCGGGACGATCATGAGCGTCGTCGGTTGCGAAAATCAGCCCTGCAAGCATGAGAGGCGCTTAGGGCCTCCAATGTCACTTGGCAAAGGGGTCAGGTGATTGCCGAAGATCGGAAAAGCCTAGATCCGGTCCACCGCGCGGCGCACCCGGTGGAGCATCTGCGGCGCATGCGGCAGGCTTTCGCTTGCCTCGGTTGCCACCGCCAGCAGGCGGATCGCCCCAAAACTGGCAGCAAGCCCCTTCAGGCGGAGCGCTGCAGCGCGCCAGTCATTGGGCGCAACGGCAACCTCCATCGCCTTCACAGCGCGATAGGCGCTGTCGATAAAGGCCTCACGTAACTCGGCGATCAGCGCAGGCTCGTCGCCCACCGCCGCTGCCAAGGTCGCATCGATTGCTCCGGGATCATATGCCATACTTGCTTGACTAACCGCCGACCCGTTAATGCAAGGTTATGCTATTTGCTTTGTTCCCCGTAAAATCATGGTAAACGGCGGCTATGAACAGGGGTTCACGGATCATCGACCTTCGACCGAACGAGGCGGACGCTGAAGCGGCGGACCCGCTTTTGCCGTCCGACACCCCATCGTTTCAGGCAATTGATTTGACTGAAGAACACCCTGCCGAGGCGGTCCAGCATATCGACCTCGCGCCGCGCGCGCCCGGGCGGATCATCGGCCCGACGCTTGCTTTTGTGGCGATTGTCGCCTGGCTGGGCGGGATGCTCTGGCTCAGCTGGCCGCGCCTCGAACTCGGCCTCACGGCGATCGAGCTTGTTCAATTTGTGGCGGCGCTATGCGTACCGCCGACGTTGATCGGCATCGTGTGGCTGCTCGCGATGCGTTCGAGCACGGCCGAGGCCCAGCGCTTCGGTGCAACGGCCCGACAGATGCGCGCCGAAGCGGCGGCGCTTGAGCGGACGCTCACGATTGTCTCGCGCCAGATCGATGCCAATCGGCTGGCGCTGGCCAAGCAGACCAACGAGCTGATGATCATGGGCGATGGCGCTGGCGAACGTCTCGTCGCGATCAGCAATGGCATGGCGCATGAAATCGCCACCGCCGATGATCAGGCCCGCCGGCTGGCCGATGCGATCACCGGCGCGCAGACCAATTTATCCACCCTTCTCGCTGCGCTGCCCAAAGCCCATGGCGAGACGGCGGGGATGGCCAGGACCCTCGAATCGACCGCGCTGGTCGCAAGCGAACACGCCGCCGCGCTCGATGCCCAAATGACGGCGCTGGCCGAGCGGGGCCGCGAAGCCAATGCCGTGGCCGGCATGGCTGCGCAAAAACTGGCAACGCATATTGCCAGGATGGAGACGACCAGCGAAACCGCCGGCGCCCGGCTGGAAAGCGTTACCGCCGAAATGTCAGGCGCGGTCGATGGCCTGCTCGATCGCACCGCCGAAGCGGTCGATGAAGCGCGCAAGGGCATTACCGCGCAGGGCGAGGCGATGATCGCCATGGTGGAGGCCAATCAGGCCGCACTCGACCGTGCGGGTCGCGATTCGATCGAGACGCTGGGCAGCCGGATTGCGGCGATCGAAACCGTGATCGACCGGATCGCCGCCCGGCTCGATGAACAACGTGCGGCAAGTGAAGCCATGGTCAGCGGCGTCGATGCCGATTTCAGCGCCGTTGAGACCAGGATCATGCGCTTCCACGATAACGGGATCGAGCGCACCCAGATGCTCGCTGCCTCGATCAGCGCGCTGGGCGGATCGACCGATGCGATGACCGAGGCGCTCAAGACCGGCGACGCGATGGCGCGCACCGTGATCGGCACTGCTGAGGAATTGCTGATCTCGCTGGACGCTGCCGCACGCGAGATTGACGAGACCTTGCCCGAAGCACTGGCCCGGCTCGACGACCGGATCAGCGGCAGCCGCAAGGTCGTGGCCGGTGCCAAGCCCGAGCTGCTGGCACTGGTGACCGCCGCCGAAAGTACGCATGACGCCATCGAGGCGATTGCCCAGGTCATCCAAACCCAGCGGGTGACGCTCGACCAACTATCAGCCCTGTTGATCCAGACGCTGGAGGATGGCCGCGACAAGGCGACCGCGATCGGCGGCACGCTGGACGAAGCGATCAGCCGCACGCACGATTTTGCCGAACAGGCAGCCCCCCGATTGGTCGAGGCGCTGATCCGTGTCCGCGACACCGCCAGTACCGCTGCCGAGCGCGCCCGCGAAACCTTGTCGACCGTAATCCCCGAAGCCGCCAAGTCGCTTGAACTGGCGAGCGCGCAGGCCATGCAACGCGCGGTTGGAACGGCGGTGGAAAATCAAGTCCATGCGATCGCGGCCGCCGCCGACCATGCGGTCGAGGCCGCCGCGCGTGCCTCCGATCGGCTGACGCGCCAACTGATGACAATCGCCGAGACGACCTCACTCGTCGAGAACCGCATCGAGGATGCCCGCGCCGAGCGCGACAAGGCCGATAGCGACAGCTTCGCCAGGCGCGCATCTTTGTTGATCGAGGCGCTCAATTCGGGCGCAATCGACATCGCCAAGACCTTCTCGTCCGAAGTATCGGACAGCGCGTGGGCCGCCTATCTCAAGGGCGATCGCGGTGTGTTCACCCGGCGCGCCGTCCGCCTGTTAGATGCGGGCGAAGCGCGCGATGTCGCCCGCCTCTACGACGGCGACGGCCCGTTCCGCGAGCAGGTCAACCGCTATATCCATGATTTCGAAGCCATGCTCCGCTCGATCCTGGCCCAGCGCGATGGCGCGCCGATCAGCGTGACCCTGTTGTCTTCGGACATGGGCAAGCTTTATGTTGCGCTGGCCCAGGCCATCGAGCGACTGCGGGCCTGACCGGGGCCCGCCCGACAGCCCGTCGTGATATCCCCTGCGAAGTTGTCGAACTAGCTGGACCTGCGATCTATTCGGGGTACCAGCGCATCCAATGATGCGCGATAAGCGCGATGCCCAACTAAATCCTCTCACAAACCATGGGGTGGAGGACGATCGATTCTTGTGAGCGGTCGATGATTGGCAGGGCTGCCATCCGCCACTGCCGCCCGTGGCAGAATATTTGCCCCACCCAGTCAAGCGCGCCAGAATGCGCGCTTGTCGACATCCATCCCCGGGTCGTTGGTACGACCACCGATGCTGTTCACAGGCGTTTGACTTGACCAACACAGTAGCTTTCGGGACGATAGCCCCCAACCGGTTGGAGGATGACATGGATCGACGGCAATTTATCGCCAGTGCAGCTTCCTTGGGTATCGTCGGCGTCTGGGCGACGCGGTCTGCTGCCGCGCCGTCGCGATCTGGGTGGCGGGAGGATCGTGCGCGCTATCCCCAAGGTGTCGCATCGGGCGATCCGGACGATCACAGCGTTATCCTGTGGACCCGGCGCCCCTTTGACGAGGGCGACCAGCATATATTGACGGTGGAAGTGGCGCGGGATGCTGCGTTCCGGCGCGTCGTTGCCAGCGCTCAAGCGCCGGTGCTGGCAGCGGCCGACTGGACCTGCCGCGCACTCATCGGCGGCCTCGCGCCGGCCACGACCTATTGGTACCGTTTCATCGACGATACCGGCGCGGGCAGCCGGATCGGCCGCACAATTACCGCGCCGCGCGCCACCGACCAGCGCCCGGTCCGCTTCGCCTTTGTTTCGTGCAACAGCGTGAACGAAGGCGCCCAGAACGCCTATGCCCGCATGATCTGGGAAGACGAGCGCGCGCCTGCC
Organism: Sphingomonas sp. 28-63-12; assembly: GCA_002281535.1. Classification (GTDB taxonomy): domain Bacteria; phylum Pseudomonadota; class Alphaproteobacteria; order Sphingomonadales; family Sphingomonadaceae; genus Sphingomonas. The sequence continues at coordinate 47,431 of NCGD01000024.1, forward strand.
GACCGCAAGATCGGCTTCGTCCTCCACCTTGGCGACTTCATTTATGAAGTGGTGGAATATCCCGAAGAGGTGTCGCATCGCTATGCGCGCACCGTCTATGATCTCGGCCACATCCCCGATGGGCGTAAGGTCGGCAATTTCCATGTGCCGACCAATCTGGCCGGGTATCGCCACGTCTACCGCGCGCATATCAACGATCCCGACATTCAGGACGCGCGGGCGCATTTCCCGTTCATATGCATCGGCGACAATCACGAATTCTCGTGGCTCGGCTGGCAGAGCCAGATCGTCTACCCCGGCAGCAAGGTCGAACCCGCGCAGCCGCTGCGCGTTGCGGCCAATCAGGCATGGTGGGAATATATTCCGTCACGCGTCCGCAAATCCTCTGGCGACGGGCTTGATGCGTTCGGCCCGCCCGCGGTGACCAAGGCGCCGATCGAGACGTTCGACGATCACGGCTTCGCCACCGAGCCCAACAGCATCGCGGCGATCGGCAGCATGACCGCCTATCGCACGCTGCGCTATGGCAAGCATGTCGATCTGATCCTGACCGACCTGCACAGCTACAAGGCGGCGGACCCGACCAATCGCCCTGAAGCGGCGGCGCTCGATTCGGGCGACTATCCGGTCATCCCGCAGGAGTGGCTGGAGATCGTAGATTGCGGACGGGATTATGCCGGCGGCAATCCCCCAGCCACCATCACGATCGGCGACAAGACCATCCCCAATTTCCGCAAGGACGAGCCCGCGCACACCGTGCTCGGCCGCGAACAAAAGGCGTGGCTAAAGGAGCAGCTGACCAAATCGACCGCGACCTGGAAAATCTGGGGGGTGACCAACGGCCCGCTTGTGATGCGCACCGATCCGCAGAACCTGCCCGACGGGCTGGTGAAGGGCAACTGGCCAGGCAAGGATTTCGGCACCTTCGGCAACGCCGATTTCAGTGGTGCCTATGCCGAGCGCGCCGAGATCTACACCCTGATCCGCGACCAGAAGATCCCCGGCTTCGTCACCGTTTCCGGCGACCGCCACAGCTTCTGGGCGGGCTATGCCGCGCCCGCGCTGCCACCCGCCGGGTTCAACCCGGTGGGGTTGAGCTTCATCACCGGATCGGTCTCGGCGCCCGGCACGGGCGAGGCGATGGAATTCGCCAAAGAGTCCCCGACGCTGCCGCTATTCGTGCGGAAAACACCCGGCGCCGCGCCCGAGCATACCATCAACCTGATGATCAAGCGCGGCGTGCGTGCGGCGCTGGACTATGCGGCGAACGGCAACATTGCCAAGGCCCGCGCGTTGACCAATCCCGATGTCGCGCCCCATGTGGCATTCGTCGATATGGCCGGGCATGGCTATGCCGTGGTCACCGCTGGCCCCGATGCGATCGACACCGAATTTGTCTGCATCGTCCGCCCGATTACCCGCGCGACCACGCCCGACGGTGGCCCCCTGCGCTACCGTGTATCCCACCGGGCCGAGTTGTGGCAGCCGGGCACATCACCGAAGCTGGAGCAGCGCATGCTCGAAGGGGATGCCAAGCTGTCGGTTTGACTGCCCGTCACTCGACCGGCTTCATCCCCCCGAAGAAATCAAATGTCTCGGCGCGCACCCAGCCAAATTCATAGTTCAGCATGAACAGCGCGAACATGATCGTGGCGACCATCGTTGTCCGCAACAGGAAGCGGCGCGGGCTGAAGGCGGCGGGGGCGCTTTCGGCCTGGCCGGGGATGCGCTCGACGCCCGCCTCATCGGCGGTTTTCACGCCGAAGGGCAGGACGAGGAACACCGAAAATGCCCACATCAGAAAATAGATGGCGACCATCGAAGTGATCTGCATCGCGTCAGGCCTCAATCAACAACACATCGACGATCGGCTTTTTGCCCGTCCAGCGCCCCGCCACACGGCGCACCGCAAGGCGGACCTGCTCGCGGGTCTTGTCGCGATCCTTGCCGCCATCGCGCACCGCTTTGGCAGCGGCATCGACCGCTTCGTCGATGAACGGATCGCGATCCTCCTCCACGGGCACGCCCTGCAGCCTGATCTGCGGATCGCCGAGCAGCGTGCCATTCTTGCCGACCGCGACCGCGACCGAAATTTGGCCGTTGAGCGCGAGCTTGCGGCGTTCGTTGATGGTGGTGCCATCAGCGGGCAGGATCACGTCACCGTCAAGGACCAGCCGGCCGACCGGGGCATGGCCGATTTTCTCAGGCGCGCCCGGGGCAAGCCGGACGATATCGCCGTCACTCTGGACGAGCACGCGCGGCACGCCCTGCGAGAGGCCGAACCGGGCATGTTCCATCATGTGGCGCATCTCGCCATGGACGGGCATCAGCAGTTCGGGGCGGATCCAGCCATACATGGTGGCGAGTTCCGGCCGACCGGGATGGCCCGAAACATGGACGTGCGCCTGGCGATCGGTAATCATGATCACGCCCTTGGCCGCCAGCGCATTCTGGATGCGGCCGATTGCGACCTCATTGCCCGGGATCTGCTTGGACGAGAAGACGACGGTGTCGCCAGCATCCAGCGACAATTGGTGGGAGCCGAAAGCGACACGGGCGAGCGCGGCACGCTCTTCGCCCTGGCCGCCAGTGGCGACGATCAGCACCTTGTCGCGCGGCATCCGCATCGCCGCGTCCCAATCGACGCTTTCGGGGAAATCGGTGAGATAGCCGGTGGCCCGCGCTACCTTCAGGATTCGATCGAGCGAGCGGCCGGCAACACAGATCGTGCGGCCACTGTCACGCGCGACATCGCCTAGCGTCTTGAGCCGCGCCGCGTTGGAGGCGAAGGTGGTGACGAGCACGCGCCCCTTGGCGGCGGCGACGACGTCGAAAAGGCCCTTGCGAACCGAGCTTTCCGAACCCGAGGCTTCGGGATTGAATACATTGGTCGAATCGCAGACGAGCGCGAGCACGCCCTCGTCGCCGATCGCGGTCATTACTTCGGCGCTGGCGGGCGCGCCGATGACGGGTTCATCATCAAGCTTCCAGTCGCCGGTATGGAACACCTTGCCATATGGCGTGGTGATCAGCAGCGCGTTGCCCTCTGGAATGGAATGCGCGACGGGAACGAAGCGAAAGCCGAACGGCCCGAGCTGGAACGGCTTGCCGGGCTTGACGATGTTGAGCTTGACCCGATCAGCAATGCCCTCTTCATCGAGCTTGCCGCGGATCAGGCCGGCGGTGAAGGGCGAGGCGAACAGCGGCACGCCGAGATCCTCGGCGAGATAGGGCAAGGCGCCGATATGATCTTCATGCCCGTGGGTCAGCACGATGCCGAGCAGATCGTCGATCCGCTCCTCGATAAAGGCGAGATCGGGCAGGATGACGTCGACGCCGGGATAGTTGGGATCGGCGAAGGTGATGCCGCAATCGACCATCACCCATTTGCCTTCGCAGCCATAAAGATTGACGTTCATGCCGATTTCGCCCGAGCCGCCAAGGGCCAGGAAGAGGAGTTCTTTCTTGGGGGTAGTCACTAAGGTCTGGTACTTTCAATTGCGGCCACCGGCATCGGCAAGCGGCCATGGAAGAGCGCGGTCAGCGCCAAAAATATCGTCGAGATTGGGGATGCGGCGCAGCGCGATCTCGCGCGCACCGATGCAACTCTAAGGTGCTATATGGGCGCGATCCCACAACATCGCCAGCCCTTGTATCGTCAGATCGGGTTCAATGGCGTCGAAAACGGTGGTTTGCTTCTCGAACAGGGTCGCCAAGCCGCCGGTGGCGATAACCTTGACGGGTCGCCCGACCTCAGCCTTGATCCGCGCGACCAGCCCCTCGAGCATGCCGATATAGCCCCAATAAATGCCAATATGCATCTGGCTCATCGTATCACGACCGATCACGCTGGTGTCGGTGGGTGCCTCGATCGCGATCCGCGGCAGCTTGGCCGCGGCGGTGACAAGTGCGTCGAGCGACAGGTTGATCCCCGGGCAGATGATTCCGCCTTTATACGCGCCGGTATAGTCGACCACCTCGAACGTCGTCGCAGTGCCGAAATCGATCACGATCAGGTCGCCCGGGTAGAGCGCATGGGCCGCAATGGTGTTGACCGCGCGATCGGCCCCCAGCGAATTGGGCTCCTTGACGTCGATCTCGATCCCCCATTCGACCGGCGGCTGGCCGGCGATCAGCGGCTCACTGTCGAAATATTTGCGGGCCAGCGTCTGCAGATTGTGGAGCGCGCGCGGGACCACGGTGGCGATGATAACGCCCGTCACGGCTCTGCGATCATGCCCTTCGAGCTGGAGCAACTGGCTGAGCCAGACCGCATATTCGTCCGCCGTGCGGCGCGGATCGGTGGCAATCCGCCAGCGTGCAATGATGTTTCCGTCCCGCACCAACGCGAAGACGACATTGGTATTGCCTGCATCAATCGCGAGCAGCATAAGGAGCCTCCTCTTGCCCTCCCCGTTCGGACTGAGTTTGTCGAAGCCCTGCCCATCCTTCTGCTGACGAAAGAAAAAGCAGCCCTTCGACAAACTCAGGGCAAACGGCGGCGGGGTTCTTTAAATCAAAAACACATCGCCCGCGTGAATGACACGCTGGGTGCCGTCAGCCAAGCGCAGGATGAGCGCACCATCGCCGTTCAGCCGATCAAAAATGCCGTCGATCGCACTACCATCGGGCAAGCGCGCCGTCAGCGCCGTGCCGGCAGGATGGGCGCACGCCGTCCAGCGATCGCGGATCGGAGCAAGTCCCTCCCCGCGCCAGCGCGCGAGCCAGCGGGCGAAACACTCAGCCAGCGTGACGATGAAATCGTCGGGATTGGTCGCAACGCCGTGCGCAGCCAGGCTGGTCGTGACGCGATCGACATCGGTAGGATGGTGCGCGAGGTTGACGCCAAAGCCGATCACAATGGCGTCGCCTGACCGTTCGAGCAGAATGCCCGAGAGCTTTGCGCCCGACAACAACAGATCATTAGGCCATTTCAACTGCACCTGCCCCGCACCGAAATAGGCCGACACCGCCTCCTCCAGCGCGACCGCCGCGACCAACGCCAACGTCGCGGGCGTGGGATCGGCCGGGCGCAGGCGCACCAGCGTGCTAGCGTAGAGGTTACCCGCCGGCGATTGCCACACCCGGCTCTGCCGCCCGCGCCCTGCCGTCTGCCGTTCTGCGCGCAACCATACCCCGTCCTCGGCGCCGGCGGCAGCAAGGGCAATCAGATCGGCATTGGTCGATCCGGTTTCGGCAACCGTGCGGACCGTCAGGATGGAAAGAGCCCCACCGCGCCCAGCATCGCCCAGCCGCTCATCGCCGGGATCAGCAAATAGCCGAGCGGCGACAGGAAGGCTGCAGCCGCGAAGATTAGCGCACCTTCGATCCGGCTTTCCATCGGCCGGAAGCCGCCCTGTGCTGGCTCATCGAAATACATCGTCTTCACGATCCGCAGATAATAATAGGCACCGATCACCGAAGCCGCGATGCCGATGGCCGCGAAAACGAACAGGTTCGCCTGCACCGCCGCCCAGAACACCGCGAACTTGGCGTAAAAACCGAATAGCGGCGGAATGCCCGCAAGCGAGAACATCATGATCCCCAGCGCCAGTGCCAGCCGTGGCTGGGTGCGCGAGAGGCCGGCAAGGCTGTCAATCGTCTCGACCTGCTGGCCGTCCTCGCCGCGCATCTGCAGCACGATCAGGAAGCTGCCGAGCGTCATCACCACATAGATGGCGAGATAGACGAGCACGGCAGCGACGCCTTCCTTGGACCCTGCGGCCAGCCCGACCAGCGCGAAGCCGACATTGTTGATTGAGCTATAGGCGAGCAGCCGCTTGATATTGGTTTGGCCGATCGCGCCGGCCGCGCCGAGCACAATCGAGGCGAGCGAGGCGAAAATGACGATCTGCCGCCATTCGAGCACCGCAGGCCCCATCGCTTCGACAGCAACGCGCACGGTGAGGGCGATTGCCGCCACCTTGGGCGCACTGCCGAAAAAGGCAGTGACCGGCGTCGGCGCGCCTTCATAGACATCGGGAGTCCACATGTGGAACGGCACCGCGCTCATCTTGAAGGCAAGCCCAGCGAACACGAAGACCAGGCCGAACAGCAGCCCCTTCGAATGCCCGGCATAATAGGCCGTCGCGATCGAATCAAACTGGGTCGTACCTGAAAAGCCGTACACCAGCGAAATGCCGTATAGCAGGATGCCGCTCGCCAGGGCGCCAAGCACGAAATATTTGAGGCCAGCCTCCGCCGAGCGCGAATCCTGCCGCATGAAACTCGCCAGCACATAAGCGGCAAGGCTCTGCAGTTCGAGTCCGACATAGAGCGTGAGCATGTCGGTCGCCGAGACCATCATCCCCATGCCGACCGCGGCGAGCAGAATGAGCACAGGATATTCGGGACGCAGATTGTCGCCGGCCGTATTTTCAAAGAAGCGCGGCGCTATGATGATCGCCACCGCTGCCGCGCCATAGATTAGCACCTTGGCGAAGGCCGCGAACATATCCGCCCGGTACAGGCCGGAAAAGGCATAGCCGCCGCTCGAAGCCGGGCCAGTCAAAGCGATGCCGGCGCCGATCAGAATCGCCACCGCCGTCCAGGAAATCGCGCGGCTGGCCGCTTGCCCGCCCCAGGCCGCAAGCATCATCAGCGCCAGCGCGCCAAGCGACAACACGATCTCGGGCAGAGTCATCAACAGATTGGCGGTATAATCCATCAGTGTGCCTCCCCCTGGGGCACAATCGCCGCCGTCTTGCCCGGCGTTGGCAGTGAATCGCCGTTCGGCTGCGCTCGCGCCACGCGCGCGACCAAGGTCGCCGCATCGTCACGCATCGGCGCGATAAAGCTCTCCGGATAGACGCCCATCCACAGCACTACCGCCGCGATCGGCACCAGCAGGCCCAATTCGCGCATCGACAGATCGGGCATGGCGCGGACATCATCATGCATGATCTCGCCAAAGGCGATCCGGCGATAGAGATAGAGCATATAGGCAGCGCCCAGGATGATGCCCGTCGTGCACAGCAACGTGGCGAGGGTCGACACCTGATAGGTGCCGGCCAAGCTCAGGAATTCGCCGACAAAGCCGCTGGTGCCAGGCAAGCCGACACTGGCCATCGTGAACAGCAGGAACAGGATCGCGTAGCGCGGCATATTGATGCTGAGGCCACCATAGCGGCTGATCTCACGGGTGTGCAGCCGATCATAAATGACGCCGACGCACAGGAACAACGCAGCCGAGACGAGCCCGTGGCTGAGCATGACGATCATCGCGCCCTCAATGCCCTGCTGATTGAAGGCGAACAGGCCGATCGTGACGATCGCCATGTGCGCGACCGAGGAATAGGCGATCAACTTCTTCATGTCCGACTGCACGAGCGCCACCAGCGAGGTGTAGATCACCGCGATGGCAGACAGGCCGAGGATCAGCCAGGTCAGGCTTGCCGAGGCTTCGGGAAACATCGGCACCGAGAAGCGCAGGAAACCATAGCCGCCCAGCTTGAGCAGCACGCCCGCCAGGATGACCGAGCCAGCGGTGGGCGCCTGCACATGGGCGTCGGGCAGCCAGGTATGCACCGGCCACATCGGCATCTTCACCGCGAACGACGCGAAGAAGGCGAGCCATAGCCAAGTTTGCGCATATGCCGGGAAATCGGTGTTGAGCAATGTCGGGATATCGGTGGTGCCGGCATATTGCGCCATCCACAGCATCGCGATCAGCATCAGTACCGAGCCGAGCAGCGTGTAGAGGAAGAACTTATAGCTGGCGTATATCCGGTTCGCACCGCCCCAGATGCCGATGATCAGGTACATCGGGATCAGCCCGGCTTCGAAGAACACGTAGAACAGAAATAGATCCTGCGCCGCGAAGGTGCCGATCATCAGCATTTCGGTGACGAGGAACGCGGCCATATATTCGGGCACGCGTTTGGTGATCGAGACCCAGCTGGCGCCGATGCAGATCGGCATCAGGAACACGCTGAGCATGATCAGCATCAGCGCAAAACCGTCGATCCCCAGCGCCCAACCAAAGCGACCGAAGATCGGCAACTGGGCATGCTCCACAAACTGCCATTGCGGACCGCCAATATCGAAATTCGCCCAGAGCGAGGCGCCGAGCGCCAGATCGATCAAAGTGGCAATCAAGGCCAGCCAGCGTGCGCCATTGGCACTGAGAAACAGGCACAGCACCGCAGCAATGGCGGGCACGGCGATCATGATCGAGAGGATGGGAAGTCCGTTCATGGCCATCAGCTCGCAATCGCCCAGGTGACAACCGCGGTCAGCCCGATCAGCATCACGAACGCATAGGTGTAAATATAACCCGACTGCAGCCTGCCGGCCATCCGGCTGCCGGAAGCAACGATCGCCGCCGCGCCATTGGGGCCGAAGCGGTCAATCATCTGCTCATCACCCTGATGCCAGAAGAAGCGGCCGATCGCGAAGGCAGGCTTGACGAAGAGCCGGTCGTACAGCTCGTCAAAATACCATTTGTGGAGCAGCCAGTCATAGACCGCGCTGAAACTGATCGCCAATTTGGCGGGCAGTTCGGGTGCACGGATATAAGCGTAATAGGCGGCCGCGAGCCCGACGATCCAGGCGATCGCAGCGCTGAGTTTTACCAGCAGCGGCACTTCATGCGTGGCGTGGGCGAGATGCTCGCTGAAGGCGATCGCGCCCTTCCAGAACTCTTCGCCTGCGGTCGGCTCGATGAACGCGCCGTGGAAGACGAAGCCGGCCGCGACCGCGCCTGCCGATAGCAGGCCAAGCGGCACCAGTATCGTCAAGGGGCTCTCATGCGGGTGATAGCCACCGGTGCCATCGCCATGATCGCTCCGGTGATGATCGTCATGCGCGTGATCTTCAGGACCGTGGCCATGCGCGTCGTGCAATGCGTGCTGGATATGCTCAGACGTCGCCCAGCGCGGCTTGCCCCAGAAGGTGAGGAACATCAGCCGCCACGAATAGAAGCTGGTCAGCAGCGCAACGATAATGCCGACGATCGACGCGCCCATATTGCCCGAAGCCCAGGCACCTTCGATGATCGCGTCCTTCGAATGGAAGCCGGCAAAGCCGATCGCAGGCAAGCCTTCGATCACGCCGGGAATGCCGACGCCGGTGATCGCCAGCGTGCCCGCCATCATCGCCCAGAAGGTGAAGGGGATGGCTTTGCGCAAATTGCCATAGTGCCGCATGTCCTGCTCATGGTGCATCGCGTGGATCACCGAGCCTGCGCCGAGGAACAGCAATGCCTTGAAAAAGGCATGCGTGAAGAGGTGGAACATCGCCGCACCATAGGCACCGACGCCCGCTGCAAAGAACATATAGCCGAGCTGCGAACAGGTCGAATAAGCGATGACGCGTTTGATATCGGTCTGCACCAGGCCGACGGTCGCGGCGAAGAAGCAGGTCGCGGCGCCGACCGTCATCACCACGGTCATGGCAAACGGGCTCGTCTCGAACATTGGCGAGAGGCGGCAGACCATGAAGACGCCCGCCGTCACCATCGTCGCTGCATGGATCAGCGCGGAGACGGGCGTCGGGCCCTCCATCGCGTCGGGCAGCCAGGTGTGGAGGCCGAGCTGCGCGGATTTGCCCATCGCGCCGATGAAGAGGAGCAGGCACAGCACCGTCATCGTATCAGCGCGGAACCACAGGAAGCCGATCGTCGAGCCGGCCATGCCGGGCGCAAGGCGGAGAATTTCGTCGATCTGCACCGTGTTGAAGACGAGGTAGGTGCCGAAAATGCCGAGCATGAAGCCAAGATCGCCGACGCGGTTGACGACAAACGCCTTGATCGCGGCAGCGTTGGCGCTTGGCTTTTTGAACCAGAAGCCGATTAGCAGATAACTGGCAAGGCCCACGCCTTCCCAGCCGAAGAACATCTGGACGATATTGTCGGCAGTCACCAGCATCAGCATCGCGAAGGTGAAGAGCGACAGATAGGCGAAGAAGCGCGGCTGATCCGGATCCTCGTCCATATAGCCCCAGCTATAGAGGTGGACGAGCGCGGAGACGCTGGTGATGACGACGAGCATCACTGCCGTCAGCGCATCGACGCGTAGCGACCAGACGATGTCGAGCGAGCCCGAGCGAATCCAGTCGAACACCGGGGTCACGCTTGGGCTGGCCGTCCCCGCCACAAAGCTCAGGAAAATCGGCCAGCTGAGCAAAGCCGAGGTGAACAGCGCGGCAGTGGTGATCAGCTTGGCGGGCACATTGCCGATGGCGCGGTTGCCCATGCCGGCGACGACCGCTGCGAGCAACGGCAAGAAGACGATGAGGGTAATGGCGTTCACAGCGATACCCCGCGCCGTTCCCCGGCGAACGCCGGGGTCCAGAGCCAAGCGGCGCAGCGGTCGTGATCCTGGGTTCCGGCCTGCGCCGGAACACACATTGCTGTGATCACCATCACCCCTTCATCCGGTTGATGTCGTCGACCGCAATCGTGCCGCGGCCGCGGAAATAGATGACGAGGATGGCGAGCCCGATGGCGGCTTCACCCGCCGCGACGGTCAGCACGAACATCGCGAAGATTTGCCCGACCAGATCGTGGAGATAAGCGGAAAAAGCCACGAAATTGATATTCACCGCCAGCAGGATCAACTCGATCGCCATCAGGATGACGATGAGGTTCTTGCGGTTGAGGAAGATGCCGAGCACCCCCATCGTGAACAGGATCGCCGCGACCACGAGATAATGGACCAGACCAATCATAATTTCACCCCCTCGCCCACCGGAGCATCGACATTGCGGGTGGCGTCCTGCGGGCGGCGCGCGACCTGGCGGGCGATGTTCTGCGGCTTGATGCCGCCGCGCTGGCGGTGGGTGAGCACAATCGCGCCGATCATCGCGACGAGCAGGACGAGGCCTGCGCCTTCGAAGATGTAGAGATAGCGTGTGTAGAGCAGATTGCCGATCGCCTCGATATTGGGCGTCGCCTCGGGCGTGGGCGCGAGCCGGCGGGCGAGTTCGATACCGCCCGACGACCAGGCGCCGACCGCGACGAACAGCTCGGCTGCGAGTGCCACGGCGAGCGCGAGACCCGGCCACAAATACCGCACGAAGCCGCTGCGCATCTCGGCGAAATCGATGTTGAGCATCATCACGACAAACAGGAACAGCACCGACACCGCGCCGACATAAACGATGACGAGCAGCATCGCGATGAACTCCGCCCCCACCAGTAGCATCAGCCCGGCGGCGTTGAAGAACGCGAAAATCAGCCAGAGCACCGAATGGACCGGGTTGCGCGACGCAATCGTCATCGCGCCCGAAACGAGCACGATCGATGCGAACAGATAAAAGGCGAAGACCTGGATCATCGGCGTGCCATCACAGCCGTCACCCCAGCGAAAACTGGGATCTCGCGGTGGCAAGGCGCTCCCGTGCCGCTTGAGACCCCGGCCTTCGCCGGGGTGACGTATTGTTGGTGAATCATGATGGTTCCTGAAGTCACAGCGCGCTTAACGGTACGGGGCATCGGCGGCAAGGTTCGCGGCGATCACCCGCTCCCACCGATCACCATTGTCGAGCAACTTCGCCTTGTCGTAGATCAGTTCCTCACGCGTTTCGGTCGCGAATTCGAAGTTCGGCCCTTCCACCACGGCATCGACCGGGCAGGCTTCCGCGCACAGGCCGCAGTAAATGCATTTGGTCATGTCGATGTCGTAGCGCGTCGTCCGCCTGCTGCCGTCGTCGCGGGGTTCTGCCTCGATGGTGATCGCCTGCGCCGGGCACACCGCCTCGCACAGCTTGCACGCGATGCAGCGCTCCTCGCCATTGGGGTAGCGCCGCAGGGCGTGCTCGCCCCGGAAACGCGGAGAAATGGGGTTTTTCTCGTACGGATAGTTAATCGTCGCCTTGGCGCGGAAGAAATATTTAAGCGTCTTCAGATGCGCGCCGATGAACTCGTAGAGCGTGTACGACTTGATGAATTGCGCGATGCTCATGCACCTACTCCCACGCGAACGAGCATCAGATAGCCGCTGACCAGGAACACCCAGATCAGCGACATCGGCAGAAACACCTTCCAGCCCAGCCGCATCAGCTGATCATAGCGGTAGCGTGGCACGGTCGCCTTCACCCAGCTGAACAGGAAGAAGAAGAACAGCATCTTGGCGAACAGCCAGATGATGCCGGGGATGTAGTAGAGGATCGGGATGTCGAGCGGCGGCAGGTATCCGCCCCAGAACAATGTCGCGTTGAGCACGCACATCAGGATGACATTGGCGTACTCGCCCAGCCAATAGAGCGCGAAGGCCATCGACGAATATTCGGTCTGGTATCCGGCGACGAGCTCACTCTCCGCCTCGGTCAGGTCGAACGGCGCGCGCTGCGTCTCAGCGAGGCTGGAGATGAAGAACACCACCGCCATCGGGAACAGCAGCGGGTTGAAGGCGAAGCCGTTGATCGGCAGCCATGCAAAGCCCCAGACATTCTTCTGCGCCTCGACGATCGCGGCGAGATTGAAGCTGCCGGTCCACAGCACGACCGAGATGAGCACGAAGCCGATCGCGACCTCATAGCTCACCATCTGCGCGGCGGCACGGATCGCGGAGAAGAACGGATATTTCGAATTGGAGGACCAGCCCGCCAGGATGATGCCGTAAACGCCGAGCGAACTCGCCGCGAGCACGTAGAGCAGCCCGACATTGATGTTCGACAGGATCAGGTCAGCCTGGAACGGCACCACCGCCCAGACGATGAGCGCGACGGTAAAGGTGATGATCGGCGCGAGCAGGAACAGGCCCTTGTCGGCGCTCGACGGGATGATGGTTTCCTGCAGAAACACCTTCAGGCCATCGGCGAAAGACTGGAGGATACCGAACGGCCCGACGACATTGGGGCCACGCCGCAGCGCCATCGCCGCCCAGATCTTGCGATCGGCATAGATGATGAGCGCGACCGCGAGCATCACCGGCAGCGCGATGAGCAGGATATCGATCAGCGTGGCGAGGAACCATGCGCCCGAAAACGGCATGCCGAGATAGGTGAACCACCAGGTCATTGATGTGACGTCCGAAAGCCCATCGCCAAAGATGCGGCGATATTGGGATTAACAGGATTGACCGTAACAGTCTGACGGCTTGGGCTGATCACCAAATCCATATCTTCCATCGGTATCGCGCCAAGCAGGGCCTGATCGCCAAGAACCAGCGCGCCGACCAGGCATTGCCGGTTGGCAAAGCGAATTCGAATCGGACCAACATAATCGACGGTTTGGGTGCGGCCATCGGCAACGGTGACTTCGCGACGATCCTGCACTTCGAGTTCAAGCTGGTTGGCGACATGCTGCGGAATACACATGTGTACAGCCCCACTATCAACCAACGCGTTGACTGTCATTGGCAGAAGGTCGTCCCGCCTGGCATTTGTCAGCTCGATATCTGTATGGATCACGCCCATCGTTATTCCGCCGCCTCCGCAAAGCTTTGGCCATGGATCAGTTCCGCCGAGCAGCGTTGCATCGTCGGGCTGGCGCGGCAGATGGCGTTGGTGAGGTAGAAGTCCTTGATCGGGTAGCCGACCTCGCCCTCGCCTTTGCTGTCCAGTGCGGGAGGAGCCCAATCGAAGCTTTTGAGGCCCAGTTCGGCGAGCATCGGCGTGTCCTTGGCCATCTCTGCCCGCAGTTGATCGAGCGTGTCGAACGGCAACGCCTTGCCCATGGCGGCCGAGAGCGCGCGGAAGATGGTCCAGTCCTCGCGCGCGTCGCCCGGTGGGAAGACGGCGCGTTCACCGCGCTGGACGCGGCCTTCGAGATTGACCCAGGTGCCCGATTTCTCGGCATAGCTCGCGCCCGGCAGCACCACATCCGCCGCCGCTGCGCCCTTGTCGCCGTGGTGGCCGACATAGACCTTGAAGCTGCTGGCGAACTTGCTGAAATCCACCTCGTCCGCGCCGAGGAAAAAGGCCAGCTTTGGCCTCGCGGCGACGATATCGGCAATGCCACCAGCCTGCGCATAGCCGAGCATCAGCCCACCCATCCGCGCTGCGGCCATGTGGACGACGTTGAAGCCGTTCCAGTCATCACGCACCAGCTTGTAGGTCTTGGCCAGCTTGAGCGCGGCGGCGTGGCCATTCTTCAGCGCCGCGCCACCGACGATGATCATCGGCCGGTCTGCCGCTTTCATCGCATCCATTGCTACCTTGGGCAGCTTGTTCAGCAGCGCCAGATCATTGCCGAGCCATTCAACCTTATAGGTCAGGTCCGTCTCCGCGCCGATCGCGAACACCCTGGCGCCGCGCTTGATCGCCTTGCGCACCCGCGTGTTCACCAGGGACGCTTCCCAACGCAGATTGGTACCGACCAGCAGGATAACATCAGCGCGTTCGGTGCCGGCAATCGTCGTGTTGAAATTGACCGCCGCCAGCGAAGGCACATCATAATCCATGCCGGTCTGGCGCCCTTCGAGCAGCGTCGAGCCCATCCCAGAGAGCAGCGCCTTGGCCGCGTACATCGTCTCGCAATCGACGAGATCACCCGCGATGGCGGCAACGCTGCTGCCTGACTTGACCGCGGCAATCGCAGCGAAGGCCTCGTCCCAAGTCGCCTCGACCATCTTGCCGTTTTGCCGCACAAACGGCCGATCGAGCCGCTTGCGGACGAGGCCATCGATGGCATGGCGCGTCTTGTCGGTCGCCCATTCCTCGTTCACGTCTTCGTTGATGCGCGGCAGGCAGCGCAGCACTTGCCGCCCGCGACTGTCGAGCCGGATATTGGTGCCGACCGCGTCCATCACGTCGATGGTCAGCGTCTTCTTCAGCTCCCAGGGCCGCGCCTCGAACGCATAGGGTTTCGAGGTGAGCGCGCCGACCGGACAGAGATCGACGACATTGCCGCTGAGTTCGCTGCTGACCGCATGCTCCAGATAGGAGGTGATCTGCATGTTCTCGCCGCGCCCAATCGCGCCGATTTCCTCGACGCCTGCGACTTCCTCGGCAAAGCGAACGCAGCGCGTGCACTGGATGCAGCGCGTCATCACCGTCTTGACGATGGGGCCCATATATTTCTCGGTCACCGCGCGCTTGTTCTCGTCATAGCGCGACGCGCCACGCCCATAGGCGATCGACTGATCCTGCAAATCGCACTCGCCGCCCTGGTCGCAGATCGGGCAATCGAGCGGGTGGTTGATGAGCAGAAACTCCATCACCCCTTCGCGCGCATTCTTGACCATCGGCGAATTGGTGAAGACTTCCTGGTTCTCCGCCGCCGGCAGCGCGCACGACGCCTGCGGCTTGGGGGGGCCGGGCTTCACCTCGACCAGGCACATGCGGCAATTGCCCGCGATGCTCAGCCGCTCGTGATAGCAGAAACGCGGGATTTCCTTCCCCGCCAGCTCACACGCCTGCAGCACGGTGGCGCCCGCGGGCACCTCGATCTCGACGCCGTCGACTTTGAGTTTAGGCATTATTCCGCCGCTTCCATCATTGGCGCCGTGCCACCGCGCTGCTCCGCAATCCGCCGCTCCATCTCGGGCCGGAAGTGGCGGATCAGCCCCTGGATCGGCCATGCCGCCGCATCGCCCAGTGCGCAGATGGTGTGGCCTTCGACCTGTTTGGTCACCTGATAGAGCGTGTCGATCTCGGAAATGTCGGCGTCCCCGGTGCGCAGCCGCTCCATCACGCGCCACATCCAGCCGGTGCCTTCGCGGCACGGCGTGCACTGGCCGCAGCTTTCGTGCTTGTAGAAATAGCTGAGCCGCGAAATCGCGCGGACGATATCGGTCGATTTGTCCATGACGATGACGGCGGCGGTGCCGAGGCCGGAGCCCAGCGCCTTCAGCCCGTCAAAATCCATTGGCGCGTCCATGATCTCGGCGGCCGGCACCAATGGCACCGATGACCCGCCGGGGATAACCGCGAGCAGATTGTCCCACCCGCCGCGAATGCCGCCGCAGTGGACCTCGATCAGCTCGCGAAACGGGATGCTCATCGCCTCCTCGACCACACAGGGCTTGTTCACATGGCCGCTGATCTGGAAGAGCTTGGTGCCCCGGTTGTTTTCGCGCCCGAAACTGGCGAACCATTCGGGCGAGCGGCGCAGGATGGTCGGCCCAACCGCGATTGACTCCACATTGTTGACGGTGGTGGGGCAGCCATAAAGGCCCGCGCCCGCCGGGAAGGGCGGCTTGAGGCGCGGCTGGCCCTTTTTGCCCTCAAGACTTTCGAGCATCGCGGTTTCTTCGCCACAGATGTACGCGCCCGCACCCCGGTGGACGAACACGTCGAAATCATAGCCCGATCCGCACGCATTCTTGCCGATCAGCCCCTTGGCATAGGCTTCGGCAACGGCGGCAAAGAGGGTTTCGGCCTCACGGATATATTCGCCGCGAATATAGATATATGCCGCGCGCGCGCGCATCGCGAAGCCGGCGACGAGCGCCCCCTCGATCAGCTTGTGCGGATCGTGGCGGATGATCTCGCGGTCCTTGCAGCTGCCGGGCTCGGATTCATCGGCATTGATGACGAGGAAATTGGGGCGATCGGGCTTGGGCTCCTTCGGCATGAAGCTCCATTTGGTGCCGGTCGGGAAACCCGCCCCGCCGCGCCCACGCAGACCGCTCGCCTTGATCCGGTCGATGATCGTATCGGGCCCCAGCGCCAGCAGCGCTTTGGTATTATCCCAATCGCCGCGCTTGAGCGCTGCCTCCAGCTGCCAGGGCTGGAAGCCGTAAACGTTGGTGAAGATACGATCCTTGTCGGCGAGCATTTAGCGGCCCTGTCCGATCAGCTTTTCCATGAAGAAATAGGCCACGACGCCGATGCCGAGCACCACGGCGAGCACGATCAGCCCGAACGCGAGCTTCACCAGCGCCACGAGCACGAACAGCGCGAGCAGCGCAAAACCAAGTGCGATCAGGATGTTCATGCCCATTCTCCCCGATAATCGTGATTGTCGTCGACCATGGCGGTCAGCGAGGTCGGCCCGCCTTCAGGGCAGCTCGTCTGGCGGCCGATCTGCGATCCCGTTTTCGGGGTTTCGCCGCGTGCCAGCGCCTGCAGCACCGCCGAAGTGCGATCATAGTCCAGATCTTCGAAATTGTCGTCGTTGATCTGCACCATTGGCGCATTGGCGCAGGTGCCTAGACATTCGACCTCGGTCAGCGTGAACAAGCCGTCGGGCGTGGTCTTGCCCTTGATCAGGCCGTGGTTCTTGCACGCGGCGAACACGTCGTCGGACCCGGCAAGCATGCACGGCGTCGTCCCGCAGACCTGCACGTGATAGCGGCCAACCGGCGCCATATTGAACATCGTGTAGAAGGTCGCGACTTCGTACACGCGCATATAGGGCATGCCGAGCTCGCGCGCGACGAATTCGATGACGGGCACGGGCAGCCACCCTTGCGTCTGCGTTGCCGCCCCCACCTGACGCTGGGCGAGATCGAGGAACGGGATCGACGCGGATTGTTGGCGCCCCGGCGGATAGCGGCCGACGATTTCCTTCGCCTTTACCGCGTTCTCCGGTGTCCAGGCGAAATCGCCCCAGGCGGCGCGGGTTTCGGCTTCGTCGGGGATATGGGCGTGGTCACTCACTTATACATACTCCGTCACCCTGAACTTGTTTCAGGGCCTTCTCCGCCACCGATCCACGACCAATCTCTTGATCCAATGCCGCTTCCCCGACGAAGGCCGGGGCCCAGTTGCGACCCGGCCGAGAACGGGCGCTGCGCGCAATTACTCCAACCTTCGCCTCTGGGCCCCGGCCTTCGCCGGGGAAGCAAATTATGTTGGCGTTGGCGCGCTTGGTGCCGTTCATCAAATCACCTCCAGCGCGGCGCGCGTCAGATGCGAGGGGTTGATACCCGTGTTGGGCTCGCCCTCGCGGTCCATCAGCAGGATGTGGCATTCGGCCTCGGCAAAGGGCTTGTGCTCAGTGCCCTTGGGCACGACGACTAGCTCGCCCGGGACATAGCGGCGCACGCCATCGCGAAACTCGATGCCGAGCTCGCCCGCAACGACGAGGAACAGCTCGTCGGTATCGGCATGCGCGTGCCAGCTGAATTCGCCCTGCACCTTCGCCACGCGGATTTCATTGCCGTTGTAATGGCCGATGATGCGCGGGTTCCAGTGATCGGCAAACTGCGCGAGCTTGTCGGCGATGTTGAGGGTGGCGGGGGTGTCAGTCATGATTGCTCGTCCGCTGCAAATCCACGACGAGACGTGCTGTCAAACCAAAGAAAATGGTTCCTATTCCCACCCAGCCCGCAAAATTTCTGGGGAGGATGGCAAAACCCCATAACGGGTCATAAGCAAAAAATAGCGCAGCAGTGCCATACCACGCCACAGCCACCGCCAAGAGCATCTTGAAATAACGAATCCAAGGATCGTTCACCGGTCGCACTCCCCGAACACGATATCGAGTGCCCCCAAAATCGCCGTCGTATCCGCCAGCATATGCCCCCGGCTCATGAAATCCATCGCCTGCAGATGCGAGAACGCCGTCGGCCTGATCTTGCAGCGATACGGCTTGTTGGTGCCATCGCTCACCAGATAGACGCCGAATTCGCCCTTGGGGCTTTCGGTCGCGACATAGACTTCGCCGGCGGGCACATGGAAGCCCTCGGTATAGAGCTTGAAGTGGTGGATCAGCGCTTCCATCGATCGCTTCATCTCGGCGCGCTTGGGCGGCACCACCTTGCGGTCGAGCGACGCGATCGGCCCTTCGGGCATGTCGCTCAGGCACTGCTTCATGATGCGCGCCGACTGGCGGACCTCCTCCACCCGCACCATGAACCGGTCATAGCAATCGCCGCGCGTGCCGACCGGCACTTCGAACTTCATCCGGTCATACACGTCATAGGGCTGCGCCTTGCGCAGATCCCACGGGATGCCGGCGCCCCGGATCATCGGGCCGGAAAAGCCCCATTTGATCGCATCCTCGCGGCTCACCACCGCGATATCGACGTTGCGCTGCTTGAAGATGCGGTTGTCGGCGACCAGGCTGATCGCATCCTCGAACAGGCGCGGCAGGCGGGTGTCGAGCCAGTCGGCGATGTCGGTCAGCAGCTTGAGCGGCGTATCCTGATGCACGCCGCCGGGCCGGAAATAGGCCGAATGCATC
>NCGD01000025.1 GCA_002281535.1 Sphingomonas sp. 28-63-12
GACAGACAATAAGGCTTCTTGGCCACGGCCTGTCAAAACAAATCCGTCATAATTCGCCCAAAATGAGCGAAATTATGACGGATTTCGTGGCTTTGGGCCCAGCACCACGGGTTCAGTGATGCACGCCTCCACTAACCGGCGGCACGCCCACCGGCGGCAACGCTGCCAATTCGTCGGCGTCGCTCCAGTCGATTGCCGTGAGCGGTTCAGTCAATGCGAGTCGCAGCGCCTCATCCACATGCCGGATCGGGATAATCTTCAAACCGGCACGAATATTGGCAGGTATCTCCACAAGATCCTTCTCATTTTCTTCCGGAATCAGCACGGTGGTGATCCCGCCGCGCATCGCCGCGAGCAGTTTTTCCTTCAACCCCCCGATCGGCAAGACACGACCGCGCAGCGTTACCTCGCCCGTCATTGCGACGTCACGCCGAACCGGCACCCCGGTCAACGTCGACACGATAGACGTGACCAGGCCGATCCCCGCCGATGGGCCGTCCTTTGGTACGGCACCTTCCGGCAGATGGACGTGGATGTCCTTGCGCGCGAAGATGCTCGGCTTGATGCCATAGGTTGGCGCCCGCGCCTTGACAAAGCTCATTGCCGCCTCGACCGACTCCTTCATCACGTCGCCAAGCTTGCCAGTGGTGCGCACCAAGCCCTTGCCGGCGACAGTGACACTTTCGATTGTCAGCAACTCGCCGCCAACCTCGGTCCAGGCAAGGCCGGTAACCGCACCGATCTGATGCTCTTCCTCGCCCATGCCGAAGCGATATTTCTGCACACCGGCATAGTCATTGAGGTTTTCCGCGGTGATGACGACGCTCGTCATCTTGCCTTCAAGAATCCGACGCAGCGCCTTGCGCGCCAGGCGGGCGATCTCGCGCTCCAGCGTACGAACACCCGCCTCCCGCGTGTAATAGCGGATCAGCGCGCGCAGCCCTTCGTTGGTCAGCTCGAACTCGCCGGGCTTCAAGCCGTGTGCCTCGATCTGCTTGGCGATCAGGTGGCGCTCGGCAATCTCGACCTTTTCGTCCTCGGTATAGCCTTCGAGGCGGATGATCTCCATCCGGTCAAGCAACGGCTGTGGCAGGTTGAGCGTGTTCGCGGTGCACACAAACATAACGTCAGACAGGTCGATATCGATTTCCAGATAATGGTCCTGGAATTTCGAATTCTGCTCCGGATCAAGCACCTCGAGTAGCGCCGAGGCGGGGTCGCCGCGAAAATCCTGACCCAGCTTGTCAATCTCGTCGAGCAAGAACAGCGGATTGCTCGTCCCCGCCTTGCGCAGATTGGTGACGATCTTGCCCGGCAGCGAACCGATATAGGTCCGCCGGTGGCCGCGAATCTCCGCTTCGTCGCGCACGCCGCCCAGCGACTGGCGCACGAATTCGCGCCCGCACGCCTTGGCGATCGACTTGCCGAGGCTGGTTTTGCCGACGCCCGGCGGGCCGACGAGGCAAAGGATCGGTCCCTTCAGCTTGTTGGTCCGCGCCTGGACGGCGAGATATTCGACGATCCGGTCCTTGACCTTTTCGAGCGCATAATGATCCTCGTCCAGGATTGCCTGTGCGGCTGCGATGTCCTTTTTCAGCTTCGATTTCTTGCCCCAGGGCAAGCCGAGCAACACATCGAGATAGTTGCGCACAACCGTCGCTTCAGCGGACATCGGTGCCATCGTCTTCAGCTTTTTCAGCTCAGTCGTCGCCTTGGTGCGCGCTTCCTTGGACAGCTTCAGCGTAGCGATCTTCTGAGTAAGCTCGGCGATTTCGTCGCCCTCGCCTTCCTCACCTTCATTGCCCAGCTCCCGCTGGATCGCCTTCAACTGCTCATTGAGATAATATTCGCGCTGGGTCTTTTCCATCTGGCGCTTCACGCGGCTGCGGATCTTCTTCTCGACCTGCAAAACGCCCAATTCGCCTTCCATGAAAGCGAAGACCATTTCCAGCCGCTTTTGCGGGTCTGCTTCGATCAGCAAGGACTGCTTGTCGGCAACCTTGACCTGAATGTTGGCGGCGATAGCATCGGACAGGCGACCGGGATCGTCGATCTCGCCCAACTGAACAGCGGTTTCCGCGGGCAGCTTACGGTTGAGCTTGGCGTAGTTCTCGAATTGATCCACGGCCGACCGCATCAGCGCGGCAATCTCGCGCGACACCTCTACGGCCTGCCCTTCAAGCGCGGCGGCAGACTCGCCATCGTCGAGCAGCTCGATATCGGCCACCAGATGGCCATCATCGGTCGAAATATGCGCCAGCTTCGCGCGGCGCTTGCCTTCTACCAGCACGCGAACAGTGCCGTCAGGCAGCTTGAGAAGCTGAAGCACGACCGCCGTCACACCAATCTCATAGAGATCGTCGCGATCAGGATCGTCTTCACTCGGGTCAAGCTGCGCGACCAGGAAAATTTCCTTGGTGTCACTCATCGCGGCTTCAAGCGCGGCGACAGACTTGTCGCGGCCAACGAACAGCGGCACGATCATGTTCGGGAACACGACAATGTCGCGCAGCGGCAAAACGGGATAGGTGTTGGTCATGCAGTCTCCGGCGGCGTCCAATCGGGATGCCAGTTATGTCTTATATGGGGGGTGGCGGCGTTCCATCAATCGGCTATGCGCAGGATTTGTGATGCTGGCGTTGATAGGCGCCGTGCCGCCCAAGAAAGGTGAGCCGCCGATCTCCGAGCAAACCCAGAAATCAGGGGGGGCGATCGATCCTGATCAAGCCAAGCTCGCCTTTGACAGCGCCGATCTCGCCATCGAGGTTTTTCCCGAAAAGGAGTCAATTGCGGCCACCGCAACACTGGTGCTCACGGCAACAGCAGCGCTTGACCGGCTTGTGGTCGATCTCGACCGCAACCTGCCGGTCTCGGCGATCAGCATTGATGGCACGGCACTTGCACCGAAAAATTGGACAAATCCGCAAGGGCAACTGACCATTATGCTGCCGTACGTCATCGGCCCGGGAAACCATGTGACTGCCAGAATTGCCTATGGCGGCACGCCGCATGTTGCCGTGCGCGCGCCGTGGGATGACGGTTTTGTCTGGGCCCGGACTAAGGACGGCCAGCCCTGGATCGCCTCGACCGCTGAGGGCTATGGCTGCGACCTGTTCTGGCCCTGCCTCGATTTTCCGACCGGCGAACCCGGCCTGGTCACGTTGCACATCACCGTCCCCAAGGGACTGTCGGCGCCGTCAAACGGCGTTTTGCTCGGTACCGATCGGCTTGCCGATGGCCGGACCACCTGGAACTGGCGGATAAAACATCCCAATACCTATGGTATCGCCCTTTCAATCGCGCCCTATGAGTTGGTGACCGGCAGCTATATGAGCCGCTTCGGCAACGTTATCCCGATGTATTATTGGTATCTGCCCGGCGAGAAGCAGAAGGCAGAAGGGCTGTTTGCCGAATTTGCTCCGACACTCGATTTTTTCGAAAGTACGATCGGTCCCTATCCGTTTGGCGATGAAAAGCTGGGCGTAGTCGAAACCCCGCACCTCGGCATGGAGCATCAGACGATCAACGCATATGGCAATGGCTATGCGAAGGCGATCGAGGGGTTCGACTGGCTGTTCCATCATGAGTTTTCGCACGAATGGTTCGGCAACCAGGTCACAGCGGCAAACTGGGATGATTATTGGCTGCACGAGGGCTTTGCCAGCTATATGCAGCCGCTTTATGGGCAGTGGCGTGAAGGCGAAGCGCGATATATTTCGATGCTCGATGTGCAGCGCGGTAAGATCGAAAATCGCGCGCCGCTGGTGTCCGGCACCATTCGCGACGAAGAAGATGTCTATGAGGCTGCCAAGGGCGGGCCAGCCGGTGACATTTATTACAAGGGCAGCTGGACGCTCCATACCCTGCGCTGGCTGATCGGCGACGCCGCATTTTTCGCCGCCACGCGCCGCCTTGTCTATGGCCGGCCCGATCCGAAACCGGGCAATTTCTCGCCGCGTTTTGGCTCCACAGCCGAATTTGAAGCGCTGGTCGGCCAGGTCACCGGCCGGGATTATCGCTGGTTCTTTGACGTCTATCTGCGCAAGGCCGCGCTTCCCGAGCTAATCACTACCGCGCAAGATGGCGGGCTGGCCCTCGACTGGAAAGTGCCGGGAGACGATCCATTTCCGATGCCGATTGAAATCAGCGTGAACGGGGCGGTAAGCCGCTTGGAGATGGCCGGTGGTCATGGCTGGATAGCCCTGCCCACTGGCGCGCATGTTGTGATCGACCCGATGGCAAGAGTATTGAAGCGATCGATGGCGATCGAGGCGATGCAGGCATATCGCCGCAATCTGTCTACCGCGGGCTCGTGAGCGCGCCTTGCGCTCCGACACCGAGAAGCGTATTGCTAAGGCAACACAGTCAGGAGCCGCCGCGATGATGCCAATCAGTGACCCCGTGGGTGCGCCGGGCCTTGTGGCCCTCGCGCTGGGCTTCGTCCTATTTGCAGTCGCCCTGATCGCTGCGCGCCGGCGTGGGCAGCGCGATGCCGCCGAGGGAAGCGGCCGGCGCGCTAATAGTTCGATCCTGTGGATCGTCCTGCAAGGGGTCGCGATCGGCCTTGCCGGCTTTGGCCCGATTCATATCGGACTGGATCCGCTGTCGCCGGCTGGGCTGACCTGCGCTCTGATCGTCCTGGCGCTGATGCTTGGCGCGGTGTTTCTGTTTGACTGGTCTTCGCGGGCAATGGGGCGCAACTGGGCGCTCGTCGCGCGGACCCGGGGCGATGCCAGTTTGGTAACGACGGGGCCCTTCGCCTACGTCCGCAATCCGATATATGTGGCGCTGGCTTTGTTCATGATCGCCATGGCGATCGCCTATGGCCATGCCCGAATGCTGGTTATCGCGGCACCATTATATGCCTTGGCAACCTGGATGCGGGTTGCCGTGGAGGAAAAGCTGTTGCGGGCCGAATTTGGTGCGGCCTATATTGCTTATACGGCGCGCGTGAAGCGCTTTGTGCCAGGGATTCTGTAATTCGCCCGGCAGGCTAAGGCATTTTTGTACACTTTGGGGGGGCTCAACCGCGCTTGCGTTTGCCGGACCGCGGAGCAATGAGGCTGCATGCCAGTCCACGCCAAAATCTGCGGCCTGTCCACGCCCGAAACGCTCGACGCTGCGATTGCCGGCGCCGCTGCCTATGTCGGCCTGGTCTTTTTTCCACCCTCGCCACGCTATGTTGCGCTCGCGCAGGCGGCCGCGCTGGCACTGCGCGTGCCCGATCATGTCGGCCGGGTCGGCGTTTTCGTCGATCCCGATGACGCGCTGGTCGATGCCGCGATCGTTGCCGGCAATCTGACGGTGCTGCAATTGCACAAGGTCGCCCCCGATCGCGCAGCGGCGCTCTGCGCGCGGACAGGAATGACGATCTGGGCAGCCGTCGCGGTGCGCGCGCGCGCCGATATCGATGCCGCCCGCCCTTTTGCGGGCGCTGCGGACCGAATCTTGTACGATGCCAAAACCCCCGATGACGCGGCCTTGCCAGGCGGCATGGGGGTCCGCTTCGACTGGGCGCTTCTCGACGGTTTTCGACACCCTTTGCCGTGGGCGCTGTCCGGCGGGCTAGACGCCGTCAACGTTGGCGAAGCGGTCCGCCAGACCGGTGCGGATCTTGTCGATGTCTCATCGGGCGTCGAAGCCGCCCCCGGCATCAAGGATATGGACAAGATCGCTGCCTTCCTTAAAGCCTGCTCGTTATTATGAACGCACCCAACAGCTTCCGGGCCCAGCCCGACGATCGCGGCCATTTCGGCCAATATGGCGGCCGCTATGTCGCCGAAACGCTGATGCCGCTCGTGCTCGAGCTCGAGGCCGAATATAACCGCGCCAAGGCCGATCCCGCCTTCCACGCGCAGTTCGACGATCTGCTCGAACATTATGTCGGCCGCCCCAGCCCGCTTTATTATGCCGAGCGGCTGACAGAGGAACTGCGCAAAGGCGTGCCTGATGGCATGGGCGCGCAAATCTGGTTCAAGCGCGACGAGCTCAATCACACCGGCGCGCACAAGATCAACAATTGCATCGGCCAGATCCTGCTCGCGATCCGCATGGGCAAGACGCGGATCATTGCCGAGACCGGCGCGGGCCAGCACGGCGTCGCCACCGCCACCGTCTGTGCCCGTTTCGGGCTCCCCTGCGTCATCTACATGGGCGCGCGCGATATCGAGCGGCAGCAGCCAAACGTGTTTCGCATGAAGCTGCTCGGTGCCGAAGTCCGCCCCGTCACCAGCGGCGCGGCAACGCTCAAGGACGCGATGAACGAGGGCCTGCGCGATTGGGTCGCGAACGTCCACGACACCTTCTACATCATCGGCACCGCCGCCGGACCCCACCCCTATCCCGAGCTCGTCCGCGATTTCCAGAGCGTGATCGGCAAGGAAGCGCGCGCGCAGATGTTGTCACGGATCAACCGCCTGCCAGACCTGTTGGTCGCGGCTATCGGTGGCGGATCGAACGCCATCGGCCTGTTCCATCCCTTTCTCGATGATCCCGATGTCAAGATGCTCGGCGTCGAGGCGGCGGGGCATGGTTTGGACAAGGAACATGCCGCCAGCCTCGCGGGCGGCTCCCCCGGCGTGCTCCACGGCAACAAGACCTATCTGCTCCAGGACGAAGACGGCCAGATCACCGAGGCACATTCGATCTCGGCCGGGCTTGATTATCCGGGCATCGGGCCGGAGCATGCCTGGCTGAAGGATATCGGTCGGGTGGAATATGGCAGCGCGACCGATGTCGAGGCGCTCGATGCTTTCCAGCTGCTGTGCCGGACCGAGGGGATCATCCCCGCGCTGGAGCCCTCACACGCGATTGCGGCGGTGGCCAAAGTCGCGCCGACGATGCGCGCGGATCAGATCATCCTGGCGAACCTGTGCGGGCGCGGCGACAAGGACATCTTCACCGTCGCCGATGCGCTGGGGACGGCGATATGACGTTGAGTTGGCGCGAGACGCTCATCATTGCAGCTACAGCAGGGTTTGCGGCAGGACTTGTCAGCTGGCTTGCCGAATACTTGGGATGGGATGGCCATCTTAAATCGGCCTTGGTAGTTGGGATCGGGTATGGCGTGGCGATCTCACTACAAAAGCGGATCGGACGATGACTCGCCTCTCCGCCGCCTTCCCCGCTGACCGTGCCGCGCTCGTCACCTTCGTGACAGCGGGTGACGGCCCCACGCCTGCGATCCTCGACGCGCTTGTCGCGGGCGGCGCGGACGTAATCGAGCTCGGCATGCCATTCACTGATCCGATGGCCGATGGCCCCGCCATCCAGGCGGCGAACCTCCGCAGCCTTGCCGCCGGCACCACCACGCGCGACATTCTCCAGATCGCCACCGATTTCCGCGCCCGGCACCCCAGCGTCCCGCTGGTGCTGATGGGCTATGCCAATCCGATGCTGCGGCGCGGCCCCGATTGGTTCGCCAGCGCCTGCGCCACGGCCGGTGTAGATGGCGTGATCTGCGTCGATCTTCCACCCGAAGAGGATGACGGCCTCGGCCCGGAATTGCGGGCCGCCGGGATTGATTTCATCCGGCTCGCCACCCCCACGACCGATGCTGCTCGCCTGCCGGCGGTGCTCAATGGCGCCAGCGGTTTTCTCTATTATGTCTCGGTCGCCGGGATCACCGGGCTGCAACAGGCAGCACAAGCCTCGATCGAAGATGCCGTCGCCCGGCTCAAGGCAAAGACCGATCTGCCGATCGCCGTTGGCTTTGGTGTCCGCACGCCTGAACAGGCACGCGCGATCGCGATGGTCGCCGACGGGGTCGTCGTCGGCTCGGCGATTGTCGAGATCATCGCCGAACACGGCGCAGATGCACCGGCCGCCGTCACCGGCTATATCGGCAGCCTCGCACAAGCGATCCGAACGGCAAGAAAGAGTGTCGCATGACCTGGCTTACCAATGTCCGCAACGCGCTGTCATTCGTCGTCCCTAAGAAGGAGACGCCGGACAACCTTTGGCACAAGTGCAAGGGCTGCGGGCAGCTGATCTTCGTCAAGGAGCTGGAGGACAACCTCCATGTCTGCCCAAGCTGCGACCATCATGAGCGGATCGGCCCCAAGACGCGCTTCGGTTATACTTTCGATGCCGGCAGCTACGCGCTATTGCCCCAGCCGCGCGTCCAGGAAGACCCGCTCAAGTTTCGCGATACCAAGCGCTATGTCGATCGCATCAAGGCCGCGCGCCTTGCCACTGGTGAAGGCGATGCACTGGTCAATGCGCGCGGGCTGATCGGTGGCCGGCGTGCCGTGGTCGGCGTGCAGGATTTCGCCTTCATGGGCGGGTCGATGGGGCTGGCCGTTGGCGAAGCTTTTGTCGCCGGGGTCGAGGCGGCGATTGCCGATCAATGCCCCTATATCATCTTCACCGCCTCGGGCGGCGCGCGGATGCAGGAAGGCATCCTGTCGCTGATGCAGATGCCGCGATCGACCGTGGCGATTCAGATGCTCCACGATGCCGGTCTCCCCTATATCGTCGTGCTGACCGATCCCACCTCGGGCGGCGTGATGGCGGCTTATGCGATGCTGGGCGATGTCCAGATCGCCGAACCAAAGGCGACCTTGGCCTTTACCGGGCGGCGCGTGATCGAAAACACCATTCGCGAAAAACTGCCCGATGATTTCCAGACATCGGAATATCTGCTCGCGCACGGGATGATCGACATGGTCAAGGCGCGTAAGGAAATGCCCGAGACGCTGGCCAAGCTGATCGCATTTCTGTGCGTGAAACAGCCGGCGTGATCCCTCGCTCTCCCCGTTCGGGAGAGAGACTCAAACGCCATGGCCGATAACGCCCGCTCCTCCGCGCCCGATGTGCAGGCCCAGTTCGATCGGCTATGGGCGCTATCGCCCGGTGCCGATATTCTGGGGCTGGAGCGGATCACCGCACTGCTCGACCGGCTCGGCAACCCGCATCGCCATTTGCCGCCCGTGCTCCATGTCGCCGGGACTAATGGCAAGGGTTCGACCTGCGCCTTTCTGCGCGCCGCGATTGAGGCCGCCGGCCTGACCGCCCATGTTTATACCAGTCCGCATCTCGTACGGTTCAATGAACGAATCCGGATCGCGGGGCGGCTGATCGACGACGCACTGCTGGCCGCACTGCTCGCCGAAGTCCTCGACGCGGGCAGCGACATCGGTGCGAGCTTTTTCGAAGTGACGACCGCCGCCGCCTTTCTGGCCTTTATGCGCGTGCCCGCCGACGCTTGCATCATCGAGGTTGGGCTCGGCGGCAGGCTGGACGCGACCAATGTGATCGCAGCGCCGATCGTCACCGGGATTGCGCAGCTGGGGCTCGATCATCAAAGCTTCCTTGGCGACACGATCGAACAAATTGCCGGCGAAAAGGCGGGGATCGCCAAGGATAGCGCGATGCTGGTGACGATGCGCTATCCGCCGTCCGTTGCGCAGCGGGTCGGCAGCGTTGCCGCCGCGGCTGAGGCATGTGTCAGCGCTCTTGGCACCGGCTGGCACCTGCGGATTGGGGACAGCGTGCGCTACGAAGACGAACACGGCGTGATCGAGACCGGCCTGCCCCGGCTGTTTGGCCCGCACCAACCCGAAAATCTGGGTCTCGCGATCGCGATGCTGCGACACCAGGCCGCCCTCAAAATTCCAGCCGCCGCCTATCGCGCCGCGGCTGAATGGGCGGAGTGGCCGGCCCGGATGCAGCGTTTGGGCCCCGGTCCGCTGCTGGCCCGCCTGCCCACCGGGAGCGAGCTCTGGCTTGACGGCGGCCACAACCCTGCGGCCGCCACCGCTGTCAGCGCCGCGCTCGAAGCGCGTGCGGGCAAGCGCCCCGTTCACCTCGTGCTCGGTATGTTGGTCAACAAGGACGCGCGCGGCTTGTTGCTGCCCTTTGCCCGCTATGTCATCTCGCTTCAGGCGGTACCGGTCCCCGATCACGAGCATCATGCGCCCGAGGCGCTGGCGGCGGCGGCGGACAAGCTCGGGCTGCGCGCCCATGCCGCCAACGATGTGGAATCTGCCCTGGACGTGATCGCAGGCCGTGCAGATCCCGCCAATCCGCCGGTGGTGCTGGTGTTGGGGTCGCTCTATCTGGCGGGCGGCGTGCTGGCGGCCAATGGGCAGATGCCGGGTTAGGGACGCTGTTCCTCAGTCCCCGCATCGCCAATCGCCTGATCGACCAGCCCGGACCGCATCATCCACCAGAACAGAAATACGCCCGGAAAAGCGACGATCGTCGTTATCCAGTAAAAGGTAACATAGCCAAACTGCTCGACCATAGCCCCCGCCGTCGTCGCCGTCAGCAGGCGGCCAACGACGCTGGAAGCCGCCGAAATCAGCGCATATTGCGATGCTGTGTAGCGCAAGTCGCAAAGCGCTGCGAAATAGGCGATTACCGTCACCCCGCCGATGCCGCTCGCGATATTTTCAAAGCCGATCGCTCCTGCCAGTCCCCAAATACTATGGCCGGCACCCGCCAGGATCGCGAAGCTCGCATTGGAAACCGCCATCAGGATAAGGCTCAGCAACACTGATCGCTTCATCCCCAGCCGCGCGTACATCGCACCGCCAATGAATATCCCGATCAAATAGGCCCAGAAGCCCACCCCGACATCGTACAGCGCAATCTCATCATTGCTGAAGCCAAGATCGTTAAGCAGCAGGCGCAAGACGATCTGGCCCAATGTATCCCCGATTTTGTGGATCAGAATGAAAACAAGCACGATGATCGCGCCGTTGCGTCGGAAAAATTCGGTGAATGGCCCGACGATAGAGGACAAGACTTCCGCCATCCCACGCTTTTCGGCCGGTGGGCGATGCCGCTCCGGCTCGCCGAGCACCAGCCCGGTAATCATCGCTGGCAGTGCAAAAGCCGCGCAGACCAGGTAGGCTCCCGACCAGCCGATCCGTGCAGCCAGCACCAGGGCGAGCGCACCCGCCGCCACCGAGCCGATCCGCCAGCCATATTGCGTCATCCCCGAACCGACCCCGAGTTGATAGGGTTTGAGCTGTTCGATCCGATAGGCGTCGATCACAATGTCGAAAGTCGCGCCGGCAAAGCCGACCAGCACTGCTGCAATCACGGTCGCGCCTATGTTGCTGGCCGGATCGACCAGTGCCAGATTGGCGACCGCAGCCATCACCAGCACGCCGGCAAACAACAGCCATGACACGCGCTGGCCCAGCGCGCCGATCACCGGCAATCGCACCCCGTCGACGGCCCAGGCCCAGAAGGGTTTAAGGTTATAGACGAGGAAACCCAGCGTGAAGGCGGTGATCGTTTTCTTGTCAATGCCGTCCTGCGCCAACCGGCTGGTCAGCGTCGCGCCGATCATCGCGTAGGGAAAGCCGGACGATATGCCGAGGAAGAACGAGGCCAGCGGCGCCTTTTCAACATAAGGCCTGATACCCGACAGCCAATCATCCCCAGCTGCTGTCGCCATCGCCCACTTGCTCCCTGCCCCGTTCGGCGCAACACTAGCGGGAAAATAGGAGAAGGACAGCCATGAACGTGCATGCCCGCCAAGGCTTGCGGCCGACTGATGGGCAGCTTGCGCTTGCAGCCGTCCTTGCTGCTGGCGGATCGCGGACGAGCCCCGGCATCACCCATATCGATGCGTCCGCCTACACCTCGCCCGATCGTCATGCGGCAGAGCAGGCGCACATTTTCAGCACGCACCCGCTCGTCATTGCCCCGTCGGCGCTGCTGCCCGCACCCAACATGGCGGTGCCACATGACGGCTTCGGCAAGCCGCTGCTCATCACGCGCGACAAAGGCGGGACGGCACATGTCTTTCTCAACGTCTGTCGCCATCGGGGCACCAGGCTCATCGAGGGCAGCGAACCGGTCTGCTCGCCCAAGCTGATTTGCCCCTATCACGCCTGGACCTACAGCCTTGACGGTGCGCTGACCGGCATGCCCCGGCCCGAGACGTTTCCTGGCCTCGACAAGGCCGAATTCGGGTTGAAGCGGCTGCCGACGGTGGAAGCGGGCGGGCTGATCTGGTTCGCCTTTGATGTGGCCGCCGATTTCAGCGAAGCGCGCGCGCTTGGTGCCGATTTCGAAGCGTTCGATCTCCCCGGCCAGAACCTCTTCCGTCGCAAGACGCACCGCGTCGCTGCCAATTGGAAGCTGATCATGGATGCGTTCCTTGAAAGCTATCACGTCCAGCGACTGCACGCGGGCACGATCGGCCCTTTCTTTAAGGACGGGGTCACAACCGGCGACCAGATCGGGCCGCATCAGCGATCCGCGGTTGGTCGGGAAGCAGATCTCGTCGCCGCGGCCGGCAGTGACTGGCCGCAACTGCGTGCAGCGATTACCTATACCTATCAGCTCTTCCCCGGCACGGTGCTGATCGTCAGCCCCGATTACATGAATCTGATGATCATGATGCCGCAATCGGCGGGCGAAGTGCTGGTCGAGGATTTCATGCTGATCCCCGAAGCGCCTGCCACAGAAAAGGCACGCGACCATTGGGAACGCAGTTGGGCGCTACTCGATGGCCAGGTTTTTGCCGGCGAGGATTTCCGCGCGGCCGAGCTGGGGCAACAGGGCCTCGCCTCGGGGGCGATTGACCAGCTGACGCTGGGCACGCTTGAAACCGGCATCCGCCATTTCCACGATGCGGTGGAATCGCGCCTCGGCCAGAGTCGATTTCAGTTGGCTTGAACCAGCGCTCGTACCATAGCGCAAGCTGGGGTCCAGCACCGCCGGGCAGGGCGCTTGGGGCCCGGGGCTCCCGCTTTCGCCGGAGACTGATTCCAGCACCATGAAAACCACGCTTCGGCCGATCACAAGCAAGTGTCGCTAGGTTGTCTTCAGCGAAGCGCCAGCTCGATCTGCGCCTTGGCGCGCGCTTCGATGAGCTGGCCCAGCATAAAAACATCATTCTGAAGTCGGACAGGATCGATTCCGTCCGCCGATTTCAGCGCTTGTTTCAGCCAATCGCTCATCGCGGGGTGATTGAGCACCCATGTTATCCTGGCTTCTGCAACCGCGAGCAGAATTTCAGGCTCCTGGCGCACGGCTTGGGTGCAATGCTCCCAACTCATGATTCATCCACCTTTGAATCGGCAAGACGTTCAGCGATTGCCATTATCAGGCCGCCATCTCGGTTACGACCATGGCGCTATCGCTCCTGGTTACCGCTTCCCAATCCAGTCCACCGGCATAGCGCCAAGCCATCTGGCCCTTCTCGTCGAGCGCGAAAAGGTGAAGCCAGCGATTGTCGAACAAGGCCCGGACGCCCGGATGGCGATCGAGAATGGCGGTCATCGCCTCCCTTGGCGCTTCGATGCAGACGGTCAGACGCAGCGGCTCATGGATCAGTTGATCGCCATCGTGCACGGACTGCCATGGCAGGCCGACGCGCAGCACGCCGCCATTGCCTTCGACAACCCCGATGCCGCCGATCACATTATGGAGCAATTTGTTGCCGCCACCGAACAGGTCAGGGGCGATCGTCGAGCCATAATATTGCAGGCTAATCCAGCTCGCGACGACGACGGGCGCAGTCATGATTAGTTCGAGCACATCAAAGCCGTCGTCGTCCTGCCAAACATAATCGTGCAGAAAGGCACGGCCTGCCAGATTTTTGCCGGCGGTGCGGGCGCGCGGGGCGGCAATAAACGCCTTGCAGCCCGCCAGCGCCCATTCGGGCCGAGTTTCAGCCCAGTCGCGGCTCCTTCGCGCGATGCTGCCCGCACCGTGCGCCCGGGGCAAACGGAGTGCGCGTTCGCCGCGGGCCAATGTGCCGGCGGCAGACAGCCAGCGGCGCGCCCGATCCACTGCAGCGTGATCCACCAGACCTGGACAATCGTCGGCATAGAGCTGAACCGCATCGGTGGTTGTATCGTGCAGCGCGCCGACGAACTGCGTCCCTGCCGGTATGTCGATCCCCGCTTCCTGAACGCCCAACCGCACCGCAGGATCGTTGAGCAGGCCCGCGAGCAGCCGCGCGTTGACCTCCCCCGAATAGCCGCCACAGGCGCCGCAATGCAGCGCGCTGGCATGGGGATTATTGACGACATTGGCGCCATGGCCGACGAGCAGCACGAGCGGTGCAAAGTCCTTCGTCAACGACATGCCGCGCAGGATCGAAACAGCCATGCCGATGCGGGTGACCAGGTCGATCGGCGGATCGATGCCCGGCGCTGGATCGTCGGGCCGGACATTTTCATGCAGGCCAAAGGCATCGCGGATCAGCTTCGCAGCGTAAACCGGACCGGTCGCCTCGACGAAGGCGAAAGAGGATACTGCCGCCAGCTTGAAGCGCCCCCAGGCCCGCGACGCGCGCGCTTTATAGCGCGCGGCAATATCGGCGGTTTCCGATGCCGCGCCGCCCGCACGGGTGGTCAGGCCGGGGTTGAGCAGCACAGGCAGCCGATGTTCGGCAACGTCGGATGCAAAGCGGCGATGCGAGACCGTCAATCCGAAAAAGCCGGCAAATCCCAGCGTTTGAATTGCTGGATCGATCGATTCGAGTGCGCGACGGAACACCTCCGAGCGGACATCGATGCAAAAGGCGGCCTGAAGGACCGGCGATTGAAAGGCATTTACAGGCCCTGCGCTGGCGAGCGCGCCGCCGAGATCGCGCTGCGCGGCGCGTTCGCAAGCCTCTTGCAGGATCGCATCGACAGCTTGCGCAGCATTCGGCGTAACCGGGCGTTCATGGGCCGTAACCACATCATGCCACCTTTCGCCGATCTGATCACCATATTGCGCGAACAAGGCCTCTTCCCATAGCAGCCGGATCGCCAGGAAGTCGCCGATCATGCCATCTGTGGTGCCGGCAAGTTCGGCCTGCCATAGCCGATACCGGGCAAATTGCGCCCAGCCGCCCAGCGTGATCAGGAGCTGATGGAAATAGGTCGCGGCAGCAGTCGCACCCAGCCCCAGCCGCTGCGCCGATCGCGCCATGGCCTCGCCGGCATTGTCGGGTGCTTCGGCAACAAAGGCAGCGAAGCCGCGGAGGCCAGCGATTTCAGGAGTCAAATCATGGGTCGCGACAGCACGCCAGGCCGCATAAGCGCCATGCCCCTTGGGCGCTACCCAGAGCGCCTGACCCTCGTCGAGATAACCGCCCGCCCAGGCGCCAAAACGGTCCGCGATCAGCGAGGGCCAGTCGATCCCCGATATTTCTGCGGCCAAATCGGCGATCGACGGCAGCGCCCGTCGATCGGCGGCTGGCTCCAGCGCCAGCTGTTTCAGGGATTCGACGGAACCAGGCCGGTGGTGCGCCGGCGCGCAGCCCAGCGCAGCGGCCAGATCATCGTCGGTGACGGCGCCGGTCGCCAACCTTTCCAGATACCAGGTGCGCGGCATCGTCATCGGCGCGCCCGCGACGCGCTCGATCAGCGCCGCAGTTTCGGCAAGGTTCAGTTGCGTCTGACCGACATAGGGATTGACCGCGACACTTGCGGCCAGCGGCCAGGCCGGCGGGATCGCCAGCGCGGCACGTTCGGCGACGGCTGAAATGTCAGGCAAAGCACCGTGGGGAAGAGCGCAATTCTGAGTCATCATGACATGCTCCGATTGTGGAGGGACGGCTGCCGCAGCGTCCATACGCGGAGCCAACGATCGAACAGTGCATTGGCGTACAGCCCGTTGGCGAGGTGAACGCGCAACCCGGCGGCGGCGGGGTGATATGCCCATAGTGGGAACATCGCCTGCGCGACTGCGACCAGCCCGAAGCTGAGAACAGCAAGGGTCATCAGCGCCCATTCAAGCGGACCGGGCGCCGGTGTCGCCGGCAACACCCCTGCGGTTAGCCAGAGCACCAGCGAATGGAGCGTGAAATAGCCGAGCGAGGCGCCAATCGCATAGCTGGCCATCCGCCGAGTCAACGCGCGCGGAGCGGCGTCCGCCAACCCCTGGGCGAGCAGATAGGCAACGCCGAAGATCAGAATCGCCCCCAGCGCAATCGCTTGCGGCGACTTGTCATGGAAGCCAAATGCCCAGCCGATTGCGCCATAGATGGCAAGCGCGGCGACGAATGCGCGGCCAACCGCCAGAACATTGGGGACGGCTACCGGCCCCGGCCGACGGGTGGCTGCGATCCGTTCGACCGCGCCACCCGATGCCAGGAACGAGTGCGCCTTGTAAAGCGAGTGCGCAACGATGTGGAGCAGCGCCAGCGGGAACAGCGCCAGCCCGCACTGCATGATCATGAAGCCCATCTGGGCGACCGTCGACCAGGCGAGCGACGTCTTGACCGCGGGCTGAGTGAGCATCACCAGCCCGCCGAACAATGCGGTAAATCCGCCAACCATCACCAGCACGGCTAGCACGCCCGGTGCCAGTAGCATGACGTCGGCGAAGCGGATCAACAGGAAGCCGCCGGCATTGATTACCCCGGCATGCAGGAGCGCAGAAACCGGCGTGGGCGCTTCCATCACCTCAGTCAGCCACCCATGCAGCGGAAACTGCGCGGACTTCAGAATGGCGGCGAGCGCCAGCAGGCTCGCAGCTGCAATCGCACCGACGCCGCCGTCCCCAGCCCGGGCTGCCGCCAGGATCGTCGCGATGTCGGTCGTTCCATAGCTCATTGCCAACAACACCACTGCCCCGATAAGCGCTGCGTCGGCGGCACGCGCGGTCACGAATTTTTTGTGGGCGGCGCGACGTGCGGCTACGCGGTCGGGATAGAACAGCAAGAGTCGGTGCAGGCTCAAACTTGTCGCGATCCATGCCAGGACCAATTGGACAAGATTGCCGGCGATCACCAGCAGCATCACCATCGCCAGCGTTAAGCAGAGCCAGGCCATGAAGCCATTCTGCCGCGCCTCACCATCCAGATAGACGGCAGCGTAGCGAACGACGATCCAGCCGATAAAGGCCACCAGTAGCAGCATTGCTGAGCTGACAATGTCGAGTTTGGCGGTCAGACCAACGCCTATCATTCCAATGAGCGGGCTGGTTGCCGACCCGGCCCAGATCAATAACCCAGCCGACGACAGGGCCGTTACAAGGCCCAGAAACGTCAATGCCTCGATGGCTTTCAACGAACCCGTCGTCGGGCTTATTCTCCCCGAAAAGCTCGCCGCGACGGCCACAATCGCCAGCAGTGGCGCCAGGAAAGGAAGAAGGTAAATCGGCACGGTAACCCCTCGCTATT
This sequence comes from Sphingomonas sp. 28-63-12, assembly GCA_002281535.1. Taxonomy (GTDB): domain Bacteria; phylum Pseudomonadota; class Alphaproteobacteria; order Sphingomonadales; family Sphingomonadaceae; genus Sphingomonas. The sequence continues at coordinate 17,087 of NCGD01000025.1, forward strand.
GCGCTTGTCGGCGTCAGCGTCCTGATAGGGGGCAATCAAACTTGCAAAAAATACATTGTTTAGTGAATATCGTTCTGTTTAATGAAACGATATGGCTGGGCTCAATTATAACCATTTGCGCTATTTCTGGGCCGTCGCCCAGGACGGCAATCTGACGCGCACCGCCGAGCGCCTCAACGTTTCACAATCAGCGCTGTCGGTGCAGATCCGCAAGCTGGAAGACCAGTTGGGCCATCCACTGTTCGAACGGCGGGGCCGGCAGCTCCACCTTACCGAGGCCGGTCGGATTGCTCTGGATCATGCCGATTCGATTTTCGCGACCGGTGAGGAGCTGCTCGGCACGTTGCGCGAATCCGGGACGACGCGGCAGGCAGTGCGGATCGGCGCGCTCGCCACATTATCGCGCAATTTCCAGATGAGCTTCCTGAAGCCAGTGCTTGGTCGCACGGATATCGAAATTATCCTTCGGTCAGGGAGCCCGTCGGAATTACTGCTTGGGCTGCAATCGCTGACGCTTGATGTTGTCTTGACCAATCAGGCGCCCGCATCTGACGCGTTGACCCCGTTGATCGCCCACAGGCTCTCCGAACAGCCTGTTAGCCTGATCGGGGTATCGTCGCTGCTCTGCGGAACGCGATCCGTAGCCAAGTTGCTCGCCACCCTCCCTGTCATTCTGCCGACGTCCGACAACAGCGTTCGACGAGGCTTTGATGCCCTGGCTGATCGACTCGGCGTCCGCCCGCAAATTGCGGCCGAAGTCGACGATATGGCGATGATGCGCCTGTTGGTGCGCGAAGGCATGGCGCTGGCCGTGCTGCCGCCGATCGTGGTGCGCGACGAACTGGCATCGGGCGCACTGGTCGAAGCCGATGCGTTGCCAGGTCTGGTGGAAACATTTTACGCCGTCACCGTCGATCGCCGCTTTCCGAACCCGATCGTCCGATCACTTCTCCTGGGCGCCTCGATGCCCGAACCGGTCGCCGTAACCCGCTAGCCTCCTATTGCCTTGAGCAACCCTTCGATACGGTGGGCATTGGCGCCGAAATCGCCTTCGCCCACGCGCGAGACCGACCGAATGTCGATCCGCGTGCCACCGTCAGTCGGCGTCAGTCGAATGACGACATCGTCCTTAAAGCCCCACCAACCCGCTGTCGCGGTCGCTTCGATTCGGCCAGCAGAGGCATCGGCGACAGCGACTTGCCATCCACGCGCGGTCACGATCCTCAACGCCTTGTCAAATATTTCGGCAGGCGGCTTGGCAACGACAAGCGGCTTGAGTGTAGGATATCCGGCCGTCTGTTGCGACGCGAGCGCTGGATCATAGACGAGAGTGTTGGTCCCGGCGCCACGCGCCGCCGGCGTGATCGCGACAAATTGCGGTGGCGTGATCGTATCAGTGGTGATGTCGTGAATGCGCGGTACGCCGCTGCCGTTGACGATGATCGCGACCAGCACCGCAAGCGCGCCAAGCCCGCAAATCATCCCGCCAATCGCCAGCCGGCCACCGCGTCGCCGCAGCAACGCGATCAGGCAGACTATACCGCCAACCCCGGAGACCAGCGATCCAAGTGCAAATAGGCCCAGCCCTGCGGTCCATGGTAGCACGCCATATTTGACCATCGGCCCGGCTAGCAGCACGAACAACGCCAGAATGATCGATAGTCCGGCAATGGCAGCAGTCTTGTTTCGCGGCATCGTCTTTTCCCCGTTTCAGGTCACCGTCTTGAACAGCGTAAAGCCCGACGGCAAGCGCTTCGGCGTTTCGCCGCCATGGGTGGCCTCGATCGCAGCGATCGCCAGCAACAGATCGCGCTGATTATAGGGTTTGCCCAGACAGCCATCGGCCAGCGTCTGTGCCTCTGCCGGGCACTGGCCCGTTACAAATAGCACCGCGATTCCGGCTGCAGAGGCGGCGCGCGCGACGTCGATGCCGCTGCCGTCGCTCAGGCTGATATCGGCCAGCACCATGTCGATCGCCCCGCCGCCCTGAATCAGCGCCACGGCGTCCTCGACGCGATCCAGCGTGGCGACAATCGTGAACCCTTCGTCGCTCAAAAACCGTTCGTTATCAAAGGCGATCAACGGTTCGTCCTCAACGATCATCAATCGAACGAACCGTTTTTTCTTTCGTGCGAACAAGGCCACGCCGTTACTCCCGTCGGACAACCGACTCTCGATTGCCCCCCTAGCGAAGCGACAACGCACGTGCGCGCATTTTTTTTGCATCGTCGGGACAAATAGCCTGTAACAGCGTCGCCATGCCCCCACCAACCACCCAAGAACCGCCCCGCGAGGGCAATCGAATCGCCAAATTGCTCGCGCGCGCCGGCGTCGCCTCGCGCCGTGAGATCGAGCGGATGATCGCCGAGGGGCGCGTTGCGATCGATGGCAAGCTGGTCGAAACGCCAGCCACGATCCTGGCATCGCTGCGCGGCGTCACAGTGGATGGCAATCCGGTTCAGGCCCCCGCGCCGGCCCGACTCTTCCTCTACCATAAGCCCAGTGGCCTGCTCGTCACCGAGCGGGACCCAGCTGGCCGCCCGACCATCTATGACAAATTGCCCAGCGACCTGCCCCGGTTGGTACCGGTCGGCCGGCTCGATCTCAACACCGAAGGGCTGCTGCTGCTGACGACAGACGGCGAACTGAAACGCCAGCTTGAACTGCCCTCGACCGGCGTCGAGCGGGCCTATCGCGCCCGTGCCTATGGCAACGTCACCCAGGCACAGCTTGAGGACCTGATCGAAGGCGTCGAGATCGAACGCGTCCGCTACGGGTCGATCAATGCCAATCTCGAACGCCGCACCGGTGCGAACGTCTGGATCGAAATGATCCTGACCGAAGGCAAGAATCGCGAAGTCCGTCGCGTGCTCGAATTTCTGGGACTGAAGGTGTCGCGGCTGATCCGCATCCGATACGGGCCCTTTCTCCTCGGCGATCTGGCACCCGGCGAATTTGGCGAAGTGCGCCAGCATGATGTCGTCGCCTTTCGCCGCGACCCGACGCGCACGCCCGCCCCGGATCACGCCAGAGCGCCATCGCCCCGCAGTCGCGGCGAGCGCAATGCCGCCCCAGCCAAGGCCGATCACCCCTACCGTGCGCCAAAGCCGGGTCCGGATGCCGCCGATCCCCGAAAGGCGCCGCGCCAGCCGATCGCTGCAATCAAGCCAAAGCGCTTCTATGACGCGAAGGAAAAGGGTGGCGTGACCCCGACCAAGCCTGTCCGCGCGCCCGTTCGCAACGATACCAGTTCGCGTGCACGTCGCACCGCAACCGACCCGCGTCGAAAGGAAAGCGAACTCGTCGACAAGCCGCGCAGCCCAGCCTCCGGCGCCAGGCCAGCCCGTCCGGCGCGCCCCGGCGCGGGCAAGCCGCGGCCATCGCGGACGAGGCGCTAAACGATGCGCGTGATTGCCGGACAATGGCGCGGTCGCCCGATTGTCGCGCCCAAGGGAGATGCGACCCGCCCAACGGCCGATCGCACGCGTGAGGCCTTGTTTTCGATGCTCGTCAGCCGGCTTGGCAGTTTCGAGGGCCTCGCTTTCGCTGATCTGTTCGCCGGTTCGGGGGCACTCGGCATCGAGGCGCTCTCGCGTGGGGCCGCCAGTTGCCTGTTCGTGGAGCAGGATCGACCGGCTATCGACGCGCTCCGTGCCAACCTCGCCAAGCTCGGCGTCACCGGCGATGTTCGCCCAATCTCGGTCCTGTCGCTTGGCAAGGCGCCGGCGCCGCTCGACATGATCATGATGGATCCGCCTTATGGCTCCGGCGCAGGCGCAGTCGCCCTCGACAAGCTCGCTCGACTCGGCTGGGTCGGCCCCGCCACCTGGGTCAGCATTGAAACCGCTTTCAACGAGCCTGTCACCGTGGCCGGTTTCGAGGTCGATGCCGAACGGAAGCACGGCAAGGCGCGCATCACCTTATTGCGTCAGCTCGCCGACTGACGCTGCACGATCATCACGCCGCCAAGGCTTAACCCGGCAGCGACAACCAAATAGAGTCCCACCAACGCGAGCCCGCCGCGTTCAGCCAGGGCTTGCGCGACGATTGGCGCCAGCGCCCCACCGATGATTCCGCCAAGGTTGAACGTCAGCGACACCCCGGTATAGCGCACGCCCGCCCCGAACAAAGACGGCAGCCAGGCACCCAGCGGCCCATAGGCAAAGCCCATCGCGAACAGCGCGAAGGATAGCCAAAGCCAGACAACGACCAGCGATGCAGCGCCCAGCATCGGCCCCATCATCAGCCCGGCCAGGACTGCTCCGGCAAAGCCCCAACGCAACATCACCGCCGTGCCGAAGCGATCGGCCAAGGTGCAGGAAAGAATCACCCCGGCGGCAAGGAACGGAATGGCGAGGAGCTCGACGATCAAAAAAGCCTGCCGCGAATGGCCAAGCGTCGTCGTGCCATAGCCAAGCGCAAAAGCCGTCGCGATGTAGAACAGCGCAAAGCACGCGATCACGCCAAAGGTCCCGGCCAGCGTGCCGCGTAAATCATGGCGCAGCAATTGGGCAATCGGCACCTTTGGCAGCGCGCCTTGCGCTGCCGCCGCAGCGAAGGCCGGCGTTTCAGTGAGCTTCAGCCGGACCCAGAGGCCGACGAATACCAACGCCGCGCTCGCCATGAACGGCAGGCGCCACCCCCAGCTGCGAAACTGCTCGTCGCTCATCGTCATGCCAAGGATCAGGAAGAAGCCATTTGCCGCAATGAAGCCGATCGGCGCGCCAAGCGGTGGAAACATGCCGAACCGCGCTGCCCAGCCCTTCGGCGCGTTTTCAACAGCCAGCAGCGAAGCACCGCCCCATTCACCGCCCAGCCCCAGCCCCTGACCGAACCGCAAAAGGCACAAGATCACGGGCGCGGCCCAGCCGATCTGGGCATAACCTGGCAGGAATGCGATCAGGACGGTCGACCCACCCATCAGCAGCAACGATGCGACCAGCGTCGACTTGCGACCGACCCGGTCACCGAAGTGCCCGAAGATGGCCGCCCCTACTGGTCGGGCCACGAAAGCGAGGCCGAAACTGGCATAGGACAGCAGCAACTGAACAGCCTTGTCTTCGGCGGGAAACAACAGCGGGCCAAACACCAGTGCCGCTGCCGTCGCATAGATATAAAAATCGTAGAATTCGATCGACGTACCGACCAGGCTTGCGGTGAGCACGCGTCGCTTGGCGATCAGCGGATTTGGGGATGATGGCGCGGTCATTTCCCTGCCATAACGATCTTGCCGCGCTTGGCGAGGCTCAGGCGGTTCCCATCGCCTGTACCAGCGTCAGGAAAGCCCAATACAGTCCGCCGGATAGCGCCATCACGGCTGGCAGGGTCAAAATCCAAGCGAGCGCCATATTGCGGATCGTTCTGCCCTGCAGGCCCGCGCCGCTTGCGACATTGGCCCCCGCCACACCGCTCGAGAGGATATGCGTCGTCGATACCGGCAAGCCGTAGCGATCCGCGAGCAGGATCATTGCCGCCGCCGTCAGTTCGGCAGCACCGCCCATCCCATAGGTCATGTGGCTCTTGCCGATCTTCTCCCCGACAGTGACGACAATGCGTTTCCAGCCAACCATTGTGCCAAGCCCGAGCGCAATCGCGACCGCCACCTTCACCCAGATCGGAATGAAATGGGTGCTGCCCTCGAGGCCCTTTTGAAAACCGCTAATCGTCGACAACTCGGCTTCACTGAACAAATCATGCGCGGCCTTGGACTTAGTAATAATCTTCGTGGTGTCGAGCACGAGATACATGTCGGTGCGCAGATGCGACGTTGCCGATGCCGGCACATTGGCAAGCGCTCCATACTCGCCAAGTCGTGCACCGATATCGCTGGAGACCGAGTCGAGCGCGGCATAGACGACCGGATCGCTCGCCGATTTGGTCTTGAGCGCGCTCGCCAAAACATCGCGCGAGACCGCGCCGTTGACGGTTGCGCTGCCGGCCTTGGCATGAAACACGCTGGCCATTGCGCTGGCTTGTTGGACCAGCGCCGGTGTCGCGGCGCCGGGCAGATCGCGATTGAGCGCATAGGCGGTGGGGGCGCAGCCTATTAGGATGAGCATGATCAATCCCATGCCCTTTTGCCCGTCATTGCCGCCATGTGCGAAGGAAACGGCGGTGCAGGTGAAGATCAGTAGCGCGCGAATGCCGCGTGGCGGCGGCGTGTTGGTCGATGGCTGGGCGTAAAGCTTGGGATTGCGCAAGAACATCCGCATCGTGAACAACAGCAGCATCGCGCCGAAAAAGCCGATCACCGGCGCCATGGCCAGCCCGGTCAGGATCTTCTGCGCCTGGCTCCAGTCAACCCCGGAGGTGCCGCCAGTGCCCGACGACAATAATTGATTGGCAAAGCCGACCCCGAGGATCGATCCGATCAGCGCATGGCTCGACGAATTGGGCAGGCCGACAAACCAGGTCGCCAAATTCCAGACGATCGCGGCGATCAACAAAGCGAAGATCATCGCAAATCCGGCGCCGCTGCCGACGTTCAGGATCAGTTCCACCGGAAGCAGCGACACGATCGAATAGGCAACCGCCCCGCTCGACAGCAGCACGCCAAGCAGGTTGAAAAAGCCTGACCAGACCACCGCGAAGCGGGCAGGCATCGAATTGGTGTAGATCACCGTCGCGACGGCATTGGCCGTATCGTGAAAGCCATTCACGAATTCGAAGCCCAGCGCGATGAGGAGCGCGACGCCGAGAAACACCACCGTGATAAGCGTCAGCGTCTCGCCGACCTGCGCGGTTTCATTGGCGATGCTATAACCGGCATAGCCGAGCCCGCCGATGATCGTGAGCAGGAATAGCCAGCTGCCCAGGGGATGCACCGGCGTATCAAGCGCAGGGCGATCGGCGGCGCCGAGGCCCGGCAGGGCATCGGACTGGAAGGAATTGCTGGCCATGAGTCTTCCGTGGCGTGCTTCTATGTCAGTCAGATGACAGTTGCCGCCACCTCATGGCCGGCCATAGCGCCGGGATGGCCACCCAATCAATGTGGCGAGATCAAAAATCGAGGTTACCGGCCATGGGGAAGCCGCTGTCACGCGCCGTCCGCCAGCACAGCTGCCATTGCCGGCATCACCGCCTGCAATGCCTTGACCGGCCGGATCATGACCCGGAAGCTGGTGATCTTGTCCGCGGCATTCCAATGGATGATATCGACGCCGTTAACGTGCACACCGTCCATGTCGAGCGCGAATTCGAGGACGGCGGAGGAGGCGCCGATCCATTCCTCGACATAGCGAAAGCTGGGCGTCCCAAGCACCGCCTGCGCGGCGGACAGATATTTGATTGTGATGGCCTTGCCTACTTGTGGGGTGTGCACCGCGGGCGACTGAAACACGCAATCATCGGCGATCAGATCGACAAGCCCGGCCGGATCGCGCGTTTCCATCAGCTGGTGCCAATGATCAATTGCTGCTGCCATGATCGTCTTCCCCTTTGCTATTGCCCGTAGCGCCGCTTGACCAAGCCGAGCGGCGCTGCCCTGCCCTGCTATAGCCAACCCCGCCCGTGAAGACGATGGCGACCCGGCCATGATCGGCAATGATCGGTGGCTGGCGCATCAAGGGGGCGACAGTCCCGGCAGGATGAAAAGCCGATCATGGGCAAACCACTGGCTTCGGGCAATCCGCATGCGCTGGCAATCCGGGGGCTTGCGCCGCAGGGGACGAACGTTTCTATGCGGCTGCGAGACATGCGCCCGGTGCACCGGGCAACGGCAATGCCGGCTGGGCAATCAACGACCAGCCGACAGCATCATGAGACGATGACAAAATGGAACAGGCAGCCACGGCAAGCACGCGCATCCCTGCCAACACTGCAGATTTACCGCCTTCAACGCCGGCACCGGCGCACCTCCCCGCTCCCAGAATCCTGACCATCATCAACAGCTTCGCACCAGGCGGCGTGGAGCGTGTTGCCTTGCGTTTGAATGCCACTTGGCAACGCATGGGCGTCACCGCTTTGGTCCTGGTGGGGCGTAGCCCGCCCACCGGCGGCGGGGTGGTGAACGATGTCCAATTCCGCCTCATCGCTCCTGAATCTTGGTTGAGCCGTCATGGCCAACCCATCTGGATGCTGCGCCACCTGCCCGCGATCATCCGCCAAGATCGGCCAGACATCCTGTTCTGCCCCGGCAATACCTACAGCCTGATCGCCATCCTGTTGAAGCTTACAATGGGCCGCGATTGCCCGCTGATCATCGCGAAAATCAGCAACGATCTCCATCGGCGTGACATGAACCCGGCCATGCGTTTCCTCTATTATCGCTGGCTTTGGCTGCATGGCCGACTCATCGACCATTTCGTCGCGATTGCGCCGGCGTTGGTCGACGAGATCGCCCAACGCATGCAGGTCGGCTTCGCACGAATCAGCGTGATCAACGATCCGGTCTTGAGCGCCCAGGACATTGTCGATTATTCCAGCCACTTGCCTCGTCCCGTGCAGCCCGGCCGACGCTTTATTGCCGTCGGTCGATTTGTCGCCCAGAAAAATTTCCCGTTGCTGCTGGCGGCGTTCGCCCGCATCGCGCAGCCCGATGATCGGCTGACCATTTTGGGTGACGGACCTGATCGCGGCTTGCTAGAGCGTTTGCTGGTCAACCTCGGCATTGCTGGTCAGGTCACGCTGCCGGGGCATGTTGTCGATGTCCGGCCCTGGCTGGCCGATGCCGATATTTTTTGCATGTCGTCAAATTTCGAGGGCGTGCCCGCCGTTGTGGTCGAGGCGATCGCCGCCGGGTTGACGATCATCGCCACCGATTGCAGCGCCGCCATGGCCGACCTGACCGGGCGGGGCCGGTTCGGAACGCTGGTGCGGGTGGGCGACGGGCCGGCGCTTGCCAAAGCTATGGACGGTGCCGCTTGCGGGCATGGCTGCACAGCCGAGGCGCTGGAGCATGTCAGCCGATTCACGCTTGAAGCTGGCGCCAATGCCTATCTTGCGCTTGGCCGTTCGTTGATGGCGCAGCGGCAAGATGACGGCCTGACAATTGCGTAGCAACGCTTGCCGCAAGGCCCGACGTTCCCTAACTGTTCGCTGATGAGTCTGCCTGCCCCCCATCCCGCCGACCCGGCCTATATCCGCGACCTCAACCCGCCACAGCGTGAAGCGGTGCTGACGACCGAAGGCCCGGTGTTGGTGCTGGCCGGCGCCGGCACCGGCAAGACTGCTGCGCTGACCGCTCGGCTCGCGCACCTGCTGCATAGCCGCAAGGCTTATCCGAGCGAGATCCTGTCGGTCACCTTCACCAATAAGGCCGCGCGCGAAATGCGCCACCGCGTCCGCGCGATCGTTGGCGACGTCGTAGAGGGCATGCCCTGGCTCGGCACCTTTCATGCGATCGGCGCGAAGATGCTCAGGCGGCATGCCGAACTCGTCGGCCTCCAATCCAACTTCACGATCCTTGATACCGACGATCAGCTCCGCCTCCTGAAACAGCTCATCCTCGCCGCCGACCTCGACGAGAAACGCTGGCCCGCGCGCCAGCTCGCCGGGATCATCGATGGCTGGAAGAACAAGGGCCTCACCCCCGCCGATATCGATGCCGGCGAAAGCGAAGCCTATGCCAATGGCCGCGGCGGCGAGATGTACGCTGCGTATCAGGCCCGCCTCATCGCGCTCAATGCCTGCGATTTCGGCGATTTGTTGCTCCACATGCTCACGATCCTGAAGCGCGACCGCGACGTGCTGAACCACTATCAGCAGCGCTTCCGCTACATCATGGTCGACGAATATCAGGATACCAACAGCGTCCAATATCTCTGGCTCCGCCTGCTCGCCCAGGAGCGCAAGAATATCTGCTGCGTCGGCGATGACGATCAATCGATCTATTCATGGCGCGGCGCACAGGTGGAAAATATCCTGAAGTTCGAAAAGGATTTTCCCGGCGCCAAGGTCATCAAGCTCGAACAAAATTATCGCAGCACACCGCACATCCTCGCAGCTGCATCCGGAGTGATAGCGAACAATTCCGGCCGCCTTGGCAAAACGCTGTGGACCGACGAATCAGAGGGCGAGAAGGTCAAGGTTCTCGGTATCTGGGATGGCCCCGAGGAAGCCCGCCGCGTTGGCGAGGAAATCGAGAGTGCGCAACGCGGCGGCAAGTCGCTCGACGCGATCGCCATCCTTGTCCGCGCGCAGCACCAGACCCGCGAGTTCGAGGATCGCTTCATCGCGATCGGCATGCCGTATCGCATCGTCGGCGGCTTTCGCTTCTACGAGCGCGCCGAAATCCGCGACGCGCTCGCTTACTTGCGCGTCGTCAGCCAGCCCGCGGACGATCTCGCCTTCGAACGCATCGTCAATGTTCCAAAGCGGGGGCTTGGCGACAAGGCAGTGCAGAAGGTCCACTTGCTCGCCCGTGCCGAGGGCATCCCGCTCACCACCGCCGCCGCACGTATCCTCGATACCGACGAACTGACGCCGCAGGCGCGCCGCTCCTTAAGCAATTTCGTCATCGACATGGCGCGCTGGCGCCAGATGGCAGGCGACCTCCCCCACCCCGAACTCGCCCGCCAGATCCTCGACGAAAGCGGCTACACCGCTGCGCTTCAGGCCGAGAAATCGACCGAGGCGTCGGGCCGGCTCGAAAACCTCTCCGAACTCGTCCGCGCCATGGAGGAGTATGAGAATCTGGGCGCTTTCCTCGAGCATGTCAGCCTGGTGATGGATAATGAAGCCCAGGCCGAAGACGCCAAGGTGACGATCATGACCATCCACGCCGCCAAGGGGCTCGAATACGACACCGTCTTCCTCGTCGGTTGGGAAGAGGGCCTGTTCCCCTCGCAGCGCGCGATCGACGAGGGCGGGCTCGCCAGCCTCGAGGAAGAACGCCGCCTAGCCTATGTCGCCATCACCCGCGCGCGCCGCCGCGCGATCATCCTTCACGCTGCCAATCGCCGAATCTACGGGCAATGGACGTCGAGCATCCCGAGCCGCTTCGTCGGCGAACTCCCGCCCGCCCATATCGACAGCGAAACCAGCATGAGCGGCGGCGAGAGCCTGTGGCGCGCCAACTGGTCCGAACGCGCCGACCCCTTTGCTGATGTAGCGCGCGGCACCGGGCGCGGCCCCGGCTGGCAGCGCGCGGCGGGCGTCAATCCGGGCGGTAGCTTCACCAGCCGCACTTTTGTCCGTGAACCGTCGCGCGTCGTCGAGGCGCGGGCCAGCGCAGTCAGCATCGGCAACAAGGGTCGCAGCGACGTAACCGTCGGGCTGCGCGTGTTTCACCAGAAGTTCGGCTATGGGGCCATTGTCGAGATCGAGGGCAACAAGCTGGAAATCGATTTCGAAACAGCCGGCCGCAAGCGGGTGATGGACAGCTTCGTAACGTTGGGATGACGACCGGGCCAGGCCGAGTCTGGAGCGATCGTCCGAGCGCGCTGATCGACCGGCGCGGTCCGGCTTGCTGCCGGAGCGCTTCACCGACGTAGCGCACAATCTTGATATGGTCTCCACAGAACCGCACCAATCTTGGCTTTGACAGAACAAGGAGAAGCGGCGATAGCGCCAACTTTCACTGGCTTTTTACGCGTGATGGGCATGATATTGTTCTGGATCAGCGTTGTCCTTGCTCTTGCCGGAATCGGCTATCTGCTCGCTTCCGCTCGTAATATTCGGCGTTTTAGCAAGGCAATTCGGGCGTCACATATGTTGGCATCACCCGTACCGGTTTCGCTGCTTAAGCCGTTGCACGGCGCAGAACCTCGGCTGGCAGCCAATCTGGCAAGCTTTTTCGATCAGCAATGGGATGCCCCGGTGCAAATCGTCGCTGGCGTCGGCGACGACCGGGATCAGGCAATCCCGGCACTGCAGGCGCTGACGACCGCACCGCCGCGCCGGGACGCCACATTGGTCGTCAGCCCGCGCCGTCACGGTGCCAATGCCAAGATCAGCAATCTGATCAACATGATGCCGATGGCACAGCACGACATCATCATCCTGAGCGACAGCGACATCGCCGTCCCGCCCGATTATCTTCGCCGGGTCGCAGGCGCGCTGGCCCAGCCCGGGGTTGGTGCTGTCACCTGCGTTTATGCGGGGCGCGGCGATGCCGGTTTCTGGTCGCGCTTGGCAGCGGCCAATCTCAGCTATTTTTTTCTGCCAGACGTTTTGACCAGCGTCGCGCTCGACACCGGTGGCGCGTGCATGGGCTCGACCATCGGGCTGCGGCGGGAGACGCTCGAGCGAATTGGCGGATTCAGTGCCTTTGCCGATGTGCTGGCTGATGATCACGCGATTGGCGCCGCGGTTCGCGCGCTGGGGCTGACCGTCGCGGTAGCGCCGGTGGTGGTGACCCATGCATCGACCGATGCGAGTTGCGCCGCGCTGGTCCGGCACGAGCTGCGATGGGCGGCGACGGTGCGCGAACTTGGCACCGCGCGCTATGTCGGGCTGGCAATGACGATGCCGCTGCCCTTCGCCCTGCTGGCTGCGGCGATCCGTCCTGATCTCGCCACGGCCGCGCTGATCGCGCTGGCGTTAATGGCGCGCTTGCTCTCGGCACGGACAATCGACCGGCTGGTCGGCTGTCGCACCGCCGCGTGGTGGATACTTCCGCCGCGCGAGTTGCTGCGGTTCGCGATTTTCGTCGCCGGTTTTTTCGTGCGCAAGGTCGATTGGCGGGGCGAGAAACTCAACATGCTCGGCGCAGGCCGGATCGGCCACACCGTGCGCGCGTCATGACCCGGCGGCTGATCGTCACCGCCGATGATTTCGGGGCGTCGACGGCGATCAATCACGCCGTGGAACGCGGCCATGGCGAGGGTTGCCTGACGGCAGCGAGCCTGATGGTAACCGGCGATGCCGTCGACGATGCCGTGGCGCGGGCCCGAAGATTACCGGAGCTTGGCGTCGGGTTGCATTTGGTGCTGGTGGAGGGGCGCCCCGCGCTGCCCCCGGCCGCCCTGCCCGCGCTGGTCGATGCCAGCGGCCATTTCCGCACCGACATGGCCCGGTTGGGCGCCGATATCTTCTTCAAGCCCGCTGCCCGGCGCCAGCTGCGCGCCGAGATCGCGGCGCAGTTTGCGGCCTTTGCGGCGACCGGGCTGCCGCTTGATCATGTCAATGCTCACAAGCATTTCCACCTGCACCCGACCATCGCGGGCATAATCCTGGAGGTTGGTCGCGGCTATGGCATGAAGGCGATGCGGGCACCGGTCGAGCCGATCGCTATTCTCCGGGGGATCGAGCCGGTCCAGCAAGCGGCAGCGACGCGCATCGCCGATTTGTGGGCGCGGCTGCTGCGCCGACGATTGCGCCGGGCTGGCATGGTAGTGCCCGATCAGGTGTTCGGGCTGGCCTGGAGCGGTGCGATGACCGCCGTGCGCGTCGCCAGCCTGATCGATCGTGCGCCGATGGGGATTACCGAGCTTTATCTGCACCCCGCCACCGACAAGGTCGGCACCGGCCATGCTCCGGGCTATCGCTATACCGACGAATTCGCCGCGCTGATCGATCCCGGCGTCCGTCAGGCGATCACGCGATCAGGGGCACGCCTCACGCCATTCGCTGCGCTGACCGAAGCTTAACCTTACCCAACAACTGCGTTCAGCAACGATAAGCCGGCAGCGGCGTAGCTTTCCCTTGCCCGATCCACGGGTGAGGAAAGGATGAGACATGAAGATTGCCCCCTTCATTGCCGCCGGCCTGCTGATCGCCGGCCTTGGCATCAGTGCCGAAGCGAGTGCCGAACCCTATCATGGCCGCGCCGGCTATCACGAACACCATCGCGGCCCCGTCTATGTGCGCCCCGGCTATCGGGTCGGCTACCGCGACGGCTATCGCGAAGACCATCGCTGGCGCGCGCCGCGCTATTATGGTGGCTATCACGGCCGCCGTTGCTTCACCGAATGGCGCCATCACCGCCGGGTGACGATCTGCCGCTAAGTCGCCTCGGGGAGTGGCCGCAGGGCCGCTCCCCCATTTACGCCGTCGTCGCTCGTGATCAGACGCGGTCGATCATCATCAGGGTGACGCCGGCATATTTCGGCTCGATCGGGTCGAACTGCTCGATCGGCGAAAAGCTGCGATCGGCCAGTTTGATCGCCCCAAGCCCGCTGAGCCGATAGGTGCCGAGTTTGAGCTCACGCGGCGGCTTGCCGTCCCGTTCGACCGCGACCGCATCGACGTGCAACTCATCATGCTTGGTATAGAGAATATGCGGCGCCAGGGTGACAATGCTACGGTTATAAACCGCGCTCAGGCATAGCCGACGAACAATCGCTTCGAGGATCGTCGGCACCGGGCCGGTTGGGGCGTTGTCATCGCCTTGAGATTCGGGCTGCTTCATTAGGCTTGCATAGCATAAAATGTTGCAGTGCAACAGACGCTGTTGAACACATACGAAATTTGGCTGTTGTCGGGGGTTGCCGGGCGGTTTAAGCGAACCGCGTGCAGCGCCTTTACCCTGCCTTGCCCCGGTTGTTAACCGGCATATTGCTCGCCCTGGCCATGCTGGGACGGGTGATTGTCCCGTCGGGCTTCATGATCGCGCCAGGAATGGCGGGCGCAGCGCCGATGATCGTGATCTGTACCGGCCAGGGCGCGATGATGATGCCGATGCCGTCGATCGGCCCAAAACAGCCTGGTCACCCCAGCCAGGGCGAGCATGACGGCAAAGCTGCCGACCACCCTTGCGCCTTTGCCGCCGCCAGTGCCTCGGTCGATCTCGCGGCACTCTCCCATCCAGTCGCCCCGGTCATCATCGAGGCGTCCTCGACCGGCGTCGATCGACTCGCACCGCGGCCGGGCCTTGGCCTCGCTGCACCGCCACCGCCCAAGACGGGGCCCCCCGCCCACGGCTGACATGCCTTTCTGGCCGCGCGTGCGGCTTACCCTGTCAGTTGATTGGATTTGCGATGATGATTTTCCGTCCCCGCGCGCCCCAGCGGCGCGTGATTGCGCTTGCGCTTGCGACGCTGCCTTCCCCGTTGCTCGCCACTGAAGCCCCTGATCCCGGGCGCGACATCGTCGTTACCGCCCAGAAGCAGGCCAATAGCGAACAAAGCCCTGCCACCACTGCCAGCGTGACCGCGGCGCAAATCGACACGGTGATCAACGGCCCCGGGATCGAGGACGCGCTCAAATATCTCCCCAGCCTGCTCGTCCGCAAACGCAATATCGGCGATCAGCAAGCGCCGCTCGCCACCCGTACATCAGGCGTCGGCGCCAGCGCGCGCAGCCTGATCTATGCCGATGGCGCGCTGCTGTCAGCGTTGATCGGTAACAACAATAGCTCTGCCTCGCCACGTTGGGCGCTGGTGAGCCCACAGGAAGTCGATCGCATTGATGTGCTCTATGGGCCCTTTTCGGCTGCTTATCCGGGCAATTCGATCGGCGCAGTCGTCAACATCACCACCCGGTTGCCCGACAAACTGGAAGGCACAGTGACTAGCAGCGTCAACGTGCAGACGTTCGACCAATATGCGACCGCGAAAACGTTGCCCGGCTATGAGATTGGCGGCACAATTGGCGATCGGTTCGGCCCGCTGGCCTTTTTCGCCAGCGCCCGGCATGTCACAAATGACAGTCAACCGCTGGCTTACACAACGGCGACTCGCGTTACAGCGCCCGGAGCGACCCAGACCACCGGCGGATTCGATGATTTCAACCGCACAGACACGCCAATCCGCGTTCTGGGCGCGGGCGGCTTCGAACATCAAGGGCAGGATTTCTTCAAGGTGAAGGCAGCGCTCGATGTGACGTCGGCAATCCGGCTGACCTATGTCGGCGGGCTGTTTTTGAACCAGACCGAGTCGAGCGCCGAAACCTATCTGTCGAGTGCGGCCGGGGCGCCGGTTTATGCGGGCAATCTCGCCATTGGCGGCTTCGGCTATGCGGTGCCAGCCAGCAGCTTTGCCAATAATGTCTATCGCACCGATCAGCGCCACTGGTCGCATTCGCTGTCAGCAACGGGCTCGACCGGGCCGGTCGACTGGCAGGTGATCGGTACCTTGTTCGATTTCGCCAAGGACAGCCAGCGCATCGCCGGCACCGCCTTGCCCGGGGCGCTAAGCGGCGGCGCAGGCACGATCACGCGGCTTGACGGAACCGGCTGGTCAACGGTGGATGCAAAAGCAGCATGGCATGGTGGTGGCCATATCCTAAGCGTTGGCTACCACCACGACCGCTATACGCTCGCCAGCAATCGCTATGCGACCAGCGACTGGCGGACCGGACAACCGGGCGCGCTGACCCTTGCCGCAGCGGGCCGCACCCAAACCGACGCGCTGTGGGTCCAGGATGCATGGACGATTGCCGAACCACTGACCTTGACCATCGGGGGACGTCAGGAATGGTGGCGGGCCAGCAACGGCAGCAACTTCTCGGCTTCGCCTGCCTTTTTGGTCAACCAACCCAGCCGATCGACACCCCGGTTTTCACCCAAAGCATCGTTGCGCTGGGCGCCCGCCGTCAATTGGGCAATCACCGCCTCGTTCGGCGCCGCCTATCGCTTCCCAACGGTGACCGAGCTCTATCAAGCGATCACCACTGGACCGTCGATCACCTCACCCAATCCGACGCTGCGCCCTGAACGCGCGCTGTCAGAGGAGCTTGCCGCGCAATATGGCGGGCAAGCCAATTATGTCCGGCTGTCGTTGTTCAGCGAAGCGCTTAGCGATGCGCTACTCTCACAATCGGCGCCGTTGGTGCCGGGTTCGACCACATTGTATAGCTATGTCCAGAATGTCGATCGGGTGCGGACGCGGGGAATCGAACTTGCCGTGGTGCAGACCAATCTGCTCTCCGGCTTCGATTTGTCGGGCAGCCTGACGCTGATCGACCCCCGCATCACCGCGGATACCGCCTTTCCTGATGCGATCGGCAAGCGCCCGCCGCAACTGCCCCTGCGCAAGGCGACAATCGTCGCGACCTGGCACCCCGCCCGCGTGGTAGCGCTGACTGCGGCGGTCCGTTTTGCCACCCGCAGTTTTGGCACCATCAACAATGTCGATAGCAACCCAAACACCTATCAGGGTTTTGGCGGCTATGCCGTGGTCGATCTGCGCGCCGTGTTCCGCGTGAACCCGCAGTGGCAGATGGCATTTGGCGTCGACAATGTCGGCAATGACAAATATTTCCTGTTCCACCCCTTCCCGCAGCGGAGCTTTTCGGCCGAGCTCACCTATCGGCTATAGCCCGGACAGGATCGCCGCCGCATGCCCCACCCGCTGATTGCCGCGCTCGACCTCGCCCCCCATCCCGAAGGGGGATGGTACCGCGAGACTTTCCGGCAGCCCGCGCCCGATGGCGGGCGGGGTTTGGCGACGGCGATCCTGTTTCTGCTTGAGACCGGGCAGCAATCGCACTGGCACCGGGTCGACGCGACCGAATTATGGCTGTGGCATGCGGGCAGCCCGTTGTTGCTGCACATCGACAGGACATCGCCCCTTCTCGGCGGCGATGCGCTGGCGGGGCAAGTGCCGCAGGCGATCGTCCCGGCCAATGCCTGGCAAGCCGCCGAGGCGGTCCATGGCTGGGCGTTGGTCAGCTGCGTGGTGACGCCGGCATTCGACTTTGCCGGGTTCGAACTCGCCGAACCGGGCTGGTCGCCGCCAAACGCCGGTTAGAACACCGCCTTTGCCGTTGGCTCTTTCATCATCGCCTGCCGCACCAGCGGAATGGGCGGGCCGCCATAGCTCAGAAACGCGTCGTGGAAGCCCTTCCACGCCTTGGTCCCGCCCCGGCTGGCGGTCCAATCGGCGCGCAGCTTGCGGATCATCAGCTTGCCGAGCGTATAATTGAGATAGGCCGGGTCATAGGTGCCGCGGGCCGATTGCTGGCGCGCGGTCCCTTCGTCCTGATGGCATTCGGTGACGAACAATTCCCGGGATTGCTCCTGGGTCATCGTGCCCGAATGCATCCGGATCGCCGACAGGAAGCGGCAATCACGCAGCAGCGCATTGGCGAGCTGGCCGATATGCGTCTCCGGATCGCCGTTGTTCAGCCCGGCTTCCCACATCATTTCCTCGGCATAATGCGCCCAGCCTTCGGCATAGGCATAGCCGACGAATAATTGCCCGAAAAGCGAGGGCGAGCGATTGGCGTGCAGGAACTGGACGAAATGGCCCGGCATCACTTCATGCACCGAAGTGAAGAGCAGATCATCCTTGCCGGGCACGAAGCCGTCCTGGACCTCCTTGCTCCAGCTCGGATCGGGCGGCGAGATATAATAGACTGACGGGATGCCCTTATCGAACGGCCCGGGCGGATCGATATAGGCGGAATTCTGCCGGTTATAGGGCGGACTTTCCTCGACCAGCGCCGCTTCGGTGCCGGGAATCGACACGAGGTCATGATCGATCACGAACGCGCGGAGCATGGGGATCTGGCGCCGCGCCTCGGCCACGGGGCCGGCTTCGGGCTTGTTGGCGTTCATCTTGGCGGTACACGCCTCGATCGTCGCGCCGGGGGCGAATTTGGCGCAAGCCTCGGTCAGCGCCGCCTGATTGCGCTTGAGATCGGCATCACCGATCTTCTCCAGCTCGGCGAGCGGCGTCTCCACCCCTTCAGTTGCCGCGATCATGCGCGAGAAGCGTTCGGCCCCCAGCGCAAAGTCCTGCGTTGCCGTTGGGCGCTGGCTTTCAAGCCAGCTGCCAATCTCCTTCATCGATTTGGCTGCCGCTTGCGCCGCACTGTCAAACTGTTGCTGCAGCGCCGGGTCCTTGACCTCGGCAAACGCCTTTTTGGCGTCCCCGGCATAGAAATCGGCAAAGCCGTTGAAGCCGGCAACGCCGTAGTTGACAAAGCTCAGCGGCATCGGCGTTTTCAGATTGGCGCGGATATTGGGCGCCTGCGCCGTCACGCTGTTGAAAAACGCGATCATCGCCTTCATTCGGGTTGGCGCATCGGCATAGGGCCGGGCGATATAG
>NCGD01000026.1 GCA_002281535.1 Sphingomonas sp. 28-63-12
AGTGCTAGCTCAACCCCACCTTGATTCTCTACCGCGACTTCAGTCTGCGCTGTGGTAGAAACAAAATTTTCATATTTAGCAATATTGATCAACCACGCGTGAAATTCTTCATTGATCATGACGGCAACGCAGTTACGAACTTCTTGTTCTGTCAGCGGAGCTCCCCCAGTATTTAGGCGCTGAAAGAGTTCGTACTTTGCCTTCGCGTCGCTCTCTTTCTTCAATATTTCTACACGAACACGAGCTCTCTTTATTTGCAATTGTTGAGCTTGACCGATGCCATCGTCGGCATTGGGTGCTGATGGTTCCCAAAGCTTACCTGCCAAATCAGGAAGATAGTTAGTCCCCTCAAGCGTGAGGACACCTAATTCTTCAGCACGCGCACCACCAAGTACACCAACAAATTGTAGTATCGTTGAAATGCGCTGTAGGCCATCTATTAGCTCCCAAATTCCATCCTCGTCCTGAAACACAAATATCGGTGGGATCGGAATTCCGAGTAGTAGAGATTCGATAAACCTTGTCTTACTTGTCTGACTCCAACGAAAAAGGCGCTGATATTCAGGATTAATCTTGAGTTCATTGTCCCGATAGAGATTGAGCAATTCGCCGACCGACATCTCATAGCCATCAGAGACTATTTCAGTTCTGGCGAGTTCAATCTGTTCGTTAAGTGGCATTTCAATCCTCGATTCCTGGGCCGAGCATGCCGTACGCTACTAGCGGTGGCAACTCCCGCAAGGTGCATCGAATAAGCGTGTTCTGAACCGCTCCGGGTTTGTCGGAGGCTCCAACTCCTGAGAAGGTGGAGCGATGACGAGCAAGACAACGAACAAGTGGCAAGGGACCAGTACGGGTGAACCGAAGGGAAGATGACAGTTCCGGCACCGACGTGACTTATCAGCGACCCGATTGAGCTGCACCCGATTGCGTGGACACCAATGGCAAAACCGCTCAGGGGCGCGCGTTGCTGCTGGAAATAGAGGACGAAATACAGGCCGCTCGCCGCCGCCGTGTGAAAGCGAAACTTCCCGACCAAGAGGGCGAAATCACGGGTGGCTAAAAATACCTTGTTCGCCGTCTCTTATCCAGGCGGAATCAGCGATCAAGATTAGGCCCTCTGCAGAATTGAGCTCGCTTGCCCAGGGCAAACCGGACTTTGCCGCCATCTGGAGAGGGGTACGCCGTGACGAGTCCGTGGTTTATGCCCGCGGGCCCTGCGTCTTGATGTTGAGCTGGCCTGCCAGGCCCGCCTCGCGGTGGACCGAGATCGCCTGATAATCGGGGTTGGCCACCATCTGCTGAAACGCCGCGAGCGAGGGATATTCGGCCAGCGCCACCATATCCCACAGCTCCTCAACCTCGCCCAGCATCAGGCCCGTCACGCGGCCGGCATAACCCGGCACCCCGCCGACCGCCTTGATATGCGCCTGCACCGCCATGCCATAGCGCATATAGGCTTCGAAACCGGTCAGATCGGGGTCACGGCCATCGGCATAAGCCGCCCGGGGTTTGAATTTGAGGAGGTTGACCATGGTGAACGGGCCGTCTTCGGCCGTGCCGAAAAAATCGGCGACCTGTGCCGGCGTCGGGAGAATGGCGTTGACGACCTGCATCCGGCGTTTCCTGAATCCCTGTCATGGCTGACTGTATCTATTGGCAGTCAAGATGCCATTTTATAGCGCGTTCGTCAATGATCCGCACTAGCCGACCGGATCAGCCGAATCGCCGCGATATTTGATCTCCAGAAACCGCCCGCGCGTCGCCAGCTGGTCGAGGTCGCCCTCGGCCAATTGCGTGGTCATCTCGCCAATCTCGTTCTCAATCAGCCGCAGCCCGTCAATCAATTGGGCATCGGGTGTCTTGCCGTTGCGCTCGACGCGTCGCAGCTCGGGCGGCACGCGGGTGTAGCCCTTGATGAATTCGGGCAGCTGCTCGCCGACCAGCTTGCGGACATCGGCGGCGGCGGGTGCGTCTTCGCCCAGTGTCGCAAGCTGCGGCGACAGCGTGTCGAGCCGCAGCCCGATCTGGTCGATCAGCGTGATTGCCGGCGCGGGCAGCGCGGCGCGCTGCGTCGCCAGCCACCGTTCGGTCTGAGCCGGCAGCGCCTTGAGCGGGACTTCGCGCAGGCGTTCCGGCGTCGGGGCGGGGGCAGTCGGCAGGATCGCCAGCGCCAGCGTCACCACGATCAGCAAGCCGATCACGCCGACTGCACCCAGCAGGCCGATCGGGCCGACCGCCAGGGCAAAGATGATCGTCGCCAATAGAATCGCCCCATCGGCCAGCGCGATTCGCGTCACTCGCTGGCCGATGCCATCGGTGCGCTGGCGGCGCAGCATGCCTGCGCGGTGGCGTTCGCCGGTCCGCTCGAGCAGCTCGGCGGAACGGGCGATCTGGCGATCGACATCGGTCATGTCAGACAGCCTCTAGCTTGAACGTATCGGCAGCCGGGCCGCTCAGCGACGCCTGGGCCTGGCCCTCGGCGCGGGCGATATAGCCCTTTGATTTCTCGACCTCGCCTGACAGGGTGGTGACCGTCGTCTTCATGCTGTCGAGCGCCTTGAGCTTGAAGCTGTCGATCGCGTCCATCGTATCGTAGATGTTCTGGAAGGCGCGTTGCAGCGTTTCAAGCGGGATCGTCGATGCGGCGGCCTGTTCATGGATCGTCGCGGTCTGGCTCTTCAGCAGCTTGCCGGTCGAATCGATGATGTTGGCGGTGGTGGTGTTGAGCGAGGTGATCTGTTCGAGCACCAGTTTCTGGTTGGTCAGCGCCTGCGCGACCGTCACCGCCGTCCGCAGCGCGGCGACGGTGGTGGTGCTCGCGCGATCCACCCCCTTCACGAGCTCGACATTGTTCTTTTTAACCAGATCGAGCGCCAGATAGCCCTGGACCGTCACCGCCATCTGCGTCAGCAGATCCTGGGTGCGCTGGCGGACGTAGAACAAGGCGGTCTCGCGGATCGCCTTGGCCTTGGCGGGGTCGCTATGATCGAGCTCATTGGCCTTATCCTCAAGCCGCGCGTCCATCGTTTTGGCGAGCACGATCATCTGCTCCAGTCGGCCCATCGATGTCCACAAATTGGCGCGTTCGACGTCGATCGCGGCATTGTCCATCAGCAGCTCGTCCTTGCCCGAGCCGAGCGACTTCAGGATCGACGAGATATGCCCCTGCGACGATTTATAACCGTCGAAATAATCGCGCATCTTGCTGCCGAACGGAATGATCCCGAAAATCTTCTTCGGCGCGAGCAGGCTGCCCTTCTTGCCGGGATCGAGATCCTCGATCGTCCGCCGCAGGGCGGCGAGATCGGCGCCGACGCCCGATTCCTGGTCCATCGCCTTGACCGGCCGGTCGAGGAAACGATTGGACTGGCCAGCGGCGTCGCGGATTTCCTTCTGCCCCATCGCGCTGATCGCATCGACCCGCTTGCCGAATTCGGGCGAGTTGACGTCCTGCGCGACAAGATCGTCGACAAAATTGTCGACCTTGGCCTGCAGCTGGCTGCGCTTCTCATCATCAACCGGCACCAACCCGACGGCCTTTTCCGGCGAAACAACGGGGACGGGATCGGGCGGGGTCAGGACGAGGTCGTTGGTCGCGGTTTCGGTCGTGGTCGCCATTCATTCCTCCAGCGCGCGGGCCTCAGCATCAATGGCGCTGATCGCTGCCGCGTTCAAGTGTAGCATTCATGTAATACGCTCATTATCCCGTTCAAGTCGAGCGGCGATCACCGCGCTCAGCATGAGTTGCATCTGATGATAGAGCATTAACGGCAGGATGACTGCCCCCGCCAGCGCCGGCGGGAAAAGAATCCGCGCCATCGGCGCACCCGTGGCAAGGCTCTTATGCGCGCTGGAGAACAGCATCGTCGCGCGGTCGGCCGGGGTCAGCTGCATCGCCGCCCCAAGCCGCCAGGCGGCGGCGAAGGCCAGAATCAGCAGCATGAGCACGATCGTTCCCAGGGCGATCAGGTCGGTGATGCTCACCCGCTGCCACAGGCCCTGCGTCGCGGCATCGGAGAAGGCGACATAAACAGCCAGGATGATCGTCAGCTTGTCGGCCATGCCGGCAAGCGTTGCGTGACGCTGGATGGCCGGCAGCACGCGGCCGCGCAGCGACTGCCCAAGCGCGAAGGGCAGCAGCAGCAGCAGGGCGATCTTGCCGATCCCTGAAAGCGACATCTGGCCAAAGGCGGTGCTGGCGATGATCGCGAACAGCAACGGCGTCAGCACCACGCCGAGCAGATTGGAGCCGGCGGCGGCGATCACCGATGCAGCGACATTGCCCCGCGCAATCGAGGCGTAAGCGATCGATGACTGAACCGTCGTCGGCAAAACGCCCAGAAAGATCAGACCCATCAGCAATTCGGGCGAAAACCGGCCGGCCAGCAGCTGCGTGACCCCGAGCATGACGACGGGAAAACCGATATAGCCAAAGGCCAGGATCGCCGCCTGCAAGCGCCAGCGCTTCGCCCCGTCAACCACCGCTTGTGGGCTCAGCCGCGCGCCGTGGAGGAAGAACAGCAGGAAGATCGCCGCATTGGAGATCCAGCCGACGGCCGTCAGCGCGGCACCGGTTGCCGGCACCAGCGTGGCGACGATCAGCGTCGCCACCAGCAGGAGGATGAATCGATCGGGCAGAAGGCGGCGGAGCAGCGACATGCGCCCGCCCTAACCGACCGGCACCAGACAGCAAGCGATGCCCACGCCTATCAGGCCGTTGCCGCCGAAAATACCCGATGGAACCGGGCGAGATCGATCGGCGCGATGTCGGAGATCGACCAGAATTCCAGATCGCCCTGCCGCCAGCGGATCAGCGTATAGCCGATTTGGTGGCTTTCGAGATCGGGCCACAGGCTGGCCTCCATCGCTGGCCGGACGAACAGGTTGATCACATGCCGCCCGTGACGATAAGCGAGCGCCGCGACGGGGCGCCCCCCGACATAATCGATCCGACCGCCAACCAGGGGAAACCCTTGCGCCTTCAGGTCGACCACCGGGGGCGCGAAATCGATTTTGCCATTGAACCAGGGCTTTACGACATGCCGGTCGGACGTCGCGATATCGATCAGCCGGCCCGGCATTAGCGATCGGACATGGCTGGCGATGATCTCGTCCTGGACGAGGCTCGTCGACATTGGCGAGACCAGCACAAACAGCCCGAGGCACGCCGCCAGCATGCCCGCCGCCCCCGTTCCCATCCAGGCAAGCGGCGAAACGGCGCGGGTCCGTGGCGTATCGGCCGCGTCGCTGATCCGCGCGCGAATCGCTGCCGGGGCGCTTATGCGAAGCCCGGCATCGCGCAGCAACGCCCGGGTCGCGCGCAGATCGGCATAGGCCGCGGCGCAGGCCGCGCAGACGGCGAGATGAGCTTCGATCTCGATGACATTGGCGGCGTCAAGCTCATGGTCCAGCAGCGCGCCGAGCAGCAGCGCCTTGTCGGTGCACCTAGTCATTGTGTCACCATGTCTGCTGCCTGCGGTGTCGCCTTCAAGATGACAGCGAGCGCCAGGCGCGCGCGCGACAGGCGCGACATCACCGTCCCGATCGGGGTGTCGGTGGCCTGGGCGATTTCCTGATAGCTCATGCCTTCAATCTCCCGGAGAATGATCGCTTCGCGGAACAGCGGCGGCAGCGCTTCGATCGCTGCCTGGACGGTGGCGATGGTGCCGTTGCGGGCCATAATCGCCTCTGGATCGTCGATCGCCACGGTATCCGAAGGATCGGTTTCGTCGTGCCCGGCGCGTTGCCGCGCTCTGGCCCAGTCGAAGAAGCAGTTGCGGACGATCGCCATCAGCCACGCCTTGTCCGCGCCGCCGCGATAGGCGGCGAAATTGCGTTTGGCGCGCAGGAAACTCTCCTGGACGATATCGTCGGCGATGCCAGCATCGCGCGCCAGATAGCGCGCCAATGTATAGGCCGCATCCAGATGCGGCAGCATCGTCGCCGAGAAATCGTCGAGGGGCGGCGATCCGGCATTTGTGCCCCGCCGATGACGCCAGATCATCCGCCCGCCTTCTCCTTCGGCATCGTCACTTGGGCCGGACGACAATCTTTGCCGTCATGTGCGGATGCAGTGAGCAGAAATAGGCATAATCACCAGGCCGGGTGAAGGTGAAGGAAAATTTCCCGTCGGTATCGAGCGCGCCGGATCGGAAGGCCTTGCTGGTCGATACCACGCTGTGTGGGTCTTCATCGGCGTTGGTCCAGATGACGGTCGTGCCCGGGGCCACCGTCAGCACGGCGGGCACGAAGGCGAAATTTCTGATCTGGACAGCCTGGGTCAGCACGTTGGCGGGTGGGGCCGGCTGGGTCGCCCAGATCGGCCCGGCGAAGACGCCGAAAATGGCGAGTAGGGGGAGCAATGGAATCGCGCGATGAAGAGTAAGGCTGATCATGTGATGGTGACCTTTATGGAAGGAAGATCAGGCGAGATCGATGTCGATCAGCGCAATCGGGTCGCGGCCGGGCACTATCCGGGCGGTACGGATGCCGAGCATCGCATGGAGCTGCCCGCTGGGCACTTTGAGCGGGCCGGGGGAGGGCGCGCTGCCTGGGGCCGGCTGCGGATAGGCAGTTGATCGTGCCGAATGGAAGCTGATCGTGCCCTCCACCTTCTGGATCACCTGATGGATATGGCCGTTGAGCACCGTGACCGAGCCGAAGCGGCGCAGCAGCACCAGCGCCTGCGCGCTATCATCGGTCCCCCAGCCCCAATCGGCATACACCGTCCAGAGTGGGATATGCGCGAATACCACCACCGGCGTGCTCGACGACACGCCCGCGAGATCCTTTTTCAGCCACAGCAGCTGCTCGGTGCCAAGATGCCCCATGCCGCCGGGCTTGAGATCGGCGACATTGACCAGGGCAATGAAATGCACACCGTTCGATTCGAAGCTATACCAGCCGCTTCCCCGCGTGTTCTTGCCGTAACGCGCAAGAAAGGCCTTGCCGCCGCCCTCATCGAGCATGTCATGTTCGCCCGGCACGTGGAAAACCGGCAGGCCTGCCGCGCTGATGATGTCATCGGCATCGGCGAATTCGGCATCGCGCGACAAATGGCTGATATCGCCGGTGTGCAGGATGAAGGCAGGCTTGTCCGCCAGCGCCCCGATCTTGGCGACCGCTGCCTGAAAAGTCCCCCGGGCATCGGGGTTGGCGGGCTTGTCGAAGCCGATATGGCTGTCGCTGATCTGTAGGAAGCTGAATGGCGTAACCGGCTGGCGCCGGGGGGATGCTGCCAGCGCGGCGTCGAGGCTGATCGAGCCGAAACTGCCGCCGGCGAGCGAATAGAGCGCGCCCGTGCCGGCCCATCCCACGCATTCCAGCAGGCCGCGTCGGTTGATCCCCTCGTTGTCGTCTAGTGCCATGCCGGTGTCCTTGCCGTTGTTCGAGGACCAAGACGGGGAGACCGACGATTTTATTCCTGCTGCCCGTGAAAAAAGCGCAACCGTTACCGTTGATCTGCGCCGCCTTTGCGCAGCGCACCATTTTGCGCTATGCGCCGCGCCAACACTCCCGCTTTAGCATCAGGACACTTTATGAGCCTCCGCAACGTGGCGATCATCGCCCACGTCGATCACGGCAAAACAACGCTGGTCGATCAACTTTTCCGCCAGTCGGGCACTTTCCGCGACAATCAGCGCATCGAAGAGCGCGCGATGGATTCGAACGATCTCGAAAAAGAGCGTGGGATCACGATTCTTGCCAAGTGCACGTCGATCGAGTGGGACGATCACCACGGCCACAAGACGCGAATCAACATCGTCGACACGCCCGGCCACGCCGATTTCGGCGGTGAAGTTGAACGCATCCTGTCGATGGTTGACGGCGTGATCCTGCTGGTCGACGCGGCCGAGGGCGCGATGCCGCAGACCAAGTTCGTGACCGGTAAGGCGCTGGCGCTGGGCCTCCGCCCGATCGTCGTTGTCAACAAGATCGACCGCAGTGATGCGCGCGCGCAGGAAGTGCTCGACGAAGTGTTCGATCTGTTCGTCAGCCTTGAGGCCAATGACGATCAGCTCGATTTCCCTGTCCTCTTCGCAAGTGGCCGCAACGGCTATGCGGGCGACAACCCTGATGTCCGCGAGGGCACGCTCGATCCGCTGTTCAACAAGATCGTCGAGCACGTCCCCGCCCCGTCGGCGGACCCGGATGGCCCGTTCAAGTTCCTGGTGACGTTGCTCGATCGCGACAATTTCCTTGGACGCATCCTGACCGGCCTGGTCTTTTCGGGCTCGGTCAAGACCAACATGCCGATCCATGCGCTCGATCCCGACGGCAAGGTGGTCGAGACCGGCCGGGCATCGAAGATCATGGCGTTTCGCGGGCTCGAGCGCGTGCCCGTGGACGAAGCCAATGCCGGCGACATCATCTCGATTGCCGGGCTTACCGTCGCGACCGTCGCCAACACCATCGCCGACCCGAGCGTGTCCGAGCCGCTGCACGCACAGCCGATCGATCCGCCGACGCTGTCGATGCGTTTTGCCGTCAACGATTCGCCAATGGCGGGGCGTGAGGGCAGCAAGGTGACCAGCCGGATGATCCGGGATCGCCTGCTCCGCGAAGCCGAATCCAACGTCGCCATCAAGGTGACCGAAAGCGCCGACAAGGACAGCTATGAAGTCGCCGGCCGCGGCGAACTGCAGCTGGGTGTGCTGATCGAAACGATGCGCCGCGAAGGCTTCGAACTCAGCATCAGCCGCCCGCGCGTGCTGTTCGCCGAGGACGAGAATGGCAACAAGACCGAACCCTATGAAACCGTCATCATTGACGTGGATGAGGAATATTCCGGCACTGTCGTCGAGAAGATGAACATCCGCAAAGCCGAGATGACCGATATGCGCCCGTCGGGCGGCGGCAAGACCCGCATCACCTTCTCAGCGCCATCGCGCGGGATGATCGGTTATCATGGCGAATTCCTGTCCGACACGCGCGGCACTGGCATCATGAACCGGCTGTTCGAGAAATATGGCCCGCACAAGGGCCGGATTGACGGCCGCAAAAACGGCGTGCTGATCTCGAACGGCGCGGGCGAGGCCAATGCCTATGCGCTAGGCCCGCTCGAAGAGCGCGGCATTCTGATGGTGGCCCCGCAAGAGGCGCTCTATGAAGGCATGATCGTCGGCGAGAACGCCAAGAATGACGACCTTGAAGTCAATCCGATGAAGGCCAAGCAGCTCACCAACTTCCGCGCGAGCGGCGGCAAGGATGATGCGATCCGGCTGACGCCACCGTGGCGGCTGACGCTGGAACAGGCGATCGCTTATATCGACGATGACGAGCTGGTCGAAGTGACGCCCAAGTCGATCCGGCTGCGCAAGCGCTATCTGGACCCGAACGAGCGCAAGAAGGCGAGCCGGGCGAAGGTCGCCGCATAAGGTTCACGACCTGTCCCTTGCCGATCCGGCCGCGTCGCGCGGTCCGGGCGGTACGGGGCGGCCTTGCTTCGCTGATAGCGACGCGGATATCCTTGGCCCCGCCGTCGATCCGGGGGCGGAGCAATTATCGCGCTGCTTCGTTTAGGGCATGCGGCAGCCTTATCCGCCGATCGTGATGCGGAGATTTGGCCGACATGCCTGATAACAAGATCGAATTGGAAACCGACGGACACGAAGTGGTCGAAGGAGCGGCGGGTCGCGGGATCAGCCAGAAATCCTTCTCACAAGCCGTTACCGATGTCGGTGCCGGATCGATGCTCGGCTATCGGCTCGAACAGCAGGCGGTGCTGTCCAATTTCGGCATGGAAGCCCTCAAATCGTCGAGCGTGCCCAGCCTGCTCGATCGCGCCGCCGAAACTGCGGCTCTCGGGATGCGCGCGAGCCTGTCCAAGATCCTCGAATTTCGCAAGACGGAGAATGATCTGCTGATCCGCGCCGGCGTCGGCTGGCGGGCTGGCGTGGTGGGTGTGGTATCCTTTGGTGCCGATGTCGAATCGCCCGCGGGCTATGCCTTCCACACCGGGTCGCCAGTCATCTCCAATCATCTCGAGGGCGAACAGCAGTTTCGCACGCCACAATTGATGATCGATCATGGCGTGCGACGCGCGATCAACGTGCTGATCACCTATGGCGGCGGCCGCTGGGGCATCCTTGAGGTCGACAGTTCGTCGGCCGGTGAGTTTGAGGCGGCCGATCTCGCCTTTTTGCAGGGCCTTGCCAATTTCATTGGCGTGGCGCTCGATCGGCAAGTCGCCGAGGATCGGCTGTCGGCCGCGCTCGAATACCAGAAGATTTTGGTCCAGGAGGCCAGTCACCGGGTCAAGAACAGCCTGACCATCCTGTCGGGCCTGTTGCGGATGAAGGCGCGGTCAAGCACGACCGTGGAGGCTGCCGAGGCGCTGGGCAGCGCGTCTGATCGGGTCATCGCGGTGGCGCACACGCATGACCGGCTGTGGCGTGACGCCGGCAGCGAGATGATCGACCTGGCCGCATTGCTGACGGAAGTGTGCGGCACGCTGGCGCAGCAGCTCGATCACGTCGATATTCGCGCATCCGCCGAGCCGAGCGAGGTCTCGCCTGACCAGGCCGCGTCGTTCGCGCTGCTGCTGACCGAGCTGGTGACCAACGCCGCCAAGCATGCCTATAGCGCCGAAGGCGGCGTCATCCATGTGCGGCTGACCCGTCGCGATGGGAAAAGGGTGCTGGAAGTGAGCGACGAAGGCGTCGGGTTCGCTCCCGATTTCAGCATCGCCCGCAGTGGACAGGCGAGCCTGGGCATGCGGCTGATCCAGACGCTGACGCAGAGCCTTGGCGGCACGATCGAGATCGCCTCCGGGTCGGGGGCGGCGTTCTTCGTCCGGTTTTAAAGTCGCATTGCGATAATTGGACCGGCTCGACATCCGTTGCGCCTGCCTCTGTCGAATCCCGCGCTGACCGCCTTACCTAACCCCCCATCGCCAACAGTAACGCCCATTCCTCGTCGCGCACCGGGCAGACCGACAGCCGCGATTGCCGCAGCAATTCCATGCCGGCCAGTCTCTGCTCGGCCTTGATCGCCGTTAGCGTGACCGGCCGGGCGAGCGCGCGGACCGGCGCAACTTCGACCGAGGCCCATTTGCCGTCCTCGCCATCGCTCTGCCAGCTCCGGGTGATCCGGACGATGCCGACCACGGCCTTGTCGCTGACGCTGTGATAGAAAAACGCCTCGTCACCCACCTGCATCGCGCGCAGATTGATCGCGGCGGTGGCGTTGCGCACGCCGGTCCATTCGGTGCGGCCGTCGGCAACGAGATGCGCCCAGCCATAGCTTTCAGGTTCGGATTTGATCAACCAATAGGCCATTGATACACTCCGTCAGATTGGGCCGCGATCGGCCAGGTCGTCGAGCATTTGGTAAACCGCTCATGAACGCCGCGTTCCACAACAGTTCAGCGCGAATCGCCTAGCCAATGCAACAGGCTCTCCATGCAGTGCGTTGGTACCGGGTGTCGGGCTGGTTCAGATGAGGAGAATGGACATGAACTCGATATTTGACAAAGCCGGGTTGAAAAAAGCAGGCCTTGCCTTCGCCCTGGCCGCAACCGCGCTGACCGTCGCCGCGCCTGCCGAGGCGCAGCGTTATGGCGGCGGCTATCGGGGCGGTGGTTATGGCCATGGCTATGGCCGTGGCCATGACAATGGCGGCGCTGTAATTGCCGGGATTGCCGGGCTGGCAATTGGCGCGGCGATCGCGTCAAGCGCGAATGATCGCTATCGCGACCGCTATTATTCGGATCGCGGCTATCCGCGCGATTATGACTATAGCTACTATAACGACCACGGCTATTATCCCGATGACGGTTATTACGCCTATAACTACCGCCCGCGCTATGAGCGGTGCCGGGTCGAACGTCGCTGGGATCCCTATTATCGCGAAAGCGTGCGTATCCGCATCTGCCGTTAAAAGCTGATCATGCGAACAATCCGGGGGCGGCACGACACGGTCGTGCCGCCCCTTGGTGTATCTGCGCTTTTTGTGCTCGCGGGCTGGCAATTTGCGCAGCGCTGCGCCAAGAGCGCAGGCCATGAGCGACACACCACCCGATCGACTTTCGTCGAACCCGCGCAGCCCGCATTTCGAGCAAAGCCTGCTCGAACGCGGCATCGGCATCCGCTTCAAGGGGCTGCAGCGCCACGATGTAGAGGAATATTGCCTGTCCGAAGGCTGGATTCGCGTTGCGCTGGGCAAAAAGGTCGATCGCCACGGCAACGCGCTGACCCTGAAGCTCTCGGGCGAGGTTGAGGCATGGTTCGAGCGCCCTGCCGAGGGTGTGGCCGACGGTGCGGATGAACAGCCGGGCGACTGAGACTACCCGGCAAGCCGATCCCTTGCCGATATCACATGATCAATGCACGAAGCGCGCAACCACGTCGCGATAGCTTCGGCTGACCTTCACCTGCGCGTTCGACTGGAGCACCAGGAAGCATTCGCCATTGGTGTGCGGCTTCACTTCTTTGACCAGATCGAGATTGACGATCGTCGAGCGGTGAACGCGCTGGAAGCGGCGCGGATCGAGCCGCTTTTCCAGATCCTTCATCGTCTCGCGCAGAATCAGCGTGTTGTCGGCGGTGTAGATGCACATATAATCACCGGCGGCATCGATTCGCTCGATCGTGTCGACATCGACGCGGAAAATCTGGCCACGATCCTTGATGTTGATCAGTTTTTCGAAGCGATTGGCGGCATGCTGATCGCCGCCATCGGGTAGGTCAACCGCGGCATCGGGGGCGATTTCGGCGAGCACTTCCTTGAGTCGGTCGACCTCCTCGACCCCGCGCTTCTCGGTCAGGCGCTGGCGCACCCGATCGAGCGTGTCGGCAAGCCTGGTCTCCTCGACCGGCTTCATCAGATAATCCATCGCCTGCGCTTCAAAGGCACGAATCGCGTGATCGGAATAGGCAGTGACGAAGACGAACAGCGGCGGTTCGATCTCCATGAGGCCCTGCACCACTGAAAACCCGTCAAACCCCGGCATCTGGATATCCAGAAACACCAAATCGGGTTTGTGGGTCTTGATGCTGCGGATCGCCTCGCGGCCATTCACGCAGGTGTCGATGATCTCGACATCGTCATGTGCCTGCAGCCTGAGTTGCATGCCCTGGATCGCCAGGGGTTCGTCATCGACGAGGATAGTTCGGATCGTCATGCGGCCTCTTTCGTCGGTTCCTCGAGCTGGAACGGAATGTCGATCTCAACCCCAAAGCCGCCCCCCGGGTTTGATCGTGTCTCGAATCGGTGGTCGGGCCCAAATGCCTGCGCCAGCCTGTCCCTAATATTGGCAAGCCCGACCCCGGTTGAAAGGCTTGGCCGGGATTTTGTTTCATGCAAGCCCGGGCCGGTATCGGAAACGCTGATCTGCACCCGCTCGCCGTTCAACCGAGCGACGACGTTGATTTCGGCACCATTTTCCTGGGGCGTCACCGCATATTTGATCGCATTTTCCACCAGCGGCTGCAGCAGCAGCGACGGCAACCGCGCCTTGGCAACGCGCGGATCGATCGAAAAGCTCGGCCGAAGCCGATCCTCGAATCGCATCTTCTCGATCTCGAGATAGAGTTTCAGCGTCTCCACCTCCTGCGCGATCGTGACATTGGCGGTCGGCTCGTTGGCCAGCGTGTAGCGCAGGAAGGACGAGAGCCGGCTCAGCATCGCATTGGCACGATCGGTCTGTTTGAGCAGCACCAGCGTCGAGATCGAATTGAGCGTGTTGAACAGGAAATGCGGGTTGAGCTGATAGCGCAGCATCGCCAGCTGCGCCGAAGAGGCCTGGCTGCCGAGCTTTTCGAGTTGATCGATCTGTTCCTCGACGATCAAATAGAAGTTGATCCCGAAATATAGCGCTGACCAGCCCGCCAGCACCACGAAATTGAGGAAGATCGTGCCGAGCACCAGATTGAGGTTGATGCCCGGATTATCGAGCTTGATGAACGAGAAGGAAAAGGCGTCGAGCACCGCATAGAGCAATGTCGCCGTGCCCAATGTGAACATCGTCAACAGCACCAGGCTGATCCGCGGCAGCGTGCGGTAATAGCCGTAGAGCGTCGAGAGCAGCAGCGTGATGCAATAGCCGATGATCGATTCAATGACGATTGCGACCAGCGCCGCGACTGACAGGCCGTTGTTGATGCTTGAGACGCTGCGCAGCACGAGATAGCCACTCCACCCCGCTGCCTGCAGCATCCAGAATGCACGGTTTTTCTCTTCGAAAAAGGGACGCGAGAAGATGCCGGGTTGGGCGGGGGCGTTCATCGCTTCGGGGCGCTAGGCGGCGGGCAGGGCATCGGCCCCTTATACCGGCTGACAAACGCCCGGGAAGGGGCCTATGTTGGCGGCAGGCAGAGGAGAGAGTGGATGGCCGACGGCACTGATTCCCCACAGCATGCGGACCGCGCACAATTTACCGCGATGGTCGATGGCACCCAGCAGGACTGGACGACGATCGCAACGCATTTCCGTGACTTTTCGCATGGTCTGCCGGCGCGGGTCCTGACCCATTTGAAATTGCTGGACGGCGATTATGGCGGCTTCCCGGTCGACCGGCTCGAACATTCGCTGCAGACCGCGACGCGCGCGCACCGTGATGGCCGCGATGAGGCCTATGTCGTGACGGCCTTGCTCCACGATATCGGCGACACGCTCGGCAGCTTCAATCATCCTGAGATTGCGGCAGCGATGCTGCGGCCGTTCGTATCGGAAGAGCTGCACTGGATCGCCAACAACCACGGCGTGTTCCAGGGCTATTATTATTTCCACTATCTCGGCATGGACCGCGACTTGCGCGAGCAATATCGCGGCCACCCGCATTTCGAGGCCTGCGCCGAATTTTGCGAAAAATATGACCAGTCGGCCTTTGATCCGCATTATGAGAGCGCGCCGCTGAGTTTTTTCGAGCCGATGGTGGCGCGGGTAATGGCCCGGCCGGTCAACAGCCTTTACGCCAAGGTCGCCGAGCCGGCCTGACCTGCCGCCCCCTCCACCGGCCAAAAGCAAAAAGGCCCCGCCGATTCGATCGGCGGGGCCTTTTTTTACCTGTCGGCGATTGCCCTCAACAGCAAACTGCCGCCCCCTTGCGGGGGCGGCGGCCTGTTGAGGAGGAGGAGAATATTAGAACTTCACCCGCACACCGAGGCGGATCAGGTAGAGCGATATCGCCGATGTTAGCGTTTCGCTCGGCGCGCGATAGGTCGAGTAACGATATTGCGCGCAGGTTTGGGTCGAGACCGTGTTCGCAACCGCGACGCCGCCGGTAGCCGTTGGCGTGGCAAGGCACTGGATGCGAACAACGTCGGCCGTGCTTGGGAAGCCAAGCTGCGTGACGCCACCCCAATTCTTGTTGAGCAGGTTCGGCAGGTTTTCGATATCGGCAAACAGCGTGATGCGCGACTTGCCGATGAAGGTCGGGATTTCCTGCTCCAGATGAAGATCGATACGGGTGTTTGCCCGCGATCGCGCAATGTTCTTCGCGGCGATCTGACCGCGATAATTCTTGAGCGCGGTGCTGCCGATCAGCGCCTCGAGCGAGTCCTGGGTCGCCTGCGTGTCATAGCTCACCAGCGGGTCGGTCGTGCTGGTCGGGACATAGAGTAGGTAGTGGTTATTGTTGCCCAGGGTACCGAACACTGCCGAGCGACCCGACGAGGTGTCCTGTGCGGTGAAGCTGTACGGGCGTCCCGCACGCGTTTCGCCGAACAGCTGGATCACCGTGCGATAATCACGGAAGAAGGCGTGATCATAGCCGATGCTGTACTTGAACTGCCACTTGGTCTGGTCGCTGCTCGTGCCATAGGCCGCGTTGTTGGGATCGGAAACGGCCTGGGCATTGTAGAGCGATGCGGCAACCGACGACGTCGCGTTGCTGACATCCTTCACGTCCTGCCAGGTGTAGCTGCCGCCCAGCGTTACGCCCGCTGCCTTAAATTCCTTCTCGAAGCGGACCACGAAGATGTGGCTGCGGCCGAGGCTGGTATTCCTGATCTGAATATCGGAGTTGGTATCGACGGTTTGCCCGATGACGCCTGGCGTTGCGACGAAGGTATAGCGCGGACGGCCATCCGGGAGGAAGCCGATCTGGCGCGAGCGCAGATCGGTGAAGGTCACGCCCTGATTGACCTTCGAGAACAGATAGTCGGCGCCGAAATCGATGCCGAACAATTTATAGTCGGCGGACAGCGTGGCGCGTGTTTGCGACGGGGTGCGGAAGTCCGGCGCCACCGATGCCGTGCCTGCCGTGGCGAGTGAGGCGGTGTTGGTGGTCAAATAGGAATTGACCAGCCCCGGGATCGACGTGCCCTGCACATTGTTGAGTGCTGCGGTGCAGACTGCGGCATTGGCGCCGGTATAGGGTGCCGTGCAGGTTAGCGCATTGCCGCCCGTCGGGGTGGCCCGGATGACAGAAGATATGCGGTTCTGATTGGCGCCGGTGTTCGAATAGGAGTTCGAGAAGTAGATGTCGGGCGTGCCGGCGGCGAAGATGCCGACGCCACCGCGCAGCACCAAGTTGGACACTGGCTTATAGTTGAAGCTCAGGCGCGGCTGGAAGGCCTGCAGGCCCTTGAACGTCCGGGTGTTGGAAAAACCATAGCGGCTTACAAATGCCGAGTTGAGACCAACGGTATCGGTCGTGTCATAGGAGTCATAACGAGCGCCAACCGATACGCGAAGGTTCGAAAGGATCTGCCAGTCATCCTGCACGCCGATCGAATAAACGCCATATCTAAAGCTTGCAGTCGTGTCATTGGGGTTGAGCGTCAGTGCGTTGGCATAATCGAACTGGCTGGCGGTGCGGTTCTGCAAATCGGCGATCGAGTCGAAATAATAGGCACCGGCGCTGCGCTGCAAGAACGCGTTGGTGGTGCGATTTTCGACATATTGCGCCAGCACCTTGAAGTCATGATCGCCGGCCTTGTAGCGGGCGAGGAACGAACCGTCATAGGTGTCGGTGAACAAGGCGTTGGTTTGGCGACTGATGTCCGGGCCGAACGCGACGGTTGGCACGCCAGTGCCGCACGAGGTGAGTGTGTTGGTGCCGGTATTGACGCTGGTTGGCGCGGTGCAGACGATGAACTGCGCAAAGCCCCGGCCCAACTCAGGATCCTGGCCGCGCGTGTAAGATTTATAACTGAAACGCGCTTCGGTCGAGAATTGATCGCTCCAGTCCGAGTTCAACTGGGCGATGCCGACTCGCAGCAATTCGGTAAGCTTATAGGCATTGGATTCCAGCCCGATGCTGGGCGATGTTGTCGACTGGCTTGAATTCTGCGGGTTATCCTGCGCGTCAAACGAGTTGATATAGCTGAACGAGAAACGCTGCCCGCTGGCGATGTTCCAATCGAGCTTCACCGAGAATTTTTCGTCCAGATTGTTGGTGATCGGCAGGATGCCGCCCGGCTCATAATTATAGACGCTCTTCGCGATCGACTGGATCTGCGCCAGGGCGGCATCGGTGAGGCCTGGAACCTGGTTGACAGCGCCCGGGGTCAATGGCCGAGGATCGGTATTGCGTTCGTACGAGCCGGCGATGAACAGCTTGTCCTTAATGATCGGACCCGAAACTGTCACGCCATAGGTTTCGCTCTTATACTTTGGCAGCGCGACGGTCAGCGCCTGGATCTGATTGCCCTGCAGCCCGTCGGTGCTCTGCGAATAGAAGCCGTTCAGATGATATTCGTTGGTACCCGACAGCAGCGTCGTGTCGATCACGCCGCCCTGGAAGTTGGTCTGGCGGATATCATAAGGCGCGATCGAGACCGACACCTGACCGATGGCGTCGAACGGCACAGGGCCACGGCGCGTCGGGCTGGCATCGGGGTTGAGACCAAAGGTATCGCCGACCTGGGCGCCGTTGATCGTGAAGCGGTTGAAGCGTGGGTTGGTGCCAGCGAATGAAACCGCGCGGCTGTTGGTCAGATCGATCGTAGCGAACGGATCGCGGCGCTCGATATCGCGAATGTCGCGGTTGACTGATGCAACCTTGCTGATGTCGACTTGGTTGAGGATCGTCTGCGGGCCGTCCGATGCGGCGCCGGCGCCCTTGATCGACGAGGCTGTCACGATAATGTCGGCACTGGTCGATGCCGAGACATCAATTGGCAGATCATAGGGCTGACCGATGACGGTGTAGACGCTGGAAACCTGTGTATTGCCCTCAGCGCTCGTGACGTCGATGGTGTATGGACCGCCGCTGCGCAGACCAGATGCGCTGAAGCTGCCCGAAGAATCGGTCGATGTGCGCGATACGGTGCCCGATGGGACATGGGTAATAACCAGCGTTGCGTCGTTAACTGGCGCACCGTTGGAGGTTACCGATCCACGGATAACGGCGGTTGTTTCCTGCGCACTAGCGGCGGCGGGCATGATAAGCGCGGCGACGGCCGCGCCAAGAAATAGCTGGTTGCGCATGGTTTTCCCCTTGAGGCGATTAAGTCGCTTTGGATTCGCTTTAGATCGGCCTTTTCGACCGTCAAAATTGCCCATGCACGGAATTTATTTCTCTTCAATGACAGACTGAATGGAAGCTTAATCGCACGCCATTGTTTCATGTTGCGTTGCAAAAAAGCACCACCTGCCGTCCGGCTAAAGCCCAGCGACAATCGCCTGCCAGCTGGCTTCGTCAATCACCTTAATACCTAATTCTGCTGCCTTTTTTAGCTTCGACCCAGCGCCGGGCCCAGCGATAATCAGGTCGGTCTTGCTCGAAACCGATCCGGCGACGCGCGCGCCGAGCGCTTCGGCCTGGGCCTTGGCTTCGTCGCGGCTGAGCGACTCGAGGTTACCGGTAAAGACCAATGTCTTGCCGCTGACAGCCGAGTCGCGGGTCGTCAGGATTATGTCTGTTGGCGTCAGCTGCGCGAGCAGGTCATCGACCACCTGGGCGTTGTGCGGCTCGGCAAAAAAGTCAGTAAGCGCCAGTGTGACTTCGGGACCGACCTGGGGCGTTTCAGCGATCGCGGCAAGCGCCTTGCCGACCCTGGCGAGGAACTTGTCCTGGCTCTCGCCAAGCGCTGGCGTCATCGCGGCGCGCTGTGCCGTCATTCTTGTCACCAGATCGGCGATGCCGGCCCAGCTCGTCCAGCGCCGGGCAAGATCACGCGCGGTAATCGCGCCGACATGGCGAATGCCGAGCGCAAACAGGAACCGATCGAGTGGCGGGGTGCGCTTGGCGTCGATCGCGGCGATCAGCTTGGCGGCCCAGACCCGGCCGTCCTTCTTGCGTTCGAGCAACTGCGTCTCGGTCAATTTGAAGATGTCGGCCGGGGTGTGGATCAGGCGATCGTTGAAGAAGTCCTCGATCTGCGTCATCCCGAGGCCCTCGATATCGAGCGCGGCGCGGCTGGCGAAATGGCGCAGCCGCTCGACGCGCTGGGCCGGGCAGATCAGCCCGCCGGTGCAGCGAATATCGACTTCGCCCTCCTCGCGCACCGCCAGCGATCCGCATTCGGCGCAGTGATCGGGGAAAGGCCAGGCCCCGCGCCGGTCGTCGCGGGACAGATTCTCGACGATCTGCGGGATCACGTCGCCGGCGCGCTGCAGCACGATCCGGTCGCCGGGCCATACGTTAAGGCGCGCGATCTCGTCAGCGTTGTGCAGCGTCGCATTGGTGACGACGACGCCGCCGACAGTGACGGGCTCGAGCCGCGCGACCGGCGTGAGTTTCCCGGTGCGGCCGACCTGGATATCGATCGCGCGCAATATCGTCTGGGCGCGCTCGGCGGGGAATTTATGCGCAATCGCCCAGCGGGGCGCGCGCGAGACGGCACCGAGCCGTTCCTGCCAGTCGAGCCTGTCGATCTTATAGACCACACCGTCGATATCGAAGGGCAGGTCTGCGCGTTCCGCTTCGATCATCCGGTAATGCGTGAGCGCGTCGGCGACACTATCGACGCGCACCAGCATCTTGCTGACCGGCAGGCCCCAGGCGTCGATCGCGTGCATGACATCAAGCTGCGTCTCGCCGGGGATAATGCTGGCCTCGCCCCAGCCATGCGCCAGGAAGCGCAGCGGGCGGGTGGCGGTGACGTCCGCATCCTTCTGGCGCAAGGAGCCGGCAGCAGCGTTGCGCGGATTGGCGAATTGCCGCGCCTTGTTGGGTTCCTCGGCCTCGGCGAGCAGGCGCGCGTTGAGCGTGGCGAAATCGCCCTTGGCCATATAGACCTCACCACGGATTTCAAAAATCGCGGGCGGGGTGCCGGCGAGCGTTGCCGGGATGTCGGCAATGGTGCGGACATTGGCGGTGACGTCCTCACCAATTGCGCCGTCGCCGCGGGTGAGGGCCTGGACGAGCTTGCCCTTCTCGTACCGGAGCGAACAGGATAGGCCGTCAATCTTGGGCTCGGCGGTCAGCGCGATGGTCTCGTCGCTGCCGAGCGATAGAAAGCGGCGGACGCGGGCATCGAAATCGGCGATGTCCTCATCGGCAAAGCCATTGTCGAGGCTCATCATCGGCCTGGCATGCGCGACCTTGGCAAGATGCCCGGCCGGTGCCGCGCCGACCTTCAGGCTGGGCGAATCGGCGCGGACGAGGTGAGGGAAGGCGGCCTCGATCGCGGCATTGCGCCGGACCAGCGCGTCATAATCGGCATCGCTGATCTCGGGCGCGTCGTCCGTGTGATAGCGCGCATTGTGATGCGCGATTTCGGCGGCGAGGCGGGCGAGCTCGGCGGCTGCGTGCGGTGCGGTGGTGGGGAGCGGGGCCATCAGCGTTGGCTACCGGGCCGGGTTGCGGCGATCAAGCAATGTTGCAGCCCGGTGTGTTCTACGCCGTCTCCAGCAGCCGTGCGGCCTGCGCCCGCGCCTCGTCAGTTACCGTCGCGCCGGACAGCATGCGCGCGATTTCCTCCTGGCGCTCCGCGTCGTTGAGAATTCGCACGCCGGTGCGGGTGACAGTGCCGTCATGGCTCTTGGCAATCAGCAGATGATGTTGTCCGCGCGCCGCGACTTGCGGACTGTGGGTGACAACGAGCAACTGGGTGATCTCGGCCAGCCGCGCCAGCCGTTCGCCGATCGCGCTCGCCACCGCGCCGCCGACACCGCGATCGATCTCGTCGAAGATCATCGTCGCCGCGCCGCCCTGTTCGGCCAGGCTGACCTTCAGGGCGAGGATGAAGCGCGAGAGTTCGCCGCCGCTGGCGATCTTGATCAGTGGCGCGAAAGGCGCGCCGGGGTTGGTAGAAATCTCGAACTCTACCCGGTCCTTGCCCTGCGCTGACCAGCTATCCTCGCCGAGCGGCACCACCACGGTTTTAAACCGCGCGGCATCGAGCTTGAGCGGGGCCAGTTCGCCCTTCACGGCGGCATCGAGCCGGGCGGCCGCCTCGGTTCGCGCGGTAGTCAGGCGCCCGGCTTCGCGGCCATAGGCTGCAGTGGCTGCCGCAACAGCGCGTTCAAGCGCGGCGACGCCGGCGCCGCCGCTCTCGATCCGGTCGAGCTTGCTGGCAAGCTCCTCGGTCAGGGCGGCGAGGTCGTCGGGCTGGACCCGGTGCTTGCGGGCAACCGCGCGCAGTTCGAACAGTCTTGTCTCGTCTGCTTCGAGCTGGGCGGGATCGAAGGCGAGCGCTTCGGCGGCTTCATCGACCTTTTCTTGCGCGGTCGTCCCCTCGATGATTGCTTGATCGATCGCGGCGAGCGCTTCGCCCAGCGCCGGATGATCATCGGCGATCCGCTCCAGCACTCGCGCTGCCTGGCGCAGCCGGGTGAGCCCGCCTTCGGAACCATCGAGAAGATCGGCGATCGCCTGCATGTCGCCGGCGATCTTCTCGCCGCGCTGCATGCCGGCGCGGCGGGTGGCGAGGATTTCCTCCTCGCCGGGTTCGGGCGCGAGGGTGGTCAGTTCGGTGACGGCATGCTCCAGCCAGTCTCGGTCGCGCGCGGCGGTGTCGAGTTCCTCGCGGGCCGTCGCCAGCGCTGCCTGTGTCTCACGCATTGCCCGGTGGGCGGTGGCGACTGGGCCAGTGTCGATGCGCCCGAACGCGTCGAGCAGGGCGCGGTGGCCGCGTGGATTGAGCAGGCCGCGATCATCATGCTGGCCATGAATCTCGACCAAATGCTGGGCCAGATCGCGCAACAGGCCAGCGGATGCGGGTTGGTCGTTGATAAAAGCGCGGCTGCCGCCATCTGCCTTGACGATACGACGGATGAGCAAAGGCTCGGCGGGATCGAAATCAAGCCCGTTGAGCTCGAGCAGTGCCGCAATCGGGCTGCCGCGCAGCGGCGGATCGAAGCTAGCGGTCACCACGGCCTGCGTCATACCCTGCCGGACCAGGGCGGTATCGCCACGCCCGCCCAACGCGAGGCCAAGCGCGTCGAGCAGAATCGATTTGCCAGCACCGGTCTCCCCGGTCAGCACGCCGAGACCCTCTCCGAAATCGAGATCAAGCGCGTCGATCAGCACGACATCGCGAATGGCAAGGGCGGTCAGCATCGCCGCACGGGATCGCTTAGCGGCCGGATCGGCGAGCGGGACGGGGCAGAGGCGCGGGCCGGATCAGGCGCCGGCCTTTGCCGCCGGCCGCGGCTTGTAATTGCCGACCAGTTTATAGGCGCGCTCATACCAGTCGGTGCCGGGATAATTGTTGCCGAGCACCGCTGCTGCCTTTTTTGCCTCTTCGGGCACGCCCAGCGCGAGATAGGTTTCGGTCAGCCGCATCAGCGCTTCAGGCACATGGGTCGTCGTCTGATATTCCTCGACGACATGGCGGAACCGCATCGACGCGGCGAGCCATTCGCCGCGATTTTCATAGAAGCGGCCGACTTCCATTTCCTTGCCGGCAAGATGGTCGCGAACCAGATCGATTTTCAACCGAGCATCCGAGGCATATTTGGTGCCCGGATAACGCCGCGCCAGCTCTCCAAGTGAATCGAGCGCCTGCTGGGTGATCTTCTGATCGCGCGTCACATCGGAAATCTGCTCGTAATAGCCAAGCGAAATCAGATAATAGGCATAGGGCGCATCGCGGTTGCCCGGATGGACCGACAGGAAGCGCTGCGCCGACTGGATCGATTTCGTGTAATCGGCATTCAGATAATAAGCGAAGGCGCCCATCAGCTGCGCGCGGCGGGCCCAGATGGAATAGGGATGCTGGCGCTCGACCTCGTCAAACAGCGCGGCGGCTTCCTCATAGCGCTTCTGGTCGAGCCGCGTCTTGCCGGTCGAATAGAGCGTGCCGACGTCGCGCGCGACATAGGGCAGGTCGCCCTTGCTCTTCGTACCGGCGCAGCCAGCGATGGACAGCATGCCGGCGGCGATGAGCGCGAGCGAGACGGAGCGGGACAGTTGGATACGCATGGGGCATGTCCATAGCCGAGCCTGCGCCCCGCGGACAATGTTTTTTGAGTCCCGCCAGCGGCGGAGTGTGCAGCCGCCTCGGGCGCGGCGCAATGGATCATTTCTGCGGCGATGCGCGTTGTCGCCGGGCCCTTATTGACGATAAGATATAACCATGACCGCAACCTTGCTTGCCACCAAACGCGTCGAAAAGCCCTGGGGCCGCCAACATCTCTGGCCAGGCTTTGCCGATCCCGCGCCCGGAGCCGAACCAGTGGGTGAAATCTGGTTCGAAGCGCCGGGCGACACGGCGCCCGACTTGCTCGTCAAATATCTTTTCACCAGCGAGAAACTCTCGGTCCAAGTCCATCCTGACGACGCAGCGGCGCAGGCGGCCGGCTATCCGCGCGGCAAGGACGAGGCGTGGCTGGTGCTCGCTGCCGAGCCCGAATCGACGATTGCGCTCGGCACGCTGGCGTCAATGGATCATGCCGCGCTGCGCGCCACCGCGCTCGACGGCAGCATCGAGCATCTGCTCGACTGGAAACCCGTCAAGGCTGGTGATTTTTTCTACTCGCCGGCGCGCACAATTCACGCGATCGGGGCGGGGATTACGCTGATCGAGGTCCAGCAGAATGTCGATCTGACCTACCGGCTCTATGATTACGGCCGCCCGCGCGAGCTCCATCTGGAGGCCGGCGTGGCAGTGAGCAATGCCGTGCCCTTTGTTGCGCAGGCAGCGCCCGGGCGGGTTGCCAACGGGCGTGCGATCCTTGCCGAGGGGCCGAAATTCGTCCTCGAACGCTGGTCGGGCGGAGACCATGAAGTGACCTTGCCGGCCGGCGCGGCTGGCTGGCTGGTGCCGGTGGTTGGTCAGGGCAGCGCCGATGGCGTCGGCTGGCTGGCGGGCGACTGTCTGATGCTCAGCGGGCAAGTGACGGTGACGATGGCGGCAGAAAGCGATGTGCTGTTCGCCTATGCCGGAGACAAGCGACTGTAGCGGTCGGTAGCGACGATCAGGGGGGCGGTATGGCAGGGCTGATCACGACGATTCCCGACTATTGGCGGCCCGGGCGCGGGGCGCTGGGGTTGCTTAAACCGTTACTTGGCGCCTGGGAGGCGCAGCCGGCCGGTCCCGACGGTGCAAGCCGGATGCGCTGCACGCGGCGGTTCGCGCCGGTCCTGAATGGCAGATATATCCAGCTTGACGCCGCCTGGGTGGCCGGGCCGGGTCGGCCCTATGAAGAACTGGCCTTGTTCGGTAAGGGCGCGGATGGGCTGGTTTTTCACTCCTTTACTTCGGACGGCAAAAGATCGCACGGCGTTGCGGTAGCTGCTACCGACGTCGATCCTTATGCCATCGCTTTCGAAGCCGAGATGCCGGCCGGGCGCGCGCGAATGGTCTATTGGCCCGATGGCGCGGG
Organism: Sphingomonas sp. 28-63-12; assembly: GCA_002281535.1. GTDB lineage: Bacteria > Pseudomonadota > Alphaproteobacteria > Sphingomonadales > Sphingomonadaceae > Sphingomonas. The sequence goes on from NCGD01000026.1 coordinate 24,664, forward strand.
GGCGTTTTACTTCGCGGTCGAAAGCCGGACCCAAAAGGGTTGGAGCCGCTTCATGCAGCACCGTTACGTATTGCTGCCGGGCTGATTCTTTAACGGCTTGATGCTAGGCTGGCCCGATGCTGCGCGTTCTCACCTTGGCCACGCTATTTCCCGATATCACGCGCCCCAATTTCGGGCTGTTCGTCGAGCGGCAAACGCTTGGCCTCGCCGCGCTGCCGGAAGTCGAGCTTCGCGTGGTCGCGCCGGTCGGCCTGCCGCTCTGGCCTTTGTCGCGGCATGCGCGCTACCGTGCTTTCGATGCGGTGCCGACCAGCGAGGAGTGGAAGGGCCTGCACGTGGTGCGCCCGCGTTTCGTCACCTTGCCGTACACCGGTGGGCGGTTGCACGGGGCGGCGCTACGCCATCGGCTGCTGCCGTTGCTCACCGCCATCCGCCGTGACTTTGCCTTTGACGTGATCGACGCCGAATTTTTCTTTCCTGACGGGCCGGCGGGGATCGCGCTTGGCCGTCATTTCGGCGTGCCGGTTTCGATCAAGGCGCGCGGCGCGGACATCCATTATTGGGGGCACGGTCCGACCGCCGGGCAAGTGCGCCGGGCGGGACAGGCTGCCGATGGTTTGCTGGCGGTCTCCCAGGCGATGCGCGCCGATATGGCAGCGATCGGCCTGCCGGCGGATCGCATCAGGGTGCATCTTACCGGCGTCGATCTTGACCAGTTCATGCCGCTTGACCGGGCGGCGGCCAAGGCAGCGCTGGGCGTGACGGGGCCGCTGGTCGTATCGCTCGGCGCGCTGATCGCGCGCAAGGGGCATGGAGTCGTGGTCAAAGCGATGGCCGACCTGCCTGGCGTGACCCTGCTGATTGCCGGCGACGGCCCCGAACGCGGCGCGCTGATCGCCGACATCGCGCGGCTCGGGCTGGGTGGGCGGGTCCGCTTGCTCGGATCTGTACCGCATGGCGAGCTGCCGCTCTTGCTCGGCGCGGCCGATGTGATGGCGCTGGCGTCTGCCTCCGAAGGGCTGGCCAATGCCTGGGTTGAGGCGCTGGCCTGCGGCACACCGATCGTCATCACCGACGCCGGCGGCGCAGCCGATGTCGTCACCCAACCAGCCTATGGCAAGATCGTTCAACGCACGCCGGCGGCCTTTGCGGGCGCGATCAGCGCATTGCTGACCTCACCGCCCGATCAGTCTGCGGTCCGGCAGGGCGCGGTCCGGTTCAGCTGGGACGCGAACAGCACGGCATTATTCGCGCACTTGCGCGGACTGGTAGCGCGCGGAGTTTAGCCGATCAATGCCCGCGAGCCTTTGCCCAGGCCTTGGCCTGGCGCGCCGACAAGCTGACAAGATCGCCCATCGCCACCGGCATATCGATCAAATGCAGCCCCCAATCTTTCAGGATCGTGCCACCAACCGACACATCGCCAACGATCGTGTCGGTGCGGGGGTCGGCTGGATCGGCGTTGACCGTGACCGCCAGATAATGAAATTTGCCCGAAGCGACGCATTCGGTCGACAGCAAGCCAGGTGCCTTGACGAAATAGGTCGACACCGGGGTCCCGTCGCTGGTCCAGGCGCCCTGACGGGCGCTGGCAATGCCCGCGCCGGTCGTGCCCAGATAATTGTCCGACAGCGCTTTGCCGCCACCAAGCGCTGCCGGATTGGTACAGGCCGCAACCATGCCCGCCTCAGGCACCACACCGAAGCGGCTGTTCGCAGGCGGCGGCGAATCGCCGCGGAACGATACATAGCTGATCAGGCACGAGACCTGCTCGGGGCTGCGACAGAGCGGGATGGCCTTTAGGTCGCCGCCGACATCCTTGCCCTCGGGGACCGCGACGTTGGTCCCGAGCAGCATGGCGGAGATCAGCAGCTTCTGCGTCGGCTTGCCGTCGATCTCCTGCTGCATCAGCGCCTTGAGGACGCCAGATCCCTGGCTATGGCCTATCAGCACCACGCCGCGGCCTTTGTTGTCATGCGCCAGATACTGCGCCCACGCTGCCTTCACATCGGCATAGGCAAGCGCGCGATCGACGGGAACCGCCTTGCCGGCCATGATATCGCGCAGTGCGACCAGCGTGACCTGACGGTAGAGCGGGGCATAAACACGGCAATTTTTGGCAAAGCGCGCGGCCTGAAAGGCGGCGACCTGATTTTCCTCCGGCCCGGCGATCATGTCGCTGTTCGGTGTCGTGTCGAGCGAGACGGTTGGATAGACATAGAAGCAATCAAAGGTGGGCGCGGCGGCGGGCACGAATTTTTCGGTGCTGCGCTTGCCATCGGCCATGATGATCGTCGCGTCCTGATTGGCTGAGCAGGCGTCGATTCGGCTGGGGCGGCAGAGCCAGGCACTGTCTTGTGTGTAATCGGGTGCGGGAGCGACTTCAGGGGCGGTTTGCGCAATAGCAGCCGGCGCGGTGAGTGTGGCGGCCAGCAGGCCGAGTGCTGCAATCAGTGTCATCGCGACCCCCTAAATAGCTTTTGGCCATGATAGCCGGGCAGCGCGGGGCGTCGAGCGTAAATCGCCTCGACGCTAAAGTGGGTAAAGCGCGCCCGCGATCCAGCGGCCTTCCTGGCGCAGCACGCTCCACGCGCGGGCGGCGGCGCGGCTGTCCATTGTCTCGATGCCGATGCCGCGCGCTTCGATGGCGCGGACCAGTATGCGCGGTGGCTGGATCAGGCGGGCCCCGGTGCCGAGGATCAGAAATTCCGGGCGCGGCTCGATCGCCAGCAGCGTGGCAAGATCGGCTTCGACCAGCGCCCCGATTGGCGGCGGAGACCAGCCATGCGCGCTCATCGGCGTAATCAGCAGCGCGGTGTAGACATTGTCGTCGATCCGGAAGCCGCCGCCGGAAAACCCCTTGATGATGGGCCCTTCCGGCGCGGATTCATGCTCCAGCCGCATCAGCGGCGCTCTTTGGGCACCACGCGTTCGGCCTGGCCGGCATAATCGCCCTTGGCTGCGGGCTTTTCCAGATTGGGATCGGCGCGCAGGCCAAGCGTGATCAGGAGCGATGACGACACATAGATTGACGAATAGGTGCCGACGAACACGCCAAGGATCATCGCGGCGGTAAAGCCGCGCAAAACATGTCCGCCAAACAGCAGCAGCGCACCAAGCGCGAGCAGGATCGTCAGTGAGGTCATCACCGTGCGGGGCAAGGTTTCGTTGACCGACAGATCGATGATCTCGCGCATCTCCATCTTGCGATAGCGGCGCATATTTTCGCGGATACGGTCATCGATCACGATCTTGTCGTTGATCGAATAGCCGATGATCGTCAGGATCGCGGCGACGATGTTGAGATCGAATTCGAACTGGGTGATCGCGAAAAAGCCGAGCGTCATCAGCAGATCATGGACGATCGCGACGACGGTCGACACGCCGAACTGCCATTCGAAGCGGAAGATTGCAAACAGGCCGATTCCGAGCACGGCGAGCCCGACCGCGGCGGCGCCCTTCCAGATCAGCTCGTTCGACACCTTGCCCGATACCGCATCCTGTTTGGAGAATTTGGCGGTCGGGTAGAGGCTGTTGATCTTGGTCTGGACCTGTTTGACGACCGCGTCGGTCGCGCCCTTATCCTGCGATTTGGGCGGCGGCAGCCGGATGGCGACCGTCGTCTTGTCATCATAGAGCTGCAACCGCACTTCGCCCATGCCGAGGCCATCGATCGCGCTACGCAATTTGTCGAGCGACGGTTGCTGGTCGAATTTCTCCTCGATCATCAGGCCGCCCACAAAATCGACGCCGAGATTGAGTTTGTAGATCAACACCGTCGCCAGTGCGACGATCGACAACAGAGTCGTCAGACCAAACGCCCAGTAACGCAGGCGGACAAAGCCGATATTGGTGTTATCGGGAACGAGTTTCAGCAGGCGCATATCAAAACCTCGTCACCCCGGCGATGGCCGGGGTCTCGTGGGGGCGGGCAGGGTGCCCGCCACGGGCAGACCCCAGCATGCGCTGGGGTGACGGCGAAAGGACCGGGAGGCTCATATGTTGATCTCGCTCGGGCGGTTCTTGCGCACCCAGAGCACGACCAGCATTCGGGTAAAGGTTACCGCGGTGAACACCGAGGTAATGATCCCAATCAGCAGCACCACCGCAAAGCCTTTGACCGGGCCCGAGCCCAGCAGCAGCATGATCACGCCCGAAATGCCGTGCGTCATGTTGGCTTCAAAAATGGTGCGACTGGCTTCCTTATAGCCAAGCTCGACTGACTGGATGACGCTACGCCCGCGTCGTCGCTCTTCGCGGATACGCTCGTTGATCAGCACGTTCGCATCGACTGCGGTGCCGATCGTCAGCACGAACCCGGCGATGCCGGGCAGGGTCAGCGTGCCGTTGAGCAACGCCAGCACCCCGATGATGACGACGACGTTGATGACCACGGCGATGTTGGCATAGACGCCGAATCGGCCGTAGGTGACCAGCATGAAGGCGATGACGGCGAGCCCGGCGATTACCGAGGCAGTGATGCCCGCCTTTATCGAATCGGCCCCAAGATCGGGGCCAACAGTGCGCTCTTCCACCACCTTCAGTGCGACCGGTAATTTGCCCGAGCGAAGCGCGATCGCCAGTTCGTTTGCCGTCTTGACGGTGAAGCTGCCCGAAATCGAGGCGGTGCCGCCCAGGATCGGCTCGTTGATATTGGGGGCCGAGATCACTTTGTTATCAAGGATGATCGCGAACGGCTTGCCGACATTCTCCTGGGTAACGCGCGCGAATTTGCGGCCGCCCTGGCTGTCGAATGTAATGACGACATTGGGCTGGTTGGTCTGCGAATCATTGCCCTGAACGGCATTGACCAGCTGATCGCCCGAGATGATTACCGAACGCTGGACAGCCAGCACCGAGCCTCCCTCGGTATAGGGCAGGATCTCGCCACCGATCGGGGCGATTCCCTTGGCAACCAGGGCGGGATCGGCGGTGAGGTCGACCAGCTTGAATTCCAGCTTGGCGGTCTTGCCAAGCAGATCCTTCAGGCCCTGGGGGTCCTTCAACCCCGGCACCTGGACGACGATCCGGTTATTGCCCTGGCGAATGATCGTTGGCTCGCGCGTGCCGAGTTCGTCGATGCGGCGACGCACCACTTCAGTCGCATCGCCCATCGCGGTGTTGATCGCCTGGGAAAGCCCCGCTTCGGTCTGGGTCAGGACGAAGCGCTGCCCGTCGACAACCTCGATGTTCCAGTCGCGCTGGCCGGTCAGCCCGGCACCGTTGGTCAGCGGCAGCAACCGTTCGCGCGCCTCGTCGACCTGTGTCACGTCGCGCAGCAAAAAGCTTAGCTTGCCGTCGCGCGTCGAGATATCGCCAATGCCGATCTTGGGGCTGCCGCGCTTCATTTCGGTCAACACCGTGTCGCGCATCTGCTCGATGCGGGCAACGGCGACGTCGTTGGTGTCGGCTTCGAGCAGCAAATAGCTGCCGCCGGCAAGGTCAAGCCCGAGATTGATCCGGGGCAGCTTGAAGCCAAGCCCCGCCGTCATGCTTTCGGGCACGAAACTTGGCACGGCCAGCAGCATCAGCGCGCCAAGAAAGGCGATGATCGAGGCGATCTTCCAGCGCGGGAAATCCTGCATGGCGACGCTCAGTCGTTCGCTGGTTTGCCGGCGCCGCTTGGCGCGATCGCGGCCAGCGTTGCCTTGACGACCTTGACCTTGACGCCGGCGGCGATCTCGATCTCGACGATCCGCTCCTCGATCTTGGTGACCTTGCCGATGATGCCGCCCGCCGTCGTCACTTCATCGCCCTTCTTCACCGCGTTCACGGCATCCTGCAGCTTCTTCATCCGCTGTTGTTGTGGACGGATCAGCAGGAAATAGGCCAGCGGGAGCAGCAGCAGATAGGGGATGATCATAACGATCGATCCGCTGCCATCGGCGGCGGCGCCAGCAGTCTGGGCAAAGGCGGAGGGTATGAGCATGGACGTCCTGAACTGGCTGGGGTGGGGGGGACGAAATACCGCCCTCTAAGCGGCGCGCGCTATCATCATCGCACCGGGTGCGCAACCGCTCGCCGCTGCTTATCCAAGCGCGAGTGCGGCAAAGGTGGTGCCGATCCAGCGATGGGCCGCGCGGATGGCCGGCAGGCGGCGGATGTCGCGATGGGTGAGCAGCCAGATCGGCCGCGCCGGCGCCAGCAGCGGCAATGGCAGCCGGATCAGTCCCGCCTCGAGCGCAAAGCGGACGGGCAGTAGCGCGACTCCGCCGCCTGCCGCCGTCGCCTTGATCAGCGCGCGCGTGCTGCCGGTGCGCAGCGCAACCGCGCCGGTCAGCCCGGCCCTGGCCACCCAGTCAAGCTCGGCGATCGGGCCGTAGCTGTCGTCATAGATTAGCAGCCGCTCCTCCCCCAGGCTGAGCGTGGCCGGATCCCGCCCGGCGAGATAGGCGGTGCTGGCAAAGCAACCCAGCTCAATCTCGGCGATACGGCGCGCGATCAGGCTTGCCCCCTCGGGCCGCGCCATGCGCAGCGCAATATCGGCCTCACGCGCTGCCAGGCTCACAATCTCCCCTTGAGCACGCAAGCTGACGTTGAGCCCGGGGGCAGTTTGCCACAGCTGCGGCAGGGCCGGCGCGAGGATTTCGCTGACGATGAACTCGGTTGCCGAAATCGTTACGCTGCCCGCCGAGCTCGATGCGCCGAGCGCGGCCGCTGCCCGCCCGATCAGCGCCGCCTGGTCGACCAGTGGCGCGGCCAGCGCGGCGATCCGGCTGCCATCGGCGGTCAGCCGGACGCCATTGGCGCGCCGATCGAGCAGCCGCAGCCCGATCTCGGTCTCGAGTCCCTCCAGTCGCCGCGCTATGGTGGACACTGCCAGCCCAAGCTGCCGCGCGACGGCGCTCAGCGACCCGCGATCGTCGAGCAGCAGCAGCAGCTTCAAGTCTTCGCTGTCCATCGCCACCACTTAGATGGTTTTGCGAATAAAGCGAAACGGATTTGCGCATAACGGCCTTATTCCGTTGCAGGTTGCAGCCTAGATTTCGACGATCACTGAAACGGGAGGTTTGCCATGACGGTCATCACCACCAGCATCACGCCGCTGATCATCGCCGCTGCGCTCGCTGCGCTGCCCATCGCCGCAACCGCCCGGCCCGAGGCGCCGGCGGGGCGGGTTGCCGTCGTCGTCAGCATTGCCACCCCGCCAGGGGTCAGCGACGCTCTGCTCCAGGCGGAGTTCGAAAAGGCGGTGCCGCGCTATCAGGCGATCCCCGGGCTGATCCGCAAATATTTCACGATCGAGCCCAAGCGATTCGGCGGCATCTATTACTGGTCGAGCAAAGCGGCGGCGCAGGCCTGGTTCAGCGACGCCTGGGCGGCGCGCGCCAAGGCGACCTATGGGAGCGACCCGGTCGTCACTTATTATGATGTGCCGCTGGCGATCGAGGGGGCCAAGCCCTGATGCGGCAGCTCACCTTCGTTCGCCCCGGTCTGGTTGAATGGCGCGAGGCAGCATTGCCGGTGCTGGCAAGCGACATGGCGGCGCTGGTCCGCCCGATCGTGCTGGGCCGCTGCGATCTCGATGTTGGCTTTGTCCGTGGGCTCGCGCCGATGGCGACCGGTGAGCCCATTGGGCATGAAATGATCGGCGAAGTTGTCGATATCGGCGACGGCGTCCGCCATATCCGGCCCGGCCAGCGCGTGATCGTGCCGTCGCAGATCAGCTGCGGGGACTGCCGCAACTGCCGGCGCGGCTTTACCGGGCGCTGCCAGTCGGTGCCGTTCGCGGCTGGCTATGGCATGGGGCGGCCCGGCGATTTTGGCTGTGCCGCCGCCGATCTCGTTCTGGTCCCCTATGCCGATGCGATGCTGGTGCCGCTGCCGGCCGGCGCAGATCCGGTCGCGATGATCGGGGCGGCCGATATGGCGGCGGACAGCTGGCGCGCGGTCGGCCCGCAACTTGCCGAGCGGCCAGGGGCGAGCGTGCTGGTGATGGGCGGGCTCGCCTCGGTGATTGGTATTTATGCTGCCGGCCTGGCGGTTGCGCTGGGCGCTGGGCGAGTCGATTATGCCGATGAAGATAGCGGCAGGCTGGCGCAAGCTGCAGCCTATGGCGCCAGCCCGATCACGCTGCCCGGTAACCTGCCGATGCTTTACGAGATTGTCGTCGATGCCTGTGGTTCGGCCGAGACCCTGATCCAGGCGATCCGTGCGACCGAGCCCGAAGGCGTGTTGACCAGCGTGACGATCCACCTGCGCGAGATGACACCGCTGCCGATGCTGGAAATGTATCATAAGGGTATCGTCCTGCGCACCGGGCGCGCCAATGTCCGCACCAATATTCCGCCGACGCTCGATTGCTGCTATGCGCATGGCTTTCGGCCCGATCGGGTCGAGACACGGCTCTACGGGTTTGACGCGGCACCGGCGGCGTGGATGGATAGTGCGCTCCGCACGGCCGCCGTGCGCGATTGATTGCCATCTGGCCTCCCAAGGCTCCCCGCCCGCATCCCCTGTCACGTAAGGCTTGCATCGCGGCGAGCAGGGGCATAATGGCCCAGCTTCGGTCGGGGCGTAGCGCAGCCTGGTAGCGCATCACACTGGGGGTGTGAGGGTCGCAGGTTCGAATCCTGTCGCTCCGACCAATGAAATCAACAACTTGATCGTAAGTTTGACTTAAGTCGAATTTATATATTTGCGCAGGCGATCCACTAAAGCCGCGCGGACAAATTGGTTGAGGCGTAGCTGTTTGGTTGATTCAAGGCTTCTTTTGGGAGGCGGGGTTGAGCCGGGGCGGCCTGACCGAAGCGGTGTGGAGTGCTTTGAAAGGCTTGCTGCCGATTGATACAGCAAACCGACTTGCGGTCACCGTCCCCAGGATAGCCGCCCCGTCATCAACAGGATACATTGGCGCCTTCGTTGGGGCACGCCATGGTGCGACCTGCCGCCACAGTGCGGCAACTGGAACACGGTTTGTCGATGGTTCCGGCGCTGGAGTGAGGCCGGCGTCTGAGAGGCTGTATCGGTCATGCTGGCCGAGGCCATGGCGGGCAGCGACCACTTCAGCATCGACAGCACCACCGTTCGCGCCCAGGTCTCGGTAGCGGTCCGAAAAAGGGTGTTCATCGAGGCGCTTTTGGCCGCTCGCGGGGCGAGTTTGCCAGTAAACTTCGCAGTCTGGCTTATGCAAGAGGACGACCGGTCGCCTTCCACCTGACTGTCGGGGCAGCGGCGGCTTGCAAAGTCCATGACAAGTTGGTGGCTCTCTCGGAGCATGCGCCAAAGGCGCCTCTGGCCGACAAGACATATGACGCCGCCGCCATCCGAACCGATCTTGCGCGCCGCACTCGCCAGGCGGTCATCCCGGGTCATTCAAACCGCCGGATCAAAATCGACCATGACCGCGTGCTGTACAGCGAGCGCAATTATATCGGGTCCTGCTTCGGCCGCCTGAAAACCAAGGGCAGCATTGCAACCCGATATGATCAACCCACTGATAACTTCCTCATCGTGGTCCAAATCGCCACCGTCAGACACTGGCTCAAATTTGGCCGCACCGCCTAAATTCCACACCGACGCCGGAAGCCAATTGTATCTTAACACGACGAAGCGGAACACCCCGGGTGACAATTTGAAATCGCCTAACAGGCAATGCGAACCTCTCTGCCTACCCACCGCTATCCGCGCTGGATGGTATCCGCCAAGGCTTGATGCAACGTTCCTCCGACAGAACCAGCGCGCCTGTACGGCGACAAGGCAGGATTGGGCTATTTGTCGAGGATCGGCCGGAATCGCTTAACGTCCGACCAAACCTTCCACATGAACGCCAGAAAAACCAGCGACCACAAGGTGAAGATCGTCAGGTCGACGACGCGTACACCCATAAATTGTGTGTCGATCAACCCAGGGCCATACCACAACGCGAACAACGCCCAAGCGATCACCAGCAGGCGCAACTCGGTCGCACCCATCCCGTAATAGGACAGGTGATGGGTTTTGAGGATCAGCACCTTCAAATAGGTGAAGCTGGTCATGAGCAGATACATCGAAAGCGCGAGCAGCGCGGAAAACAACGTGAAATATGGGGAAAGGCCCAGCCCCAGGAAAATGAAGGCTTGCGATATAAGGTCGCAGCAGTGATCGAGGAAATAGCCGAAGTCTGGCCGTTCGATCTTGCGATAACGGGCGAGTGTGCCGTCGAGCGAATCGCCAAGCCAGTTCAGGAATAGCCCCAAGATTGCGACGGAAACGAACCAGGGCGAGGCGCGGCAGGCGGCAAATCCCAACATGACAACGAAGGCGCCTACCAGCCCCAGCAATGTCAGCCGATCGGGGGTCACTGTCGATGGCGTCCGCGCGGCCAGCGACAGCAAGATATTACGTTCATGGGTCCCCAAAAAGCTGTTGTTAACGCGCAAGTGGTGAACTGGCTCGCCCGGTTCCTCCAATGGCACAACTTCAACGGTTGCTTTTGATATCGCAGTTGATTTGCTGTCTTCGTGGGGCATTTTCACCTGAGCTGGAGGTAGATCCCCTAATGTCTTTTCAAGTTTTGTAAGGGGATTTCCCTGATCGGTTCCATCACTTTGGTGCAACTTCAACGGCGAATCCCCCGCGTATGAATTTTCGGGCTGTATCTACGGCATTGCCCAATCTTTGTATCGAAAAGTATATACAATTTTCAGACGCGACCCAGTCATTATCCTTGCCATGACACACGATAGGCCAGTGATGCGTCAGGAACAAGCCTAAGCATTTGTGTCGGGTCTCAATCCGTGCCAATCGATCGCCTAAATCGATGCATCAGACGGCTGAATCGGCCATGATTTCCCCCCTTACAATTCGGCCGTCAATCAATTTGA
>NCGD01000027.1 GCA_002281535.1 Sphingomonas sp. 28-63-12
CGTTGGGTCTTCGCCCTTGCGGTGTTCGTGCTCTTCGTGATCGCCAATTTTTTCAACGGGCTCGCCGCACTCTTTTTGATCACCGAGTAAGCCGCCCCACCACGCTCAAAATTTTGGACCTTTAGCGCGCGGTCGATGTCGACCGCTTGGAGGAACGCTCATGACTTCTGCAAAGACAATTGCCGCTGTCCGTATCGCCCGGTCCCTGAAGCCCGCCGAAAAGGCGGTCAACGAGGCGGCCATCAAGGTATTGGCGATTGGCACTGCCGTCCTGACCGCACGGGTCGACGGCACTTTCCATCCATTGGAGAGTCAGGCTGCTGTCGATTTTGTCGGCGATGCGACGGCCAAGGTTTTCGGGGCGATGCGCGATATCCAGAACGCCCACCGAGAATTGCGTGCCGCCGCCGTGCACCACAATGTGCTTGGCCAGGGCGACATCTTCGAGACGCCGCCGCGCGATACGCCGCATGGTCTCGCCGAACCGGCAATACCGCTTGTCGCCGCCGCCTGATACGGCGATTGACACCGATGCCCATCGCTGCTGCGAAACCCGAAGATGACAATCCCGGTATATCTCTCGATCCTCGTGGTGTGCTGCCTGTACGCGCTGGTGCGTGGCGGCGCACCCGAGCGATTGGGCACAGCAGCGCTGCTGGTCGCGATTGTCGCCAGCCGCTTCGCCCCGGCATCGGGGCCCGTGCGATTCCAGACGATCGAATATGGCATCATGGCCGTGGATGCGGCATTGCTGGCCGTAATCCTGATCATCGCGGTGCGGGCACAGCGTTTTTGGCCGATGTGGATGGCCGCCATCCTGCTCGATACCGTGCTGACGCATCTGCTGATGCTGTCGCCGAAACTGATCCCCTGGTCATATTCGGTGATGAACGCGGCGTGGAGCTATCCCATCCCCATCATCCTGGCGATCGGCGCATGGCGTCATCGGGCACGGATCGACACCTATGGCAGCGATCCCGCCTGGAACCATTGATAAAATCGAGGACTGACCATGTCCATTGAGCTGCGCAACATCCAAGGCACATTGGCCGAAATCGACGAGCTGGAAGCCGTGCTGGCCTATGCGCGCTCGCGGGTTCTGTCGTTCGAAAAGCCGCAGGACCTTGCCGCCGAAGTCTATCAGGCGCGGCGCGTGCGCGACGCCTGTTTTGGTGACGACGCCGCGCTGTTTGGCGAGCCGGCTTGGGATATCTTGCTCGACCTTTATTCCGCCGGTGCCGCTGGCCGGGAAATGTCGATCTCGACAGCCTGCTCGGCGGCCAATGTGCCGAGCACCACCGCCTTGCGCCATCTCGGCAATCTCGAAGAGCGCGGGCTGATCGAGCGGCAGGCCGATCCTGAAGACCGTCGACGTTCGATCGTCAAGCTGAGCAGCAAGGCATCAGCGATCATGACCGAATGGCTGGTCCGCCACGATCGCTGAAGGCGCCGATCGCGCCTATCGACGCTTGCGCGGCTTGGTGCCCAGGCCAATCTTCATCGCCAGCTCCCGACGCTTCTGAGCGTAGTTGGGGGCAACCATCGGATAGTCGGCCGGCAGTTTCCACTTGGCCCGATATTCATCAGGCGTCATCTGATATTGGTTCATCAGGTGGCGCTTGAGCATCTTCAGCTTCTTGCCGTCCTCCAGACAGACGATAAAATCGGGCTTGATCGACGATCGCACCGACACGGCCGGCTCTTGCACGACCTCTGGCTCGACAATGCTGCCAAGATCGGCCAGCGCCCCATGAACATGATGAATCATGCGGGGAACATCCGAAACGGAGATACTATTATTGCTGATATAGGCGGCCACAATATCTGCCGTCAGCGAAACCAGAGCCACATCCGAACCAACACCGCTCATTCAGCCATTCCTTCTTTGCCAAGTTAAGAATTGTCTAACCAATATTCATCCAATTCGGACTTATGGCAAGCCGTCGCCTTCAACCCGGCGCGATCATTGGCGGCGCACCCGTGCCCAATGCTCGGTTTCCGGCGATTATCGGGCCTTTGCGTCTACCGAATATTCGGTTGCCGGGTAGCATTTTGGCGGGATCCGGCGCCGCGCGGCTCCGGTCGCGGCAGGGCTATAGGCACGCCGCCGAGCACCATTCTCAGCGTCGCACCCGAATCAATCTCGCCAACAAAGGCGCCGAAAAATGCCCGGCTATCTTCAGGGAGCCGGCACCTCCACGGTGGCGGCGGGGCGGTGCGCTTCAGCCCGTCCCCAACCGGCCTTCGGGCGACACCAACGGCACCCCCACATTGTCGCGGCGGCGCAAATAGGGCGCGACCAGATTGCGGGCGCGAAACCATTCCTGAGCATCGGGTGCCAGCGTCTCGAAATTGCCGATCACGCGCCGGCAATCCTCGCTGCGGCACTGGCAGATCATGTGCCAGTTGCTTTCCTTCAGCGTCGTCGAATAGTCCCAGCTGATCTCGTCTCCCGGCGCGATCGGGCGGATCGCGACCAGATGGACGCCATCATCGGTGAAGCGCAGCCCGGCATTGGGCGAACAGCTATGGTTGATCAGATCGTCAATCCGCCCCGATGGCCCCATATAATGATCGGGTGTCACCTGGACGAACCGGTCGCTGCCGCCGCGCATCAGGCTGGGCACCTGATCGGCGCGGAAGCGCCGGCCGGTGAACTTCACGATCTGATCGCCCTCGTCAAAATTGACCGCAGCGAACACCGCCTTGCCGAGATGGGTCTCGCCCACAGAAAACAGGTTTGCGGCGGGGCGATATTTGTCGAGCACGTAGAAATTGCCGTTGCGGAAGCCCAGCGAGCGGATCGGGTTGATCGTCGCCAAGCCGATCATGAACCACACACTGGCATGGCAGAGCAGCTCGACCAGGATATAGGCATAGCTGCCCACCGCGATGTCGCCCGTCCGCGTCGCGACGATGAGCGTGGCGAGATCACCAACGGTCCACAGCCCCCAGGCTGGCGATCGCTCGCGTGCGCGGTCCTGCTGAACGCTTTCCCAGGTGGGCCAGAAGCTGATCGGTACAGCCGCGACGACGAGCATATGCGCCCAGAACGCCGAGCTGAACATCGCCCAGAGCAGGATCGAAGCGAGGCAGGCCCCCATGCAGATCGTCTCACTGCGGGTCGGCGGGCTCCAGGCCGATCGCTCCCAGATACCGATCGTGACGACGATGCAGGCGGCTGCCGATACCAGGAACACGATGCTTTGCGCGGTACCGGGGTTGACCGCGGCATAGGTGCTGGCCTCGACCAGCACGGCCGCGCTCCAGATCAGCCAGGACGCTCGATTGGGTTGGACAAGTTCGCGCTTCAGCCCCGTCAGGTAGACGGCATAGCCTGCGAAATTGGCCAGCACGGCAAGCAGGAACCAGGGCGCGATCGTCATATCCGTTACCATGATGGTTAACGGGTTAGTATCGAATCCCCGGACTCGCGTCTATAAAAACCTAGGAGTCAGCGCGAGTCGCGGCCTGTTGCACCGCCCTTGGTGGTAACCGCCGCGGGCCGGCACAGCATGTTGCGATGATCAACGACAGCGATCGGCGCGGCGTCTCGGCAAAATGGTCGGGAAGAGAGGATTCGAACCTCCGGCCCCTGCCTCCCGAAGGCAGTGCTCTACCAGGCTGAGCTACTCCCCGACGGAGCCCGGCGGCGGCACCAAAAGGCCGGCCGGAAAAGCATGGAAGCGGGCCTATAGCCACGGCCCGGCGCGGGTGCAAGTGTCCGCTTTGGTGCGCCTGTTCATGCCCCATTGCCCCGCCATTTCCGCCATAAATGCCGGGTGAGCAGCAGCGGGGGCATGCGCAGCCAGTGCGAGCGGATATAGAAGCCAAGCCGCGTCGCCGGGCGGACCGCCTGGCCCCAGCCGTTACGCGCGGTCAGCCGGTGCAGATAGAGCGAATCGACCCGGTGGCGCGTCGCCCAGCCGGCGGGCAGTGCGGTGCCGTACAGCGCCTGCGCCAGCCGCACCGCGCGAGCGACTTCGCGTGACAGCCCGTGATGCGCCGCGCGTGCCGCCACGCCGTCCAGCCCGAATTCGCCGATCAGCCGATCGACATCCCAGAGATTGCGCATCCCGCCCGCCAGATCACCATCGGCGAACAGATGCGCGGCGGCGTGGACGATCAGGTCGGCGGGTGACGGCACCCGCAGCCCGTTTTCGAGCGCCACGCTGTCGGCGATGATCCCCGCCGGATCGGGGGTGATCCGCGCTGTCAGCGGCAAAATCGTGTGGTGAACGTCGATCATCCGGTCCCGTTCGCGGTGGATCAGCGGCGGCAGCTCGTGCATCCAGCGGCGATAATAGGCATCGTCATAGGGATCGGGTTTGACCCATTCCCAGCCGGCATTGAGCAGCGCCGCCTCGACCGCCTCGACCCGGCCACGCGGCACCAAGATATCGAGATCGCCGATAAACCGCCCCTGCCCTGCCGCCAGCCCGGCTGCGACAAAGGCGGTGCCCTTGAGCAGCACCACGGGCAGATCAAGCGGGGCGAGCGCGCGGCGCGCCATTTCGGCTTCCCACAGGGCAGCGACCCGCCCCTGTTCGGCCGACGCCCGGCTATCGGCCAGGATCCGCGCGGCCGCCGCCGGCACGGGCAGCCCCGCCAGCCGGTGCGCGAGCGAACCGATCAATTGCTCGGCGCGGGCCATCGCCAGCAACGCCGTCCAGCCCGCGCCATCGAGCGCAGCGGTGCTCGCCGGATCGCGCAATGCATCGGCCAGCAGCCAGGCCGCGCGGGTCATAGCGCCGCCCAGAGCTGATCGACCAGCGCGATCGCCGCTGTCGTATCGGGATAATCGATCGCCCGCGCCGGGATGCCGCCGACCAGGGCGGTCAGCGCGTCGAATCCGCGCTCGCCCATCGCGACATAATTGGTCGATGCCTGGGTGAGCCGCACGAACACCTCGCTGGGCGGCACCGGGCGGGTTGCCGCCTCGAAACCGAACCGGGGGAACAGCAACAGGCTGGGGCGGGCGGGCGTGTCCATGGCCGCAATCGCCTGCGCATCGGGAACGAGATGGCGGATATCCCCCTTGGGCGTCGCCGCCAGCAGTGGCCCGAACCGGGCGGCGACCACGGCCTGCTCGATCACAGGGATCGCTGCATTCTTCAGGCTGACCAGCCGGGGAAAGGCGTGGACAAGGCCGGTCGCAGGATCGATCAGCGCGAATTCATCGCCCATCAGCCGCCAGCCGCGCGCCATCAGCAATGCCGCCAGTGTCGATTTGCCCGCGCCGGATTCGCCCGTCATCAGCAGTGCCCGCCCGCCCTTTTCGACGACCGAGGCGTGGAGCAGCAGATAGCGGCGCTGGCCAAGCGCCATTTGCAGGTTCATCGCCATTTCGGCGGCCAGCAGCCCGTGCGCCAGCGGCAGCGGCGCAGCTTCGGGCAGCACATAATCGCCACCAATCATCACCGAGGGGCGAACGAAACGCCGCCAGGGCCGCGCTGCAAACAGCCGGACGGTGAAATCGGCAATGCCGTTATCGGGCGCGGGATAGTCGCGGTAGAGATCGTGCAGCGCCGTTATCGGTAGCTGCCAGTCCGATCCGACGCGAAAGCCGATTGGGCCGATTCTGAGCTGGTGAACATATCTCATCGCCGCTCGACCAGTCCGGCGGCGACCAGTTCGTCGAGCCGGGCGAGCAGTGCCGCCGGATCGGCGTCGCCCAGATCATATTCGTCGCCCAGTCGCGCCAGCAAGGCCGCGCCGGTCAGCGCGCCGGCCGCCAGCGCATCGAGAATTTCAGGGGCGGGCGGCGCCAGGATATGGGTGATGCCGGAAGCACGGTGAAAGACGAGGGTCAGCTCGTCGAGCTGCACGGCCCGCAGCGTTTCAGCCGGCATCGACCGATAGCAGGGCCCCGCCACGGCGATTAGCCGCGCGGCATCTGCAGCGAGGCAAAACAGGTAAAGCCGCTGGTGCCCGATTGCAGGCGGCGGATATATTGCAGATAGGCGCGGGTGCGATCGCTATCCATGCCCGGCAGCCGCCCACCCGCCATCGCCCGGCGGACATCCTCGCCCTTGAAGGGCACGCGTGCGGGCGGGAAAGCGCCTGCCGTGCCGACCGGCACCAGGGTGCCATCGGCCGCGATATAATTGGCCGAGCGCGCCGGATCGGGCACCGGAATCTCGCAGGTCAGGACCGATGCGGTGGTTTGCGCCAGTGCGGGCCGGATCGAGACAATCGCCGTCGCCCCGACAGCGCCCAGCATCAGCGCGCGCCGGCGCGTGGGCTGGCGATCTTCGGCCACGCCGGTCGCCGGGGGCGTTTCTGCCGGGGGAATATCGTCGCTCATCGCCGTCCCATCATGCTGCCCCGATTATGAAGCCCCGGCCCTTTCACAATCGTGAATCGAGTGCAAGCCGGGTAACCATGCTCGCCGCCGCCCGCGGATTGCGCTAGGCATGGGTGATGCTCGACGCTTTTGGACTCCGCACGCTCGCCGCGATCGCCGTCATCATCGTTGCGGCCATCGCCATCGTCCTGCTCGAACAGGGCCTGCAAGGCGGGCTGATCGTCCTGGTCGGCGGCGTTGCCGCCGTGCTGGTGGCTGCCGGTGCCGGCGACGTCGCGCCCGAATCGGTGCCGATCACCGAACCCGCCGACAACAAGGCCAGCCCGGTCAATATCGACGAAATGATCGAGGCGATCGTCGAGCCCATCCTGATCGTGGCCGAAGGCCGGGTGGCGCATGCCAATATGCCCGCCCGCGCGCTGCTCGGCGGGCATATCATCGGCGAGGATGTCCGGCTGGCGATTCGGCACCCCGCCGCCGCGGAACGGCTGACCAACCTGCGTGCGACTTCGAACCGCCCGATCAACCTGGTCGGGCTTGGCACGCTCGATCAGCGCTGGGAAATGCGTGTCACGACGATGACCGATGGGCGGCGCGTGGTGCATCTGCTCGACCAGACCGGCAGCTATGCGGCCGAGCGCATGCGCGTCGATTTCGTTGCCAATGCCAGCCATGAACTGCGCACACCGCTCGCCTCGATCCTCGGATTCGTCGAAACATTGGGTGACGATAAGGCCGGCGGCGATGCCGAAGTCCGGGGGCGCTTCCTCAAAGTGATGTTCGACGAGGCGCGGCGCATGCAGCGGCTGGTCGAGGACCTCATCTCGCTCAGCCGGATCGAGGCCGAAAAATATCGCGTGCCGGCAAGCGCGATCGATTTGCGCCAGTTGATGGAGGAAGTGCATGCCGAGTTGGCCGATGCCCATGCCGCACGCGGCGAGGATCTGGTCACCGATATCGAGGCGAACGTGCCCGCCGTCGCTGGCGACCGCGCGCAATTGTCGCAGGTGCTCCACAATCTGATCGGCAATGCGATGAAATATGGCCGCCCCGGCACGCCGGTCGTGTCGCGGCTATGGGTGGATCAGACGGGCATGGTGCGAATCAGCGTCAGCGATGAGGGCGAAGGCATCGCCCCCGAACATCTGCCCCGCCTAACCGAGCGATTCTACCGCGTAGATGCCGGCCGCAGCCGGTCGCTGGGCGGCACGGGGCTTGGTCTGGCGATCGTCAAACATATCGTTGAACGCCATCGCGGCCGGCTGGATATCAGCAGCACCGTCGGCAAGGGCACAATTGCCTCGATTCTGCTGCCGGCGGTGACGCCTCCGGCACCGCGCCCGGAGCCACTGTCATCAAACGGTAACTCTACTGTCACAGAGGCGAGCCGTTCGGGGTGATAGCGGCGCCGCGGGGAACATTCCTGCAAGGAGGGATTCGATGCGACGTCATCTCGCGATTCTGGCGGTTACTGCGCTCACGCTGTCGGCGTGCAACGATCAGGCAAATGGCGGCGGCGCGGGCTCGCGCGATCAGATCAAGGCCGTGGGCTCGTCAACGGTCTACCCGTTCACGACGCTGGTGGCCGAACAGTTCGTCAACAAGAACCCCGGCATGAAGGCCCCGGTCGTCGAATCAACCGGCACGGGCGCGGGCATGAAGCTGTTCTGCGCGGGTGTTGGCGCCCAGCACCCCGATATCGTCGACGCATCGCGCCGCATGAAGCTTTCCGAATTCAAGACCTGCTCAGACAATGGCGCCGACCGGATCATGGAAATCCAGGTCGGCCTTGACGGCATTGCCTTTGCCGAAGCCAATAATGGCCCGAAACTGGCGCTGACCCCGGTGGATATCTATCTGGCGCTCGCCGCCAATCCCAAGGGACAGCCCAACAGCGCCAAGACCTGGAAAGACGTCAATCCCGGGCTGCCCGCCGTGCCCATCCAGGTCTATGGCCCGCCATCGACCAGCGGTACCCGCGATGCGCTTGCCGAGCTGATCCTGGCCCGTGGCTGCGCGGCGATCTATCCCGACAGCATCGCCATGAAGGACAAAAAGCCCGACGAGTACGCCAATGCCTGCACCCGCATTCGCGACGACGGGCCCTATGTCGATGCCGGTGAGAACGACAATCTGATCGTCCAGAAGCTGCAATCGAACCCCAATGCCGTCGGCATTTTCGGCTATAGCTATCTTGAAGAGAATAAGGACAAGCTCATTGGCGTGCCAATCAGCGGCATTGTCCCCACCTATGAGACGATCACCGCCGGCACCTATCCCGGGTCACGCCCTTTGTTCATCTATGTGAAAAAGGCACATCTCACGGCCATTCCGGGCCTGCCGCAGTTCCTTGACGCCTATGCCGGCGCCTGGGGGCCAGACGGTCCGCTCGTCAAGCGCGGGCTGATCGCAGCACCGCAATCGGTGCGCGATGCATCGGCAGCAATCATCAAGAATGGCACCACGCTGGACGGCCGCGTCCTTAACTGACCCACCACGCGGGATGGCGGCAGCCGCCGCCATCCCGGCCTTTCCCCAGAATTGAAGAACACCAGCCTTGCCCACCTCGCTGCTCCTTTTTCTCATCGCCGGTCTGGGACTGATCGGCTGGCTGACGGCCCGTGTCCGCGCGGTCGGCTTCCGCCGCGGGACCAACCGCCGGTTCAGCTCGCTGCCGTCGCACCATGGCACCTATGTAGCGATGTGGATGGTTATTCCGGCGCTGATCTTCGTGACCGCCTGGCTTGTCGTCACCCCGGCGATGGTCACCAACGCCGTACTGGAAACACCGGCGGCCGCCCAGCTGCCGCCGCAAGGCTTCGAACGCGCCGCCGTGCTCACCGAAGCGCGCTCGATCGCCGAGGGGCATAGTTTCGGCAGCGGCAACCCGCTCGCGCAAACCCTGTCGCCCGCTTATGCCAGCGCACAGCGCCGCTATAACTGGACCGGATCGACGCTCGCGCTGCTGCTGGCGCTGTCCTGCGGGGCCTATGCCTATATCCGGGTAAAACCCGATTTTCGGGCGCGCACCCGGATCGAGCGCGTCGTGATGCTGTTGCTGCTGACCGCGTCGCTGATCGCAATCCTCACCACCGCCGGGATCGTCGGATCGCTGTTGTTCGAATCATGGCGCTTCTTCCAGATGGTGCCGATCCTTGATTTCCTGACCGGTACGCATTGGAGCCCGCAGGTGATCGATGCGCGCGATCCCGGCGCGTCGCTGGGCGCGGTGCCGCTGTTCTGGGGCACCTTCTTCATCGGCGCGGTGATTGCCATGATCGTCGCCATCCCCTTTGGCCTGATGAGCGCGATCTATCTGACGCAATATGCCGCCCCCCGGGTGCGGCGCTGGATGAAGCCGATCCTGGAGGTGCTCGCGGGCGTGCCGACCGTCGTCTATGGCTATTTCGCCGCGCTCACCGTTGCACCGGCGGTGCGCGATCTGGCGGTGTCGGCGGGCATCAGCTCGGCCAGTTCCGAAAGCGCGCTCGCGGCCGGGCTGGTGATGGGGGTAATGATCATCCCGTTCGTGTCATCAATGGCCGATGATTCGATCGCCGCCGTGCCGGCGGCGATGCGCGACGGATCGCTGGCCATGGGCGCGACCGCGTCGGAAACCATCCGCCGCGTCCTGCTGCCTGCTGCGCTGCCCGGCGTCGTCGGCGGGGTGCTGCTCGCGATCAGCCGCGCGATCGGCGAGACGATGATCGTGGTGATGGCCGCGTCCGGCATCGCGACTCTGACGCTCAATCCCTTGTCGAGCGCGACCACGGTGACCAAGCAGATCGTCGATCTGCTGACCGGCGAAGCGGAGTTTGACAGCCCCAAGACGCTGGCCGCCTTTGCGCTGGGCCTCACGCTGTTCGTCGTCACCCTGCTGCTCAACATCGTCGCGCTGACGGTCGTCAAACGCTACCGGGAAGCTTATGAATAAGATGGTTTCCGCCCCCGGCCAGCCCGCCGCCAGCCCGCCCGAGCGCGCGCCAACCGACTGGCGGGAGCCGGCAATGCAGCGCCGCATCCGCCGGCGCTATGCCGCCGAGCGCCGCTTCCGCTTGTTCGGGCTGGGCGCGGTCGTGATGTCAGCGGGATTTCTGGTTTTCCTGCTGGCGACGATGCTGATCAACGGCGCGCAGGGCTTCACCCAGACCGAAATCACCCTGCCGATCGATTTTCCGCGCGCCGGGCTGACGCTGGATGCCGATCGGCTGAAAGGCGAAGGCGCCGATCTGGCGCTCGCCGGTGCCGGCCTGGCCGAAGCAACATCGCGCGCGGCGGTGATCGCCTTTGGACCGGGCGGCGATTCGCTGCTGTCCGACGGGGCGTGGCTGCGGGTGCGCGATCAGGTCAAAGCCAATCCGGCGTTGCTGCAGGGCCACGCGCTGGTCCACGTTCCTGCCGCGACCGATCTTGACATCGCTGCCAAAGGCAGGGGCACCCCGGACGCAGAAGCAGCGGTCGCCACATTGCGGCGGGAGGGCAAGCTGCACACGGTGTTTAACTGGCCGTTCCTGACCGAATCCGATTCGACCGATCCCACCATTGTCGGCATCTGGGGCGCGCTCAAGGGATCGATCTTCACGATGCTGGTGACGCTGGCGCTGGCATTTCCGGTCGGCGTGCTGTCC
Source organism: Sphingomonas sp. 28-63-12 (assembly GCA_002281535.1). Lineage (GTDB taxonomy): Bacteria > Pseudomonadota > Alphaproteobacteria > Sphingomonadales > Sphingomonadaceae > Sphingomonas. The sequence continues at coordinate 10,936 of NCGD01000027.1, forward strand.
GCCCTTTATCTTGAGGAATATGCCCCCCGGAACCGCTGGACCGACCTGATCGAGGTATCGATCAACAATCTGGCCGCGGTGCCATCGATCATCTTTGGGCTGCTCGGGCTGGCGGTGTTCCTCAATACGTTCCACCTGCCGCGATCGGCATCGCTGGTCGGCGGGCTGACGCTGGCGCTGATGACCATGCCGGTGATCGTAATCGCCGGGCGCAACGCCATCAAATCGGTGCCGCCCTCGATCCGCGACGCTGCGCTGGGCGTCGGCGCCAGCCCCATCCAGGTCGTCTTTCACCACGTCTTGCCGCTGGCCTTGCCCGGCATCCTGACGGGCACGATCATCGGCATGGCCCGTGCGCTGGGCGAAACCGCGCCATTGCTGATGATCGGCATGCGCGCCTTCATCGCCACGCCGCCATCGCGGCTGACCGATCCGGCGACGGTGCTGCCGGTGCAGATCTTCCTGTGGTCCGACGAAGTCAGCCGGGGCTTCATCGAAAAGACCAGCGCGGCGATCATCGTGCTGCTCGTGTTCCTGCTCGCGATGAACGGCGTCGCCATCTATCTCCGCAACAAATTCGAGACACGCTGGTAATGAACGCTCCCCCCCTGACGACCCCGCGCGCGCCCAAGATGACGGCGAAGCACGTGAATGTTTTTTATGGCGCCAAACAGGCGATCGACGATGTCTCGCTTGAGGTGGACAAAGATCATGTCACGTCGCTGATCGGCCCGTCTGGCTGCGGCAAATCGACCTTTCTGCGGACGCTCAACCGGATGAACGACACGATCCCGATCGCGCGCGTGTCGGGCGACATCCGGCTGGATGGCGAGGATATCTATGCCGCCGACATGGACGTGGTGCAGCTGCGCGCGCGCGTTGGCATGGTGTTCCAGAAGCCCAATCCCTTTCCCAAATCCATCTACGAGAATGTCGCCTATGGCCCGCGCATCCACGGGCTGGCCTCCACCAAGGCGCAGCTCGATGCCGCCGTGGAGCAATCGCTGCGCCGCGCGGGCTTGTGGGACGAGGTCAAGGACCGGCTGACCGACAGCGGCACCGCACTTTCCGGCGGCCAACAGCAGCGGCTGTGCATCGCGCGCGCCATCGCGGTTGATCCCGAAGTGATCCTGATGGACGAACCGTGCAGCGCGCTGGACCCGATCGCGACCGCCAAGATCGAGGAGCTGATCCACGAGCTCAAGGGCCGCTATGCGATCGTCATCGTGACGCATAACATGCAGCAGGCCGCCCGGGTGTCGCAGCGGACGGCGTTTTTCCATCTCGGCACGCTCGTCGAATATGGCGCGACCTCGGACATCTTCACCAATCCGCGCCAGGAGCGGACCAAGGATTACATCACCGGCCGTTATGGCTGATTGCCACAAGATAGAGAAAAACATTGGTTGATCATACAGTTAAGGCATTTGACGAGGACATCGGGGAATTGCGTGGGTTGATCGCGCAGATGGGCGGCCTTGCCGAACATGCGATTGTCGGCGCGATGACCGCGCTCAAACGCCACGACCTTGAAGGTGCCGAACTGATTGTCGCCGGCGACAAGCAGATCGATGCGATAGAGATGGAAGTCGAGCGGCTGGCGGTCCAGCTGATCGCGCTGCGGGCCCCGCTCGCCAATGATCTGCGCGAGGTTGTCGCTGCGCTGAAGATTGCCGGCGTGATCGAGCGGATCGGTGATTATGCCAAGAACATCGCCCGCCGCGTTTCGGCGATCGAGGATCATGGCGATATCGAACCACTGTCCGTGCTGCCCGCCATGGCCGGATTGGCCACGACGATGGTGCATAATGTGCTCGACGCCTATGCGGCGCGCGATGCCGAAGCCGCCATTCGGGTTTGCGAAAGCGACCGCGCGGTCGATGATTTCTACAACAGCCTGTTCCGCGTCCTGGTGACCTATATGATGGAAAATCCAGCCAGTATTGGCCAGGTCGCGCATCTGCTGTTCATTGCCAAGAACCTGGAACGCGTGGGCGACCACGCCACCAATATCGCCGAGATGGTCTATTACGCGGCCACCGGTGTCCACATGGGGGAGCGCGAACGTGGCGCTGCCCCGATCCACTGACCCGATCCACTGACGGAGACTGACAATGGCCCGCGCCAAGATGCTGCTCGTGGAAGATGATGCTGCCCTCGCCGAATTGCTGATCTGGCATTTCAAGCGCGAGGATTTCGAAGTGCAGCAAACCCCCGATGGCGAAGAAGCCCTGCTGCTCGCCAAGGAAGCCACCCCTGATATCGTTCTGCTCGACTGGATGGTCGAAGGCCTGTCGGGGATCGAAGTGTGCCGCCGGCTCCGCCGCATGCCGGAAACCGCCAACGTCCCGATCATCATGCTCACCGCGCGCGGCGAGGAAGAGGATCGCGTGCGCGGGCTGGAAACCGGGGCCGACGATTATGTCACCAAGCCGTTTTCGCCGCGCGAACTGGTTGCCCGGGTTGGCGCGGTGCTGCGCCGCGTGCGGCCTGCACTCGCCGGTGAGCAGCTAACCTATGCCGATATCGAAATGGACACCGTCGGCCACAAGGTCCGTCGTTCGGGTGAGGTCATCCCCCTCGGCCCGACCGAATTCCGGCTGCTGAAGCATTTCCTCGAACATCCCGGCTGGGTGTTCTCGCGCGAACGGCTGCTTGACGCGGTGTGGGGGCATGATTCGGACATCGAGAGCCGCACCGTCGACGTCCATATTCGCCGGCTGCGCAAGGCGATCAACAATGGCGACCGGCCGGACATCATCCGTACCGTCCGCTCGGCAGGCTATGCGCTCGATTCGGGCAATTAGAGTCGATTTCAAATGGGATGAGGCTCACCTTACCCCAGCGAAAGCTGGGGTTCAGGGCCGCAGAGCATGGCGTATCGGGCCCTGGACTTGCGCGTTCGCGGGAGAAAAATGCTGTCCAAAGGATAGCAGCACCGGCTGCAAGGTGGGAGCCTAATCGCGCGCCTTGCGTTTGGGCAGGGTGCGGCTTCGGCTGCACCCGACCCTTCGCCAGGAGAGACGACATGAAACGCACATTCATCCTTACCGGCTTGGCTTTGATGGCCAGCCCTGCCTTCGCCCAAACAGCACCGGCGCCCACGACAATCCCCGATACCGCGCTGTCGACCGAAACCACGCCATCGACCGGCCCACGGTCGCTCGAAGCGGATTTGCCGAGCAACACGGCCACGCCGCAAGCGGCAATGCCGGCACCCGCGCTCGACCATTATCCGATCTGCAAGGCCGGCGAGTTTGATCATTGCATGGAGCCGGGCAACGGCCCCGCCAAGAAGCATCGCTGGGCCAAGCACCCGCGCTGACCGGCCGATCTGACGCACAAGCGGGGCCGTCGCGCCACGGTCCCGCTTGCGCCGCGCGGTCAATCGAATAGGAAGCGCTCCATCGAACATTTGAGGAAGAGCGCCATGACCATCAGTTTTGAAAATCGCGTTGCCATCGTCACCGGTGCCGGTGGCGGGCTTGGTCGGGCCTATGCGCTCGAACTCGCGCGGCGCGGGGCCAAGGTGGTGGTCAACGATCTCGGTGGTGCGCGCGACGGCACCGGCCATTCCGATGCCGCGCTGAAGGTCGTCGAGGAAATCGAGGCGGCGGGCGGCACCGCGATGTCGAACGGCGGCAGCGTCACCGAATATGATCAGATGGTTGCGATGGTTGAAGCCGCCAAGGCGAAATGGGGATCGGTCGATGTCCTGATCAACAATGCCGGCGTGCTGCGCGACAAGAGCTTCGCCAAGATGGAACCAGCCGATTTCAAATTCGTCGTCGATGTTCACCTGAACGGTTCGGCCAACTGCACCAAGGCAGTGTGGGAGACGATGCGGACGCAGAATTATGGCCGCATCCTGATGACGGCGTCGTCGACCGGGCTTTACGGCAATTTCGGCCAGGCCAATTACGGTGCGGCCAAGCTCGGCCTTGCCGGGCTGACCAAGACGCTGACGATCGAGGGCGCCAAGAACAACATCAAGGTCAACACGATCGCGCCGACCGCCGGCACGCGCATGACCGAGGATCTGTTCCCGGCCGAAGCCTTTGCCGCCTTTGCCCCCGAAAAGGTTGCCCCGGCCGCGCTCTATCTCGTGTCGGAAGACGCGCCGACCAATGCGATCATCGGGGCGGGTGCCGGCGTGTTCCAGGCCGCTTTTGTCACGCTGACCCAGGGCAAGCTGCTGACCGGCGACGACCTGTCGCCAGAGGGCATTGCGGCGCATTGGGCGGAGATCACCGATCGCACCGGCGAAATGACCCCACAATCAGGCAGCGAGCAGTCGCTCAGCATTCTGAAAAAGCTTCAGGGCGGCTGATTAATCCCATTTATCGGTAGCGACCCGCCGGGCGCCGCCGTGCAACCGCAAGGAGGCAAGGCGTGCCGACAAAATCTGGGCCATTGCAGACCGGATCGAAGCTGCGGGTTCGCCCCGCCGAACAGCAGGACATTCCCGGCATTCTGGAGCTCGTCCAGCGTGTCTATACCGGTATGGGCAATTACAGCGTTGGCATGGTGCGCGGCCAGATCAACAACTTCCCCGATGGGCAGTTCGTGGCCGAGCTGGGCGAGGACATTGTCGGCTATTGCGCCTCGTCGCGGATCGATGAGGCGGTAGCGCTCAGTGCGCATGATTGGGAGACGATCTCGGGCAACGGCTTTGGCAGTCGCCACGATCCCACGGGTGACTGGCTGTACGGCTTCGAACTCGCTGTCGATCCGCGCCATCGCGGCCTCAGGATCGGCAAGCGGCTCTATGAGGCGCGCCGCACGCTGGCCGAGCGGCTCGACCTGCGCGGGATCGTGTTCGGCGGCCGCATGCCGGGTTATCGCCGCGCCAAATCCAAGGTGGACGGGCCCGAAGATTATCTCGCCCGGATCGAGAGCGGCAAGCTGCGCGATCAGGTGATCAGCTTCCAGATCGCCAACGGCTTTTCGCCGATCGGCGTGCTCAAGGATTATCTGCCCAAGGATACCGCCTCGGGCGGGTTCGCCGCGCATATGGTGTGGCGCAATCCCTATGTCGACCCCAACGAGCCGCCGGCCTTTCGCGTGCCCCGCGATGTCGAAAGCGTCCGCCTTGCCACCGTGCAGCTACAGGCACGCGCCGTCCGCGATTTCGACGAGTTCATCCGCCACGTCGAATATTTCGTTGACGTCGCATCGGACTATCGCGCCAATTTTGTTGTGTTTCCAGAGCTCTTCACGCTGTCCCTGCTCTCGTTCGAGACCAAGAAGCTGACTCCGATGGAAGCCATCGACCGGCTGACCGAACACCGGGCGCCACTGGTCGCCGAATTGTCGCGGATGGCGCTGCGCTACAATATCAACATCATCGGCGGATCGCACCCGACCCGCACCGAAGACGGCGACATCCAGAATGTCGCCTATGTCTGCCTGCGCGATGGCTCCGTCCATTCGCAGGAAAAGATCCACCCCACCCCCAACGAAGCCTATTGGTGGAAGATCAAGGGCGGCGATTCGGTCGATGTCATCCAGACCGATGTCGGCCCGATCGGGGTGCTGATCTGCTATGACAGCGAATTCCCCGAACTCGCCCGCAAACTGGTCGACGAGGGGGCGCGCATCCTGTTCGTCCCCTACTGCACCGATACCCGCCAGGGCTATATGCGGGTCCGTTATTGCGCACAGGCCCGGGCGATCGAGAACCAGTGCTTCGTGGTGATGGCCGGCAATGTCGGCAATCTGCCGGGCGTCGACAATATGGATATCCAATACGCCCAGTCCTGCATCCTGACGCCCTGCGATTTCCCCTTTGCGCGCGACGGCATTGCGGCAGAGGCGAGCGAGAATATCGAGACGCTGACGATCGCCGACGTCAACCTTGCCGATCTCACCTGGGCGCGCGCTGAGGGCACGGTGCGCAACCTCGCCGATCGCCGTTTCGATCTCTATCATATCGACTGGAACCACCGCCCTCGCACCGAAGCCGATGCATCAGGCCCGCACCCCGCGCGCGCCAAGCCGCCCGGCGGGGGCTAGCCATCATGATTGCGGCGGCTGCCTAGCCGCCAGCGAGCACCGGTTCCCGTCCCAGTTGCACGACCTCTGGCTGCGGGTACAGCACGTCCATCGGCACCGATTGTCCATTGCTCTGCATGATACGGACATGGAACCGCCGCAGCCGGCGCGGCTCGACCACGCCACAGGAATGGGCGATCGTCTCGACATCATGCACCAGCGTCAGGCAGTAGTTGGCGACCTTGACCGCCTTGTCCTGGGGATCGAGCCCGCGCTGCAACCGCTTATTGTGGGTGGTGATCCCCGTCGGGCAGCTATTCTTGCTACACTTCAGCGCCTGGATGCAGCCCAGCGAAAACATGAAGCCGCGCGCCGAATTGACGAAATCGGCGCCCGTGCACAGCGCCCACGCCACTTCGGCGGGCGTCACCAATTTGCCCGATGCGATGATCCGGATCCGGTTGCGCAAACCGTGCCGGTGCAAAATGCCGACGACCATCGGCAGCGATTCGCTCAAGGTCAGCCCGACATTGTCCATCAAGGCCATCGGCGCCGCACCGGTTCCGCCATCGCCGCTGTCGACGGTGATGAAGTCCGGCGCGCTCTCGATCCCGCGCGCCATGATCTCTGCGCAGAGCGAATCCAGCCAGCCATAGGCACCGATCACTGATTTAAAGCCAGTCGGCTTGCCCGTGACCAGGCGGACACGATCGATGAAATCAAGCAGTTCGCCGACATTGTCGATCTCCGGATGACGGTTGGGCGAGATCGAATCCTCGCCGACCGGGATGCCGCGAATCGCCGCGATCTCCTTGGTCACCTTGGCCGCGGGCAGGATGCCACCCTTGCCCGGCTTGGCCCCCTGCGACAATTTCACCTCGAACATCCGCACCTGATCGAGCGCAGCGATGTCGCGCAGCTTTTCGTCGCTCAACCGCCCTTCGCCGTCGCGCACGCCATATTTGGCGGTGCCGATCTGGAAGACGATGTCGGCCCCGCCCGACAGGTGGTGCGGCGACAATCCCCCTTCCCCGGTGTTGAGCCAGCACCCCGCCAGCTTTGCCCCGCGCGACAGCGCCTGCACCGCCGGGGTCGACAGGGCCCCAAAGCTCATCGCTGAAATGTTGAAGATCGATCTGGCCATATAGGGGCGCGCGGCGAAGGGGCCGATTTCCATCGGCTTGGTTCTGGCGCCATCGGATTCGAGCGTCGGGAAGGGGCAATTGACGAAGATATACGAGCCGGTATCGGACAGGTTCTTGGTCGATCCAAAGGCCTGGGTGTTGTCATGCCCTTTGGCCGATTCATAGATCCAGTTCCGCTCCGCCCGGTTGAACGGCATTTCCTCGCGGTCCATTGCAAAGAAATACTGCCGGAAAAACTCCCCCAGCGACGAAAAAAGAGCGCGGAATCGTCCGACCACGGGGTAATTATGACGGACCGCATCCTTGGTCTGGGTCGCATCGACCAGATAGAAAAACGCCATCAGCAACAGCCCCGCGCCGACCGCGAAGACAAACGCATAGGTCAGCAGCTGCAACGTCTGCACCAGCCACACCGGCAGCATCTCGACCATGATGTCTTCCCTTCGAGCCTGCCAAAAGGCCTGGCGGTTCACCCCAACACCACCGGCACGGCAAGCTTACATCACCCCGCCCGCCAAGGGGCGGGTGGTCGCGCCGCAGCCGGTGCCAAAGCGGTGCGCTCGAATCGCAAATCGGTGCGCCCTGAGTCGTCGCTGCCGTGCTGCCGATGAATCCGCGCCCGCAGTACAACGCATGCGGCCCCAATCTTGCTGCGTGAATCAATCCGTCACAGTGTATTGAAACGCTAACACACTCATGCTATTCACGCAGCACGAACGGGAGGATCATGATGTATAGCGAAAGCGATATCGATGGCGCGGTGGCGGCGGGGGTAATTTCCCCCGATACGGCCGCTGCGTTTCGCAATTTCACGGCCAGCGCGCGCTATGCGCCCGCCGTTGACGAAGAACATTTCAAGCTGCTGACTGGCTTTAACGACATATTCGTCGCGATCGCGCTGTCGCTGTCGCTGGCGGCGATCGCGCAGATCGGCGCGATGGTGACGCCGGCGCTGGGTGGTGCCGGCGTTGCGGTTGCGGCCTGGCTGCTCGCCGAATTCTTCACGCGTCGCCGCCGCATGGCGCTGCCCAGCATCCTGTTGCTGCTGGCCTTTGTCGGTGGCGTGGCGGCAACGATGATCGGCGCCATGGTTTCCCTGCATCCCGATCTCCCCGACCGGGTCGACGCGGTGATCGGTGCCGGCATTGCCCTGGTCTCGGCCGGGGCAGCCTGGCTGCACTGGCGGCGATTCATGGTGCCGATCACGGTGGCCGCCGGTGCGCTCGCCATGGTCGGCGTGGCGATCGCCTTGACCATCGCAGCGGTGCCGGCTGCCAAGGATGCGATCTATCCGATCACGCTGGCCGCCGGTGTCGCCGTGTTCCTGGTCGCGATGGGATGGGACATGTCCGACAAGGAACGTCGCACCCGCCGCGCCGATGTCGCCTTCTGGCTTCACCTTGCCGCCGCACCGCTGATCGCACATCCGGTGTTCCAGCTGCTCGGCGTGTTCAACCAGGATGTCGATGTCGCCAAGGCGGGCATCGTGCTTGGCCTGTATCTGATGTTCGCCTTTGTGGCGTTGGCGATCGATCGCCGCGCGCTGCTCGTGTCGAGCCTCGTCTACGTCCTCTACGCCATGTACGCGCTGTTCCAGAGCGCCGGCGCGGTCGAGCTGAGTGCGTCGCTTACCGCCTTTGTGATCGGGTCGGCGCTGCTCACCTTGTCTGTCTTCTGGCACCAGATGCGGGGCTTTGTCGTCTCGCTGCTCGGTGGCCTTCGTGATCGGCTGCCCCCTGTGCAGACGATGGTACCGGCGTAACGCCATTCGGCCGGTACGAAGCTCCTGCCCCGGCGCCCCCACGGCGCCGGGGTTTTTTTATTCAGCGACGAGCTTCAACAGCCGCCGCTCGACCGGGGCGAGCACGGCGGCGAGGTCATGGCCGCGCTTGAGCACCGCCCCGCCTTCACCGACCAGCGCCCACATGCCCTGACGGCCACGCAGCGCCGGGCGCTTCTCGATCCGGAACTCGGGACGCTCGGCGGCCCGGCGAAAAGCAGAGAAGATCGCTGCATCGCGCCCCATGTCCATCGCATAATCGCGCCAATGCCCGGCCGCGACCATCCGCCCATAGAGATCGAGGATGCGGGTCAGCTCGGCGCGTTCGAAGCCGATCTGTGCCGCCGCCCGGGCAGCAGGCACGGGAAAGGGCGTGACGGTTCCCATCAGGCCGCCGGCACGCGCCGATCACGCACGGTCGCGCAGATCCTCATGATCCGCCAGCAGCACATCGAGCCGCTTGCGCAGCGTGGCGATCTCGCAGCGCAGCAGCTCCAGCTTTTGCGTTTCGGGGTCGAACATCTCGCTGCACGGCGTGCCATAGGGCACGAAGCCTTTGTCGCTGCGCCCGCCTTCGACCATCGTCGCGCGGGCCGGGATGCCAACCATCACCGCACCGGGCACGACATCCCTGGTCACCACCGCATTCGCCCCAACGCGCGCGCCGACCCCCACCGTGATCGGCCCCAGCACCTGCGCGCCAGACCCGATGATGACATTGTCGAGCAAGGTTGGGTGGCGCTTGCCGGCCACGCCATTGTCCGGGCTGGTCCCGCCCAGCGTCACGCACTGGTAGATGGTGACATTGTCGCCGATTTCGACGGTTTCACCGATCACCGTAAAGCCATGATCGATAAAGAAATTGCGGCCGATCCTGGCGCCGGGATGAATGTCGATCGCGGTCAGGAACCGCGACAGATGGTTGACGAATCGGGCCAGGAAAAACAGCTCGGCACGGAACAGCGCGTGCGCGACGCGGTGCAGCCCGAGCGCCAGCACGCCGGGATACAACAAAATCTCCCAGCGCGTTCGCGGCGCAGGGTCACGCGCCTTGATCGAATCGAGATAGGCGGTCAGACGCTCGAACATGAGCCGGGTCCCCTTTTGAACTAGACCGGTATTTAGGGTGTCTGATCGGCAATTTCCATAACCGCCGCGCGGGCGACTCCAACCATGGGAAATCTGGCGATGGCAGGCCGATCATCAGGCCGATGATCGGGCAATCAGGCCCAATTATGGATGATTATCCGGCGCAGCACCAGGCAAGGCACAGCGAAGACCGGGCCAGGCAACCGGGCCAGGCAGTTGCCGGCGCGAAGGGCCCGGGTATCAAGTCGAAAAAATAATAGCGTGACATTGGCCCTGTTGGCTTATCCAATCGTCAGTGGCGCCATTTTTTGCCGCCGAAAGGATCGAGCGTCATGGGCATGATCAGCACCTTAAAGCGGGCCGTTCCTGACGGTGATCGTCAGCTGGGCATTTATGCCGGGCCCTTTCGCGGCGGCGTGTTTCATTCCAATCCCCGCGTGTCGCTGCGCAAGATGCTCGGCCTCTACGAACATGAGCTGAATGGCTGGCTCAGCGCCGCGATGCAAAAGGTCGATCTCGTCATCGATGTCGGCGGCAATGACGGCTATTTCACCTTCGGCGCGGCAGCAGCCATGAAACGCGCCGGATCGCCCCGGATCGTGACTTTCGAACCGCTGCCCAACCATTTTGAACAACTCCGGATCGCGCGCCAGAAAAGCGGTTATACCGAACAGGAAATCCGGCTGATCAACCTGCTGGTCGGCGCCACCGAACAGGCGGGCATGACGACGCTCGATCTGCTCCCCGAGGCCAACGCCGATCACTGCGCCCTGATCAAAATCGATGTCGAGGGCGCGGAGCTTGACGTGCTGGCCGGCGCGAAATCATGGATTGCACCGGGCAATCATTTCTTGATCGAGGTGCATGACCTGTCGTTTTTCGAGCAGATCGACAACCAGTTTGCGCACCACGGGATCAAGCTGGACCGGGTCTATCAGCAGCCGCTGCCGATCCTTGGGCGCGAGTATCGCGACGCCGACAATGGCTGGCTTGTAACGCGGCTTTAGAGCGTCGCTGCCGTCGCGGCCGAGACAGGGCATCATCGCGACCATAACCCTGCTCGACCGACGATGATCGGCTTAGGCCGATATGGCGTGAACCGAGGCAACCGCCTTCATCACCGATGCATAGCGCACCGCGTTCTGGATCGTCTCAGCATTGACGCCGGCCTTTTTCAGCACCTGCTCATGGCTATCGATGCACATGCCGCAGCCGTTCATCGCTGAGACCGCCAGGCAAAACAGCTCGAAATCGGCCTTGTCGATGCCCGGTGCGCCGATGACGTTCATGCGCAGCTTGGCCGGCATGGTCAGATATTCCTTGTTCCCGGCGAGGTGCGTGAACCGGTAATAGACATTGTTCATTGCCATCACGGCGGCGGCAGCACGCGCGGCGGTGGCCGCTTCGGCGCTGAGCTTGCCAGCGCACTCTGCCTCGGTCGCGTCGACCAGCGGCTTATAAGCTGAACCATGCGCGCAGGTCAGCAACAGGCCGTATTTGCGCTGGTCGGGCAGCGCCTGTTCGTTGAGCAATGACGACACGTTGAGCCGGATATCCTTGGCGAAATCGGGCAACGCGGCCGAAAATTCCTTGAGCGACATGGCGGCGGGGACTCCTGAAAAAAAGTCACCCCGGCGCTGGCCGGGGTGACGGGAAAAACGAGCGGCAAGATGCCCGCCCGCTGGTCAGGCGGCGAGCTGGAGGACGTCGTCGCCCTTGTTCCAGTTGCACGGGCAGAGCTCATCGGTCTGCAGCGCATCGAGCACGCGCAGCGTTTCCTGCGGGTTGCGGCCGACGTTCAGGCCGTTGACCTGCACCGCCTGAATCACATTGTCCGGATCGATGATGAAGGTCGCGCGGTAAGCGACATGCTCGTTGGCATCGAGGATACCGAGCGCCTTGGCGAGTACCGCGCCATTATCGGCCAGCCAGGGGAAATCGGCCGCGGCCAGATCGGGATCGGACTTGCGCCAGGCCAGATGGACATGCGCAGTATCGGTCGACGCACCGATCAACACGGCATCACGATCAGCGAAATCGTCCTTCAGCGATGCATAACCGACAATCTCAGTCGGGCAGACAAAGGTGAAATCCTTCGGCCAGTAGAACAGGATCTTCCACTTGCCCGGGAAACTATCCTGGCTGAGCGTTTCGCCGGCAGGGAGTGCGTTGGTGCCTTGCTGAACGGGAACGGTGAATTCGGGCAGCTTGTCGCCAATGGTCAACATGGATCGGTCTCCTTGGATGAAATTCGGAGCGTTCCAGGTCCTCTCGCGTCCACGGGGCGTGCGACACCCTCTATGCTTCTGGGGCCCATATAGGGCTGTTGCTCAGCGATCCAATAGGTTATTTAACCCGAATTGATCGACTGGAACGATAAATGGCGACCTATCTGCCCACCCTGAAACAGCTGCAATATCTGGTTTCGTTGCAGGAACACGGCCATTTCGGCCGGGCAGCGGAGGCGTGCTTCGTGACCCAATCGACGCTGTCGGCGGGGCTGCGCGAGCTGGAGACGTTGATCGGGGTGACGCTGGTGGAGCGCACCCGCCGCGTCGTGCGCTTTACGCCGCTGGGCGACCGGATCGCCGACAAGGCGCGCCGGGTGCTGCGCGAAGCCGATGAGCTGGGCGATCTGGCACGCGCGGCCGGGCGCCCCTTGTCGGGCGAGATGCGGATGAGCGTGATCCCGACCATCGCGCCGTTCATGCTGCCGCGAATCCTGCCGCGGCTGCGCACTGATTATCCCGACCTCAAACTCTATCTGCGCGAGGAGCCCAGCGGCGCCGCGTGCGAGGGGCTGCACAATGGCCGCACCGATTGCGTGCTGCTGGCGCTGCCCTATGCCTGTGGCGAGGTTTCCTCGCAGGCCCTGTTCGACGATCGGCTGTTCGTTGCCTTTCCCGATGGCGAATATGACCCCTGCCCGGCCAGCATCCGCGCTGCCGATATCGATGAGCGGCGGCTGTTGCTGTTAGAAGACGGGCATTGCCTGAAGGATCATGCGCTTTCCGCCTGCAACCGCCCGGAAATGCGCGCCGAAGCGACGATGCTCGGCACGTCGTTGCACACCATCGTCCAGATGGTCGATAACGGCCTGGGCGTGACGATGCTGCCCGAAATGGCGATCACCGCCGGCATTTTGGAGCATACCAACATCATCGCCCGGCCGTTGGAGGCCGATAATCCGGTGCGCGGCATTGCACTGGTATGGCGCCGTGCCTCGCCGCGGGAGAAGGATTTCCAGCTGCTCTCGCAAGTCCTGGCCGACGTCCGTTCGGTGCCGCGCTGAAACATTTTGGCGGTTGAACCGTATGGATAATGCCTGCACCCTAGGCATGCGCCGCGTATCTGGCGTCCCCGAGGCCCTTTCAAGGAGTACATAATGATCAAACTGAACCCGACGACCCGCTTGATTGCCTGTGCCGCACTGATCTCTGGCGTTTCCAGCTTTGCTGCCAGCGCCCAAACCACCCCCGTCCCTGCAACTCCCCCTGCTGCCGCACCGACCGCTGCCGCAGAACCAGCGACCCCACCCAATCCAAAGGTTGGCGGCGCAGAGATGCTGGTAACCAAGAAAATCACCGAAAACGCTGCGGCTGCCCCCAATTTATCGACGCTGGTCACCGCCGTGCAGGCAGCCGGCCTGATCGATACGCTGTCCGGAGATGGCCCTTTCACCGTGTTCGCGCCGACCAACGAAGCCTTTGGCCGCCTGGCGCCGGGCACCGTCGATACGCTGCTGAAGCCCGAGAACAAGGCGACGCTCACCAAGATCCTGACCTATCATGTTGTGCCCGGCACGATCACGCTCGCGCAGATTCGTGATCAGGTCAAAGCCGGCGGTGGCAAGGCCACCTATACCACCGTCGAAGGCGAACCGCTGGTGATCGAGATTGCCAATGGCGCGATCAGCATCACCGATGTCGGCGGCAACAAAAGCTATATCGAAACCCCGGATGTTCGCCAGAGCAACGGCATGGTGCATGTGATCAACGGCGTGCTCATCCCGAAGCTCAGCTGATCAACCCGCTCGCCAGGATCGGGCGAGCAATTTCCGCTGAATCAATATCCGCTGAATCAATATCCGCTGAATCAGGGCCGCGTCGATCCCGGCGCGGCCCGCCAGCGGTCTGCTGCGGCGTGATCGCTTCCCCGCGCTTCAACCCAGCGGGCATCGCTGCCGCGCTCTTCGCGTTTCCAGAACGGCGCGTCGGTCTTCAGCCGATCGATCAGAAAAGCGCAGGCATCGAGTGCCGCGCCCCGATGCGGGGCGGCGGTGGCGACGACCACCACGCGATCTCCCGGCACCATGCGACCCACGCGGTGGATGATCTGCACCGCCAGCAGTGACCAGCGTTCGGTTGCCTCGATCGCCAGCTTGTCCAGCGCGGCTTCTGTTGCGCCCGGATAATGTTCCAGCTCCAGCACCGTCACCCCGTCATCGCCGCGGACCAGCCCGGCAAAGCTCGCCACGGCGCCGGCGCCCGGCTGCTCGATTGCCGCCAGCACGGCGGCGCTGTCAATCGCGTCGCCCTGAACGCGGATCGTGATCATCCGCCCGTGACCGGCGGAAAAATCGCGATCTCGCGCGCGCCCGCAATCGGGCTGTCGAGCGGCCCGAACCGCTGATCGATCGCTGCCCGCAACCGGCTGCGATCGGCAAATGCAGCGGCGTGGCCAGGGCTTTTCGAGGATAGCCAGTCGATCAGATCAGCCACCGTTGCCAGCCCGGCCGGCGGCGACACCGATTCATGGCCATGGCCGACCTGTTCGCGCACCCAGGCGAAATAGAGCATCTCGATCGCCATGCCCTCAATCCATATGCTTCAGGCCGACGCGCAGATAATCCCAGCCAGTGATGACCGTCAGGCCGGCAGCAACCCACAGCGCGACCAGACTGGTCAGCTTGATCCAAGCGACATCCGGCATGGCGCCGCCCAGAATCAGGCCGCCAAAGGCGATGAGTTGCAAAGTCGTCTTCCACTTGGCGAGTTGCGACACCGGCACCGACACGCGCAACTGCGCCATGAATTCGCGCAAGCCCGACACGGCGATCTCGCGCAGCAGGATTACCAGCGCGGCGACCTTGTGTAGCCCGGCGATATCGCCGGTACCGACCAGCAGCAAAATGACGGCCGCGATCATGATTTTGTCGGCGATCGGATCCAGAAACACGCCGAGCTTCGAGACCGTCCCCTGCGCGCGCGCCAGATAGCCGTCGAAATAATCGGTGATGCCCATCAGGCAGTACAGACCAAAGCCGATCGCATAGCCGAGGCGCCAATCGGGCCACCACAAAAAGGCAGCGAGCAAGGGCACGGCAAGGATCCGCGACAGGGTCAACAAATTGGGCAACGTCAACATCGCGGGCCGCTCTACGCCTGTCGGGCGCTGGCGCAAACCCCATGCGGCAAGACCCCAATGATTATCCGATTGCCGGTTTCCGCGTGGCTCGGCTATGGCCGTGCCGCAGTCTTGCCATTTTGAGGTACGGTTTTTCCATGTTGAATGCGCTCGGGCTACTTAAAAAGCGCCGATTCCTGCCCCTTTTCGTGACCCAGTTCCTCGGCGCCTTCAATGACAACCTGTTCAAGACCGCAATGGTGCTGTTCGCGACCTACCAGATTTACAACGATCCCAGGATCGAACAGAATTTCAACGCCCTCGCCACGGCCATCGGCATCCTCCCTTTTTTCCTGCTATCAGCTCTGTCCGGGCAGCTCGCCGATACGCACGATAAAGCCAAGATCATCCGGATCGTGAAGACGGCTGAAATCGTCATCATGATCATCGGCTCGGCCGGCCTGCTGCTTGCCCATGGCGGCTACACCACACCCGGTCTCGCTATGATGCTCGTCGCCGTGCTCGGCCTTGGCATCCATTCGGCGTTTTTCGGGCCGATCAAATATGCGATCCTGCCGCAGCATCTTCATGAGGATGAAGTGCTCGGCGGCACCGGCCTGATCGAATCGGCCACCTATCTGGCAATCCTCGCGGGCACTGTTGTCGCCGGGATACTCGCCACGCGCCCGGCCGAGGCGACCGTAATCACCGTGTTGGCGGTGGCGCTGGTTGGCTGGGCAACAGCACTGCTGGTGCCGCCCGCGCTGCGGGCAGGGCCGGAGCTCAAGGTCAATTACAACCCCTTCACCTCATCCTGGCGGGTGATCAGCGCGACGATGCACATTCCTCGGCTGTTCCTGACGATCTGCGCGATCAGCTTTTTCTGGTCGATGGGGGCGGTGTTGATCATCATCTTCCCGCCACTGGTGAAAAATGTACTCACCTCCGACGAGGGCGTATCGACTTTCGTGATCGCGCTGTTTTCTGTTGGCGTGGCGGTGGGATCAGTGGCGATCAATGCGCTGCTCAAGGGGCATACATCGGCGCGCTACGGCCCCGGCTCCGTCATGGCGATGGGCGGTTTCGTGGTGATATTTTCGATTCTGTGTCACAATTGGGTGCCCGCGCCGGCGGGCACCCTGTATGATCTGACCACCTTCATGGAACTGCCGCACGGCCTGATGGTCGTGGCTGCGCTCATCGCGATTGCGGTGACGGGGGGCATGTTCGTGGTGCCGCTCTATGCCTTTTTGACGACGACGGTGACCAAGGACCAGACGGCCCGCACCGTCGCGGCCAATAATGTCGTCAATTCCGGGGCGATGGTGGTCGGTGCGCTGGGTGTGCAGGGCCTTGCGCTCGCCGGCGTCGGCCCGGGCGACATGCTACTGGTGGTCGCCGCGATGTGCCCGGTATCAGCGTGGCTCGCCTACAAGCTGCATCTTGCCTGCGACGAACGCCCCACCGCCTGACAGCCTGACAGCGGCGGACGGCGCGATCGCTTAAAAAATCAGTGTGTAGATGCAGATGAAAAAGGCAGTGAAGCTGAGAGCAAACAGCTTCAGCTCATCCTCCCCCTTTGCTGTTTTGGCCGGCGCGATCGGCACGGCGCGCGCCAACGCGGGGCGCCCCGACGTCATCATGCGGCGAATCGGGTGGCCATGGGCCGGGGCGGATGCTGAGCTGCTGTGTGCCATGGCGAGCAGTTAACGCGACGTTTACGAAGATCGCCAGCATTCAAAATGGTTAAGCGCTGTGCGGCTTTGGGACAGGCATGATCGGCCCTTCCCCCAGCCTGTAATGAATTGTTTCCAATCGGCGTTCCCGGGGCAAGCGCCGTTGACGCTCTGCGCCACTGTGCTTACCTGCGCGCGATGCAATCCAGCCCCCGGTCATGACCGCGCCAACCATCCTTCTCGTCGAAGATGACCCCGCTTTGCGCACGCTGACGACGCGGGCGTTGCAGGAAAATGGTTATAATGTGCGCCCCGCTGCCGCAGCGCCGGAAATGTGGCTGGCATTCGACCAGGGACCGGTGGATCTGGTGTTGCTCGACATCATGCTGCCCGGGACCAACGGGATCGATCTGTGTCGTTCGCTGCGCCAGCAGAGCGACGTCCCGATCATCTTCATCAGCGCCAAGGGGAGCGAGACCGACCGCGTCGTCGGGCTCGAGCTTGGCGCGGACGATTATCTGGCCAAGCCGTTCGGCACGCGCGAGCTGATCGCCCGCGTCCGGGCGGTGTTGCGCCGTCCGGCGCTCGACCGGCGCGACGGCGACGGCGAAGCCAAGACAATCGGCTTTGACGGCTGGATCGTCGATCTGCCCCGCCGCGAATTGCGATCCCCCAGCGGCGCCAGCGTCGATCTGACCGGGGCCGAATTCGACTTGCTGGTCACCTTGCTCGATCACGCCCAACGCGTCATCGCGCGTGAACGGCTGATCGAGCTCTCGCGCAGCCGCCTCGGCGACAGCTCGGATCGCAGCATCGACGTGCTGATCAGCCGGTTGCGCCGCAAACTTTCCAGCGCCGGGCGCGAGGCGCCGATCATCACGGTGCGCGGCATCGGCTATATGCTCAACGTGCCCGTCGAGCGCCATTGAGCCGGTTCACGCGCGCATCGCCGGGGCTGCTCGGCCAGATCGTCGCGATCCTGCTGCTGACGGTGATCATCGAATTTGGGGTCAGCACCCTGCTTTACGAACGCGCCAGCCAGTTTTCGGTGCGCGACGACGAAGCGCATCGCCTTGCCGAACATCTTGCGATCAGCCGTCGCCTCGTTTCCGCGCGACCAATTGATCAGCGCAGCAAAATGGCGGCCGCGCTTACCACCGATCATTATCTGATCCGGTGGACCGCCGCATTGCCGGCCCCGCCCCCGATTGCGCCAGCGATGGATGCGATGCGGCGGCAGGTCCTGATCTGGGAACCGGCGCTGGCCGATGCCGATCTTCGGTTCAACCTTGCTTCACCGGGGCGCGAATCGGTGGTGACGGGCGGGCTGCAGCTTGCCGATCATAGCTGGCTCTATTTTCGCACCCGTGCGCCTATCGCCGAGCTTAATCTGGCGACCGAGCGGATATTGCTGGCGCTTGCCCCGGCTATCGCATTGGTCCTGATGGCCGGCCTGCTGATGCAGCGGACATTACAGCCGCTGCGCCGACTGGCCACCGCCGCCGACGAGATGGGCAGCGGCGTCGAAATCCATGTCGAGGAGGCAGGGCCAACCGATGTCGCCCGCGTCATCCGGGCGTTTAACGGCATGCAGGTCCGCATTCACGGGCTGATCCACGATCGAACCCAGGCGCTGTTTGCCGTTGGCCATGACCTGCGCACGCCGCTGTCGCGACTGAAACTGCGAGCGGATGCGGTTGGTGAGCAACCGGTCCGCAACGCCATTCGCGCCGATATTGACGAGATGGAAGCGATGGTTGCCTCGCTGCTCGCCTATCTTGGCGGCGACGAAAACCCCGAAGCGCCCTCACGCGTCGACCTGGCCGTTCATTGCGCGACCATTGCCGACGACGCGATCGATCACGGCGGCAAGGTCATCTATGTCGGCCCCGATCATCTCGACGCCACGATCAGGCGATCCGGGTTCAAGCGCGCCATCACCAATTTGGTCGATAACGGCCGACATCATGGATCGACCGTGGTGCTGACGCTTGAGGAAAAGGGCGACACCATCCGGGTGTATGTCGACGATGACGGGCCGGGCATTCCGCCCGACAAGCTTGCCGATGTGCTGAAGCCGTTCGTGCGGCTCGATACGGCACGCCAGCGCGACACGATCGGCTTCGGGTTGGGGCTGGCCATCGTCCTGCGCGCCGTGGAGCATGAGGGCGGACAGCTGACGCTGTCGAACCGGTCCGAGGGCGGGCTCCGCGCCGAGATCTGCCTGCCAAAAAGCCAGACGGTTATGCCGCTACCACAAGGCTCTTCAGCGCAATAGCCGGATCGGCGAGCTGCGCCAGATCGGGCGACAGCCCGCCGGCGACCAGTGCCCGGCCACCGACATAGTCCTTGACCATGTTGACGCAATCGAGCGCGATCACCCGACCGCCCCGAAGGTACACCACCGAAAAGCTGCGCGTGGCCGGATCACCGCGCAGCACCATGTCGTCATGGCCGGTCGACAGGCCAACTGTCTGCAATTTGATATCATATTGATTTGACCAGAACCACGGCACGGCGTCGTAATGATCGGCCGCGCCCATGATCGTCTTGGCCGTAATCGTCGCCTGATCATTGGCATTCTGGACCGATTCAAGCCGGATCACCGCGCCATCGGCGTAGCGATTGGCGTGCGCGGCACAATCGCCGATCGCAAAGACATCGGCCAGGCTGGTGCGGCACTGCCCGTCGACCAGCACGCCATTGCCGCCAGCCGCCCCAGCCGCCAGCAGCGGTGCGACCGCCGGGATGATGCCAATCCCGACCACGACCATCTCACAGGCCACGACCTCACCGTCCGCCAGCCGGACGCCGGTTGCCCGGCCATCGACCGTCTCGATCGCCTCGACCATCGCCCCGAGCCGGACGTCCACCCCGTGCGCGCGGTGCTCGGCTTCAAAGAAGCGCGACAAGGGCTCGCCGGCGACCCGCGCCAGTACCCGGTCGAGCGCCTCAATCACCGTTACCTGCTTGCCCAGCTTGGTCAGCACCGCCGCCGCTTCGAGCCCAATATAGCCACCGCCAACCACGGCGACACGCGAGACGGCCGGGAGTTCGACCACCATCCGGTCGACATCGGCGCGGTTGCGGACATAGTGAACGCCGGTCGCATCGGCACCGGCACAGCTGAGCCGGCGCGGCGCGCCCCCGGTTGCCCAGATCACCTTGCCATAACGAATCGATTGGCCGTCCTCAGTCGTCAGGCGATGCTCTTCCGGCGATACCGCCACCACCCGTGTGCTCATGCGAAAATCAATCCGGCGTTCGGCCCAAAATATCGCCGGCCGGATCAGCAGCCGTTCGAACGGCTTGTCGCCAGCGAGATAATCCTTGGAAAGCGGTGGTCGCTCATAGGGCAGCTCCGGTTCATCGCCGACGATCGTAATCGCGCCGTCAAAGCCCTGCTGCCGAAGCGCGATCGCCGCCTGCGCGCCGCCGTGACCCGCGCCGACAATTACCACATCGACTTGATCCACGTGCCATCCCCCGATTGATTTCGTTCGCTGCTATCCGGGTTTGCGATCGCAATCGCAACCCGCGCTAACCGCTGAGCCCGATTTGTCGCCAATGGTCGGCCAGCGCCGCTATCATCGCTGGCATCGCGACAAATTGCTTTGGCCGGCTGATCGAAAAAATGCCGGCATGCTGGGCAATTTCAGCGCCGGCATGGAGATATGCCGCCGAACGCTCCATCCGTCGCATCAAGCCGGGGCGATAAGCATTGGCGATCAGCAAGCCGATTCCATCTGCTCGCGCGGGAGTGGATATCTCCACGGCCGCCGTCGCTACCGCATCGGCGAGCAGATAAATCGCCCCGATCGGCAACGTGCTGGCGCGCCCACTTGCCGGCTCGACATAATATTTGCCGGCACTGGCATAAACGGGCGCCTGCCGGCTGGCACCGAGCGTGAGCGCATCGATCGATGGTTGCCATAATTTCAGCTGGCGGCCGTCGGCGCGCACCATCGGCGCCGATTGCGGGTCAATCACGATCGCACATTGATCGTCCGAAATCAGCCTTAGCCCTTCTCTCACGAGCGCCGCCGCGAGCGTCGACTTGCCCGCGCCCGAATGCCCGCAGAACAACACCGCGCGCCCGCCAACCTCGATCGCACTCGCATGCAGCACCACGTCGCCGCGCTGATGGAGCAGGGCAGCAAACATCCGGCCAACCAGAAAGAGCGCAACCTTTTCGGGCGCCGCATCCTGCTCGACCGCGTAGATAATGGAGCGCCCGTCCTCAATCAGGAAGCGCCCAACCTCCGGCACCCATGCCAGATATTGCCTGGCGGTCATCTGCATCCGGGGACGGTCGAGAATGGGTGACGCCAGCATCGTCGGCACCGTGCCGCCGATGATCGTTACATCGGGCGCGAGATCGGCCTCAAGGCGCGCCAGGCCGGGGAGCGCGATGTCGCTATGGACGATCAATCCAGAGACTCGATAACAGTGCAGCTGCGGTTGGCCGATACAGCCGGCCATCTTCACTGGGGCACGGCCCGCCCAGCAAAGCGCCAGGGCAGATTGTCATCGGCATGGAAGGGCACCACTGCACCGACACCCGCGACCGACACGATCGGCGGTACCGTGACGGCAGCGCGCTCAAGCATGATCCTGTCGTCGTTGAGCGGCAGCCCGTAGAAGCGCGGCCCATGTTCGGCGGCAAAGCCTTCCAGTTGGCCAAGCGCGCCCTCCTCGTCGAAGGTCGCGGCATAGCTTTCGATCGCGAACGGCGCGTTGAACAGGCCTGCACAGCCACAGGCCGATTCCTTGCGTCCCACCACATGCGGCGCGGAATCGGTGCCCAGAAAGAATTTCGGTGACCCCGATACCGCAGCTCGCCTGAGCGCCAGCCGGTGCCGTTCGCGCTTGGCGACCGGCAGGCAATAGAAATGCGGCCGGATGCCGCCATCGAACATCGCATTGCGATTGATCCGCAAATGATGCGGCGTGATCGTCGCGGCAACCAGCGGCCCGCTCGCGTCGACAAACGCCACCGCCTCGGCCGTCGTGATATGCTCGAACACCGTCTTCAGGCCCGGAAAATTGTCGCTGATCCGGGAGAAGACCCGCTCGATAAAGACAGCCTCGCGATCGAAAATGTCGATCGCAGGATCGGTGACCTCGCCGTGCAGCAGCAACGGCATACCGATCCGCTGCATGCGTTCCAGCACCGCGCTGATCGCGCCGATATCCGACACGCCGTGTTCGGCATTGGTCGTTGCATGGGCAGGATAGAGTTTGGCGGCGGCAAATACCCCCTCGGCAAAGCCCCGTTCAATATCGTCTGGATCGCTATGATCAGTCAGATAACAGGTCATCAACGGGGTAAAGCCAAGCGCCGGATCGACTGCCGCCACGATCCGTGCGCGATAGGCAATCGCCGCCGCCGTCGTCATCACTGGCGGCGCGAGATTGGGCATCACGATCGCCCGGGCGAACTGGCGCGCTGTATACCCCACGACTCCGGCCAGCATGGCGTCGTCGCGGAGGTGGACATGCCAGTCGTCGGGCCGGCGCAGGCGGAGACGGTCTGGAAAGAGCGGTTCGGCAGCCATTGCCGCCATTTACCCGAGCCCACCCCAAAGTCCATCGCCGCCCGCGCGACCGATCCGATCAGAATGCAGCCGAGACCGAGAAGACGACCTGCGCGCCGGCAATCGGCCCGCCATCCTTGGTCGAGCTGAAATTGGGCAGCAGATAGGCTGATTCGGCCTGGCTGATGTCGGTATCGACATAAGCGACGCCCAGCACGAGCGGCCCCACCACGGCATCGAGCCCAACCAGCCAGTCGAGATATTTGCCGGTCGGCGCGACGCTGGTGCCATTCGGCCCGAGCCCCGGATTACCGTCCGAATAGCCAAGATGCGCCTTGGCCGTGAACGGCGTTTTCGGGATGCCGATGCTGGTATCGCCCCAGATATAGAGATTGTCTTCGGACTGGCCCCGACTGAACGGCGTGTTCGAAAAATTGCCGAGTGCGCGCTGCTTGGGTGCATAGGCAACGCCGCCGAGCACTGAAAGCGGGCCAATCGTGCCGCTGACCTTCACATAGGGTTCGGCAAAGTCGGTGTTGCTCGCCCCGCCCGGATACATATACCAGGTGAGGCCGAGATCGACCGTCGCCGGACCGATCGTCCGCTTATAGCCGCCAAACACGTCAAGCTCGAGATTGGCACCGCCAAACGTGCCCCAGCCGGCGAGGTTGGACGCCCAAGTGCCGACATAGAAGCCGCTTTCATGCGCGACGGTGAAGCCGCCCTGCAGCGCAATCTCTTCATCGGACTGGGACACGCCGCGAAAGCGATAATCGGAAACCAGCGCGGCCGATCCCGACACGGTCAGCGCCTTGGGGGGATCAGTGTCCTGCGCGGCGGCAGGGGACGCGACGGTCAGCATCGCCGCCACGACAGCGCCGGCGGTGGTGGAAAGGGATAACTTCATGGGATCTCCTGTTGCCAGATTGAGGTCCCGCCTGCGCCTGACTCGTCGCTACTCTCGGCTCATCGAGCTGGGCGCGATCGGTCAGGCGCCCAAAGGGTGCAGCAACGATGTTGCGAGAAGATCGCTGAAACGTAACAAATTATTGCTGTCGTCGGCACGATGCTGCGACGCACCAAAATTTCGATCGCCAAGCGGATCATCGGCGGTTTCGCAACAGCCAAGTCCACAGGGTTGGCGGTGCCGAGAATCCCTATTGCACTGCAACAAAAACTATGTCTCAATGTTGCAACATTGGAGCAATCTTTTGCGGAAGCTGTCACTATCGGCATATTATGTCGTCAGTGCCGTGCCAAGCGACTGACCATATCGGGAAAGCATCGGGATGCGCTGGGCGGGACAACGACATTGACGGACGAAGGGACGCCAAACCGGGCATGTTTTGCTGCCTCGGGCGCCTCTTCCGCCGCTGACCACCCCATTTTATTGCTGCGTTGCAACAAAATTAGCCGATCTGGCGTGGATAGAGCTGCCGCTCTCCAGCCCTGGGCGGCCTTTGTCACCTATCATAATACTATATCTCGCAAGATAGTGA
>NCGD01000028.1 GCA_002281535.1 Sphingomonas sp. 28-63-12
TGGAAAAGAAATGGCATATCGTTGACGCAGACGGCCTGGTGGTCGGTCGCGCGGCGACGATCATCGCCAATGTCCTGCGCGGCAAGCACAAGCCGAGCTATACCCCGCATGTCGATTGCGGTGACAACGTCATCGTCATCAACGCCGATAAGATCAGGTTCACCGGCAAGAAGCTGAAGGACAAGATCTATTATCGCCACACCGGCTATGCCGGCGGCATCAAGGGCGTGGCCGCAGGCAAGATCCTGGAAGGTCGCTTCCCCGAGCGCGTGCTTGAAAAGGCGATCGAGCGGATGATTCCGCGCGGCCCGCTGGGTCGTGATCAGATGCGCAACCTGCGCGTCTTTGCCGGCTCAGAGCATCCGCACGAAGCGCAGAACCCGCAGGTTCTCGACATCGCGAGCATGAACCGCAAGAACAAGGTGGGCAACTAATGTCCGATAATCGTCAGTCGCTTTCCGATCTGGGTTCGCTGGCCGGTGGTGCGCCGCAGGCAGTGGCGCCTGCTACCGCGCCACTGGGCGACGCCCTGCCTGTCAACAATTCCGGCCCTAAGCCAGAGCCGATGCCGCTGCGCGAGCAGATCATCGACAAGCAGGGCCGCGCTTACGCCACCGGGCGCCGCAAGGATGCGGTCGCCCGCGTCTGGATCAAGCCGGGTTCAGGCAAGATCACCATCAACGGCCGCGACCAGGAAGTGTATTTTGCACGGCCCACGCTGCGCCTCGTCATCAACCAGCCTTTCGGCGTTGCCGAGCGGACCGGCCAATATGACGTGAACTGCACCGTCAAGGGCGGCGGACTTTCGGGCCAGGCCGGCGCGGTCAAGCATGGCATCAGCCAGGCTTTGACCAAGTACGAGCCGGTGCTGCGCGCGCCCGTAAAGGCCGCCGGGTTCCTGACCCGCGACAGCCGCACCGTCGAGCGCAAGAAGTACGGCAAGGCAAAGGCGCGCAAGAGCTTCCAGTTCTCGAAGCGCTGATTTCTGCATCTTGTTACGCAAAGGGGCGGCCCGGCAACGGGCCGCCCCTTTTTGGTTTGACTGTGTCGTGGGGCGACGTCTCAATAAAGGCAGTCGCCCCCCCCAGTCAGACATTTACAGCCCCCGACACCCTGCCAGCCAACACACTTTAAGCCGACACCAAATCCGCTAAACTGCTGGCGATGGACACAGCACTCACCAGTCGCCTGATCGGCTTCATCGAGAGCATCGGCATCGCCGTGCGGGCCGGGCCGGTGGCTGCGGACAGCTTCATGCCGGGCCTGAGGGTGCATAGCGGCGGCATCGTCTATGATCCCGACCGGCTCGCCCATCCCGGCGATCTGCTCCACGAAGCTGGGCACATCGCGGTGACTGATTCTGCCATCCGCCCGATGCTCGCAACGGTTTCCAGCGATCCCGGCGAGGAGATGGCGGCGATTGCCTGGTCCTATGCGGCGCTCCGGGCGATCGGCATCGATCCGGCGATCGTCTTCCATGAAGATGGCTATCAGGGCGGCGGCAGCGTAATCGCCGAAAATTTCGCCAACGGCCATTATTTCGGGGTGCCATTGCTCGAATGGTTCGGCATGGCCGCGACGGCGCGAGAGGCTGAATCGACCGGGGTGGCACGCTTTCCAGACATGCAACGCTGGCTGCGCTGAGTGCGCTGCGACCAGCCTTGTTGTGATCGGATCAGGCCATCGCCCGAACGAAAGTCTCGATCCGACCGGCATCGATATGCAGCTCATTGAACGAGGGCGGGCTGTCCCGCACGCGCTCTGACAATGTCCCGGCCCCGATCAGCCGCACCTCCCTGTCGCCCTCCCAGTGCGCGATATCGAAGGGGTCATGGACGTGGCCGGTGAGCACCGCCTGTGCCCCGGCCTGCGCCAATGCGGCGAGCGCCGCCGCACCGCCGCGCGTGTGCGCCGTGCCGCTGGTGCCGGTCTCGATCAACGGGTGGTGGCAGACCACCAGCACCGTCGCGCCGATCGGTGCACCCTCGATCCGGGCCAGAGTCTGCGCCAATTCGCCCTGGTTGACCGCCCCTTTTGACCAGTTGAGCCGCCACTGGAACCGGGCCGTGGTGCGCAACGGGACGATATGGATGCCATCGAGCGCCAGTGGCTGTTCGATCATCCGTTCGAGCCTGTCGTAGCGCGCATAAGGCCGGAACGCGCGAGCAAAAGGGTTGAAATAGGGCAGATCGTGATTGCCGACTTCGACCGTGACCGGACAGCCAAGCGCGCCGAGCCACTGCGTTGCCGCTGCGAATTCACGACGCCGCGCCCGCATCGTCAAATCGCCGGTGACGGCCACTGCATCGGGCTGCTCCTTGCGGACGACATCGGTAAACCATGCCAGCGCGGCGGAGTCCTCTCCCCCGAAATGGATGTCGCTGACATGAAAGAGGCGGATCATGCCGGGCTCAGCGTGCTGACAAACTGGCGGCGGGTCATGCCCCCCGTGATCCGCAAGCCCGGCGCGAGCTGGTGGGGCTCCCCATCGAACAAGGCGAGTACGGGTCGGTCGCCCAGAACCGAGACCGTAGATGCATAGACTTGGGTGACGGCGGCATCTGCCATCCAGTCCCCGGACAGCCAGTCCCAGCCTAGCCGCGCAATCGATCGCCAGTCACGTGCGTTGACCGCCGCCAGCCGCAACTGCGACGGATCGGGCGAGATCAGCACCGCCTGCACACCGGGCGGCAGACCCGCCGCGCCGCCAAGACGGATGCCCCGGCCAAAGGTCCGTGCCCAGGCATGGGCGATCGCTCGGCCCAGCCCACGCAGCCGGCCCGCGCGCACCCGTTCGCGGGCATGAACCCAGCTCGCCGCCGGCCCCAGGATCAGCCCGACATAGGCCCGGTGGGGTCCAGCCTCGACAAAGGGCAAGGCAACCAGTGTCGCGCGCTTGCACCCTGTCTTGACGATCGAAGCCGGGTCGGCTTCGCCATGCAGCGTCTTGGCCAGCAGATTCATGGTCCCGCCGGGCAGCAGCAGGAACGCACCGCCCCAATCGGCCAGCGCGCTGATCGCCGCGTTGATCGTGCCGTCGCCGGCGAACAAGATGACCGTATCGACCCCGGCTGCCGTCAGGCGGCCAGCATTAGGCAGCGGGTCGGCCGGGAACTGGCTATGGCCGGCCAGGCGCCATCCCTGCTCGGCGACCAGGGCGAGAAGCGCGTCCACTTTCGCGGGTGCGGTCGATCCCGAGCCCGGATTGGTAATGAACCAGATATTCTGCATGGACACACAACGCTCGATACGGGATTTGGTCCCGAGACGCTTTGCCGAACCGCGAAAGTGACGCAAAGGTAATGTTGCACGCACAATTTTCCGTGTAATCACCACTTGACACTAGCGGTCTCGAATCGCGACATGTCCGGCAAGCCGTGCCATCTCGGCAATCGATGCAGGAGCAGGAACAGATGCACTCGAACACCACGACTCGTTATGGCGGAATCGCCCTTGGGGTAGCCGTTTCGGCACTGGCGCTGGCGGCATGCTCGCCCAAGCCGACCACCGAAACCGCCGACACCCCGACCGCCACGGCGACGACAGCGGCACCGGCTGCGGCACCCGCCGCCGCTCCGGCCCCTGCCGCTGCTGCAGCCCCCGCCGCCGACAATGTCGACACCGTCAGCGGCGCCAAATTCGCCTCGTTCACCGGCGACGCGACCAAGGGCGAAGCCACTTTCGCTGCCTGCAAGGTCTGTCATGCCGTCGAAGCCGGCGTGAACAAGATCGGGCCGTCGCTTCACGGCATTGTCGGTCGCAAGGCCGGCGAAATTGCCGGCTTCAGCTATTCCGCCGCCAACAAGGGCAGCGGCATCACCTGGACGCCCGAAAAGATGTTCCAGTATCTCGAAGCACCGCAGCGCGTCGTGCCAGGCACCAAGATGACCTATCCTGGCCTGCCTGATCCGCAAAAGCGCGCCGACGTGATCGCCTATCTCAAGACGCAGTCGTAATCGCCTGAGCGAACGAAAAACGGGCGGGCCTGGTAACGGGCCCGCCTATTTTTTTGCCCGCCGTCCGGGACCAAAGCGCAAATCGGCAAGATGGAAGGGGAATGAGAGCGTCAGCGGCAAGGCGATCCACACCCAGCCCTGCGCCGTCAGCGCCGCGCGCAATGCCAGCATCATCAGCAGCCCCGGCATCAATCTGCACAAAATGGCCACAATTTGCCAATGGCGGCGCAGCCGCAGCCAGATCGCCTCGCAGGCGATCACAACCATGATGATGTCACTCGCCACGCCGCTTTCAAACAGCCACACCATCGCGGGTCGGTTCAAGAAAACGGGCCGTTCAGCCGCACGATCGTCATGTTGAGATAGCCGGCAAAGGTCACCCACAACAGATAAGGTACCAGCACGATCGACGCCGCCATCGATCGCCGCCAGCAATAGGTGATCAGCGACCCGACCGAGAGCCACAGGAAGATCACCTCGATTACCGACCAATCCGGGCGCTGTAACCGAAAGAACAGCAAGCTCCACAGGATGTTGAGAAAGCCGTTGGTCGCCCACAGCGCAATGAACGTCTCCGCCTCGCGCCGGGTGCGCATGGCGTGCCAGCCAGTCACCAGCGCGACGACATTGATGGCATAAATGATCGTCCAGGCAATAGCATAGGCGCGGTCCGGCGGTGCCCAATGCGGCTGGACCAGATGATCATACCATGGCCCTGTCACCGTGATCGTCGCCCCGAGCAGCGCGACAATTCCGGTGGCCAGCGCCGCTGTCAGGACAGGAAAAACCCAGGCGCGGCTCATGCGATCACGCCGTCGATCCCAGAAGATGGCCCACATCCTTCATGAAGATCCTGAAATGGGCCATCGGCTTTTTGCGGACGAGCTCCTTGTTCATATAAGCCTGCCAGGTCAGTTCCTGCACGTCCTTGTCCTCGCAAATCTTGACGAAGCGCTCGCGGCGCTTGTCATTGCGATACCAGAAATGCTGCATCATCCCCAACACCAGAAATACCTTGCCATGCGCGCGCATGAAGCGCTTGCGCGCCTGCTTCAGCGCGGCCGGTTTGCCGGTGTCGAGAAAGACCGCAATGGCATCAGCGGCGAAACGCCCGGCTGCCATCGCATAATATATCCCCTCGCCCGATGCGGGCGCGACCACCCCTGCGGCATCGCCGGCGACCACGACATCGCGGCCATTGTCCCAGCGCTTGAGCGGCTTGAGCGGGATCGGCGCGCCTTCGCGGCGGATCGTCTCGCAGCCGGCCATGCCGTTATCCGCGCGTAACCGGGTGATCGCATCGCGCAATTCATAGCCCTTATGCGCGCTGCCGACACCGATGCTCGATGTTTCGCCGTGCGGGAAGACCCAGGCATAAAAATCAGGCGAGAATTTTCCCTGATAGATCACATCGCAGCGCGAAGGATCGAAATCGCTGCTCGCCGGTGGCGACTTCACAATTTCATGATAAGCGAACACGCACGGCACCCGGTCAGCGCCGCGCAGTTCCTGCCGGGCAACCGCCGATCGCGCGCCATCGGCACCGATCACGCTGCTGGTGCGCACACGATGTTCGGCGCCACCGCGGCACTCGGTATAGACGATCACGGCGCAGCCATCGGCATCACGGTCAAGCCGTTCGAAATTGCCCGTCCGCCGTTCCGCGCCGGTCAGCGCGGCGCGCGCGCGCAGCCATTCGTCGAAAATCTCGCGATCCACCATGCCGACAAAGCCGTCGCCGACCGGCATGTCGACCTGCTTGGCAGACGGCGCGATCATCCTTGCCGATGTCGCCTTGGCGACCAGCAAATGATCGGGAATCTCGAAATCCCTAATCAGCCGGGGCGGGATGGCCCCGCCACACGGCTTGATCCGCCCGGCGCGATCAAGCAGCAATACATGCCGCCCGGCGCGCGCCAGATCGGTCGCGGCGACCGCGCCGGACGGTCCGCCGCCGACGACGACCACATCGAAATCGACGGTTGAACGGGTGCTCATGCGATCGCCTCCTGCTGTCTTATCCCCTGCACCGGTGCGCGCGCGCGCGTGACCCCAAGTGCCAGCCATGCGGCAACGACGAACACGCCCGCCTCACCCGCAAAAACCACCAGAAAGGCGTGCGGCGTGTCGCCGGTCAGTGCCCGGCCGGCATCGACACCAACCGCCCCGATCAGCCCGCCCAGCCCAAAAGCAATCGCCTGTGCTGCGCCCCACACTCCCATCCGGATACCCGCGCGCGCGGGTCCCTGGGCACCGGCCAGGCCCATCATCGCGCCGATCGCCGCCACCGCAAACACGCCATTGGCGAAGCCGAGCAGCAGGATATTGGCCTTAAGCGGCCAGTCGGCGCCGACCTGGGCCGCCATCGCCAAGCCGAGCAGGGCAGCCGCCGAGCCGAGGCAGCCACCGATGATCCAGCGCCGCAAACTCGCCGGTGTGCCGCCACCAAACGCGCTACCGAGGATGCCGACCAGGATCATGCCCGCCAGCACCCCGCTATGCTGGGTGCCCGAAAGCTGGGTCGACTGGCCCGGTGTAAAATGGAACAGCAGCCCGGCAAAGGGTTCCAAAATCATGTCCTGCATCGAATAAGCCAGCATCGACAGGAATACGAAAATCGTGAACTGGCGCGCGTCCGCTTCGGCCAACATTTCGCGCAGCGCCGTGCCGAAGTCGATCACCGGCGCATCGTCAGCAGCCTCGTCCACCGCCGCCGACCGGCGTTGCTCGACCCCCAGCAATGCCAACCACGATACGACGAACGCCACCAAGGCAACCCCGCTCGCCACCATGGCAAGGCGCGGCAACGAAAACGGATCGATCAACGCGCCGGCGACATTGGCGGTCACCACGATGCCGAACACCATCATGATCCAGGTGATCGATGCCGCCGCGGCGCGCCGCTCGGGCGCGACCTGGCTCGCCAACAGGGCCAGCAGCGAGGTGCCCGCCGCACCGACACCAGCGCCGATCATGCTGAACCCGGTAATCGCGAGAACATATCCAAACGCACTACCAACCGCGAGCGCCGGCAAGGCATCAACCGCAACCAGGGCACCGAGCGCAAGCAACGCCATGCCAAAAATGATCCACGGCGTTCGCCGATTGCCCTGATCGGAGCCATGCCCCCACACCGGCCGCGACAACTGCACCATATAATGCCAGGCGACCAGCCCCGCCGGCAGCGCCGCCGGCAGCGCATATTCCACCACCATCACGCGGTTGAGCAGCGAGGTGACCAGCATCACCATCGCGCCGATCGCGCTCTGGACCAGCCCGAGCCGCACAATCCCCGGCCACCCCAGCGGCTTCGCGTTCATAGCCCCACCGCTCCACCCAGCCCGAACGCCGCTGCCAGCATGCCGAACACATAAAGGCTGGTGCCGGTGGCATTATACCAGGGTGTATATTTGAGCGGATTCGAGAGCAGCCGCGGCATCAGCGCCAGTTGCGCCACCACGAGCGCGCCGACGATCAGCGCGGCCAGCCCATGTCCCCAATTGACCAGCAACAGCACGACCAGCGCCTGCGGCAACGCCATCACCACACAGGCAATCTGTGCCGCCCGATCGACGCCGAGCATTGCCGGCAGCGAACGCACCCCCATCTTACGATCACCCTCTACCGCCTTGAAATCGTTAAGTGTCATGATGCCATGCGCGCCGAGGCTGTAGAGCAACAGCACGATCAGAATTTCAGCTCGAGGCAAGGTGCCGGCCATCACCGCCGCACCGGTAAACCAGGTCAGCCCTTCATAGGTCAGCCCAACAACACCCGGCCCCCAGATACCGCTCATCTTCAGGCGCAGCGGCGGCGCGCTATACGCCCAAGCGCAGGCGATGCCGAGGCAGGTCGCCGCAAACACCCAATAGCCGGCGATCAGCGACACTGCGAGCGACAGCAACGTCCCGCCAATCGCGATCCACAGACCCCATTGACCGGCGATCCGGCCCGACGGAATCGGCCGTTCGGGCTGGTTGATCGCATCGACATGACGGTCGAACCAGTCGTTGATCGCCTGGCTGTTGCCGCAGACCAGCGGGCCGGTCAGCAGGATTCCGACGATCACGAAGGGCCAGCGTTCAGCGAGCGATTCGCCCGACGAAATACAGCCGCACATGAACGCCCACATTGGCGGAAACCAGGTGATCGGCTTGAGCAGTTCAAGCACATCGCGCGCCGCCGGTGGGCGATTCTTGGCGGTCGATAAAGCTGGCGTGGACATTGCCGTAAGCTATGGTTGACACTCGATAGTGTCAAACCAAATTGTCACTCAATCGGGCCGATCCGCCGGATTTTCAATTAGGGTCTGACACCAGATTACCCAGCCCGTGCCGATGCAATTTCGAATAGAGACTCTGCCGGCTGACCCCGAGGATTTCGGCGGCAGATGCCCTGTTATCCGAAGTATAGGCAAGCGCCGCTTCGATACAGAGCCGCTCGATCAGATCGGTCGATTCTCGGACGATGTCCTTCAGCGACATGCGGCCCACCAATTCGGTCAACTGTTCGACCGAACGCGGCAATTGCTGGTTGGTGGCCGGAGTCTCGCGCAGGCGGCGGCCGACATTGCGGATCGCAAAGCCATAGCACTCGCCTTCCCCCATCGGCGCCGACACCGCCGACACCTCAACCTCTTCCTGGTTGCCCGCCGCGCCACGGAACACCGCTGATACGTTGCGTACCGCGCCATGCTCCCGGAGCTGGCTGATGATCAGATCGAGATCGATGCCCGGCCGCCCGAGCCAGTCGCCGAGCTTCAGCCCGCGCAGCCGATCGATCGACGCCATTTCGGTAAGTTCGACGAAGGCAGCATTGCCCGTCATCACGCCCAGATCGCGATCGACCAGCACAAAGGCGTCCGGCATGCGTTCGATGACGTCGACCAGCTTGGCATCATGCTGATGGCCCTCGACCGGGGCATCGACCGCCGCGATCCGCACCAGCAGCAATGCGGTGCGCGCCTGGCGGAACAGCCGCGCCGAGAAAATGGCCTCGATCGCCTGGTTCTTGAGTCGCAAGGTGACCGGCGCGATATCATCGGCCGCTTCGGCTGCACCGAGATGCGCAACAAAGGCTTCGCGGTCCTTGGGATCGACCAGGCCGCTTACGAGCTGGTCGCTGAGCGCTCCTTCCTTGCTGCCGAACAGCCGGTGCGCGGCCGGATTGGCTTCGCGGATCCGTCGGGTGATCGCGTCGACGATCAGCACCGGCTCGGCAGCCATGTCGAACAACAGCCGATAGCGGGTTTCAGCCTGACGCAGCCGGACATAGTCGCGCTCAAGCGATTGCTGGGTTTGCAACAGCCGCTGCTGCATGGTCGCGGCGGCGCGCATGTCTCGGCCAATCGCGATCAGCTGACCGCCCCGCCCCAGGCTGATCATCATATAGCGCACCGGCAAATCGCCCTCGGGGCCGATGTGGTTGACCTGCCGCCAGCGTCCGGGCTCGCCGGCCAGCGCCGCCACGAGCATCTCAAGGACCTTGCCTTTGCTGTCGCCAACGACGCTGTCCGCCCAGGGCTTGCCGATCCATTCCGCCAGACCGGCGCTCATCAGCTCAGTTTCGGCGATCGCGACATCGATAACGATGCCATCAGCGTCCAGGACAAACGCCACGTCGCCGACCGAGCCAAGCAGGGCGGCGGTTACGTTAGCCGGCAGCGCGCCCGGTATCTGATCGGGGAGCGAGAATGGACGCTGCCTGGGAGGAGCGAGATGCTTGTTCATCGACGAGCCGCCGCACTCCTTGCGCACTTGAGCAAAACACAACCAATACTCAGACAGCAGCCGCGCTGATCAGTGTATCGACCAAATCCACAGCGACTTGAACCGCGACCTTTGCGTCGGGCGCCGTGCCATCGGCACCGAGCCTTACCGCAAGGTCAGGGTCTTCAACGAAAATCCTGCCGCCGACCATCACGCAAAGGCGCGGATTCCTCGATACGTTTCGCAACGTAGCAATAACCGACGGCAGGGGCGCAATATGGTAGTCACATGTAATCGTCAATCCGATCAGGTCAAACCATTCACCCGCCACGCGTTCCAGAAGATCGGGAGTAGATGCCTCGCTCATGCGATCGGTCAGCCAGCCTTCGCGGGAGAACAGCTCTTCGATCACCACCGTGCCAAAGCTGTGCTGATCGCCCATCAGCGACGAAAATAACGCCCGTCGCCCCGGCCCGACCTGGCGGTCAATCGGCAGCCGCGCGCTCAGTTCATGAACAATTTCCTGCAGCCGCCACAGCCCCATCGTCACGTCGACAAAATCGCAGCGGTCATCTTCCCAATATTCGCCAAGCCGCCGGGCGGCCGGCGCCAGGAGATCGACCAGCAGCGCATCGATGCCAACGCCGCGGCGCAAGATCACTTCGACATATTCAAGCAGCGCATCGGCCTCAACCTGAAGCGACAGCGGCGCGAAGCCATCGACTTCTTCTGCCGTAATTTGGTCAGAATCGCCGCGCGCCGCTGGCTTGATATGAATTGGGTGTGATGCCACGAGCCGCGGGATAATTTCGCGCTCGACCAGCTTAGACAGCGAGGCATCGTCTTGCGCATTCTTGGCCAAGATCGATGGCGGGTCCAGCCGGACATCTGCGTCGCGGACTGGCTGCTTCTTGCGGTAGACAGAGGCAAGCTGGGCCCCAAATTCCAGTAATGAAGCCATTCCCGAGCGCTCCCCGCCAAATCGGACGCAAATGAAGAATTTGCGTTACGGGACATCATGTTTGATCTGGCCCCGGCGACTCGAAAGCTATGCCGAATTTTTGCGGCTGACAATATGGAAGCTATGCCGCACCGCACCATCTGTCAAAATATTTGGACGTCAGTTTAGGTTGACACTTTGCCGGAGCCTGCCTTAGTCTCGCCGCATGAGATCAGACGATCAACGCCGGGGAGCGACGCGGGTGAACACCCCCCAGTACGAACAATTTCGACAATCGCTGCGGCCTGCAGCCCCGGCCCCGCTCTATACGCCCGAGCAGCGCCTTCGCCGCGATGCATCGGTGTGGACGCTGGTGCAGGGCATCCTCGCTCCCGTGCAATTCCTGATTTTCCTGATCAGCCTGGTCCTGGTCGTTCGCTATCTGCAGACCGGCGAAGGCGCACTGGCCGCAACAATCTCGATCGTCGTCAAGACGATGGCGCTCTACACGATCATGATCACCGGCTCGATCTGGGAAAAGGTGGTCTATGACAAATGGCTGTTCGCTGACGCTTTCTTCTGGGAAGATGTGTTCAGCTTTCTCGTGCTGGCACTGCACACCGCCTATCTCGTGATGCTGATCGGCGGGCTCGGGACAGAGCGTGGCCGGATGCTCCTCGCGCTTGCCGCTTATGCAACATACGCGGTCAATGCGACCCAGTTTATCCTGAAGCTTCGTGCGGCGCGGCTGCAATCGGCAGCAGAATCGGTGCCGGCCGCGGCCGCCGCTGCGCCGATCAACACGACCCCAGCCGAGTCGCGCCTGGCGTCGCGCAGGGCAATGCAGGCGCTGGCCGCATGACCGTCGTCCTCACCCCACCCCGCCCCGCCGAAGCTGCCAACAGCCTTGATTGCGCACCCGTGCTGCGCGAGCGCGGCCAGCGCGAAGTGTTCTGCGGGCTGACCGGAATCATCTGGCTCCACCGTAAGGTGCAGGATGCGTTTTTCCTCGTTGTCGGCAGCCGCACCTGCGCGCATCTGCTGCAATCGGCAGCGGGCGTGATGGTATTCGCCGAGCCCCGCTTCGGCACCGCGATCATCGAGGAGCGCGATCTGGCGGGCATGGCCGATTGCAACGAGGAGCTCGACCGGGTCGTCGACCGCCTGCTGACGCGCCGCCCCGACATCAAGATGCTGTTCCTGGTCGGCTCCTGCCCGTCCGAAGTTATCAAGCTCGATCTGTCGCGTGCCGCGCAGCGCCTGCAGGCCAAGCATCAGCCCCATGTTCGCATCCTCAATTATTCGGGCAGCGGCATCGAGACGACCTTTACCGAGGGCGAGGACGCCTGCCTTGCGGCGCTCGTCCCCGAACTGCCCGCCCTGCCCGCCGATGCGCCGCGGGAACTGATGATCGTCGGCGCATTGCCCGATGTCGTCGAGGATCAGTTTCTGCGGATCTTCAAGGAGCTTGGCATCAAGACGGTACGGTCATTGCCAGCGCGCCAGTCGGTGCATCTCCCGCCGGTCGGCCCGAATACCCGCTTCCTGCTCGCCCAGCCTTTCCTTGGGGAGACCGCCCGGACGCTCGAGGATCGCGGCGCGGTGCGGCTCGATGCGATGTTTCCCTTCGGCGCCGAAGGCACGACGAGCTGGTTGCACGCTGCCGCCGTCGCCTTCGGCGTCGACGAAATGCTTTTCCGCCGCGTGATTGCGCCCGGCCGCGAGCGCGCCAAGTGCGCGATCGAGCATTGTCGCGAACGCCTCGCCGGCAAGAGCATCTTCTTCATGCCCGATTCGCAGCTGGAAGTGCCGCTCGCGCGCTTCCTCAGTCAAGAGCTCGGCATGGTGCCGATCGAAGTCGGCACGCCCTATCTGCACCGCCGTCACCTCGCGCAGGATCTGGCGCTGCTGCCGTCTTCAACGGTCATCAGTGAAGGCCAGGATGTCGACAAGCAGCTCGACCGCGTTCGTGCGGCCAAGCCCGACATCACCGTCTGCGGCCTTGGCCTCGCCAATCCGCTGGAGGCCGAAGGGCTGACGACGAAATGGGCGATCGAACTGGTCTTCTCGCCAATCCACGGTTTCGATCAGGCCGGTGACCTTGCCGAACTCTTTGCGCGCCCGCTGCGGCGGCGCGACATTTTGAAGGTCTGAGGCCCATGCAGCTGACCGTCTGGACCTATGAAGGACCGCCCCATGTCGGCGCGATGCGGATCGCCACCGCGATGGAGGGCGTTCACTACGTGCTCCACGCGCCGCAGGGCGATACCTATGCCGACCTGCTCTTCACGATGATCGAGCGCCGCAACAAGCGGCCGCCGGTTACCTACACGACCTTCCAGGCGCGCGATCTGGGCAAGGACACCGCCGAGCTGTTCCAGTCCGCCGCGCGCGACGCGTTCGAGCGTTATCAGCCACAGGCAATCCTGGTGGGTGCGTCTTGCACCGCCGAACTGATCCAGGACGACCCCGCCGGTTTGGCAGAGGCGATGCGGCTGCCCATTCCCGTCGTCGCACTTGAGTTGCCAAGCTATCAGCGCAAGGAAAACTGGGGCGCGGCCGAGACCTTTTACCAGCTCGTTCGCGCGATTGCCGACAAGGATGTCCGCCCTGCCCCGCGCGAGGGGCGCCGCCCGTGCGTCAACCTGCTCGGGCCGACCGCGCTTGGTTTTCGCCACCGCGACGACATTATCGAGATCACGCGGTTGCTTGAGTCGATGGGCATCGACATCAATCTGGTCGCGCCGCTCGGCGCCAGCCCTGCCGACATCAAGCGCATCGGTACTGCCGATTTCAACATCCTGCTCTACCCCGAGATCGCCGATACTGCCGCGCGCTGGCTGGAAAAAACCTTCGGACAAAAGACCGTCCGGACGATCCCGATCGGCTACGGCGCGACGCGCGATTTCGTCAACGAGGTCGCAGCCCTGGCCGGGGTCGATCCGGCATCGGCGCTCGATAAATCCAACATGCCCTGGTGGAGCCGCTCGGTCGACTCGACCTATCTCACCGCCAAGCGGGTCTTCATCTTCGGTGACGCCACCCACGCCATTGCCGCCGCCCGCGTGGCACGCGACGAGCTTGGCTTCGAGGTCGTCGGTCTTGGCTGCTACAACCGCGAATTTGCCCGCGACCTGCGCGATGCCGCCAAGCTTTACGGCGTCGAGCCGCTCATCACCGACGATTATCTCGAGGTCGAAGACGCGATCGCCGCGCTGCAGCCCGAACTCGTGCTCGGCACGCAAATGGAGCGCCACATCGCCAAGCGGCTGCGCATCCCTTGCGCGGTGATTTCCGCTCCCGTCCATGTCCAGGATTTTCCAGCGCGCTATTCCCCGCAAATGGGGTTCGAGGGCGCGAATGTGCTGTTCGATACCTGGGTCCATCCGCTGGTGATGGGGCTGGAGGAGCATCTGCTGACGATGTTCCGCGACGATTTCGAGTTCAGCGACTCGGCGGGTGCGAGCCATCTTGGCCATGGCAGCGCTGCCCCGAAGGCTGTGATCGCCGAGGAAGAAGCCGTCGACGACAGCCCCCTGGCCCCGGTCGCCGAGCCCGAAGTCATCGCGGCACGCGGCTGGACCGCCGAGGCCGAGAAGGAGCTGATGAAAATTCCCTTCTTCGTGCGGGGCAAGGCACGGCGGAATACCGAGAAATACGCGACCGAAATGGGCCTGGAGGCGATCACCCTCGACACGCTCTATGACGCAAAGGCTCATTATGCGCGCTGAGGCTACCCTCCCCACCGCCGCACCGGTCCGCGTCGTCGTCATCACGCTCGACAACCATTTGTCGGGCGCCTTCCAGCGCGCGCAGCAACAGTTCGATCATGCAGGGACCGGCGTTTCGATCGGCTTCCACGCAGCGGCGGACTGGGAAGAAAAACCCAGGGCGCTCGAAGCAACGCATGCCGACATCGCCCGCGCCGACATCATCCTGTGCACGATGCTGTTCCTTGAGGATCACATCCGCGCCGTGCTGCCGCAGCTGACCGCGCGCCGCGAGAGCTGCGACGCGATTGTCGGCCTCATGTCAGCGGGTGATATCGTCAAGCTCACCCGCATGGGCGACTACCGGATGGACAAGCCCGCCACCGGCATGCTCGCGCTGATCAAGAAGATGCGCGGCACCAACAAGGCGGGCGCAAGCTCGGGCAAGGGCCAGATGGCGGTACTGCGCCGCCTGCCCAAGCTGCTGAAATTCGTGCCTGGTACCGCCCAGGACGTGCGCGCCTATTTCCTGACGCTGCAATATTGGCTGGCCGGCAGCGACGACAATGTCGTCGACATGATCCGCGCGCTGATTGACCGTTATGCGGCTGGCGAGCGCGCTGCGCTGCGTGGCACGATGAAAGCGGTAGCGCCAC
Source organism: Sphingomonas sp. 28-63-12 (assembly GCA_002281535.1). Classification (GTDB taxonomy): domain Bacteria; phylum Pseudomonadota; class Alphaproteobacteria; order Sphingomonadales; family Sphingomonadaceae; genus Sphingomonas. The sequence goes on from NCGD01000028.1 coordinate 14,971, forward strand.
GCGATTATCCCGAGGTCGGCGTCTATCATCCGGCCATCCCCGCGCGCATGTCGGCCAACATCGCCGATCTGCCACGCCGTCGCGGTACCAAGGGCACCGTCGGCGTGCTGATGCTGCGCTCCTATGTCCTAGCCAAGGACGCCGCGCATTATGACGGCGTGATCGCCGCCCTCGAAGCACGCGGGCTCGATGTCATTCCTGCCTTTGCCGGTGGGCTCGACGGTCGCCCGGCGATCGAGCAGCTGTTCATGAAGGACGGCAAGTCGACCGTCGATGCGGTCATCAACCTGACCGGGTTCAGCCTGGTCGGCGGCCCGGCCTATAACGACACCGCCGCTGCCGAGGCCATCCTGACCAAGCTCGACCGGCCTTACATTGCCGCGCATCCGGTCGAATTCCAGACGCTGCAGGCCTGGGGCGCGAACCGCCAGGGCTTGTTGCCGCTCGAATCGACGATGATGATCGCGATCCCGGAGCTTGACGGCGGCACCCAGCCGATGGTGTTCGGCGGCCGTTCCGACGGCACCGACACCGCCTGCACCGGCTGCAAGCGCGGCTGCAGCTTCCCGGCGACCGGCGCTGTCCGCCAGATGGAAAGCTGCGGCGAACGCGCCGAGACGCTCGCTGGCCGCACGCTGAAAATGATCGAGCTGCGCCGCTCCGCCGAGGTCAACCGCCGCGTCGCGATCGTGCTGTTCAATTTCCCGCCCAATGCCGGCGCTGCTGGCACGGCGCAGTTCCTGGCGGTGTTCGAATCGCTCCACGCCACGCTCACCCGGCTCGCGAGCGAAGGCTATGACGTCGAGATTCCCGCCACGGTCGATGACCTGCGCGAGGCGATCCTGGGCGGCAATGCAGCACGCTACGGCACCGAGGCCAATGTCCATGCCAAGGTCAGCGCCGACACCATTGTCGCGCGCGAAACATGGCTCGACGAGATCGAGGCTTCGTGGGGCCCGGCACCCGGCAAGCTCCAGTCAGACGGCACCTCGGTGCAAATCCTGGGCGCGCAGTTCGGCAATGTCTTTATCGGCATTCAGCCAGCGCTTGGCATCGAGGGCGATCCGATGCGGCTGCTGTTCGAAGGCCGCTTCGCCCCGACGCATGCCTTTGCCGCCTTCTACCGCTGGCTGCGTGAGGATTTCAAAGCGCATGCCGTGCTGCATTTCGGCACCCATGGTAGCCTCGAGTTCATGCCCGGCAAGCAGACCGGCCTCTCCGCTGATTGCTGGCCAGACCGCCTGATCGGCGACCTGCCCAACATCTATCTCTATGCCGCCAACAACCCGTCGGAAGGCGTGCTCGCCAAGCGGCGCTCGGGCGCGACGTTGGTGAGCTATCTGACCCCCGCCCTCACCAATTCGGGCGTGTACAAGGGCCTTGCCGATCTCAAGGCATCGGTCGATCGCTGGCGCGGTCTGCCCCCGGGGGATGACCACGCTGCGCCGCTTGCAGAAATGATCGCGGCCCAAGCCGAGGCGCTCGACCTTGATGGCAGCGATGTCACCGCACTCGCTGCCAAGCTCTATGAGATCGAGCGCGAGCTGATACCGCAAGGACTGCATGTGGCTGGCCTCGCCGCCACCCGCGAAGAACGGATCGACATGATCCTCGCCGCCAGCGATGCGCGCGAACAGCCAATGGCGCGCGACACGGTCGAGGCGCTGGTCGATGGCAAGCTGAAGATCGACACCCCGCTGTTCAAGGAAATGGCAGCGCTGAACACGGCGCTCGCCAGCAATGCCGAACTCGACGGCATCGTCCGCGCGCTCAATGGCAGCTATATCCACCCCGTTTCTGGCGGCGATCTGCTGCGCAACCCCGAAATACTGCCGACCGGCCGCAACATCCATGGCTTCGATCCTTTCCGCCTCCCCTCCGCCTTCGCGGTCAAGGACGGCGCGGAGCAAGCGCAGCGCCTGATCGACCGCAGTGTCGCCGATTCTGGCCATTTGCCCGAAACCGTCGCGATGGTGCTCTGGGGCACTGACAATCTGAAGAGCGAGGGCGCGCAGATCGCTCAGGTCCTCGCGCTGATTGGCGCACGCCCGCGCTTTGACAGCTATAACCGCCTCGCCGGAGCGGAACTGATCCCGCTGGAGGAACTTGGCCGTCCGCGCATCGATGTGATCGCGACGCTGTCGGGTGTGTTCCGCGATCTGCTGCCGTTGCAGACGCGGATGATGGCCGAAGCCGCCTTGCTCGCAGCACAGGCTGACGAGCCGGTCGAGATGAACTTCGTCCGCGCCCATGCGCTCGCCCATCAGGCCGAACATGGCTGCGACTTCGAAACCGCCAGCCTTCGCGTTTTCTCGAACGCCGAGGGTGCATATGGCGCCAACGTCAATCTGATGATCGACGACGGCGCCTGGACCGATCCCAACGAACTCGCCGACAGCTTCGAGCGGCAAAAGGGCTTCGCTTACGGCGTGAAGGGCGTGCCGGTCCGGCAGGCGGCGATCCTCGCCTCCGCGCTCAAGACGGTCGATTGCGCCTATCAGAACCTGGAAAGCGTCGAGCTCGGCATCACCACGATCGACCAATATGTCGATGCGCTGGGCGGCATCAGCCGCGCCGTCACCCGCGCCAAGGGCGGTGCGGCTGCCCCCGTTTATATCGGCGACCAGACGCAAGGGTCGGGCAAGGTTCGCTCGCTGCAGGAACAGGTCGCGCTCGAAACCCGCACCCGCATCCTCAACCCGGTCTGGACCGAGGGTCTGCTCCGCCACGGGTACGAAGGCGTCCGCACGATCGAGGGTCATGTTACGACGACAATGGGCTGGTCCGCCACCACCGGCGAGGTTGATCCCTGGGTTTATCAGCGGATCAGCGAAACCTATGTGCTCGACGCTGAAATGCGCGAGCGGATCGCCGCCCTCAACCCGCGCGCCTCGGCCCGGGTCGCCAATCGCCTGATCGAGGCGGTCGAACGCAATTACTGGTCACCTGACGAAGCTACGCTCGCTGCACTCCATGCCGCCAGCGACGAACTCGAGGATCGTCTCGAAGGCGTCGTGGCAGTCGCGGCATAAAGGAACATTATATGGCACTTCTCGACCCACCCATCCGCGGCACCGATGGCGAAGGCTCTGTCCAGGTCCGCATGGATCCCGCCGATCGCATCGGCAATGCGAAGGTTTTCGCGATCTATGGCAAGGGCGGGATCGGCAAATCGACCACCTCGTCGAACCTCTCGGCTGCGCTGTCGCTGCTTGGCAAGCGCGTGCTGCAGATCGGCTGCGACCCCAAGCATGACTCGACCTTCACGCTGACCAAGAAGCTGATGCCGACCGTCATCGACGTGCTCGAGACAGTGAATTTCCACGCCGAGGAGCTCCGCCCCGAAGACTATATGTTCGAAGGGTTCAACGGCGTGATGTGCGTCGAGGCTGGTGGCCCGCCTGCTGGCACTGGCTGTGGCGGCTATGTCGTCGGCCAGACGGTGAAACTGCTCAAGCAGCATCATCTGCTCGAAGAAACCGACGTCGTGATCTTCGATGTGCTGGGTGACGTGGTGTGCGGCGGCTTCGCCGCCCCGTTGCAGCATGCCGAGCGCGCCGTGGTCGTCGCCGCCAATGATTTCGACAGCATCTTCGCGATGAACCGCATCGTCGCCGCCATCAAGGCGAAGTCGAAAAATTACGACGTGCGGATGGCGGGCGTGATCGCCAACCGCTCGGCCGCTACCGACGAGATCGATCGCTTCAACGAGGCGACCGGCCTGAAGCGCCTCGCCCATTTCCCCGATCTCGACGAGATCAGGCGGTCGCGCCTGAAAAAATGCACGTTGTTCGAGATGCCCTCTTCGCCTGCCGTCGATGCGGCGTGCCTCGAATATAAGCGCCTCGCCGCCCAGCTCTGGGCGGGCACCGAACCGCTCGAGGCATTGCCGATGAAGGACCGCGACATTTTCGAATTCCTGGGGTTCGAATGATGGCCAGCCAGGCCGAAACCCTGTCCCCGTTCTCCCGCGAAAGCGGGAGCCCAGAACCCAAAAGCACGGCGCTCGCGACCCTGGACCCGCGCGTGCGCGGGGGTACCTATGGCGAATATCGCGGCAAGCTCGAAACCTATTTCGACCAGACCGCGAGCAAGGCGTGGGAGCAGTTGACCAGCGATGCGCCGGTCAGCGGCATCCGCGCCACCGTCCGCGCAGGCCGCACCGAAATGCGTGACACCCTGCTGTACTGGCTGCCCGCCGACATGACCGGCCTGCGCCTGCTAGATGCGGGATGCGGCACGGGCGCGCTGGCGGTGGAAGCCGCCGAACGCGGTGCCGAAGTCGTCGCGATCGATGTCGCCGGTAGCCTGGTGGAGATCGCCCGCAAGCGCGCACCGAAGGGCCTCAACATAGATTGGCGCGTGGGCGACATGCTCGATCCCGCGCTCGGTCGTTTCGACCATGTCGTCGCGATGGACTCGCTCATCCATTACAAGGCGTTCGATATCGTCGACGTGCTGCGCGGCCTGGCCGATCGCACCAGCGGATCAATGGTATTCACCTTCGCACCGCAAACGCCGCTGCTGATGGTCGCGCTCGGCATGGGCCGGTTGTTCCCGCGCAGTGACCGGTCACCCGCGATCATCCCGGTGCGCGAACGGCTCATCCGCACCTTGATCCGCAACGCCTTGCCCGCCGCCCGTCTCGGCCGCGATCGCAAGGTTTCCGGCGGATTCTACACCAGCCACGCCCTCGAGGTGCTGCTGGGATGAAGGCTGGCCGCGCGACCAGGTTCTGGATGCAGGCGGGAACGAAGTTCCTGCCCTTCGCCGATGCAGCAACCGATGCGTTGCCGCTCAACCGGCTACTGCGCCTGTCGCTGTTCCAGGTGTCGGTTGGCATGGCCTTCGTGCTGCTGAATTTCACGCTGAACCGGGTGATGATCGTCGAACTCGGCGTGCCCGCCACGTTGGTCGCGGCGATGGTGGCCCTGCCCCTCCTATTCGCGCCCGCTCGCGCGCTGATCGGGTTCAAGTCGGACAATCACGCCTCGGTCATCGGCTGGCGCCGCGTGCCCTATATTTGGATGGGTACGCTGTTCCAGTTTGGCGGGCTGGCGTTCATGCCATTTGCGCTGTTGCTGATGTCGGGCCGCGGCGCGCTGGGCAGCGGTGTCGAGATTGGCACGGCGGCGGCCTGCCTGTCCTTCTTGATGGTCGGCGCAGGCATGGCCCTTGTCCAAACCGCCGGCCTGGCCCTCGCCACCGATCTGGCGCCAGAGGCGAGCCGCCCGCGCGTGGTCGCGCTGCTGTACGTCATGCTGCTGGTCGGCATGTTTTTCAGCTCGGTCTTGCTCGGCAATCTGCTGCACGACTTCGATCCCAACCGGCTCGTCGGCGTCATTCAGGGCACCGCTGTCGTCACCGCGATCATCAATCTCACCGCCTCCTGGAAGCAGGAAGCCCGCGTTCGCGGCGGGACCAAACGCGATCCCGATGCCGATTTCTCTTCGGATTGGCGCGCTTTCGTCGCCCCCGCCCGCACGCGTCGGCTGCTGGTCGCGCTTGGGCTTGGTGCTGCCGGTTTTGGCATGCAGGATATCCTGCTTGAACCCTATGGCGGCCATGTGCTCGGGCTCAGCGTTGGCCAGACGACGGCGTTGTCGGCCTTGTGGTCGGCCGGCATGATCGGCGGCTTTGCCTATGCCGCGCGTGCGCTCGCCCGCCATGCCGATCCGCACAAGATTGCCGGTTTCGGTGCGTTGGTCGGCATCGCCGCCTTTGCCATGGTCGTCTTTTCGGCGCCGCTCGCGTCGCCAGCGATGCTGTGCGTTGGGGTCGGCGGCATCGGCCTTGGCGGTGGCTTGTTCGCCATTGGTACCCTGATCGCGACGATGGATCTGGCGCTGCCCGGCAAGGCCGGCCTGGCGCTCGGCGCCTGGGGCGCCGTGCAGGCCAGCGCTGCCGGCGTCGCCATCCTGCTGTCGGGGGCGCTGCGCGACAGCGTCGGCGCGCTCGCCATGTCAGGCCGCCTGGGGGCTGGCATGATCGATCAGGCCACGGGCTACAGCTTCGTCTGGCATGTCGAAATCGGGCTGTTGTTCGCGACACTTGTCGCGCTTGGCCCGCTCGCCCGCCGCATTCATCACCCTGCGTATCGAGACCGTCTCGGCCTCAGTGATTTTCCCCTTGAAGGATTGAAAGAAGGAACGGTCTGATGCACTTACAAGTCACACATGGGATTGACGTGGCGCTGATCGTCCTCAACGCCTTTTTCCTCTTTTTCCTGGGGCTGGTCGTCTACCTGCGCCGCGAGGATCGGCGTGAGGGTTATCCGCTCGAACATGAGCTGACCGGCCGCCTCGAAAGCGAAGGCGGGCTGATCCTCACCGCGCCGACCAAGAGCTTCAAGCTGCCCTTCGGCCACGGCACAGTCACCGCCCCCACCAAGGGCCGCGAGCCTGTGCAAGTGCCGGGTGCGCGCAAGTCCGACTGGTTCGCCGGCGCACCGATCGAGCCGACCGGCAACCCGCTGGTCGATGGCGTTGGTCCCGCCGCCTTTGCCGAACGTGCCAAGCGCCCCGATCTCGATTGGGAAGGCCATCCCCGGATCGTGCCACTCAGCTCCGCCGAAGGCTTTTTCCTGGAGCGCAAGGATGCCGATCCGCGCGGCTATACCGTTGTCGCCTATGACGGCAAAAAGGCCGGTACCGTCAGCGACATCTGGATCGACAAGGCCGATCGCATGATCCGCTACCTCCAGGTCGATACCGGCGCCCGCCAGGTGTTGATGCCGATGACGGTATCCTCGGTCAGCCGCGCCGGCCAAACGGTTACGACCACGTCGATCACCGCTGCGCAATTCGCCGATGCACCAGCGATCGAGGGCGCCAATGTGATCACCTTGTACGAGGAAGAGCGCGTTCAGGCCTATTTCGGCGGCGGCTATCTCTATGCGACCGCCGCCCGTTCGGAGCCACTGATATGATGACGGAGTATGAGGTGGAGCCGGTCCCCGGCCTGCCGGGGCTGCTGCCCAAGGGCGAAACGATCATCTGGCAAGGCGGCCCCAATTGGCGGGTGCTGGCGCGCACGGCGTTCCATACCGGCACCGTCGCGGTCTATTTTGCCGGGCTGACCGCATTCGCGCTGGGCGCTGCGCTTTGGCGCGGTGTCGAGGCCCCGTCAGATCTGGCCGGCGTCGGAATCACCGTCGGTGGCATGGTCATCGGCCTGGCGCTGCTGCACCTGCTGGCCTGGGGCGTGGCGCGCACAACGATCTACACGCTGACCGATCGTCGCATCGTCCTGCGCTTCGGCGTCGCGCTGCCCAAATGCATAAACCTGCCGCTCGGCATCATCGGCAATGTCGATCTGCGCCACCGGACGCACGGCACCGGCGATCTGGCGATCAAGATCACCGGCGAACAGCGGCTCGGCTATGCAGCACTCTGGCCGCATGCCCGGGCCTGGCATTATGTCGAACCGCAACCGATGATGCGCGCTGTGCCCGATATCGACACCGTCGCCACGCTGATGGCGCGTGCGTGCCTGTCGATCCAGACCGATGGCCGCGTCGTCCCGATCGAAACCGCGACACGTCGCGCGCAGGCAGAAGAACAGGCAGTCGCCGCATGACCACCGCACCGCATTCCCATCATGTCGATGTGCCCAAGGGCGCACTGATCATGGCCGGCTTCCTTGTCGTCTCGTCGATCGCGATCACCAGCGCCGCCCGGCTGCTGCAAATGCCCCCTGCCGCCTCACCCGCGTTGATGCGCGCCGAACAAAAGGTCGCGCCGGTCGCCACGCGCCAATTGCGCTTCACCGATCGTGCCGATGGCGCGGTGGTGATCGAGGATGTCGGCACCGGGAATACTGCGCGCTTGGTCGAACGCGGCAGCAATAGCGGCTTCATTCGCGGGGTAATGCGCGGGCTCGCGCGCGAACGGCGGATGCGCGGCATCGATTCGCAGCCGGCCTTCAATTTGACGTTGTGGAAGGATGGCGAATTGTCGTTGACGGATACCGTCACAGGGCGTTCAATCGAGCTCAATTCCTTTGGGTCGACGAACCGCGCGACGTTTCTCGATCTGCTCACCCGCCCGGAGACTCCCCGGTGATTGCCTTTTCACGAACGCGGTTCGACACACCCTGCCGGATCGAGATCGAAAACAGCCATGAGCATTTTCACGCGCATGTCGAGCTTGACGGCGGCGTGGCGATCCGCCCGGGCGACAAGGTCCGCGTACACGGCGACCCGATCATGATCCCGTTCGGCCAAAGTGCGACGTTTGACCGTATTGCCACGGTGGAGCGGGCGACGCCAATCGAGCGGCTATGGACCAAATTCGCCGGCCATTTTGAAATGACCGAACTCTACGAAGTCAGCTTTACCCCTGGGAGGCTCGCATGAACGCTTTGACCAAGATCAAGGCCGCGCCGGGCGACATCCCCGATACGATGGCGATCGCGCGCGAAAGCACCGTGCTGAGCCCGCGCTTCTACACCACCGATTTCGTGGCGATGGACAAGATCGACGTCACCCCGGTGCGGGCTGAATGGGACAAGCTGATCGCCGAAATGGTCGCTGATCCCAACAAGCTGCATTTCAAGCGCACCGATAAGTTCGATGGCGTGATCGAAAGCCTGCCCGATGGCCTGCGCGAGGAATTCATCGATTTCCTCGTCAGCTCGCTGACGTCTGAATTTTCCGGCTGCATCCTCTATGCCGAAATTCAGAAGCGCGCGAAGAACCCCGACATCAAGCAGTTCTTCCGCCTGATGAGCCGCGATGAAAGCCGCCATGCCGGCTTCATCAACGATACGCTGAAGGATGCCGGCATCGGGATCGATCTCGGCTTCCTCACCAAGACCAAGAAATACACCTATTTCCGCCCGAAGTTCATTTTCTACGCGACCTATCTGTCCGAGAAGATCGGCTATGCGCGCTACATCACGATCTTCCGGCACCTGTCGCGCCACCCCGAACTGCGCTTCCACCCGATCTTCAACTGGTTCGAGGAATGGTGCAACGACGAGTTCCGCCACGGCGAGGCATTCGCGCTGCTGATGCGCAACGATCCCAAGCTGCTGCAGGGCCATAACAAGCTGTGGGTCCGGTTCTTCCTCGTCGCCGTCTATGCGACGATGTACGTCCGCGATCACAACCGCCCGCAATTCCACAAGGCACTGGGCATGGACCCGCAGGATTATGATCTGCAGGTTTTCCGCACCTGCTCGGAAATCACCAAGCAGGTCTTCCCAATGACGCTCGACACCGACAGCCCGGGCTTTCGCGCCGGCCTGGAGCGGATGCGCAAGGTGTCGCTCGCGATGGAAGCTGCAGATGCGCAGGGCGGCATCATCGGCAAGGTCAAGAAAATCGGGCTGATTGCCGCTGCCGGCTTCAATTTCCTCCGGCTATATCTCCACCCTGTCCAGAAAAACGCGCTCCCCGCCAATGTTCGGCTGGTGCCGGCCTGGTGACCATCCCGCCGCTCTTTTTTGCCCTGCTGATGTGGTTCATCGGCACCGGTGCCGTGGTCTGGCTCGACAGCCGGCCACAGCGCACCTTCAAGACGAGCCACCGGATTGCCGGTCTGGTCGCGTTCGCGGCAATGGCGGTCGTGTGGTGGAAGAGCGGCGATTCCAGCTGGTCGGGTGCCTATGTCGGCTTTGCCGCAGCGATCCTGATCTGGGGCTGGCACGAAATGGGCTTCCTGATGGGTTTCGTGGCGGGGCCGCGCAAGACCTCCTGCCCGCCCGGACTCGTCGGCTGGGACCGGTTCAAGGCGGCGACCGCCACCGTCATCCATCATGAAATCGCGATCGCTGCTAATCTGCTGGTGCTGGTCGCGCTCACCTGGGGTCAGCCCAATCAAGCCGCGCCGCTTACCTTCGCGCTGCTGTTTGGCCTGCGGCTCAGCGCCAAGTTCAACCTGTTCCTGGGCGTCCCCAATCTGAGCGACGAGATTTTCCCGGCGCATCTGGCGTATCTCAAAAGCTATTTCGGCGAAAAGTCGATCAGCGCGTTGTTCCCGGTGTCGGTCATCGGCTGCGCTGCGGTCGCGACATGGGCATGGTTGAGCGCCGAAGCGGCGCCCACCGCCAGCGGCCCCGCCGTTACCGCCACCTTGCTCGCCGGCCTTGCCGCGCTGGGCCTGGTCGAACATATTTTCCTGGTGCTGCCGGTTCGCGATGCGAAGATGTGGCGCTGGGCTTCCGCGTCTAAGCCGACGCCACCAAGTGCGGCCAAAGCCGCCATAATAGAATAATACGGGGAGGGATTGCATGGATTACGAGGCATTTTTCCAGACTGAGCTCGATACGCTCAAGGACGATGGCCGCTACCGGACCTTCGCAGAGCTCGAGCGCAAGGCTGGTGCCTTCCCGCGCGCGCGCCACTACACCGATGACGGCGTGGGCGAAGTAACCGTGTGGTGCTCGAACGACTATCTCGGCATGGGCCAGCATCCTGCGGTGCTCGCGGCGATGCACGACACGCTCGACAGCTGCGGCGCAGGCGCTGGCGGCACCCGCAATATCTCGGGCACCAATCATCACCACGTCCTGCTCGAAACCGAGCTCGCCGATCTGCACGGCAAGGAAGCGGCATTGCTGTTCACCTCGGGCTATGTGTCGAACTGGGCGGCACTCTCGACGCTCGCTTCGCGCCTGCCCAACTGCGTGATTTTCTCGGATGCGCTCAACCATGCCTCGATGATCGAGGGCATGCGCCACAGCCGCGCCGAGTGCCACCGCTTCAAGCATAGCGACCCTGCTGATCTCGATCGGCTGCTGAGCATGGTCGAGCCAGGCCGGCCCAAGCTGGTCGCGTTTGAAAGCGTCTATTCGATGGACGGCGATATCGGCCCGATCGCCGAAATCCTCGACGTCTGCGAAAAGCACGGCGCGCTGTCGTACATCGATGAAGTCCACGCGGTTGGCCTCTATGGCCCGCGCGGCGGCGGCATTGCCGAGCGCGAAGGCCTGATGGACCGGATCGACGTGATCGAGGGCACGCTCGGCAAGGCATTTGGCGTGATGGGCGGCTATATCGCGGCCTCAAAGAACCTGTGCGATTTCATCCGCAGCTTTGCCAGCGGCTTCATCTTCTCGACCGCGCTGCCGCCAGCGATTGCCGCCGGCGCCTGCGCCAGCATCCGCCACTTGAAGACCAGCCAGATTGAGCGCCAGCGTCACCAGGAGCGCGTCGCGCAAGTCCGCCGCCGCCTCGACGCGATCGGCATCCCGACGCTCGACAATCCCAGCCACATCATTCCGGTGATGGTGGGCGATGCCCACAAGTGCAAGATGATCAGCGACTGGCTGCTTGAGCATCACGGCATCTATGTCCAGCCGATCAACTACCCGACCGTGCCCGTCGGCACCGAGCGGCTGCGGATCACACCCTCGCCCGTCCACACCGATGGCGATATCGACCGACTGGTCAATGCGCTGTCCGAAATCTGGTCGCAGTGCGAACTCGCCCGCCGGGCGATGGCGGCCTGAGGATCAATCAGCCACGCGATTGAAAAAGGGGGCTTCGCGGCCCCCTTTTTTTTAGGCCGAGCGTCGGCGTGTCATCCGGCCGGCCAGTCCAGCCAGCGGCACAAGATAGCCCAGATAGACGATATGATACCAAACCGGATAATCCGCCCAGACGCTGTAAAGATGGATGGGCAGCGATATAGCGAGAGATATCGTGCCAAGCAGCCATGCGGCGGTCCCGTTGTCCCTGGCGATAACAGTGGCGACGCTCGCGCCCGCGGCAACAGCGGCCGCGCCCACGGCCAGCCTGGAAACGAGCATCACAAACGAATAGGCCTTTGATGGCGACGCAGCAGCATAGTCTGGCCAGAATCTCAGGGCGGCGACCGTCGCTATCTTCGTAATGACGATCGCGAGCACGCACCCGATGCTGAGGCTGATGGCGAGGCGCAGCAGCTTGTTCACGTCTCCCCCTCGCTTCCTGCTCCGCCCAACAATCGATCGGCGCGCCTTAGCTCAATTCAGCTTCGGCTTCACTCGATACTTCCCAAACCACGCCAGGATCGCCGATGCCTTCGCCGCCGATTGCGATGGCCGTGCGGTAAACCCGCCATGGCTTGCCCCCGGTAGTTTCACCAGCGCGGTCGGCACACCGCGGATCTGTAGTGCGGCATAATATTGCTCGGATTCGCTCACCGGGGTTCGGTAATCCTGCGCGCCGACCACCACCATCGTCGGCGTCTTCACATTGCCGACCAGGCTGAGCGGGGAGCGATTCCAATAAGCCATCGGATCTTCCCAGGGTTGTTTGGAAAACCAGTAGCGCGAGGTGAAGCCGGTCGAATCCATCGTCAGCGCCTCGCTCACCCAGTTGATCACCGGCTTTTGCGTCGCCGCCGCCTTGAACCGATCGGTCTTGCCGACGATCCACGCCGTCAGCACGCCGCCGCCAGAGCCCCCCGTTACGAACAGATTGTCGGGATCGGCCACGCCCATCGCTATCGCGGCATCCACTGCCGCCATCAGGTCGTCATAATCGCCGCCAGGATATTTCTTGTCGATCAGATTAGCGAAGCCCTCGCCATAAGAGGTGCTGCCCCGAGGATTGGCGTAGAGCACGGCATAGCCGGCGGCGGCATAAAGCTGCACATCGGTCGCAAAGCTGGGACCATAAGCGCTGTGCGGGCCGCCATGGATCTCGAGGATCAGCGGCACCCGTGTGCCCTCGACATAGCCGGGCGGTGTCGCGAGCCATGCCTCGATCGGCGTGCCATCCGGCGATTGCAGGTTGATTTGCCGGACCGGCGCCAGCGTCTTCGCCGCCAGCGTGACCGCATTGAGGACCGTCAGCTGCGTCGCCCCCCCACCGCCGGCGGTAACGAAGATGTCGGCCGGGTGCGCCGGGGACCCGCCAGTATAGGCGATGCGGCCACCGTTCGAGACCGAGAAGTCACCACCGGTATACGGCCGATCGAGCCCGCCCCCGGCCAGCCCCCGCGCCATCACCGTCACCCGGCCATCAAGCCCGACGCGCGCAACTTGCTTCCCGCCATGATCGTCATAGGACACGACCAGCGACCGCCCGTCATGCGCCCAGACGACCGTATCGATGCTGCGATCGAGCGCCTGGGTCAGCGTGCGGCCGCCCTTCCCGTCGATCTGCATGACCGACAACACTTCGTTGTCGTTGCTGCGATGCGTGTCGTCATGGCCAAGCCACGCCACCCATTTGCCATCGGGCGAGACAGTAGGGGCGAAATCAGGGCCATAACGGCTGGTCAGCGTCGTCAGCTGCCCGCTGGCGATGTCGAGGGCGTGGACTTCGCTGTTGGCGGGCTCGCGCTCCCAATCGGCGCTGCGCACCGCGCTGAACAGGATGCGCTTGCCGTCGGGCGTCCAGGACAGCGGCCCGCTATCGTCGACATTGCCAAAGGTCAGCTGGCGCGGCGCCCCGCCATCCGCGGCGACGACGAAGAGATGGTCAAAACCTGGCTTGATATAGCCGCCGCCATCGGCGCGATAGGTGACGCGGTCGATCACCTCCAGCGGCTCTGCCCATTGCGCTCCTTCGGGCTTGGCCGGGGCCTTGCCCAACGTCGTCGGCGTGCCCGGCACGGTCATGACAAAGGCAATCCGGTCGCCCGCCGGTGACCAGGTGATACTGCCCGGGCTCTCCGGCAGGCCGGTGATCCGGGCCGTCTCGCCATTCGCCATCCAGCGGACGAAAAGTTGCGGCGCCTGACCGTCAACGGCCGAGAAATAGGCCAGCCTGGCCCCATCGGGCGACCAGCGCGGGCTCGTGTGGTTGCCCGGGCCGGCGATGATCGGCCGCTGCGCGCCCGTGCGGGTATCGACCAGCCAGATCGTCGATCGCGCCCGATCGATCATCACATCGGCGCTCTGGCGAACATAGGCGATCTGGCTGCCGTCCGGGCTGATCTGCGGATCGGCGGCCTGTTCGAGCCTAAAAAGATCTTCCGCGACGAAGAGGCGGCTCGGCCCGGTGGCCTCCGCCGTCATGGCCTGCGCGGCGGCGGGTATCGGCGCCAGCGCGGTCGTCAGCAGCAGCAATGTAGCAATAGCGCGCATCGAAAAGCCCTCCCCATCTTATCGGCGGATGGTCGCGCGGCGCTGGCCGACACGCAAGGCATTTCACCGGCCTGGCGATGAATGGCATGCCCCCAGCAACCAACAACGCGACCGTCAGCGGACAAAAAAAGCCCTGCTCCCCCTATTTGGGGAGCAGGGCATGATTACAGCGCTTCGCCTCGTCAGCGCGTCGCTGTCGGTGCCGCCGTATTGCCGTCCGCCGCCGCCGTTACCGGAGCGGCCGCTGCCGGCGCAGCCGCCGGCGCTACAAGGACGGCAGGCGCTGGTGCCGGTGCCCCCATCAGCGCCGGATAGTCTTTCAGCATACTCACCCCACCCAGCGGCTTGTTGATCCCCTGGTGGCAGGTGGTGCAATTCGCCTTCAGCACATCGCCATAAGGACCCTTGCGGTTGGCCGGGAAGACCGAAGCGAGCGAGGCGATATACTTGTTGTTGATTTCGCCCACCATCCGGATGCCGTACCAGGCCTGCGCCCGCTGCGGCCGGCTGTTCGACCAGCTCGAAAAGCTGTCGGTATTATGGCAATAGGTGCAGTTGACGTTGAGCGCCGATGACATGTGCATCATCAGGCCATAGGTCTTCTCGGTCTTGGCGATCGATGCCCCGGGCGTCGCCCCGCGCAACGCACTGACGCCCTGGACGCGGATATTGTTCTTCGCGCCAAGATAGGTGGTGAACGGATCATAGGGCAACGAGCTGAAGGCAACGCTCGCCACCGGCGTGTCCTGCCCATGCTTGTTGCTCATCACCCTGACCGGACCGCCGGCCGGCGCATCCGCCATCGCCCAGACATTTTTGGGGATCACGTTACCGGCATGGCAGGTGTAGCAGGTGACGCCTGTCTGTTTGACGTGCGGCGTCCAGTTCTGATTGATGTTGATCGTCATCTGCAACATCCGCCGGGCGACAACTTTGGTGTAAAGTTCGTCGGAGGCCATGTTGTTGGGGTTGTGGCAATAATTGCAGCCCTGTTCGGGCGGGGCGATCCAAGTGCTGATCGCGGCCATCAGATGGTTGAACCGCTCGGTGCTGACATTGCCCAGCACTTTGACGTTCTGATAGGTCTCGCTGGCACGCGGCCCGCTATCGTCCGGCGTGGCATAGGGCGGTGCGGGCACCGTCTGCGCGACCAGCCGCTTGGTGGCGATGATCTGGTCCGCGCCCGTGCCGCGATACCCGGTCTGTTCGATTTTCCGGTGACCGAATTCGCAAGCCGACATGGTCAGCATGACCGATCCGGCCAGGATCGTCTTGGTGATGGTGGCGACGCGGATCATTGCGGTGCTCCCGGCAAAGTGGCTGGATCGACAACACCGGTGGAGGGATAGGCAGGCGCGTAACCGTGCTGCTGTGCCCATAGGTACCAGTTATCGACGACGGTGCCCGTCAGCAGGATACCAATGCCGCCCGTAAGCGTCGTCAGCACCGCAAACCACCAGGCCCAGCGGTGGATCGATTCCATCGTGGCGTTGAACCCCATCGTCCAGCGCCAGAAAAGGGCGGCGCGTTCAGATGCGGTACCACGATCGGTAATTTGCTCGATTTCGCGCTCACCGCCATACCGACCAACGGCCAGGATGGTCGCCCCGTGCATCGCGAACAGCAGCGTCGACCCGTACAGGAAGGCGATCGAGAGCGCGTGGAAGGGGTTGTAGAACAGATTGCCGTAGCGGATCGAGAAAGCCGCGGTCCAGTCGAGATGCGGGAAGATGCCATAAGGCACCGCCTCCGACCAGCTGCCCATCAGCATCGGCCGGATGAAGCCCAGCACCAGCATCAGCCAGATCGCGCTGAGAAACGCCCAGGAGACGTGCGTGCCCATGCCAAGCGCAAGCGCGCGGCGATAGGTGCGCGCCCACCAAAGCAGGACAGAAGCGCTGAAGAAGAAGCCGGTGATGATGAACCAGCCACCTTCGGCCAGCGGCACCATCGCCTGGAAGCCATATTTCGGCGCCGGCGGCTCGAGCGACAGCCAGAACAGCTGCCGGACGAACTGGATCGGGTTCCAGCCGACCGAGGCCAGCATGTTGAGACCGATGATCTCGAAAGCGATCAGGCCGAACACCAGCGACAAGGTGCCTAGCCAGCCGAGATAAATGGGGCCGATCTGCGCGTTGCCGATCTTGCCCAGCCAATAGGAGAAACCGCCCGCCTTGCTGCGGATTTCATGGGCGTCGTTGGTGGGTGGCCCCATTTCGGGGACACCGCGCAACTGCACCTGCGTAAAGATATTCTGATAGGTTGCCATGTTGTGCGCTCCCCTCAAGCCCAGATCGGCAGATTGAGCCACCACGTCCACCATTCAGGCCAGCCGCGCGTCCATAGCGGGCCACTGATGATGATGCAGATGGCGCTCCAGAAGCCCGCCGACAGCGCGAGGAACAGGCCGACACGGTGAATGCCGAGCGTGCCGACCGAATAGCCGATCGTGTCGCGGAAAAAGGCGTCTTCATATTCGGGCGATTTGACGTCTTCGCCCTTTTGCGGATTCACTGCCGACAGCACCAGGCCACCATGAAGCGCGAGTGCCAGCGTCGTCGTGAAGAAGAAGCTGACCGCGATCATATGGGCTGGATTGTAGTGGAAGTGCAGATATTGATAGCCGGTGTTCGACACCCAATCGAGGTGGCTGAAGATACCGTAGGGGAAGCCGAAGCCCCATGCCCCCAATAGCATCGGCCGGATCACGACCAGGCTGACATAGGCAAAAATCGCGAAGCCGAATGCAATGGGCACATGATAGCCCATGCCCAGTTTTCGGCAAATTTCCACCTCGCGTAGCGCCCATGAGCAGAACGCCCCGATCGCGCAGATCGTGATGATCTGCCAAAGGCCTCCCGCCTTGAGCGGGGCCAGCGCCAGGCCATAACTGATATCGGGCGGCGCGATGCTGATCAGCCACGGGTTCCAGGTTGGCCCCAGCGACGCGCCATACAGGATAAGTGCAGTGCCAAGCCCGGCGAAGAACGCCGTCGTGACGCCGAAAAAACCGACATAAAAGGGGCCGATCCAGAAATCGAACAGGTCACCGCCGATCAGCGTGCCCCCTCTTACCCGATATTTCCGCTCAAAGCTCAAGAGTGCCATGGAACAGCTCCTTCACCCGTCGGTCAGCGGCGGGATGGCATGAATCTTATCAATCGAGGACTGGACGGACCTGGGCGCTGTTAACGCCAGCAGGTCACGTCCGCCCCGATTGTCAACTTGGTGACAACCGGGTTGCCACCACACGTCTGGTCAGGACGCCGGCGCTGCCGGGGTCACTGCCGCTGCGGCCGTCGCTGCAGGCGGATTGGGTGCTTCGAGCCAATTATAGCGATTGGTACTCAGCAGGATGAAGTGAATCAGGATGGCGAGCGTGAACAGAAATACTGCCAACGCCGTCAGGACCCTGCGCGGATCAAAAGTTACCCACATTCTCCACATGGCATAGTCTCCTTTTTATACGCTGGCCGAGTGGATCGGCGCGGGCTGCACGAGCGCTGCGGCATTTTTATAGCCGTCCGTGCCCGGGAACCATGGACGCCACTGCCAGACCAGGAAGTGGGCAATGATGGCCACAATGGTGAAGAACCCCATGCTGACCACGAACAGCTTGTGGAATTCCTTCGCTTCGTCGGGCGTCAGGTAGGTACCTGGCCCCATTCTATCGTCGCTCATACGTTCGTTCCTTCATCTTCGTTCGACCCGACGAGATCAGGCGCGCGGCACGCGTCCCCCGGCGGCATCCACGCAGCGCGAAACGCCACGAAGATCTGGTGATCCGCTTGACGCGGAAATCGGAAGGCGGGGGCGATCATGCGCTCCTGCTTTCGGTGATCGCGAGCGCGAGGCGCTCGGCGGTGACTTTCGCCTCGCCCGCGCGGCGCGCGCCACGCTCGGCGGCATCGCGGATGCGCTTGGCGGCAGAAATGCGGACCAGCACCGGCTCGCGCTCGACAACCGCGTCCAGCTCCACTTTGGCCTCGTCTTCCCACATCAGCTCGCGTTCCATTCGCGCCGGTGTCGCCTCGACCTGATCGAGTTGGGCGGCGAGTGGGATGATGTTGAACAGCGCATCGAACAGCGCGTTGCACACTTCCTGGATGAGGTAGGTTGCGCCCGAATAGCCCATATAGGGCGTGCCGGTATGGCGGCGGATCGCGGCGCCGGGGAAGGACACAGGCACATAAATGCTGCGCGCGCCCGTCTCGGCGAGATACATGCGCTCGTTGTAGCTGCCGAACATGATCAGCGGCGGGTTGGTGCGGATCGATTCCAGCACCGCAGCATTGTCGGGCTTCACCCCCGCCGTCCGCCGGAACGAGAAGTTGCAGGGCAACCCCATGTCGTTTTCGAGGAAATTGCGGATGCCGCGTTCATAGGTTTCGGTCGCCACGACGGCAAAACTCGCGGTTGCGAAGAAATCCTGCGTTACCGAACGCCACAGATCCCAGAGCGGCTTGATCGTGGTGTGCTTTTCTTGGCTGATGAACGGCTCGGGATCGAGCCCGGTCAGCTCGCCGAGCTTGCGCAGGAACAAGGTCGTGCTTTCCAGCCCGATCGGCGCCTGTAGGTAGGGCCGCTCCAATGCCTCGCACAGCCCGCGTCCGAACTCGCGATACATGCACACATTCACATGCGCGTTGGCGAGTTTCTTGACGTCGGCGAGATGGCTGCCGAGCGGGAACACCATGTTGATCTGCGCGCCGATGCCCTCGACCAGCCGCCGGATCTCGGCCAGGTCGCTCGGCATGTTGAAGGTGCCGTACATCGGGCCGATGATGTTGACGCGCGGCTTTTCGCCCTCGCGCAATTCCTTCAGGCTCGGCACTTTCTTGGGGCCGAACTGCGTCCACAGCCAGGTCAGCGCGCGG
>NCGD01000029.1 GCA_002281535.1 Sphingomonas sp. 28-63-12
ATTTTACCCGGGTTCGCGGGCGCAAACCGCCCCATCAAGCGCCCCGCCGTCGCCCCCGCCGCACGGTTGTCGATGCCGACGAAATCCTCTGGCGCAGAACTGATCTGGCCCGAGATGAAACTGACCGTCGCAATCCCCCGCTCGGCCAATCGCGCCATCGCGTCGCGCACCTGTGGAAACTCGGGCGCCATGATCGCCACGCCGTCCACGTGATCGGCATCCAGGCCGCCCACATCGTCACTGCGCAACAATCTCCAATCGCCGCCGTCAGAGCGGTAATGTGCGATCTGGCAACCCGCGCGAAACACCTGCTGCGAATGCCGCTTTTGGTCTGCGGGTGTGGCTGGGGTCAGACTGTCGATGCAGCTATTCTGGAGCGCCCAAGCCTCGGCATCGCCCGCCTGATAAAGGAGCGTGCATTTGCCCGACACTGTGCCGCCACAGGCATCCCACTCGGTCAATTGCACCCGAAGCGTGTCGGGGATCGCCACCTTGGCCGGCACGATCCGCATTCGGTCGTCAAGCTGCTTAAGGGGGTCAAGCCCCCCATCGGGGCCGGTCAGCGCGTACCGATTGGCCGCGACCTGCGCCGTTTTTGCGCGATCGGCGATGGCCGCATTGCCGGATGCGGCCAACCGCTTCAACGCCGCCTTGCCCGGCGCGCCGAAATCGAACGCCAGCGCCGCCCAGTCAAATTTGTCGGGCTTCACCTTGCCCGATGTCAGCCGCGCCACCTGATCGTGCGTCGAGATCGCGTTGAAGCTCAGCAGCGGAGTCGCCAGCAACAGCGCTACCGCCGCCACACCGAATCCAAGCAATATATTCGCCGACCGCGCAAATGGCGCCCAATCGGTCTGCCCCCGCACCAGCGAAACCAGATAAGCCAGCCCATAGGCGCTCGCCAGCACCACGAAGGTCAGCGCCCATAGCCGGTCCGGCGTGAAGCCATATTGCCCGATCCTGAGCCCCGTCGCGACTGCCGCAATCGCCACTAGCGGCAGCATTACCAGCGCCAGCGCCATCGCGCCGTACCGCAGCACGGGATTGCGTGCCTCGTCATCAATGCCGTTCCCAATCACTGCATTGGCCAGGATCAGTGCCCCGATTACACAGCTGAGCAGGATTGGCGTGGTCGACCGCGTCGCCTCCCACAGCGCGCCAAGTCCAGTAAAGGGCAGCAACAGCAGGAAAATCAGCAACCCGACGCCGAGCACGGGCGCCAGCACACCCAGCACCGCCGTCACTACGCGTTGCAGCAACCGCACGATCCGGTCGCGCTCACGCATCAGCCCCACCGCGCCGCCGAATGCCGCGCCGATCAGCAGCGCGATTGCCCAGTCCTTCTGGAGCAGCTTTTCAAGGAAATCGATCTTGACCAGGTTGAACAGCGCTGCGAGCAGCCAGGCCATCGCGAACACGACGCCGACGAAAATCCAGCTCGCGAACCACAGCACCACATTGGTCCAGGCATGGCCGTGCAGTTCTGCATAGGGGAAACGCCATGCGCCCTCGTCGCGCGCGGTCTGGAACAGCGGCGCGGCAATCGCGATGGCCAGAAACAGGCTGGTCAGCCGCCAACTCCAGAAATCGGGCGAACCACCCGGAATCCCCTGCCAATAGACGATCAGCCCGGCGACCAGCCCAATCACCCCGGCAAAGACAATCGCCCAGCCAAGCCGCAGCCGCTCGGCAACAAAGCCAAAACCGATCGCCGCGGTGCCGATGCCAATCGCCATCGCCAGATGATCAACCGATGGTGTAAAGCCTTTGCCCAGCAATTGCTGGATCGCCAGCGCCGCACCGGCACCGATTGCGGCCAGCAACCCCGGCCGCAGCGCCCAGCCGCCGTCATGGGGCGCATCCTGCTCGTTCCCGAATGCGTCCATTGCCGAAATCCCCTCCGCCAGCGCGACCAGCAGGATAGCGCAAGCCGCGATTGCAGGCGACACATTCGTCGGGCAGAGGAAATGCAGTTGCGATCGGCGCGATCTTGCCGCACCGCACAAACATCCGGAGTATGGTTTTTTGGCGCGCAAGTTCCTCTATCTGGTGGCGGTCCTCATCGTCATGGCAATTGCTGGTCTGCTTGCTTTCCGAATTTTCGGCACCCAGCTGATGCGAGTGGCCTTTGTGCCCGCGTCGGCGTTCGAAGCACTGCCGAGTGTGCCGGCCAGCGTCTATGCCGATCCGAAGATGTGGCTCGCCCGCCCAGACAAGCCCGGCAATCCCGCGCTGTGGACGCCATCAGGCGAAAAGCCGGCGGCTGATCCAAAAGCCGTGATGTTCTTCATCCACCCCACATCCTATCTCGATCGCAGCCGCTGGAATGCCCCGCTCGACGATCAGATCGCCAATGATCGGGCAGCGTTGTTCCTGCGCGGCCAGGCGAGCGCGTTCAATGGCAGCGCGGCGATCTGGGCACCGCGCTATCGCCAGGCGACCTTCGGCGCCTTCCTCACCAGCCAGGCTGAGGCACAAAAGGCGCTTGATGTCGCTTATGGCGATGTCCGCACTGCGTTTGACGAATTTCTGCGCGAAATCGGCCCCGATCGGCCAATCATCCTGGCCGGCCATAGCCAGGGGTCGCTGCACCTGATCCGCTTGCTGCGCGAGCGCGTGGCGGGCACACCGCTCGCCAGGCGAATCATCGCTGCCTATGTCGTTGGTTGGCCCGTTTCGCGCAGCGCCGATCTCCCCGCGCTCGGCCTGCCCGAATGCAGCGGCGCCGACCAGACCGGCTGTATCCTGTCGTGGCAAAGCTTCGCCGAGCCGGCCGACCCTGAACTGATCCTCGACACTTTTGACGCTTCGACCGGGCTTACCGGCGCCCCGCGCAAAGGCAGCGCGATGATCTGCACCAACCCGATCACCGGCACCCCCGGCACTGCTGCCCCGGCAAGCGCCAATCTGGGCACCTTGGTGCCATCAAGCGACATGATGACCGCAACGATGGTAGTCGGTGGCCTACCTGCGCGTTGCGACGGTCGCGGCTTTCTGCTGATCGGGCCGCCACCCGCGCAGATCGGGCAATATGTCCTGCCCGGCAACAATTATCATGTGTTCGATTATAGCCTGTTCTGGGGCAATGTCCGCGCCGATGCCGCGCGCCGGCTGGCCGCGTTCGGCAAGAAGTGATCACTACCGCCGCTGCTGATTTCCGGGCCATCTTGCCGCATGGCGGGCGGTTGATCGGGCTAGACGTCGGCAGCAAGACGATCGGCACTGCCCTGGCCGATGCCGGTTGGAGTTTTGCCTCGCCGGCGATCTTGATCCGCCGCACCAAATTCCAGCCGGACAAGGCGGCGATCGCGACGTTGATCGTGCAGCAATCGGTGGTCGGCATCGTCATCGGCCTGCCGCTCAACCTTGACGGCACCGATAGCCCGCGCACCCAGTCCACCCGCGCCTTTGCCCGCAACATGGAAGACCTAGGCCTGCCGATCCTGCTGTGGGACGAACGCTGGTCGACCCAGGCGGTCGAGCGCCAGATGATCGCCGAGGATATCAGCCGCGCCAAGCGCGCCGAGCGGATCGACAAGATCGCCGCCAGCTACATCCTGCAAGGCGCCATCGATGCGCTGATGATGGCGTAGATCAACCCAGCCTCTTTTTGTCGATCAGCGTCAGCCGGCAGGCGAGATCGGCCTCGCCACTGGCGACAAGCCAGGCGTCGCCAGCATCGACGATCCCGGTGGTAAAGACGATATTATCAAGGTACATCAAATTCTTGATCGGATCGGTGAGCGCTGGCGCAGGGGTGATCAGTGGTGAACCGCCGGTATCCAGCGTGCGCCAGGGTTCGTGGCGATCGAGCAACGACCAGAAGGTGTGATAAACGCCGACCCCGCCATTCGGCTCCACTCCATGCCACAGGCTTAGCCAGCCGCCATCGGTCAGGATCGGCGGGGCGCCGCCGCCAATCCTAACCGCCGCCGGTAGCGCCACCGCAGGACGGATGCCGGGCTGCTCATGCGGCTTCCAATGCAGCGCATCGGGTGATGAAGCGAGATTGATCGACGGTCCCGCGCGCCACGGCCTGTCGGGCGGATAGGTAAAATAGGCGTCTCCAAGCGGCCGGGTCTGCGCCCAATAGCGATCGCCGACCAGCCCTTGAAAGATCAGCATATCCTTGTTCTGGTGGTCGAGCACGATCCCTTCGAGCTGCCAGTCGAGCGCATCGGCCGAGCTGTAGAGGATCGTGCACTGACGTTCGGGGCTGACCGCGCAGGCCGTCATCCAATAGCGATCTCCGACCTGGGCGATCCGCGCGTCTTCGATCCCATAGCATTGATAGGAGGCGACCGGCACGATCGCGCGGTCATAATGGACCGCAACCACCGCGTCGCCATCCGCCGTCAACTCGACCGGCAGCAGCCACGACAATGAGGTCAGGCCGCATACCGGCCAGACCTGTCCCTGCACCCGAAAGCTTCGCGGATCGCTCATGTCGACAGCGTCGATCGGCCAGGCATCAAGGTGGTACCCGTCCGCCGCCCAGCGGATGGCATGAACATGGCCGTCTCGTACCGGTGTCCGCAACGCCTCCGCCACGCGCACCATCAGCAACAGATTGCCGTTCGCCAGACGCGCCAACCCCGGATTGAATGCGCCAAGTACATAGGTTTCAGCATCGATCCTGCCCGCCAGCGGGGATCTGCCGAGATCGATGTCATGGGGAGTGAAGACCAGCCGGTCGCGCAAAATCATCGGGCGGCCCTTTGCTGCCAGCCGTCCGCCCCACAGGAGACCGGAGCGTTCACGCCGCGACCGGTTCCCGCGAGACACCGGCGAGCAGGCGATCGATTGCCGCGACCGCTTCGGGCTCGTCCATGGTCGGCGCATGGCCGACATTGGGAATAGTGACCAACGAGGCGTCGCCCAGCGTTTCGACCATCCGATCGGCCACCGCAGCGGGCAGGATATCCGACATGGCACCTCGCACGATCAACACCGGCACCCCGGCCAGTCGATCGAGCGCGCGCCACATGTCCGGCCCAGCCTCATTGCCCGGCACGCGAAAGGGTTCGGCGATCTTCATGTCGTAATCGAGCACGATCCGGCCCGATGCGTTGAGGCGATAGAGCCGCTTGGCCATCACTAGCCAGTCACCAATATCATAATGCGGATAACTATCGGCATTGCTGTCTGCCACCGCGCGCGCGGCGTGCATCCAGGTCGGCCAGGAGCTGCTTTTGCCGACATAGGTGCGAATGCGCGACAGACCGACCGGGTCGATTTCCGGCCCGACATCGTTCAGCACCACGCCCGCCAGCGTCTCGCGCGCGGCGCCTGCCAGCAGCATCGTCACGATCCCACCCAGCGACGTCCCGATCGCGACATAGCGGTCGCAGCCAAGCTCACCAAGCAGCTTTTCGACATCCTGCACATAGACGAGCGGGGCATAGCTCATCGGGTCCTTGGCATAGCCGCTATCGCCGCGTCCGCGCAGATTGACGACAAGGACTCGCCATTCAGCCGAGAGCCGTTCCGCCAGCACATCGAAGTCGCGCGCATTGCGGGTCAGCCCCGGCAGGCACAAAATCGGCGGCCGCCCGGCGGCGGCTTGGGCATCACGCGCTGGATAATCGCGCGCGTGCAGCCGAATCCCGTCATTCGACCACCAATATCTATTTTCATATGCTGCCATGGTTGCGTCCTTGCGCGCCTAGCCTCCATATCGCCGGATGACTGCCAACCCGCAACCCGCCCCATTTCTTCCTGCCACCACGATCTTGACGCTGGGGGACAGTTTTTACGATTCTGTTGAGCCAGCGGCCTTCCCGCAGACGGTGCTCCGCTTCCGCAACGATCGCGCCGCAGCCTCGATCGGCCTGGAGTCGCTCGACGATGCCGGCTGGATCGCCCATTTCGGCCGATTCACGCCGCTACCCGGCAGCCTCACCAAGCCCCTGGCGCTGCGCTATCATGGCCATCAGTTCCGCCATTATAATCCGGAGATCGGCGACGGGCGCGGCTTCCTGTTTGCGCAGTGCCGCGATGATCAGGGCCGGCTGATGGATCTCGGCACCAAGGGATCGGGCCAGACACCATGGAGCCGCTTCGGCGACGGCCGGTTGACGCTGAAGGGTGGTGTCCGCGAGATATTGGCGACAGAAATGCTCGAAGCACTGGGTGTCTCCACCTCTCGCAGCCTGTCACTGATTGAGACTGGTGAGGCGCTGGAGCGCACTGACGAACCCTCTCCCACGCGGGGCGCGGCACTGGTGCGGCTCAGCCACAGCCATATCCGGATCGGCACCTTCCAGCGGCTTGCCTATCTGCGCGACGAAGACGGGCTGCGGCAGCTGACCGATTATGTCCTCAACCAGTATTTCGGCGATCCCGGCGGCAAGGATGGCCCGGTGCGGCTGCTCGATCACGTCGTGCGCGCCACCGCGCGATTGGCGGGGCAATATATGGCTGCGGGCTTCGTCCACGGGGTGCTGAACAGCGACAACATCAACGTCACCGGCGAAAGTTTCGATTATGGGCCTTGGCGGTTCAATCCAAGCTGGAACCCGGATTTGACCGCCGCCTATTTCGATTCTGCCGGGCTCTACGCTTTTGGTCGCCAGCCCGAGGCGATTCATTGGGACGTGATGCAGCTGGCGGTGTCGCTGCGGTTGATTTCGCCGGCTGAACCGCTGATCGCGGTGCTCGACAGCTTTGGCGATCACTATCAGACGGCCGTTACCGCCGCGATCCTGTGGCGGCTGGGCGTTGTGCCGCGGATGCCGGCCGACGATCGCGCGCTGGTCCAGGCGCTCGAGCCCGCCCTCCGCACCGCCGACACACCGATCGACCATTTTTTTCAGGCGAGCTTTGGCGGAGCCATCCCCGACAGCTTCGGCCCTGGCTTCGCCGAAGCCCGGGCTCGGCTGGCGATCTATGCGCCGCGCAAAGGCCGCGATCATCCCTATTGGCAGGCCGGTGCGCCCTGTTCGATGTTGATCGACGAGGTCGAATCGATCTGGGCCGACATCGCCGAGCGCGACGACTGGTCGGCACTTCATGCCAAGATCCTGAGAATCCGGGCAATGGGACAGGCGCTGGCTGACTGAACGACGCCAGTTGGCATTCGCGACCAAAATCGGGCAAGAGCGCGCAACAATCGAGAAGAAAGACCCAATGGTCGGACAGGAAATCGTCTCCACCGAACCCGCGACGGGGGCCATTTTGTGGCGCCAGATGCCCGGGGACGCTGATACCGAAGTATCCATTGCCCGTGCCAGCTGGGCCGGCTGGGCAGCGCAACCGCTTGCCTTCCGAATCGAGGCGCTGCGCCGCTTTGCCAATGTCGTGCGCGCCAAGGCCGAACCCTTCGCCGATCTGATCGCCCGCGAAACCGGCAAGCCGCTTTGGGAGGCGCGCACCGAAGTCGATACGGTCATCGCCAAGGTCAATATCTCGGCAACCGCCTATGGCGAACGCAGCGCCCAGCGAAAGATGGATTCGCAGGGCGGGCGCTTGGCCGTTCGGCACAAGCCGCATGGCGTGCTGGCGGTGCTCGGCCCGTATAATTTCCCCGCACATCTACCCAATGGCCATATCATCCCGGCTTTGCTCGCCGGCAATGCGGTGGTCTTCAAGCCATCGGAAAAGACCCCGGCCACCGGGGCGTTCCTGGTCGATTGTCTGCGCGAAGGTGGCGTGCCGGAAGGTTGTATCCGGCTGCTTATTGG
Source organism: Sphingomonas sp. 28-63-12 (assembly GCA_002281535.1). GTDB lineage: Bacteria > Pseudomonadota > Alphaproteobacteria > Sphingomonadales > Sphingomonadaceae > Sphingomonas. Next base: position 7,683 of record NCGD01000029.1, read on the forward strand.
TGGTCCGGGCGAAGGCAAGGCGCTCGCGGGCCATCCCGATATTGACGGGCTGCTGTTCACCGGCTCGGCGCGAACCGGCATTGCGCTCAACCGCGCCTTTGCCGACAAGCCTGAAAAGATCCTTGCGCTCGAAATGGGCGGCAACAACCCGATCATTGTCTGGGATGCGCCCGATCTCGCCGCTGCCGCCGTGTTGATCGTGCAATCGGCCTTTACCAGCGCCGGCCAGCGCTGCACCGCCGCGCGCCGGCTGATCTTGGACGAACGGCTCCACCAGCCGCTGATGGCCGAATTATCGAAATTGCTCGATCGCGTGATCGTCGGCGATCCACATGCCGATCCACAGCCCTTCATGGGCCCGGTGATCGACAATGAAGCGGCCGATCTGCTCACCGAAAGCTTCGTGACGTTGATGTCGCGCGGCGGCCGGCCGGTACGCCACATGCAGCGCCTGTTCGAAGATCTTCCCTTCCTCACCCCCGGCGTGATCGACGTGACCGACATGAACGATCGCCCAGACATCGAGCTGTTCGGGCCGATCCTGCAGGTGGTGCGCGCAGCGACGTTTGACGATGCGATCGCTGAGGCCAACAACACCCGCTATGGCCTTGCCGCCTCCCTCGTCAGCCAGGATCCGGCACTTTACGATCGGTTCTGGGCCAATGCCCGCGCCGGTATCGTCAACTGGAACAAGCCGACCAACGGTGCGTCGTCATCGGCGCCGTTCGGCGGCATCGGCTGGTCGGGCAACCACCGCCCGAGCGCTTATTATGCCGCCGATTATTGCGCCTATCCGGTCGTTTCGTCCGAAGCCGATCAGGCGCGCGCGGTGATTGGCATCGGCCTGAAGGACGGCTGAAAAGCTAGGCTACGCCGTCCCCAAGCAGCGCTCGGTTGCACCAACCACCGCTACAGACCATTTGGCCTGACATGAAGACTGATTTCCCTTCCCCGGCGGGCAGCGTGCTGCTGGTCGGCGCCGGCCCCGGCGATCCCGACCTGCTCACCGTCGCCGCGCGTGATGCAATCCTCGCCGCCGATCTGATTGTGCATGACGGGCTGGTCGATCAGCGCATCCTCGCGCTTGCCCCCGCCACCTCGCAAATCTCGGTCGCCAAGAGCCGCAGCCGGCATACGATGCGGCAGGAAGCAATCAACGACTTGCTGGTGGCCGAAGCGAAACGCGGCAAGCTCGTCGTACGGCTAAAGGGCGGTGATCCCTTCATCTTCGGGCGCGGCGGCGAAGAAGCAGAAGCATGTTTGGCGGCGGACGTTGCCGTTCGCGTCATTCCCGGCATCTCGGCCGCCATGGGCGCCGCCGCCGGCGCGCTGATCCCGCTTACCCACCGGGCCGTGTCGAGCGCGGTCACCTTTGTCGCTGGGCAGTGCCAGGGGTTGAGCGAGCAGAATTGGTCCGGCCTCGCCGGCAAGGGGCGCACGCTCGTCATCTATATGGGGGTCGCGACGGCCGAGTTGATTGCCGAGAAACTGATCGCCGAGGGCGTATCGCCGGATATGCCGGTCGCCGTGCTCGAAAACGGCACCCGCCCCAATGCCCGCGCGCTGCAGACGTTGCTCGCCGATCTCGGCGCGATGATCGCGCGGAAGTGCGTGCAGAGCCCCGCCGTGATCGTGGTGGGCGAGGTCGCGGCACGCGGCATGGCGGCCGATGCCCTGCAGTCCCTTGCCCTCGCAGCGGAGGCTATTGCGTGAAGATTTTGACGGGCAATGACTTGCCGAGCGGTGACGTTGTCTGGTGGACGGGCAATGGCTGGTCGCGCCATGTTGAGGATGCTGCCGATGTCGGCGAAGGCGGCGAGAGCATTGCCCGCGCCGAGGAAGGCGCGCGCCGGGTCAATGTGCCCTATGTGATCGATGCGGAACCGAGCCCAGACGGCCCCCGCCCCGCGCACATCAAGGACCGGGTGCGCGCACTCGGCCCAACCGTCCGCCCCGATCTGACGCTTAAGCCCGCCGACCCTCAAGCCGGCGAATGGGTGATCTGACATGTATAAATATGACCATTTCGATCAGGCGATCGTCGATGCCCGGGTCGAGGAATTCCGCGATCAGGTAAGCCGCCGCCTGTCGGGCGCGATGAGCGAGGATCAGTTCAAGCCGCTCCGGCTGATGAACGGCCTCTATCTCCAGCTCCATGCCTATATGCTGCGCGTCGCCATTCCCTATGGCACGCTCGACAGCCGCCAGATGCGCATGCTCGGGCATATCGCGCGCAAATATGATCGCGGCTACGGCCATTTCACGACCCGGCAGAACCTCCAGTTCAACTGGATCAAGCTTGAGGAAACGCCCGATATCCTCGCTGAACTGGCAACGGTGGAAATGCACGCCATCCAGACCAGCGGCAATTGCATCCGCAACATCAGCTCGGACCAATATGCCGGCGCCGCCGGCGATGAAGTGACCGATCCCCGCCCCTGGGCCGAATTGCTCCGCCAATGGAGCACGTTCCACCCCGAATTCAGCTATCTGCCGCGCAAGTTCAAGATCGCGGTGATCGCCGCTGATGAAGATCGCGCAGCGATGCGGCTGCACGATATCGGCATCCAGCTGCTGCAGCGTGACGGCATATTAGGCGCGAAGATTTTCGTCGGCGGCGGCATGGGCCGCACGCCGATGATCGGCCCGGAAATCAAGGATTTCATCACCGCCGACGATCTGCTCAGCTATCTGGAAGCGTGCCTGCGCGTCTATAATCGCTATGGCCGGCGCGACAATATGTACAAGGCGCGGATCAAGATCCTGATTCACGAGATTGGCGCCGATTCCTATCGCCAGCAGGTCGAGGCGGAATTTGTGCAGGTAAAGGCGCTCGGCATCGATCCACCCGCCGCCGAGCTCGCGCGGATCACCGCGATGTTCGCGCCGCCTGCGTTTGAAAGTGGCGCGAGCGATGCGATCGACCGCAGCGACCCCGATTTCGCGGTCTGGCTCGACCAGAACGTCAAACCGCACAAGGCCCCCGGCTATGCGATCGTCAATATCAGCCTGAAGCCGATCGGCGGCATTCCCGGTGACGCCAGCGCTGATCAGATCGACCTGATGGCCGATCTCGCCGAGCGTTATTCGTTTGATGAACTGCGCGTCACCCACGCCCAGAACATCGTCCTGCCACATGTCCGCAAGGCTGATCTCTACGCCGTGTGGAGCGCGCTCAACGAGGCGGGACTGGCGAGCGCCAATCTCGATCTGATCAGCGATATCATCGCCTGCCCCGGCCTTGATTATTGCAGCCTCGCCAATGCCCGCTCGATTCCGGTCGCGCAGAAAATCGCCCAGCGCTTCGGCGATCTCGGGCGGCAGCGCGAATTGGGCGAATTGAAGCTCAAGATTTCCGGCTGTATCAACGCCTGCGGTCACCACCATGCCGGCCATATCGGCATTCTCGGCGTCGACAAGAAGGGCACCGAAAACTACCAGCTCTCGCTCGGCGGGTCGGGCGCGGACGATGTCAGCATCGGCAAGATCACTGGCCCCGGCTTCGACGAGGACGGCGTGGTCGATGCGGTCGAAAAGGTCACCAACGTCTATCTCGCCACCCGCACCGAGGGCGAGCGCTTCCTCGACACCTATCGCCGCATCGGCATCGAACCCTTCAAGGAGGCGATTTATGGGTGAGACCTTGCTGCGTTTCCGGGACGATGAGGTCCATGACGAACCAGCGATCACGCTCGACAGTTTCGTGGCGGGCCAATCCAATGCCACCGCCGTCCGCATCGAGGCAGGCGACGATGCCCGCGCACTGATCCCCCATCTTGGCCAGCTCGCGCTGATCGAGGTGAGCTTTCCGGCGTTTCGCGACGGGCGCGGCTATTCGGCAGCGCGCGTCCTGCGCGAGGCTGGCTATACGGGCGAGTTGCGCGCCGCAGGCGATGTGCTGGTCGATCAGATCCCGCTGATGCGGCGTTGCGGATTCGACAGCTTTGCCCCGCACGCCCCGGTCGACGAGGCCGTGCTGCAGGCGTCGCTCGATCGCTATGACCATGTCTATCAGGCCGCCGCCGACGGCCGGGTGCCCGTGTGGAAATTGCGGCATGGCTAACGCGATCGCCCGCACGATAGACATGATCGACAGCGCGCCGCGCTTCACCGCGATGGATGTCGCGGAACTCAATGCGCGCTTCGCCGATAGCGACGCGCGCGCGATGCTCTCGACCCTGCTTCATGACGGGCCCATCGGGCGCGCGGCGATCGTTTCTTCCTTTGGTGCGGAATCGGCGGTACTGCTGCATCTCGTTGCCAGCATCGATCCATCGGTGCCGGTGCTGTTCCTGGAAACGGGCAAGCATTTCGCCGAGACGCTCGCCTATCGCGATCTCCTTGCCGCCCGGCTGGGGCTGAGCGATGTGCGCAGCTTGACACCAGATGCCGACGCGGTCGCCCGGCGCGACGAGAGCGGCCTGCGCTGGTCCTATGATCCCGATGGCTGCTGCGAGATCCGCAAGGTCAAGCCGCTCGCCGCTGCGCTTGTCGGGTTTGATGCAACGATTACCGGCCGCAAGGGCTTTCAGTCGGCAACCCGCACCAATCTCCACCGTGTCGAAATCGATACCAGCGACGCCGCCGGCCGCCTGAAGATCAACCCGCTTGCCAGTTGGTCAAAGGCCGATCTCGACGCCTATGTCGTCGCGCACGATCTGCCGCCGCACCCGCTGGTCGATGCCGGCTATCTTTCGATCGGCTGCGCGCCCTGCACCAGCAAGGTCCTGCCCGGCGAAGACGCCCGCGCCGGCCGCTGGCGCGGCTGGGAAAAGGTCGAATGCGGCATTCACCTGCCCGAACAGCCCGGCGAAGAGCCGAGCTTCTAGAATCGTTTTCCATTTGGTGGAATATTTCTCCCGCGAAAACCGGAGCCCAGAGTCTCAGGCGCCGTGCTTGGCGACCTTGGGCCCGCGCTTTAGCTGAGGGACAAGCAATGGCTCAAGCCGAGTGACATCGGCTCTGGGGCCACCGGTTCAATGGCTATCCCGCAACGGCCGATGACCGCTTGGCGCGCAAGTCACGGCGCACCGCGAAAATGGCGGCGATCCAAAGGCTGGATGCGGCCATCACGCCGGCGACCACACCCCCCAACGGGGCAGACAGGACGAATCCCGCGCCGGCAGCAGCGATTAACACCCCGCCCAGGATATAATAGACGCTGCTGGATGCTGCATAGGCGATCGGCAAAAAGTGCAGCCCAACGATCACCGCCATGGCCGGGAGCAGCCAATCGGGGTGGTGCACATTGATGACGATATTCGACGCCACAAAAATGCCGATTCCCTCCGCTGCGCTACTCCAGATGAGGGCACGCTTCACGCGTTCGGAAGGGACCAGCCCCGTGCCCGGCAGCCGGATGACGCAGAGTGCTGCCACGCCGATCAGTGCGAAAACCAGGTAGGGCCAGGCGAGTGCAAGGCCTGTCAACTTCCCGTGCCAATACATCGTCAGGGCCGCAAAAAACGCCCCGAAAAAGGCCATTATGACCCCACCCCAAGCGCCCACGAGCATCTCCAATCGTGCGATGCGCTACGCCGCGCCTTTGAAACAATGCTAACACCGTGCACGGGGCGCTGATACGCCGCATGCAAAATTGTTTATCCTCAATAGCCTGGTTGCGGCCCCGCATAATCGCTGAAGCGCGTGATCTCGGGCTCGAAGCGCAAGGTCACCTTGCCGGTCGCACCATGGCGCTGCTTGGCAATGATAAGTTCGGACAGCCCCGCAACCTCGGCATATTTCTGTGACCATTTGGCGTGCTTGTCCTCAACGTCCGCCGTGCTGCCGGCGCGCGGGACCTCGGGCTCGTGCATCGCGATATAATAATCCTCGCGGTACACGAACATCACGATATCGGCGTCCTGCTCGATCGATCCCGATTCGCGCAGATCCGATAGCTGCGGGCGCTTGTCCTCGCGTTGCTCGACCGCACGGCTGAGCTGCGAAAGCGCCATGACCGAGACGTTCAAGTCCTTGGCCATCGTCTTCAGCCCGCGGCTGATTTCGGAAATTTCCTGGACGCGATTCTCGCTCGATCCGCGCCCGCTGCCCTGCAGCAGCTGGAGATAATCGACCACCACCAGCCCGATCTGCTCATTCTGCCGCCGCTGCAGCCGCCGCATCCGCGTGTGGAGCGCACCGATCGACAGGCCGGCGGTATCGTCGATGAACAGCGGCAGATGCTGCAACTCCATCGATGCCTGCACCAGCCGGCTCATTTCGGCATTGTTGATCTTGCCCATCCGCAGCCGCTCGGAACTGATCTGTGATTGTTCGGCCAAAATGCGCGTGGCGAGCTGGTCGGCCGACATTTCCAGGCTGAAAAACGCCACTTTGGTGCCAACTGAGCGATCGGGGGCGATCCCGTCCGCCATATCGCGCATCCAGCGTTGCGCGGCATTGAAGGCGATGTTGGTGGCCAGCGCAGTCTTGCCCATGCCCGGGCGTCCGGCGAGAATCATCAGATCGCTGTGATGCATGCCGCCCATCTTGGCGTTGACCGAATCAAGCCCCGTCGTGATGCCCGACAGGTTGCCGCCGGCGTTGAGCGCGCGTTCGGCCATCTTCACCGCCGCCTTGGCGGCATCGCCGAAGCTTTTGACGGTACTTTCGGCCCCACCGTCAGCGGCAACCTTGAACAATTCCTCTTCGGCTTCTTCGATCTGCTTGCGCGGATTAACTTCTTCGGATGTATCCAGCGCGCGCTCCACCAGTTGGCGGCCGACCGAAACGAGCGTGCGCAGCATCGCCAGGTCATAGATCTGCTTGGCAAACTGCCGCGCGCCGATCAGCCCGGCGCCGCTGCCGGTCAATTGGGCGAGATAGCTCGGCCCGCCCAGCGCGCGCATCCCTTCATCGGCCTCGAACATCGGCCTGAGCGTAACCGGCGTGGCAAGGCTCTCCGATTTGCGCAGCGATTTGATCGCCGCAAATATCCGGCCATGAACGGGCTCATAGAAGTGTTCGGGCTCAAGCCGATCGGTCAAATCGTCCGCAAGTCGATTGTCGATCATCATCGCGCCCAACATCGCGGCTTCCGCCTCGACATTTTGCGGGAGCGACAGGGGGACATTATGTCCTGACGGGGTAATCATCGCGGTGGCCATCGCCCCTCATCCCAGAGCCGGCCCCAAGGCTCAACCCGTTGGGCGCGTAAATAACGTGGATAAGTCACCGGCGTGCGACGAACGACCTGGTAAATGGCCTTGGGCATGTTCCCCGTTGATTCCCGGCAAGCCAACCCCGATAGCGGTTGCATGGCCGACCCGCGGATCATCGACGTCACCCTGGACGAACGCACCATTTTGTGGCGCAGCGCCGATATCGAGCAAGAGCGCCGGATTGCGATCTTCGATTTGATCGAGGGCAATTATTTCGCGCCGGTGCGCGACTATCCCGATGGCTATGGCGGCCCGTTCAAGATCGAGCTCAGCGTCGAGGAAGGCCGACTGGCTATCTCGATCGCGCGCGAAGACGGATCGCTGCTCGAAACCTATGTGCTTGGGCTCGGGCGCTTCCGGCGGCCGATCAAGGATTATTTCGCCATCTGCGATAGCTATTATCAAGCGATCCGCGCGGCGACGCCGCAGCAGATCGAAACCATCGACATGGCCCGGCGCGGCATCCACAATGAAGCCGCCGAACTGCTGAAAGAACGGCTGATCGGCAAGATCGACATTGATTTCGATACCGCCCGTCGCCTGTTCACGCTGATCTGCGTGCTCCACATCAAGGGCTGAGCCGGTGCGCAAACGCCTTGTCCACCGACGCGCACGTCAGATCGTCGCTGCGGCGGTCGGTGCGGCACTGGTCAGTGTCGTGGTGCTGACTTTCGCGATCAGCTGGTCGCCATCGGTCAAGTCCTATCCGCTCCAGGGCGTCGATGTCGGCGCGGCCGAGGGCAAGATCGAATGGCCGGTGCTGCGCGGCGGCGGGGTCAGCTTTGCCTATCTGACCGCGACGATCGGCGCCGATACCCGCGATCCGATGTTTGCGGCCAATTGGGCCGATGTTTATGCGGCCGGGCTGCGGCGGGGGCCGCTGCACGTCTATTCGCTGTGCCGGCTGGCGGGCGACCAGGCCAATAATTTCAACACCACCGTGCCCAATACCGACGATTCGCTGCCGCCGGCGGTGTGGATCGATTTTCAGGATGGGTGCGCCGCCCGGCCCGATCGCGCCGTGGTGATCGGAGAGATTGAGCGGCTGCTGACGATGATCGAAGCGCATATGCGCAAGCCCGTGTTGATCAAGATATCCCGGCGCTTTGAGTACGCCTATCGGGTCAGCGCTGCGATTCCCCGGCCGATCTGGAGCGTGCAGAATTATTTCCCGCCCGATTACGCTGCCCGTCCGTGGCGGATGTGGCAGGCCAACGCCATGCGCCGGATCGATGGCGCCCCCACCCTGATTCATTGGAATGTCGTGACGCCATGACTGATATCGACACCGGCATTCGCTTGATCAACGCCGCCCGGGCCGCCGCCCGCCACGCCCATGCCCCGTATTCGCGCTTCGGGGTTGGGGCAGCCGTGCTGCTGAGCGACGGCGCGGTCATCTCCGGCGCCAATTTCGAAAACGCCAGCTATGGCCTCTCGCTCTGCGCGGAAACCGTCGCGCTGGCGACGACCAGCGCCACCGGGCGGCTCGCCGATGTCGTCGCGATCGGGGTGATCGGCGGCGCAATGGACGCCGAAGGCGTCGCGCGCGGGGTCGTGCCGGTCGGCCCATGTGGCCGGTGCCGGCAGGTGATCAATGAAGCGGCGCAAATGGGCAAGCACGATATCGTGATCTGGTGCGGTGCCGCCGAAGGTGAAGCGATGACCCGCCATCTCCTGTCTGATCTGCTTCCTCACGCCTTTGGGCCGGCAGACCTTGGCATTGGCTGAACCGAGGTTCGACACCCCGAGCTCGGGCGCCTAGAAACGGGTGGAACGGCACGGGAGCGCGATATGGCCAACAGTAACATGAGTGTTGCCATTGTCGGCGCGGGCGATTTCATCGGTGCTGCAATCGCCCGCCGTTTCGCGCGGGGCGGCTATCAGGTGCATGGCGGCCGCCGCCAGGGCGAGAAGCTGGAGCCGCTGGCAGCGGAAATTGCCGTAGCCGGGGGCAGTTTTACCGGCCACACGCTCGATGCCCGATCAGAAGAAGGCATCGCGACCTTCCTCGATGCCGCCAATGCTGGCGCCCCGCTGGCACTATGCATCTTCAATATCGGCGCCAATGTGCAGTTTCCGCTGCTCGACACCAGCGAACGCGTGTTTCGAAAGGTGTGGGAAATGGCCTGTTATGCCGGTTTCCTGACCGGACGGGAGGCCGCGCGACGGATGCTGCCGCATGGCGGCGGATCGATCTTCTTCACCGGCGCGACGGCGTCGCTCCGCGGTGGCAAGGGCTATGCGGCGTTCGCCTCTGCCAAGGCCGGGCTGCGCGCCGTTGCCCAGTCGATGGCGCGCGAACTCGCGCCGCAGAACATCCATGTCGCCCATCTCGTCATCGATTCGGGGGTCGATACCGCCTGGGTCCGCGAACGAATCGCCACCGCGCGCGGCGCAGCGGCAGACGACCTCCCGGCTGACACGCTGATGAACCCCGAATCGATCGCCGAGACCTATTGGCAACTCCACCATCAGCGCCGCGATGCCTGGACGCATGAGCTTGACCTCAGGCCCTATGGCGAATCCTGGTAAGGACAACGACATGCAGCCGATCTTCTACTTCGACTTTGGCAGCCCCAATGCCTATCTCGCCCACCGGGTTATCCCGGGTATCGAAGACCGCACTGGCCGACGGTTTCGCTATGTTCCCGTGCTCCTCGGCGGGTTGTTCAAGCTGACCGGTAACCAGGCACCGATGCTCGCCTTTGCCAATATCCCCAACAAGCTCGCCTATGAACGGCGCGAGATGGCACGATTCATCGAGCGCCATACGCTGACGGCTTTCCGGATGAACCCGTATTTCCCGGTCAACACGCTGCAATTGATGCGCGGGGCGGTTGCCGCCGAAACAGAAGGCATGCTCGCTGCTTATGTCGAGGCGATGTTCCATTTCATGTGGGAGGAGCCGCGCAAGCTCGACGATCCTGCAATTATGGCAGCAACACTGGCTGAAGCTGGATTGCCGGCCGACCGGCTGATCGCGTTGGCGCAGCAAGAGCCGATCAAGCAACAATTGCTCGCCAATACCCAGGCCGCCTATGCCCATGGCGCGTTCGGGATCCCTTCCTTCATGGTCGGCGAGGAGCTTTATTTCGGGAAGGACCGGCTCGACGATGTCGAGGCCGCGCTGACCACGCCACCGAAGACCAGCGATCGGCAGTCCACGCCTTAGCCTTTTTCGCCCACCCCGCCGGCCCATCGGCCCGCAAACATCCGCTTGCCCCATCGTCGCGAAGCCGCGAAAGCTAAGCCGCTATCACCGTCGGGAGAGTTGCTGAATGTCCGTCATGTCCGATCGCTGGATCCGCGAACAGGCGCTTGCCACTGGCATGATCGAACCGTTCGTCGAGTCGCAAAAGCGCGACGGCTGCATTTCCTATGGCCTGTCGTCCTATGGCTATGACGCCCGGGTTTCCGACGAATTCAAGATCTTCACCAACGTCGATTCGGCGATCGTCGACCCGAAGAATTTCGACCAGAACAGCTTTGTCGACCGCAAGACCGATTGCTGCATCATCCCGCCCAACAGCTTCGCGCTGGCCCGCACCGTCGAATATTTTCGCGTGCCGCGCGACGTGCTGGTGATCTGTCTGGGCAAATCGACCTATGCACGCTGCGGGATCATCGTGAATGTCACGCCGCTCGAGCCCGGCTGGGAGGGCCATGTGACGCTGGAATTTTCCAATACCACGCCGCTGCCGGCGCGCATCTATGCCAATGAAGGCGCCTGCCAGTTCTTGTTCCTGCAGGGCAATGAACCCTGCGAGGTCAGCTATGCCGATCGCGCCGGTAAATATATGGGGCAGCGCGGGGTGACCCTGCCAAAACTGTGACAGCCGCTGCGGTTGGCGGGTAAAGCCGAAGGTCGGCCTTCGCCCGCTGAGCGGGGCGTTGGGACAGCGCAATGGGCCCCGGCGTGGCCGCCGCCTCGAACGACCGAAACGCCGACGCGTGATGCGTCGGCGCCTGGAGCCCGGCAGCCTTGGTCACCGGGGATATCGATATTGAATTCAGCGCGCCGTGATCTCGGTGCTGGCAGGGCGCTGCTGTGGGCCAAGCCGCTGCAGGCCGCGCCGGGCAATATCATGCGACCACGCGGTCCGATTTTGCGCGAGCAGCATGCTCTGATCGGCCCGATCGAGAACCTCGATATAGAGCGAGCGGGCTTTGCTGATGCGACCGGTCTGGGCGTAGATCGCCGCCAGGTTGAGCATCAGATCGGCGTCGTCCGGAAAAGCGTCGCGTTGTTTGATCACGGTTTTCTCAGCCGCAGAGAAATTGCCGTGCATGATCTCGGTATAACCGCTGTGATCTTCGACCGTCGTCTGGGCATAGGCCGGCATCGCCAGCAGCCCCGTGACAATCAGCGCGCTGAAAAAATTGCGCATCGTTCCTTCTCCTCGGCACACCACCCACCATGGGAGGTTTCACTTTTGTGACACTAACGTGTCACTTTAGTGAAATACGTGCAAGAGGAATATATTATCGATTTTAATATAGACACTTAGCCGCTTTTGCCGCGATAGTTCCACAAAAGGTCACGCCGGCCAGACAAAGAAAAAGGCGGCCCCGAAGGACCGCCTTTCACCAAGCACCGTGACTGATAAAGTTCAGAAATCGTTGCGATATTGCTCGTTGCCGATGAAACCAAGCTTGCTGATGCCAGAGCGCTTGATCACCGCAAGAACGCGGTCGACCACTTCATACCGCGCATTCGCATCGGGCTGAAAATGAAGCTCGGGCTCGGGATCGAGCTGCTTCGTCTGATCAAGATACTGACGCAGGGTGATGTCATCAACCGGCGTCCCGTTCCACGCGACCACCCCGGCCGGATCGATCGAGATCTTGTTCTTGTCGGGCTCGACCTGCACCAGCTGCTGGTTCGGGTCGTTCTGCGGCAGATCGACCTTTACCGCGTGCGTCTGGATCGGGATCGTGATGATGAACATGATGAGGAGCACGAGCAAGACGTCGATCAACGGCGTCATGTTCATATCCATCATCGGCTCGCCGTCTTCGCTGCCGCCGCTCATTGCCATGTCGAGTAACTCCTGACTGTCCGCAGCGCCATCACAGGCGTTCTACGTTGCCGCCCGGGGGCGGTTCTGAAATAAAGCCGACCTTGGCAAAGCCGGCCTGTTGCATCTGGAAGATCGCACCGCCGACGCACTTGTACGGCGTGTTCACATCACCCCGGATATGCGCTTCCGGCAGTTCAACGCCTGGCGCATTGGGACCGCCCTGGCGTGCAATCTCCAGCTTCAGCTTCGCGACTGCCCGGTCGAGCAGCTCGGCGCTGGTAACCTGGGTCGTGTTCCAATAAATTTTGCAGCCGCCATTGCCGTCGCCCGTGATCGAAAGCGACACGTTTTCGGGCTTGGTCGTCGTCGGATCGAACTTCACGTCGGGCAGCTTGACCTTGATGGTCTGCAGCACGACCGGAACCGCAATCAGAAAGATGATCAGGAGCACCAACATAACGTCCACCAAGGGGGTCGTGTTGATGTCTGACATTGGCTTGTCGGCACTATCGCCACCAACGCTAATCGCCATTGCGAGTTATCCTATCTACAATCAACTTGCCACCTGGTCGTTTGGCGGCACCAGCACGGGATTTCCCGCTCACGCGAGCAATCCCGTGACTGTTGTGGAATTAGGCCTTGGCGGGCGCAGCCGAAGCCTTGGCAGCCGAACCACGGAATGCCGGACGGACTGCACCGTTTGACGCCAGATAGCCCAGCACATCGTTCGAAAACGCACCAAGGTCTTCCGCGATCGACTTGTTGCGGCGCTGCAGCCAGTTATAGGCAAGCACGGCCGGCACGGCGACGACAAGGCCGAGTGCGGTCATGATCAGCGCTTCACCAACCGGACCGGCGACGGCGTCGATCGATGCCTGGCCGGACGCGCCGATCTTGATCAGGGCGCGATAGATGCCGACCACTGTACCGAACAGCCCGACGAACGGCGAGACCGAACCCACCGTTGCAAGGAAGGCGAGACCGCCACCCAGCTTCGAGTTGATCGATGCTTCCGAGCGCGCGAGCGAGCCGTGCAGCCAATCATGCGCTTCAACCGGATCGGTCAGCTTGGTGTGCTGTTCCTGCGCGGCGAGGCCGTCATCGACGATCTGCTTGTAGGCGGAGTTCTTCTCCAGCTTGGCCGAAGCCTCACGCAGCGAGTTGCTGGTCCAGAAGCCCGAGCGGACGCGCTTGGCCTGGCCCATGATCTTCTGCTGCTCGAACAGCTTGGTGAACAGAATGTAGAAGGTGCCGACCGACATGATGACGAGAATGCCGAAAACGGTCTGCGCAATAACGCCGCCCTGCTGCAGTGCTTCCTGCAGGCCATAGGGGTTGGCGGAGGCCGCGGCAGGAGCAGCAGCGAGGATGGTGGTGAGCATAAAGATATCTTCCTCTAAAATATGTCGGCGGGGGACCCATGCCCCCCGCCTGACGGATCGTTAATTCGGAATAACCCAACGGACGCGGCGGGACTTGGTTGTCGCGATCGGATTGCCGTTCTGGTCCTGCGCGGGCTTGTAACGCCCTCGCCGGGTCAAAGCACGGCAAGCTGCATCATCGAGATCGCTCGACCCACTCGTTTGCACGGTATGGCAACCCTCAACACGGCCTTGCGTGTTGATCGTCCACGCAATCACCGACGTTCCCTCTTTCTCCTCACGGAGAGCGGACGGCGGATAATCATCCTGCGAGATCCAGCTATTCTCGTCTCCCTTGGCGCCAGCCGCCTGGCTGACACGGGGCGGCGGTGGTGCTGGCGGTGCCGGCGGCGCTGGCTGCGGGTTGTAAACCGGCGGCGGCGTCGCAACGCTTTGCACCTGCACGACGGGCGGATTTGGGTTCCGGACGATCGGCGGCGGCGACACCACGGGCGGCGGCGTCAGCGGCTGGTCTGGCGGCGGCGGCGGTGGTGGCTCGTCTGGCGGCGGCGGTGGCGGCGGCGCCACGTCGAACGTGTTGAGTTTTTCCGAGACCTTCTTGACGTATTGATACGCCAGTCCGGTCACGAACGCATATCCGATAACGGCATGGATGAGGGCGACGATAATAATCGCCACCACCTTGTTGCCGCCATCATTCCGATCTGCATATGCCATTCAGGTACGAAACTCCCATTGCACCGACAGTGAGCCCCCGGGGCATCCGAAACGCCGGATTGCCTTAGGGCTGCCGTGAGCCGTTATATCCTTCACCGAGACCTGAGTCTCTATCGCCACCACCGGATCGACGCAAACGCTTTGTCGGGCGCAACAAACGTACAATCTCAGCGTGGCAGAATTATTTCTGTATCAAACAACGTCAATCCACTAACGATTCGGTCATGAGCTTCGTTCCAAAAATCATCCAGCTGGGATCGCTTGCGGCGATCCTGAGCTTCGCCATCCCCGCCCCGGCGCAGCGCCGCCCCGTGCCGGCAAACGCGCCACTGATGGTGCCAGCGCCGCCGTACGCGGCGGTCGCCGATCTGGTGTTACGGTCGCCGGTGATCATCGATGCCACCATTCGTAGTGCCGAACGCCTCAAGGGACCCGAATCGATCGGCGCGCCCGCCGGCTACGCCCGGCTGTTCGTCCAGGCCGATGTGCATGCGCTCATCCGCGGCACCGAATCGGTGCCGGCGCGGATCGGCTATATTCTTGATGTGCTGCCGGATTCGCGCGGTAAAATCGTGAAGATGACGAAGAAGCGGGTGCTGCTTTACGCCCGCGCCGTACCGCGGCTCGCCAACCAGATCCAATTGACTGGCCCTGATTCACAACGCGACTGGACCCCGGCGCTCGATGCGCTGAGTCGTCAGATCGCCAGCGAAGCGCTGGCCGCAGACGCGCCGCCGATCGTCACCGGGGTGGGCAACGCGTTCCATGTGCCGGGCTCCTTGCCCGGCGAAGGGGAAACGCAGGTGTTCCTCACCACGCGCGATGGCCGGCCGGTATCGCTCAGCATCCTGCGGCGCCCCGGCGAAGAACCACATTGGGCCGTTGCCTTGAGCGAGATCGTCGACGAGGCAGCCGCTCCGCCGGCGCGCGATACGCTGCTTTGGTACCGGCTGGCCTGTGCCCTTCCGGCACAATTGCCAGCCACCGCAATCGAAAAAATGACGGCCGGTGACGGCGAAGCCGCCGCGCAGGATTACGCCGTGGTCCTGCGCTCGCTGGGCGTCTGCAACCGAGGGTAATCAGTTGGCGTCAGGGCGTTGCTCGATTGCGAGTATTTGGCCCGTAACAGATTGCGCTGACAGCAAAAAGATAGCGGCTGCAGCGATATCGGCCATCTGCGCACCAGGCGCAATGTCAAGCGCATTGACCCGGGTGGCAGGCGCCAGTTCAATCGCCAGAGGCTCGATCGCGGCCACGAGCAGATGTCGATCCAGTGGCGCCCAATCGGCCGGCACGATCACGACGATCGCTGTGGCAACGCATTGGCGAATCGCGTCAATTGTCGCAGCAAGACTGTCCGAAGCGACCAGGATGGCATGATCGCGGCTGACCAGCGCGGTCCCGTCTTGGTCTTCCACCGCAGCGGCAATGGCATGGACCAATGCCCCCTGCCCCTCCACCACCCCGTCGATCATCGGCGATGCCGAATCAGGGTCATCCCGATGGCTTCGCCTTGTTCCGAAATCGCCAGCTTGACGATCTTGACGCGAACCGCCTGCACCCGTTCGTCTTCGCGGAGCAGGGTCGTCGCGATATGATCGGCCACCCCCTCGATCAGGGTGAAATGCACCCCGTCTGGCAACGCACTGGTCGCCGCGCGCTTGAGATCAAGATAATTTTTCGACGCGGACAGCGGAGTGTCGGGGGCAAAATAGGCCGGGCAATCAAGATCGACCGTCATCGAAATCAGCAGCGGTTGCGGCAGGTGCGTTTCCTCCGAATAAATGCCCGTCAGCACGGACACTTCGAAATCATGCACTTCCAGCTGTAGTCGATCGTTCAAGCCAACGGCCCCTTGCGTGATGAGCGGCGCGCCATAGCAGGTTGCCGCCCGGTGGGAAGCCATGGGCCTGCCATGAGCCATGCAGTCGGGCTGGGTTCAGGCCTTGGCGCTGGGCCGCGCGGACATGGTTTCATGCCAATTTTTCAGCGTGTTATTGCCATCTGATATGGTCAATCCGGCGCGCTCGGCGAAATCTATCGTGATCAGCGCGGTGATATCGGCGAAGCTCAGGCTGTCGCCTGCGATCCATGGCGAGACAGAAAGCTGCGCCTCAAGCGCATTGACGAACGACCGCCACATGATCGCGGCACGCTCGACAAGGTCGGGGATGATCGCGGTGGGTGGCCAATTGCCCGGAAGCGCCCGCCCTTCCATCTGCGGCTTGCCGTTGCGAAACGCATAAACGGCGGCGGCGTAACCATCCGATTCGATCCGCCGGGTCCATGCCTCGATCCGGGCAATGCTGCGCGGATCTGTCCCAAAAAGGGGCGGTTCTGGCTGGAGCGCTTCGAAATAACGGCAGATCGCCGTCGACTCGCAGATCACTTCGCCATCATCGAGCAGCAAAGCCGGTACGACGCCCCGCGGGTTGATCGCAAGATAGGCTGGACTCAGTTGCTCTCCCTGGCGGAGATCGATGGTAATACGCTCTATCTCAATGTTTTTTTCGGCGAGATAAACCCGGACCCGTCGAGGACTTGGCGCCCATGGCGAATCATAGAGTTTCATGCTCGCTTTCCCGTTCGGCTTGTGTTCAGCGTCAACGAAGCTAAGGCGCGCGGCCCCCGGCGTCCATTGCCCAATCCATGAAAGGCCTGAATCGTTGATTAGCCTGCTGCCCCTGGCAGAGATTGCTGAAGCCGATGTCGACGCCCTCCTCGATTCGGCGTTCGGCTCCGATCGGCATGGCCGCACCGCCTACAAGATTCGGGCAGGCACCCGATTTTTGCCCGCGCTCAGCTTTGCGGCAACCGAATCGGGCCAGCTCGTCGGCGCGATCCAGTGCTGGCCGGTGGCGCTCGCTGCGGATGAGGGAACCGTCGTGCCGCTGGTCATGGTTGGCCCGGTTGCCGTTCGCCCCGATCGCCAGCGCGACGGCATCGGTCGATTATTGATGACGCAGATGCTCGCCGCCGCCGAATTGACCGACGCGACACAGGCACTGATGCTGATTGGCGACCCCGAATATTATGGCCGCCTCTTCGGCTTTACCGCCGAACGGACGGCGCTGTGGCGGGCGCCCGGGCCGGTCGAGCCGGGCCGGTTGCTCGCGCGCGGCGCGGCGGTACCGGCCGGTGCCGGGCTGCTTAGGCCTGCAATTCCCGCCATCGCCTGACGCTTTACGCCGCCAGCACGCTGGCCTACCGAACAGCGATGCCGATGGACCCACCCCCCGATCTTGCCGCACTGTCACTGGCCGATATTGCGCGTCTGGCCCGCGATAAGAAGCTGCCGCCGGTCGCGTCGTGGAACCCCAGCCATTGCGGCGACAGCGAGATGCGCATTGCCCGGGACGGGACCTGGTTTCACCAGGGATCGCCGATCGGCCGGCAAGCGATGGTGCGGCTATTCTCAACGATTTTGCGGCGTGAGCCGGATGGAAGCTATGTGCTGGTCACCCCCGGCGAGAAGCTCGATATCGCCGTAGAGGACGCGCCCTTCATCGCGGTTGAACTCAAGGTCGAAGGGACGGGCGCGGCGATGAATCTCGCATTGCGACTCAATACCGGCGATATTGTCAGCGTCGATGCCGATCACGGCCTGCGCTTTACCGATGGCGCTACAGGTCCACGCCCCTACGTCCACGTCCGCGCCGGACTGGAGGCGCTGGTCGTTCGATCAGTCTATTATGAGCTGGTCGCGCTGGCACTGGCGGGCGATCACGATCCGGTTGGCCTGTGGAGCAATGGCACGTTTTTCGCGCTCGAGCCTGCCCTATGACCTTGGCCAATCGGTTGCGCCACGCGCTGGAAGCAGGGCCACCGCACGAAACCATCTTGCTAACCGGCGATCATCGGGATCTGGATCTCGCCGCCAGCGACACCTTGCTCGCCGCCGCAGTGCTCGTGCCGATCACCGATCGGCCTATCCCGGGCGTTATCCTCACCCAGCGCACCGATACGATGCGCCGGCATCCCGGCCAGATCGCCTTTCCGGGCGGCCGGATCGATCCCGAGGATGATGGCCCGATCGCGGCAGCCCTGCGCGAAGCCGAAGAGGAGATCGCCCTGCCCCGCCATCTGGTGACCATCATTGGGCCGGCCGATCGCTATCGCACCGTTACAGGCTATGACGTGACACCGATCGTCGCGGTCGTTCCGCCCGATCTGGTGCTAGTGCCAAGCGAGGCCGAAGTCGCCCATGTCTTCGAGGTGCCGCTGGCCTTCATCCTCGATCCCGCCAACCATATCGAGGCAAGCGTCGAATGGCAGGGGCGCGAGCGGCATTATTACGAGATTCTATGGGGCGAGCGGCGGATCTGGGGCGCAACTGCCGCGATGATCGTCAACCTGTCACGACGGCTGCGATGGAACGGCTGATCCTGCCTGCCGCTGATTGGCGTGGCCGGGCCGGGCTGGTTGCGCTCTGCGCGGCGCTGGGCGCCGACCAGGGCGACGCGCGCTTTGTCGGCGGCGTCGTGCGCGACACCCTGCTGGGCCTTTCGGTGCAGGATATCGACATCGCCACGCGTCTGGCGCCCGAAACCGTCATGCAACGATTAAAGGATTCGGGCATCCGAGCAGTACCGACCGGTCTGGCGCACGGCACGATTACCGCGGTCTTGCCGGACGGACCGGTCGAGGTGACGACGTTGCGCCGCGACGTCTCCACCGACGGTCGCCATGCGTTGGTCGCCTTCACCGATGACTGGCGAGAGGATGCGGCGCGGCGCGATTTCACGATGAACGCGCTTTATGCCGACCCAATCACGGGCAAATTGTTCGATTATTTCGGCGGCATTGACGATCTGGCCGCGCGCCATGTTCGTTTCATCGGCGATCCGTTGCAGCGCATTGCCGAGGATCATTTGCGCATCCTGCGCTTTTTCCGCTTCCAGGCACGTTTCGGCGAAGCCCCCGATCCGGCCGGATTGGCCGCCTGCACCACCCGCGCGAACGATCTGATGGCCCTGTCGCGCGAGCGTATTGCGGATGAACTGCTCAAGTTGCTCCGCGTCGCCGGCGCAGCGGCAATTATTCCTGTAATGCTGGCCAATGGCATTCTGGCGCCCGTGCTGCCTGAAATCACCTCGGCAGATCGCCTGATTCGCGTGATCGCACAGGAAGATCAGGCCGGACTTGCGCCCGATCCAATCCGTCGGCTGGCCGCCTTGTTGCCCGATGATCCGGCGCTGGGCGAAACGGTGGGCGCCCGCCTGAAGCTTTCCAAGCTGCAACGAAAGCGGCTGATCCTGGCGCTGGACCCTACGCCGGCGCCACATCCGCGCGCCCTCGCCTATCGGATCGGGATCGACAGCGCGATTGATCGGCTGCTGCTGCACGGCCCGGCCGAATCGTCGATCGCACAGGTCAGGCTGATTGCCAGTTGGTCGCTGCCTGCATTGCCGCTGTCGGGTGGTGCGCTGGTGTCGCGCGGCATCGATCGTGGCCCCGATGTCGCCCGGACCCTCCGGCAGATCGAAGATCAATGGGTCGCTGAAGATTTTCCCGACCAGGCTCGATTGGCCGCTATCGTCGATGCCGCCGTCGATCAGGCGTTGCGCGCTACCAAAAATGCATAAGCCTCGTCGGCCTCAAGCGGGCGCGCATAGAAGAAGCCCTGGCCATAGGTGCAGCCCAAAGCTGCCAGCGTTTGCGCCAGCTCGTGCGATTCAATGCCTTCTGCGGTGGTCTGCATGCCCAGCGCCTGGGCAAGTGACAGGATCGCCCGCACAATCGCGATCTTGTCCCGATCGGCGAGCATGCCAGTCACGAAGCTGCGATCCATTTTGAGGACGTCGATCGGCAGTTTCTGCAGATAGGCCAGATTCGAATAGCCGGTCCCGAAATCATCCATGGCGACCGTCGTGCCCAGCGCCTTGAGCGCCTGCATCGTCTGCGCGACGCGATCGGGATCGGCGATCAGCGCGCTTTCGGTCAATTCCAGCGTAAAGCGCGCGCCAGGCAAGCCGGAGGCAGCCAAGGCGCGTTCCACCATCCGCGGGATATTGTCACGCTGCAGCTGGATCGCCGACAGATTAACGGCAAGTTTGGTCCCGCAATCGCCGCCAAACCGCTCGTCCCAGGCAGCCAGCGTGGTTGCAGCGGATGTCATCGCCCAGCGGCCCAGGGGGACGATCAGCCCTGATTCCTCAGCGACCGGGATGAAGTCTGTGGGCGAAATCTCAACCCCATCTTCACCCAGCCATCGGGCAAGCGCCTCGAACGAGACGACACGGCCTGTCGCCAGGTCACAAATCGGCTGATAGCTAAGCCGCAGCAACTGGCCGTCAATTGCCCGGCGCAGCGCGGTTTCCATGCCGAATTGACCGCGAACGATATCAAATGCCTGGGTCTGGTAGGATTCGACACAGCCGCTGGCCTTTGATCGCTTTACCGCGAACTGGGCGTGGCGAATTAGATCTTCAGAATCCTCGAACCCATCGGAGCCAAAAGCGATCCCGATCGAACAGGAAACGCGGATCTCGAAATCGGAGAGCCGGAACGGCGTGGCGAGCGCGCCCTGGATTCGCTTGGCGACATGATCGGCATCGCTGCGGCCCTCATCCAGACGCATCAGGATGCCGAATTCATCACCGCCTGTCCGCGCAAGGACATCGCGACCGCGCAACGCCCCTTTCAAGCGACGGGCAACCGTGATCAGCAATTCGTCGCCGGTCATCGACCCCATACAGGCATTGACCCTGCTGAACCGATCGAGGTTGACGATCAGCACCGCGAATCGTGCCCGCTGATCGCGCTGGTCGCCAATTGCTTCTTCGAGCAGCTCGCTGAAGCCAGCACGATTGGGCAGCCCGCTGAGGCTGTCCGTCATCATTTCGCGCCGCAAATTCTGTTCGGTGCGCAATTCTGATGTCTGGTCGATCAGCGTCAACAGGCATCGATAAACGTCCGGCCCCGACGCACGCGCCAGGTGAACCCGATAGTGGCGACAATCGACCACATCACCAAACTGCCAGTCGAACGCGGCATGCGCGTCTGCCGATCGAAGGAAGGCGGAGATCCGCACACCCAATATGGTTACCAATGGGGATTGATCGGCGCTGCGGCCAAAGCCGGCGGAAGCAAAAGCGTTGTTCAGTGCGTCAAAGGTAAATTGACCGGCGGCGAGCGAAATGACCACCGCCGGGATCGGCAGCAATTCAATCGCTTGGTCCGTACCCACTGGTGCAGGACCGGCGATATGGGGCGGCTCCACCGCAACGGCATCAGCCTTGCGATTGGTGGTCTTGCTGGATCGGGCTTGGCCAAATACCATATGCTGATGGCGTTAACCGCAATTGGTTAAGGCCGGCTGAACCCCAACAGGGCAATCTTCTCGGTATCAGAACAAGTTGTCGCGCGGAAAGCCGTTGGGCGGCATCCGCCCGGCCGCGCCGCGCGCGGCGCGCCAAGGCCCCATGTCAGGCTCGCTCCGCGTCCGTCCGCTGTCGCCACCCATCGCCCAGCTCAGCCCTTGAGCGAAGACAAAGCTCGTTACATCGGCCAGACCACCGTCGCGATAACGTTGCAACTGCACGCCTTGTCCGCGCGCCATTTCTGGAAGTTCGGCGATCGGGAACACCAGCAAACGGCGATTATCACCGATCACGCCAACATAATCGGCCAATGGATCGATCGGCTTGACTCTGAACATCCGCGCGCCTGCGCGTGGGGTAACGACCGTTTTGCCCTTGCGGGTTTCGGCCAGCAGATCGGCTGTCTTGACGATAAAGCCGCGCCCATCGCTGGCCGCGACCAGATGGCGTTCGCTGCGGCTGGCGGGGAAGAGATCGACGATCCCCGCCTCACCATCCAGGTCGATCATCAACCGCACCGGTTCGCCAAAGCCGCGGCCGCCGGGCAGTTTATCGGCACCGAGCGTGTAGAAACGACCCGTTTCGGCAGCGAGCAGGATCTTGTCGGTGGTTTGCGCATGAAAGGCAAAGGCCGGGCCATCGCCTTCCTTGAACTTGAGCGCCTCGGTGCCGGCCCCATTTTTCGAAGCGAGGTCGATATGCCCCTTCATCGCCCTGATCCAGCCACGCTGCGACAGGATGACGGTGATCGGCTCGCGGTCGATCATCGCCTCCAGCGGAATGTCGCGCGCCGGCGCGGCTTCGGCAACGGTGGTCCGCCGCTTGCCAAGCTTCGTGTCCTGCCCATAGCGGACGAGAAGCTTGCCGAGGTCCTTCTTCATCCGCGTCCGCTGGCGGGCATCGCTCCCCAGCAGCGCCTCCAGCCCTGCGCGCTCCTCCTGTAGGGTATCGCGCTCCTTGCGCAGCTGCATTTCCTCCAACCGGCGCAGGCTGCGCAGCCGCATGTTGAGGATCGCCTCGGCCTGACGGTCATTGAGCGCGAACTCGACGATCATGATCGGCTTGGGCTCATCCTCGGTGCGGATGATTTCGATTACCCGGTCGAGATTGAGGAAAGCGATGATATAGCCGTCGAGCAATTCGACCCGGTCGGCGATCTTGTCGAGCCGGTGCTGCGACTTGCGCTGGAGCACGATAAACTGGTGGTCGAGCCACGCCGTCAATGCTTCGCGCAACGACATGACCCGCGGCGTCCGCCGCGCATCGAGCACGTTGAGGTTAAGCGGCACCCGCACCTCAAGATCGCTCAGCCGGAACAGGCTTTCCATCAGCATATCGGCATCGACGGTGCGGCTGCGCGGTTCGATGACGATGCGCACTTCGCTGTCCGATTCGTCGCGGACATCGGCCAGGATCGGCAGTTTCTTGTCGTTGATGATCGCGGCAATCGCCTCGATCAGCTTACCCTTTTGGATGCCGTACGGAATCTCGCTGACGATCGCGTTCCAGGTGCCTCGCCCCAGATCCTCGATATGCCAGCGCGCCCTTACGCGGAAAGATCCACGCCCCGTTGCATAGGTCTCGGCGATGCTCACCGCACTATCGACGACCAGCCCGCCGGTCGGGAAATCGGGGCCGGCGATCTTGGTCATGATCGCGCTATCATCGGCCGTCGGATCGTCGATCAGCAGCAATGCCGCCTCGATCAGCTCGGCGGCGTTATGTGGCGGGATGCTCGTCGCCATGCCGACGGCGATGCCGCTGGCGCCATTGGCGAGCAGATTGGGGAACAGCCCAGGGAACAGCTCCGGCTCTTCCTCCTCGCCATTATAGGTCGGCTTAAGATCAGTGGCGTTCTCGTCGAGCCCGTCCATCAGGTCGATCGCGACCTGAGTCAGCCGCGCCTCGGTGTAGCGATAGGCGGCGGCATTATCGCCGTCGATATTGCCGAAATTGCCCTGCCCGTCGACGAGCGGGTAGCGCAGCGCAAAATCCTGCGCGAGCCGCACCATCGCGTCATAGACCGACTGGTCGCCATGGGGGTGGTATTTACCGATCACGTCGCCAACGACGCGCGCGCATTTCTTATAGCCCTGCGCCGGATCGAGCTTGAGCAGCCGCATCGCCCAGAGCAACCGCCGATGCACCGGTTTCAGCCCGTCACGGACATCGGGCAGCGAGCGCGCGGTGATCGTCGACATCGCATAGACAAGGTAGCGCTCTGACAGCGCGCTATCGAACGGGGCGTCGGTCTGGCCGGGCACGGGAGCCGGCGCGGCGGGGTCAAGCACATCACTGGTCATTGTGTCGATGTCGATAGCGATCCCGCACGGCCAATGCCAGCCGCCCAATTTTGTTCAAAATATGGCAAAGCGCTTTATCATATCAAAGTTATAGGATATCTACGCTACTCCACCTGACAAGGAGCGATCGCGATGCGCCACCGGATATTTCTCGTTACGGCGTTGATCTTGGCTGGTTGTTCGCAAAAACCTGAGAGCGGCGCCCGCGAAGGGCGCAACGCCGATGCCGCGATGAGCGAAGCCGCCGCCGGCCCCGGCATCGAAGTAACTGCCGCGCCCGGCGTCGCCTTTGCCTATGAGTACCTGTTCCGCCTGCCCGGCCAGGGCATCGCCCGCGCGCAAGAGGCACATGCCCAGGCGTGCGAAAAGCTCGGCATCGCGCGGTGCCGGATAAGCGGCATGCATTATGCGGTCGGCGAGGCCCCCGCCGACGTGACCGCGACGCTCAATCTGAAGCTCGATCCGACGATCGCCCGCAAATTCGGGACCGAGGGGATCGATGCGATCGTCAAGGCCGGCGGCTCGCTGGGCGGCGCCGATATCACTGGGGTCGATGCCGGCGGGGCGATCACCGCGATCGACCGCGCCGTCGCCGGCGCGCGTGCCGAATTGCAGGAGATCGACCAGAAACTTGCGACATTGCGGGCCAAAGCACCAGAGCGGTTCGCGCTGGCGCAGCGCGCCACCGAGATTCGCCAGCAGCTCGCCGAGCGGGCAAGCAGCCGCAGCGAACAGGTCGACAGCCTCGCCACCACGCCCATGACCTTTCGCTATGTCGCGTCCAGCGCCATCCCCGGCTTCGATTCCGGGGCGCCGCTCTACACCGGCTATCTGATCGGCAAGCAGTCGCTGTTCGTGGCGCTGACCGTGCTGATCGTCGTGATCGGTGTCGGCGCGCCCTGGCTGCTCTTCGCGCTGCTGATCGGCTGGCTTTACCGGGTCAGCGGCCTGCGCGCGCTCCGCCGCCGCTGGAAGAACGCCGACCCCGCCTGATTCTCTCACCGACGGACTCGCGCGAGTCCGTCGGTCGGGCTAATTGGGGCGCATGAAGCTGAAACATCTTGCGCTATTGGCCCCCGTGCTGCTGGGGCTGACGGCAGTGACCGACACGCCGCCCCTCCTAACCTGGCCCGATCTCACCAGCCGGCAGCGCCCCGCGCCCGACGCGACGATCAGCTATGGCAGCGACGCCTATCAAAAGGTCGATGTCTGGCTGCCCAAGGGCTCGGGCCTGCACCCGGTGGTGGTGATGGTGCATGGTGGCTGCTGGACAACGAGTATCGCCGATCGCACGCTGATGAATTGGATCGCGGCTGATCTTCGCGGGCGCGGCATCGCCGTGTGGAACATCGACTATCGCGGCGTCGACCGGCCCGGCGGCGGCTATCCCGGCACCTTCAGCGATACAGCCCAAGCGGCGGATGCGCTCGCCGCCAACGCCGCGCGCTATCATCTCGACATGAAACGCGTCGTGGCGGTCGGCCATTCGGCGGGCGGGCATCTCGCGCTCTGGCTGGCGGGCCGGCCAAAACTGCCGAAGGCCAGCGCCTTGGGCAGCGCCCACCCGCTGAAGATTGCCCATGTCATCAGCCTTGGCGGGCTGCCCGATCTGGAAGCAACGGCAGCCAGCCCGGACA
>NCGD01000030.1 GCA_002281535.1 Sphingomonas sp. 28-63-12
ATCGGCCCAGCATTTTTAACGCCTCGGGGAATTGATAGGGTAGATCTGGCGCTCGCCCGCCATATTTTCAATGATGAATACAGTGGCAATGTTGGCGTGTTACCAACGCCCTTTGGCATATATGCGCTTTCGGCGACGCAGATGAGGGTTTTTTTAGAGTATATTCAAAAATTATGGGCAGAAGAACTCGGTCCTGCAGGCGATATCCAGTTACAAGCGTTGTTGAACAAAATTCTGCGTCGCCAGGATGCTGCCCGGCCGATACCGCCCGCCTCTTCCCTTTTGTTTCGGGACAAGGTTTGGCGGATGCTGCGCATGCTGCACACGACGGGCTTGTTTCCTGGTGGCTTTGCAGCCCGTGTTGTGCCTGCCAACGCCGTTTATCTCAACATTGGGCAACTGGGGCTGGCCATCCCATCGTTCTTCGGCTGGCTCGCGAAGCGTCCTGACATTATCCGCGCCATGATGGTGCACGATGCCATACCGATTGACTATCCGCACCTGGTTGGGAAGAAGGCGCCGTCATATCACCGGCAGATGATTCGAACCGCGGCAGAGCATGCGGATTGCCTGATCTTCAATTCCGCTTATACGCGCGCCAGCGTGAGCGCCGTGATGCGGGATTTTGGCCGGGCCTTTCCGCCGGATCTTGTACGAGCGCTACCGTTGTCGGGCGCCTTCATCGATGCGAAAGCCGCAGTGCCGGAGCTTTCGGACATGCGCTATTTCCTGGCCGTCTCGACCATCGAGCCGCGCAAGAATTACGCTTTGCTCTTGCGCGTCTGGAAGCGTTTCGTCGCGACTATGGGATCTGCGGCACCGCATCTCATCATCGTCGGCTCATTGGGGAACGGTGCCGAAACCATTCTGGCGCCGTTGAAATCCGATGTCGCGCTGGCCGAACGGGTCCATCATGTGGCCGGCCTGTCGAGCCCAGCTTTAGCATCGTTGGTGCTGGGGGCTGCGGGCATGTTGTGCCCCTCGCTTGCAGAGGGTTTCGGCCTGCCCGTGCTTGAGGCGAACGCAATGGGTGTGCCGACCATAGCCTCCGATATCCCGGCGCATCGCGAAGTGGCGACCGCATCGACTGTTCTGTTGCGCACCGATGATGAGGATGGCTGGGCGCGCGCGATCACGGCGTTGCCGGATGTGGCCGCGTGCCGTCCTCGAGACATTCCCGTTGCCATGACCGAAGTCGCCTATTGCGTCGACATCATCGATTTCGTCAGCGGCATTCGGGCGAGGGCAACATAATTGATCGCACCCTAGACCAGGAAAATGAGGTGACGAGCTGCGCTATGGTTTGGAGAAGCTTGATCGACTCACGACCAGGCTGCTGACAGCGGGCTTGGCCATCGCGCCGCAAGACGATTGATGCTGGCAGGACGCGATGAACAGAGCCGATGGAGGCTTGGGATGCAGGACCGATCGGGTACGCTTTTTTTCTGCGTCGATTTGGTGCAAAGTATCCAGGCGTGGCATCCGCTTTGGGCGGCAGACGATGGAGCAGCCGGTGTTGGCTGAGCATTTTTCGGTGGACGGCACGCTGACTCGAGCCGTGGCGCCGCGGGGAGAGTTTTCGCTCCAAGCTGACGCGAAGCGCCGGAAAAACGGCGTCGTCCACGCCGTCGTCGACCTCCATGCCGCCATCAACCGCTTCACCGCAGAGCCTAATAGCGAGCCTCGCCCGGTCGTCTGGAAGTCCGATCCAGATCAGACAGCCGCGGCCGTCAGGCGGAGCCACCAAACGCTGGAATTCACTTACCGGCACCTCTGCCGGATTTCTGCTCGTTTCTGGAAATATGAGGTGAGTGTGGTTCGCACATTTCGAGTGTTTAGCCGAATTTTCAGTGGGATCAGCGGCATCCCTTGCCGATTGGGCCCATTGTGTATTGTGCGATGTCACCTCGTTTGAATTTGACTTTGAACCTGAGGCTACCAATAAAGTCCTACGGCAGTCGACCCCTGAAGAAACGCTGATCAGTTTTGCCCCTGAGCGTCTGCTTGGCGAAGAATTGCTGGTGGTGATGGCCAAAACGAATTCAATCATGGCATATGCTTTCGTATATGACACTGCGATCGGCAATGCTAAATAGAGACCCATGACGATTATTGAAATATTGAAAATTAAATCGCCATTTTCAACAAAAAATCATCGATCATTCCCTGAATAGGGCATCAAGTTGTTTAAAGGTGGGCATAGTGACGGACAAGGCGGGGAAGGCAGTATTAGTCAGCCCAACGGTATTCGCTCCAGGCATGGCACCAGCATTCGCCGCAGCGTCCTTAGTTGGTGCGAAGTTCGGCCACTCTGCCAGCCGTACTGCGTGGCTGTGGACGGCCAATGCGCCAGAGGTTTCGACGGACTTTCAGCTGTTCGTCGGCAGTGATGATGGCCGGGGTGAACCTTGCACCCGCATGCTGACCGCATTTATTGACGTGATGATAAGCTTCTGGGAGGGCGACGAGATTGCTCTCACGATTATCTGTCCCCACGCTTGTGGCGAAACGCTGCTCGCGGCTGCGCCTGTCTCATCCCGATTACGGTTACGTATCCTCACCCATGAGACGCTGGCTTGCCAACCCTTGACCAGTGGCGGGGGGGCGGGCGGGCTACGTTTGGCTGCCGCAACCCAGAGCAAGTCGCAATTGATTTGCCAGTTTGAATTGGGCGCATTCCCGGTCAAGCCAGTGGCAGTGAGAGAGCTCATTGACCTCAGTCTGCAGCAGGCCGCTGCTGCAAGTTGCGCACTGTTGGTCAAAGCGGGATTGGTCGTCGGGAGGGATCGTACTGGTTTGAAATCTGCTTCTCCCCCCCCACCGGCTGATGAGGCCGTTCGGATATTGTTTGGCCCGGAATCTGGCGGGTGGCTGACGGAAAGGGAAAAACTCCTGCCCGATGAAGAACAATTGGCGGCACTAGCTGTTGTCGAATGTGGCCACGGAGTGGTGCAGCCGCTGTCGGCCGAAGACATAGTGGCAAGACACGGCCGGGGTTGGGATCGACAACCTTGGCTCGATAACGACAGCGCCTTTTTTGTCGCAATTACGAACTGGCGAGCAAGCCCTGTCGAAGCAATCGTGGGTCACGTCTATGCAGCCATTCACCGCTAATCAGTTGCCGCGTGGTTGATCGCGGTAGGGCGGTGACGAGGTTGGTCTGATCGTATTGGATATTAAATGAGCAAACGCTACATTGTTGTTGACCCTAGCTTTACTGAACACAATGGTGATCGTTGGCAATATGCGCTGAACCTCGCTCAGTCGGCACGAAATTGTGGCTATGACTTCGTCCTGCTGACCAATAAATCTGCCCCCGACGTGAGTAATGCAGCCGGATTCCCGATCCAGCAACGCCGGGTCTTTCGCCACACTTTTTTCCAGCACGATCAGATTTACGAGCGACACCGCGTTGCGCGCCCAGGTAGTCGCTTTGCCGCGCGGCAAGCCAAGCGCCAACGGCGGCGGGCGGCACTGGACCGTAGCATTAGCCTGTCTTTGGCCGATGGCCGCAGAATTACCGCGGCATGGCGTATCGTGCAGAAATGGGCCGAAGGGCGTGCTGGGCTCGGCTGGGATTCGATCGGCGCAGCGCTAGGCAAAGATCGTGGAGAATTGATCAACCCATTCAACCGCGACGACTTTGCCATAGCCTTGGCGGCCGAACTAGAAAGATTGAAACCCGGCCCTGATGATCTGATTTTCTTTCATACCATGACTTATGGGATGATGGAGAGCTTGTCGGAAGTTACGGTGGCACTCGGCCATCGTGCTCCGTTTGATACCAACGCCTATTTTCTGTTCCATTTTGGCGCTTGGGCCCCGGATTCGCGCACCTATCTTGACAGATATTATTCGTATTCCGCCTACGGCTCCATTGCCGCCCGGATGAAGGTAGGGGCGCCGTTTTCCCGAATGTATTTCTTGTGCACGTCGGAGGTATTGCGGCAAGAAGCCGAGACCATTCTTGGGGCGCCCGTGCATATCTGGGATGGACTGGTAAATCCTGCCTACCTCGACGCTGCCTTAGGGGGGCAGGAGGCAATAGCTCGTCGCCGTACCCATGCCCAATCCGAACTGGCCCGTGGCGAGGTGCGGGTGGTGGTCCGTGCCGCCGACCTTGACGGTGACAAGGCTTGGGCGGTGTCACGCGCATGCCATCTCGTCCAGTCGAGGGGCAATGTCGTGCGACTGCGCGTACTTTATCACAAGGGCGTGATGCCCCGGCTGCGTGAGATCGCGCAGCGGATCAATTTCCCCAATTTCGATTTCATCGACACTGAACGGAATGAGGATTACCTCAGCGAGATCTGCGATGCAGGGATCGTGTTGCTCACTTACGATCAGGACAAGTATGAAAAGCGCGCGAGTGCGGTGCTTCATGATTGTTCCGTTCTGGGCGTACCTGCAATAGTACCAGCTGGCACGACGTTGGCCGATTGCGACTACGCGCCCAGCTTCGTTTATGGATCAAACGACGATCTACTGGGTGCCATGCTGAATGCAGTGCGTTATTTACAGCGTCATCCAGACGCTGCCGCAGCAAAGGTAAATGAGGCAAAACGACGATTGGCTAGCAACGCCGTAGAACGGATGCAGTCCAGCGCCCCCGTGCCCTCGGTGCAACGACAAGGGGCGGCACCGGTGGCGAATGTCGTAATGCCCTTGTGGGGCCGTGTCGGCAGTTCATATGCAATGGAAGCCCAGATTCGCTACCTGATTGATCGCGGTTATTTCGTGAATCAGCTTTTCCTGATGGACAAGCCGGTGAACACAGTGGAGGCGATCGAATATTTCTGGCGCTTGCTCCGTGAAAACTCATTGCATGCACGTGGTTCTATTCAGCGGATTGCCTTTATCGACGAACATGAAATGCCTGTTTCGCCGGGACCGCATATGCCCAAAACGGCATTCGATCAGTTTATGGCGCGGATCGCCCTCAACACACTGCACGACACCAAGCTTGAAGGTCAATTGCGCACTGCTGCAGTGACGGTTGTGAACCATGTGTTTCATTCGGGCTGGGCGTTTCGCTATACCGGTGGAAAGCGCATTTTAGAAACTCATGATATCCAGAGTTATCAGATGGTAGCCTGGCCGTTGCTCAATGAACTTACGGGCGAAGGTGAGCCAATAGACAAGTTGCTAGATCGCGAGATGGCCACCGTTGGGAGCTACGACCATGTCGTTAATGTCGCCCGTGACGAACATCTTGTTCTTGGTCAGGCGAATGGGAGCGCGTCGCTGGTTGTTCCGTATTTACCGGAATTAACCGCTCGTTCAAGGTATAAAAGCGTGGCCGAAATGAGCGTTGCGCTCAATATGCATGAAACCTACAATTACATTGATAATTTCGACTTGCTGATTGTCGGAGATTCACATTATTCCAATCGTCTTTCAGTACTTTGGTTTATTAAAGAGGTGTTCCAGCCCCACTTATCTCCATTAGGTTATAATTTAGCACTCGTCGGTCGAATTTCCGATGCCATTTACGAACAGTTGGGTGAAGTCGGGCACTTGTTATACGTGGGTTTTGTCGATGATCTGGAAGCGGTGAAAGCGTTGAGCCGGATAATCGTGCTACCTGACCGGCGCGGGACCGGTATTTCGATCAAGACGCTGGAGGCGCTGGCATCGGGTATGCCGTTTGTGGGGACTTCGTTGGCCTTTCGGGGGTTGCGGGAACGCTTGCCAGACGATCTGGTCACTTATGATGATCCCGCGGCATTTGGTCAGGCGTTGATCGACGCGCTGGAATCTCCCGCTCGTCAGGCTGAACTGCGGGAACTTGCCCACAGGTGCTATCATGCGGCTGCCGGCAAAGAGCAGTTTCAAAGGGCCTGGGACGAAATTTTCAACTGCCTTGAGCTTGGTGGTTGATTGGTCATGGCCATTTTGGAAAACCAGCTCGTGAATTTGGCAAGGCGAATGGTTGGGCGCCAGTTGTCCGATATCGTCCGCAACGCTGAAGCGGAAAATGAGGTCGAACCCGGTATCGAAGCCGAAGCCGAAGCTGAAGTCGCTTCGGGAAACCGGGCGCGTGATCGTCGCGCCTGGGTCGAGGCTTCCGTGCACTATCGCCAGGCCCTAATTCTGCGGCCGCGGTGGACTGAAATCCGGGTCCAACTCGGCAATATGCTCAAGGAAGCAGGCCAACCAGCCGAGGCAGAGTCCGCCTATCGTCGGGCGATTGATGAAATGCCGGACAATGCTGATAGCTATTTGCAACTCGGCCATGCTTTGAAGCTGCAATCGCGTCATGCAGAGGCGCGAGACGCCTATTTGAGGGCCGCGTGCAGCGATCCATATCTGGAATCGGCCCAAGTTGAACTGCGATCGTTGGGGGTGTCGCAAAGGGTGATCGATCAGCATGTCGCTGCCGTTGCCCGACGTAATAATGAAGAGATTTCGGGACATGAGGCTGCACATGAAGCCATTGATCGAACGATACCGGCGGCGATCTCCGGTTGGATCAACGAGATAGGCCGCGATTATGTGGCGGGTGAATTGGAAGGGGTCGATCGCGATTCCTTGCCTTTAATTGTGGTGTGCCAGGCCGATAGCGGCCCTGTTGCGACCTGTGTGATCGAAGCTGCGCAGGCGCCGGGTGCGAGCGGCGTGGACTTGGCCAGCCTACCTCGCCCAATTCCCTTTCGGATCGATCTGTCGGGGATGGCATCCGGCGCCTCGCCCCTGTTGCGTATCTCCATCGGCCCACAGGGTGTCGAACTGGTGGGCAGCCCATTTGTGCTGCCCCAGCCCGATGGGGCTGCGCTTGTTGAACGCTTAATCCGTCTGGAAGAAGCCCATGCCCGCAGTCAGCCCCCAGTTGACCTGGTCGAGCAGATCGAACGACGCTTGTCTGCCCGCATGATGGCCGCGGTAACGGATCAGGTTGAGAATCTTTTGCGCTTTCAAAAGGAGACTTTCGAGCGAGAACTGATCGCCGGGAATCTGGGTGAAATTGCCGCCGATGTCTTGCCCTCTAGTCTAGCATATTCTGCGAGTGATGGGTTTCCCGGGATGGGTTGGAGTCCTCGGACAACTGGGCCAGGCGGCGTACCGGTTCGAGCCATTCAGGGCCGCGCAAGCCTACGCGTGCCGATCTCCATGCCGGGTGGAGCTTGGCTGGATTTATTAATTGCCGGGCCTGTGCGAGACTCAGCCCTGCGAAGTTTGACGGTATGGGCCAATGGCAGGCCAGTGCCGTTCTGGATATCGCCGTCAGAAGCTGGCACCCATCATCTCTATGCCGTTTTCCCACCAGACGCTTCTGACGGAGCATTGGCCTTCAGCCTCCATAGCGAGGATGGCCAGGGCACACATGTGATTTCGGTAAGGGCATTTTCCCTACATGGGCTGGCTGTACCTTCGATCGCGGGCGCAGACGCCCTTTGTGCAACGACCATCGGTGCGGGATCGAGTGGTGCCGGGCATTATGTGTGGCCAGCGATGGCCGAAGCCGCTCGGGCTTGGATCGATGTCGCAACTGAAGTCGAGCTTTCCGCGTCGGATATTCGCGTCAATGGTCAGTCGGTTGGTGTCGTTGCAACGGCGCATGGATTTCGGCTTGGGCCTGTTACGTTGGTGGCGGGTCGGCCGGTGATCATGGGTTGGAAAGTGGCACAATCTGACGGCCATGACATGCTAGGCCCATCTTCTCCCATGTTACGCTTCGTACTGCCGAACTGAAACTGAGGGTCGGGTGCGCTGCCTCGTTATTTCCCCGGTGCCGACTTGGCCCATCAATCAAGGCAATGCTGCCAATATCACGCGGGTCAACCAGCTGTTGCAGGCAGCTGGGTTTGATATTCATTTTGTCTACTCAGCGCTTGAAGGCGTGACCTCGGGCGCGGCCACAGCAATGGCGCGGCAGTGGGAGCAGCTGGATATCATTCCCCATTGCGGCGTCCGCGAGACATCGGGTCCGCGCGGTATACCGTTAGACAGTTGGTTTGATCCGACGGTGGCCGATCATGTGGCGCAGTTGTGCGCGCGATCGCGGTATGACCTCGTGCTGGTCCACTATGTGTGGATGTCGGCAGTATGTGACGTGGTGCCAGAGGACTGTCCGGTCTGGCTATACACGCATGACCGTTTCGGCGATCGTCACCTGATGCTGGCCAGGGCTGGCATTTCGCCCGAATGGTTTTCGGTGTCCGTGTCCGAGGAATCCCGTGGGTTGGCCCGTGCCGACCTGCTCTTGGCGACGCAGGAAGCAGAGGCCGACTATTTTCGATCGCATGTGCGCCGTCCGGTCCATGTGCTGGGCTCACTCCAGACTTTGTTGCAGCGCCCCATTGGCCGCATCAGTCGCAAGGCAGCACTAATCGCCGGCTATATCGGGAGTGCCAACCCAGGTAACCGGCATTCACTTCAGCAATTGTTGCGGGCAATCGATGAAGGCTCAATGGCGGATCCGAATCGCTTTTGCCTCGTGTTGGCCGGCCCGATCGGCGATAGTGAGCAGTTTGCAAGGCCTTATGTTCATGCCCTTGGCTCGATCAATCGGTTGGACGAACTATACCGGCAGGTCGACATCATGCTCAACCCAAGCGTTGGCGGGTCCGGCTTGAAGATCAAGACGGTCGAGTTTCTCGCCGCCGGCATGCCGCTCGTGTCGACCACGGATGGTATGATGGGGTTGGAATCGACTCATCCGGCACTGGCTTGCGCGGATGGTGCTACGGTGGCGGCTATGTTGCCGGGGCTGGTAAACGCAGAGGAGCGTGATATCCTGGCGCAGGCCTGTCGCAACTCGATCGCTACCTATATGAAGGCCCAGTCCGCTGCCCTGACTCGCCTGCTATCCACATTGCCAGCTTTCGCCAAATTACAATGACCGGCGCTCGATCCAGGCTCGTCATATTCTCGCCCATGCCTCCTTCGATGAACGGGATTGCTGATTATACGGCAGCGCTGCTGTCGCATTTTGAGCAATGGTATGATTGCTGGTGCGTCGTCGCCGATGATGCTCCTGATCCGCTGCTGGTTGGGCGCTGGCAGGCGATGACCCTTTCGGAATATCGTCATCATTTCGACCGCTGGCGCAACGAACGTCACCTGTTCCAGATCGGCAATAATACCGGCCATGCCTATATGCTCCCTTGGCTGGAGCAGGTGGCTGGCGTGGTCGTCCAACATGATGCAGCGATGCCACATATGTTGGGCGCCTTGGCGGAAATGCGTTCGGGTCACCAAGGCTTTCTCGAGATCCTAAATGCTGCGCATGGCCGGCACGGCGGTCAGATTGCGGCAGATGCTATGCGCAATGGTTTGTGGATCGGGTCGGTCACTCAGGAATTCGATTGCCTCCCTCTGGTCGCTGCGCGGGCGCGAATGATGATAGTGCATTCGCGGCTCGCGGCGTTGCGCCTCAAGGCGGCCGCGCCCGGCGTAGCGGTGGTGGTTATCCCGCATTTCGCTCAGTCGCGGGCGCTTGGCATCGGTCGCCAACCAGCGGTTGAAACGGAAGATCAATCGATCATGCTCTTGTGCATGGGCTTTGCCTCGCGGGCCAAACGCATTGACCTGACGCTTGGGGCAATGGCGCTGTTGCGAGCGCAGGGCCACGATGTCCGCCTCACTATTGCCGGGCAGGTGCGCGCTGAAGAAGATGACATCGAAGCACAAGTGGCGGCGTTAGGTCTTGAATCGTGGGTCACAATTACCGGCTATGTAGCTGAAGAGGATATCGATCGGCATCTGGAGTCAGCGGACATCGTCATTAACTTGCGCGATCCTACAGCAGGCGAGTCGTCGGGGACGGTAGGCCGGGCGATGGCTGCGGGTTGCTGTGTGGTAGTTACTGATGTCGGTGCCTTTGCCGAAATGGCGGAAGGCACGGTGATCAAGGTT
Source organism: Sphingomonas sp. 28-63-12 (assembly GCA_002281535.1). Classification (GTDB taxonomy): domain Bacteria; phylum Pseudomonadota; class Alphaproteobacteria; order Sphingomonadales; family Sphingomonadaceae; genus Sphingomonas. Next base: position 9,859 of record NCGD01000030.1, read on the forward strand.
CCACGTCCGCAGATGCGGGCTGATTGCCTTGCCGCCATTCTTGCGCCCTATGTGTGCTCGGCCGAGCGGCGGGCGCAGCTGGGCAGGCAGGCCGCCGCGCATGCCGATCACCATGAGACGATGGAAATTGTCGCCGCCCGCTATCGCACGGCAATTGAGGCGGCCTATGCTGCTCCATCGCCAGCCTTGCCATCAGCCTTAGCCGAGGTCGCTTTTCATGTGCGGCAGGCCATGCTCTTTATTGAGGCGCGCGCGGCGGAGGCTGGCCCGGCGTTCAGCCTTTGGTGGCGGGAAACCCTGTTGCCGGTGTCGACAAATGGCGGCCATCTGGAGGTGATCGGGGGTAATGGCGGCGATAAGCTTCTTGCTAACACGGCATTTGGCTGGACGGGGCATAAGGGCTCGGGGGCGGTCGGCTGCTCGGCACTGGCACTGGTTGACGAGCAGAGTTGGGCTGCACCGGGTGAATGTCTGGCTTATATCTGGGATTGGTTGGACAGGCTGCCCATGCTGCAAAGCGTGACCATCGAGGTCGCCAACCCGGATCGGCTTCCGGAGATGCTGCGGTTTGCCATGGGGAACCGGGGCATGGCCATGGCGCGAAGCGCCGAAGGGCCGGATATCCCCTTGGTGTCCGAGCCTGGTTTGCAGTGGGTGCCGCGAGCCTGGGGAGCGAGTTTCGTCCCCGCCGCGCCGCCCGCACGAGGCCGGATATGAGCGGGATGTTATGGACCGCTGGCCAAATTGCCGGGCTGCTGAGCGCGCACGGTGGTTGGCAAGACGCTGTCGTGGCGCTTGCGCCACCGACGGTACGGCGATTGGGCTTGATGATGGGTGAGGTGGGGCCGTCCACCCAAGATTTACTGGTGCCTGACCAATTTCGGCGTTCCTTGCCGCCAGATCTTTTTCCCGGCTGGCGTTGGGGGGATGCAGCAATTCCGATTTATGCGGCGCCGCAATCCTTGGATGTACGTTTGGCATGGCAGCCTCTAACCGCGCTTGCTGGTGGGCAATGCGAAGAGAACCGCTGGCTAAGATTGCGAACCCTCGACAATCTGGCTGGAAACCGGCGCAATTGCCATATCTTGGCAGTCGGTGGATCCGATCTTTTGGCGGGGGCTGATGGGATTTTGCAGCACCATCGCCCCGATGTGGTTGTCGATCTGGTTGGGGGCAGTGGCATTGGGCCGGCGGCATCGGTACCGGATGGCTATGCGGCGCTACCGCCGCCCGCCGCTGGAAACGGCGGGCCTGGCCGGTTTTGTGTGCTACGCCATCAAGCACGGCCTATTATAGTCGTCGGCGAAGCCATGACCGAAGCGCCACTCTCTATGGCCGGTTCCGATGTGGTGGTTCATGCCTTGGGGAATGATTTAGCCAATGGTTGGGCTGCGCCACTGCGAAGCCGCCTTGCGTGGACAGGCCATGCGCCCGGCCTGGCTTTTGCGCTTGATCGCCCTTGGCAGGCGCGCTCCTTGCGAATGAAACTGAACGTCAACGCCCCCGACGGTTTACGTCTAATGTGGTCGGGTCTTGTGCTTGAATGCGGCTTGACCGCCAGCGCCAACGATTTTGGATCAAATGAGGGGCAATTCACATTGTCGGCTAAGTTGCCGCCGACCAATAGTGACGAGATTGCCCAGGTATTGCTTGCGCCAATCCGCATGAGCACGACGCAGCGCGCGCCACAGTTGGAAATCGTCACATTGGAATTGTGCTGAGCTTGATATCGGGACAGGTCGCTCGAGCTGTCATTCTGCCTTGAGCGACCTTATCAACAACCATATTTCGGCGGCACCGAAACAATCGAGCGTCTGTACCAAGACTCCCTAATCATAACCGCTGTCCCCGCGATCGCGGGCCGAGCGACATGATGCGCAGATCTTCAACGCGCGCCCAACGGTCATATCATTGGGCAAAGCCGCGAATTCATCGTGAAGCCTCTGGACCCATCAAACAGGCGCCAGCGAACAACGCCGCGGATCGCCGGGATCGGACCGTGCTCGGCCGTTTCGGCGAGTGCCCGCCGCTGTGCATCACTGTGTCGAGACAGGTTCCTAAGCGCCCCTGCGCCGAGGCGCCGGACAGGGTCGCCGTCAAGCAGACCAGCGGGGCCCCGGGCCCCTAGGCGTTGGACCGACCTACCCGGTCACACGCAATTTGCGCGCTTGCACGGTCGATCCGCGCCGCCCCGGTCCGGCTATTGCCGTGGTACATCCCCGGCAACGCCAAACGCAGACGGGTCTAGTTTGTGCACCTCGACCCCCGCGCCAATACCGCACCGCAGCCCCGTCAAGATCATCCCGTAAGCCGATCGCTGATTCCATGGCCACGCCTACCAGTGCAGGATGTCATAGATTTTGACTGTCACCCATTTGGGAAATCCTGACGTGCGTTAGCTTCGGGATATTTTGGTATTACGCTTCATAGAATTCGCGAAGCAGGCTAATATGTCTTCCCCTGATGCCCATAAAACTGGTTGCGGCTAGCGGAGTTCGGTCCGCACCGTCGAGAAACGAGTTCTCGAAAGAATCACCGCACCGTCCGCAAGTAGCTTGCCACACTGTGCAAACGGCTTTATCGTTTTTGTAATGAATAGAGCTTTCCAGTCCGTCCGGGCGCGGGCACCACTTCGGCTTGGGTTGGCAGGTGGAGGCACAGACCTTTCTCCGTTTAGCGATGAATATGGCGGAGTGGTGCTGAATTGTACGATTGACCGCTACGCCTTTGCGTTTCTCTCTCCGCGCGACGATGGCAAGCTAGTGTTCCGATCAAAAGATCTGGGTGTTGAAGAAAGCTTCGATACGCCCGAAGCGGCAGGCGATTCCAAGCTCTTGCTGCACGCTGGCGTCTATCGGCGGATTATGTCGGAGTTTAATGACGGGAAGATGATCCCGATGACCGTAACGACATCGGTGGATACGCCGATGGGATCGGGTCTTGGCACCTCATCAGCGCTGGTCGTCGCTTTGGTTGAGGTGTTTCGCCGACTTCTGGACTTGCCGCTGGGTCGTTATGATGTCGCGCATTTGGCCTATGAGATCGAACGGCTGGATCTGGGTCTGTCGGGCGGCAAACAAGATCAGTATTCTGCCGCTTTTGGGTCGATTAACTTTATCGAGTTTCTGGCGAACGATCGGGTGGTGGTGAACCCGTTGCGCTTGCCGGATTGGATTGTGAATGAAGTAGAATCCAGCATGGTCACCGTCTTTTCAGGGCAGGCGCGCGCGTCTGCCGATATCATCGATCAACAAACAGCAGCGATGGTCTCCCATGAGAAGAAGGCGCTGGACGCGATGTTCGAGTTGAAAAGCGATGCAATCGACATGAAGCTGAAGCTGCTGCGTGGCGATATCCATGGCATGGCCGATGTACTTCGGAAATCGTGGGAATCCAAGAAGGCGACAGCAAAGCGTGTGTCCAATGCGCGGATTGAAGAATTGTTCGAACTCGCTCTTGCCAAGGGAGCTATATCGGGCAAGGTTTCTGGTGCCGGTGGCGGTGGATTTTTGATGTTTATGGTGACACCTGAAAATCGCCACGATCTGATTGAAGCATTGCGCGCCGAAGGTGCTGATGCAAACCCCGTTTCATTTACTCATGCAGGATGCGAGTCATGGCAGATCAAGTTTTGACGGACGAACGCAAGTCGACATGCGCTTATCTTGCCGAATCGCGGGATGTCATTCAGAGCGCAATGGATGATGAGGGCTTTCTCGTCTCACTAGAGGCAAGTGTTGATGTGATTGCTCAGTCTTTGGCAGCAGGTGGCAAGCTATTGACCTGCGGCAATGGCGGCAGCGCGGGCGATGCTCAGCATATCGCTGGAGAGTTCATTAGCCGGCTCAATTATGATCGTGCTCCGGCTGCTGCAATTGCGCTGACAGTTGATACGTCGGTTATCACCGCCGTTGGCAACGACTATGGCTATGACAAGGTGTTTGAGCGGCAGGTTTTGGGATTGGGCCGTCCAGGGGATGTATTGCTAGCCATCAGCACCTCTGGGCGCTCGCCGTCGATTCTCAAGGCAATGGATGCAGGCCGCGAAAAGGGATTGATCGTAATTGGTCTGACGGGCCGCACTGGCGGCTCGATGCCGGAAAAGTCAGACATAATCGTGCATGCGCCCAGCGATTCGACGCCGCTTATTCAGCAGGTTCATATCATGGCTGCGCATATTGTTTGTGGCCTGGTCGAGGAGCGGTTGTTTCCGCGCCCGGCCACGACCTGATCGATCACAGTTCGGGGGAATACCGTGCAACAGGCGCTCATCCTGTGTGGGGGGCTGGGAACGCGGTTAGGCTCTTTGACTGCTTCCACACCTAAACCATTGCTGCCAGTGGGAGGCAGGCCATTCCTCGATGTGCTGCTTTTCGAACTCGGGCGGCACGGCATTCGCGATGTTGTATTGCTGGCGGCATTCGAATCCCAACAGGTCCGCGATTACGTCGCCGAAAACCCTGTGGCGCGCCAGTTTGGCATGCAGGTCAGTGTTGCCATTGAACCCGAACGCGCCGGTACCGCCGGCGCCCTGTTCCATGCCCGCCATGTGCTGGCAGACGATTTTCTGCTCCTGAATGGCGATAGCTGGCTAGATTTTAATCTTTTGTCATTGCCGCCGCTTAGCGAAGGCGATGCCGTACTCGCCTTGCGACAACTACCCGATGCGTCGCGGTCTGGCGTCGTCGAGCTGGATGCCGGCAAGGTTGTATCGTTCCGCGAGCGGCCAGGTCGGCCCGGTCCGGGGCTGGTCAATGCGGGTATCTATCGTTTTAGTCGTCGCATCGTCGATGCCTTGCCCAGCCACGGCTCGCTTGAAGCCGATGTCCTGCCCGCATTGGCGACGTCGGGGCGGTTATTTGGTGTGGTGCGGGACGGCTTCTTCATCGATATTGGCATTCCGGAAACCTATGAGCAGGCGCAGGTCGATATCGGTCGCCACCGCCGCCGACGCGCGGTATTTTTTGATCGCGATGGCGTCTTGAACCATGATGATGGCTATGTCGGCTCGATTGACCGCTTCCGCTGGATGGATGGCGCGCAAGAGGCCATCCGCTCCCTGAATGACGCGGGCCGGTATGTCTTTGTCGTCACCAATCAGGCAGGCGTTGCGCGCGGCTTCTATGGTGAGCAAGATGTTCGGGACCTGCACGACTGGATGAACGCCCAATTGGCGATGGTGGGCGCGCATATCGATGATTTTCGTTATTGCCCTTACCATGTCGATGCCGCCCTTGATGCCTATCGCTGTTCAAGCGACTGGCGTAAGCCCGGGCCCGGCATGCTGTTGGATCTGGCGGCGACCTGGCCGGTGAACATGGATGACAGCGCTATGGTCGGAGACAAGCCGCTCGACATGGCCGCCGCGGCCCATGCGGGGGTTGCCGGCTACCTGTTTACCGGCGGCAATCTTGGCCACTTCGTGACCGATATCGGACTATTGTGATGCCAAGGCGATGACGGGCCAGCAATGACCGAACCGGCGATGGCGCATGGCATTGAGCCGATCCTGACGGCACGTAACTGGCTGGCGGCGATTGCGCCGTGGTGGACACAAGGCGAACAGGCGGGAAATTTCGGCGATTGGCTGGTTCCCATGCTCGTCAATCGGGCGCTGGTGGCGCCTGTGTTCCCGGCCGAGACCTACTGGTTACTGGGGAGTACAATAGATGAGGCACTGGTTCGACGATCGGTTGAGCAGTTACGGCTGGACGGGGGGCGGGTAGCCTATTGGGGCTGCGGCGCCAGATCGGCGACGGCGCTGTCCCCCGCGTTGATGGACCGAGCCGCCTTCTTTGGCGTACGCGGCCCGTTGAGCCGAGATGCGCTGGGCTTGCCCATGAATACGCCGCTGGGCGACCCGGGGTTCTTGCTACCTTTGCTATACGCGGCGCTCGACCATCCGCAAACCCGCGGCAGGAGCTTGTGCGTCCCGCATTTCGCAGAACCTATGGGCCCCGACAGGCTGCGCGGGCTGGTTTCGGCGGACGTGGTGCTCGCGCCCGTGGTGACTGCCGAGATTGATGTCGAGCGCATGGTGGATGCCATCGCTTCTGCGGATTTTGTATTGGCCGGCTCCTTGCATGCAGCCATCATCGCTTGCGCTTACGGACGGCCATTTGCGTTCATGGATTGCGGCTTTGTAGACGTGCCCTTCAAATGGCACGATCTGGCCGCTTTGCTCGGCATCGAAGCGCGTTTTGTGGACAACGTTGCCGAAGGCCGCGAATGGTATGAACAGGTTTCGTCGCGGATCCGCAGGCCCAAGCTATTGCCCCTGACCATGTGTTGCCCTTGGACAGTACGCGCGTCGGTTATCGTGGGGGCGGCCGCGCTGGATTGTCACCAGCAGGGGCAGGATCTGGCTGATGCGAAAACACTGCGCGAGGTGATCAGCGCCGTCGAGCAGCAGTCCGGCTTCGTCGCGATGGTGCGAGAAGGGGGCGCCCACCACTACTCTAACGTCAAAAAGCAATGGCGTGCCGGGTATCAGCAGGGCGTGCACGATGTTGACGACCGCCTCGCCGCGCTTAAGGCCGAATGGACGGCGGGCCATTTGCAGGTGATCGGGCGGCTCGCGGCGCTGCGATTCCGTTTTGCGCAGGACGCAACGCTTGGTTTTACGCAAGGCTCGGCCGGTGCGGCGATGCTTGAAGGTAATTGGTCACCGGCCAACGAGATTGGGCCGGTATCGTGTGGACAGGGCTGTGCCATTGTCCTGGAAGCCGCAAGTGAATGGCATGATCTGGCGGAGCTCCACCTGGAATGTTGGATCTTTGCGCCCCACCAAATGCCCTTTTCCGGCGAGCGAACGGTACGAGTCAATCTGAACGACACGCAGACTTACATCCACACCTGGCGCAACACTGGCGACAATGAGTCTATTCAGGCGATATTGCGTCTTCCCCTCCCTGATATGCTGGTGCAAAGAGGCGGACCCCTCCGCATCGAGTTCCATTTCGATGTGCACGCTTCTCCACACCAGATGGGGCTGCGGCATGATCTTAGGGAAGTTGGGATTGTGCCGCTGCGGCTATGGGGAACAATGCGTTATTCATCGTCGCAAGATGAATGATATCATAATGAGGAAAGGCAGGGGCGACAGCCATGCGCCGGACGAATACGGTATTTGACAAATTGTCCCTTGAGCCGACAGATTCCGAATTGATGAAGCTGCGATGTGACAGTCAATCGTTACAGTATTATGCAGATATGTCGAGCTTCCTGTCTTCACGCATTCACGGCATGAATACACTGTCACTATTGGACGTCGGCTCTAGAACTGGCTCAGGACTGGCCTTTTTGCGGCTGGTTCATCACCCGGCCGCCTTTACACGGCTTAAGTTCGATCCAGTGGCGGGGATCGATATTGATCCGATGTTTGAACAAATTGTGGGCATGGAGTTTCCTGATATTCAGGGCTTAACCGGTGACATATTCGACCTGCCCGATAATTCATGGGATGTGGTGATCTGTAGCCACACAATAGAGCATATTCCCGAAGCAGAACATTTTGTAGAACAGCTGTCGCGTATCGCCCGGAGATATGTGGCGATAGCCTGTCCTTTCGCGGAATCGCCGCTTTCAGATGACCATTGTCGAACTATAGACTATGATTTCTTCAAGAAGCTTGGGTTCCTTGATATCAAGGTTTTTGAATCGCAGCACTGGCATTCTGGCGTGGTTTGTCTGGCGATCAAAGCGATTTGAGGCGGAGCGGATCCTTATGTTGAAAGTCGGATTCCTCGGAAACTGTCAGGCGCAATGTCTGGAGACCTGGGTTCGGCAATTGCCGGAGGAGGTTGCCGTCCGAATAAGTGACGATTTTACTCTCCCGGACCTGTCGACTTCGCGGCTGAAGGCGCAATTTGGTGACAAGATCGTCTCGTGGCCCAATGCCTATTTTGATGGATATTTTCCTGGTATTTCATACCGATATAGCAATGCAGGCAAGCTTCTGGGGCCACTGGACGAATATCATTGGGATATGATTGATGAATCCTGGCGATCCGGATTCGATGTGGCGCAATGTGTTGATCGGTTGACCAGCGAAGCGGTTTTTGAGCGCTATCCCCAGCCGATTGGAGAGTCGCTGCGCAATCTCGCTGAACGAGAGGTTGGGCTTGATACGATTATATCCGATTATGTGGCCAGTATGTTGAACCGCAATCGTCTGTTTTATTCGATGAATCATCCCGTCAATGAACTGCTGCTGGAAATGTTGCACCGGCTTTTCGGCCTGATTGGAGAAAGGCGCCGGCTGGCTGGCCTTGGTGATTTTGGTTATCCTTTGAACAAAATAATTCTACCTGTTCTGCCAGCAATATTCCAGCGCTTCCAAATCAAATTTGATCAAGAGGCGGGAATTAAGGGTGTTGAGGTACAATTTGCTGACGAAGAATTTTCGGTAAGCAGCCAACCAAAGATATATAGTTACGCGGATTTGGTGGAATGTTTTTATCGAATCTATGATCTGAATTCTTCATTTCAATAATCAGAGAGGCACGGTCGAGAGTCCGTCATCAGAACATTTGATGCAGTTCATGAGGAGGATTAGCGGCGTGCGGGATTTCTTCTGGGCGTGATGTTGCACCAACCTGCATTGATCATGCCCGAAGCGCCCATTTGCGTCGTCCGATGGTCATGATGCGCCATGGTTGGTCGATGAGTCGGGTCTAAGCCTTGCAGCAGTGGTCGATGGTGTCGTCGTCGGACGGGAAGCGCATTTCGATCTGCTCCCTTCTGAGTAGCCCAGGATCTTCGTCATTTTGGATCGTGCTTCTGCCGATCATGGTCGATGGACCACTCAGACGAGGGCAGAGCAGCTCGGCGACATCAATCCCCACATCTGGTGGACGCATCGTCTCACCAAACTCGCCAGCGGTCGCCCCGCCAAGACGTCGGTAGCCTCATGACGGGGAGAGCCCTGAGGGGAGAATTTCGATCAGGTCGCCACTCCCATCATACCTGATGCTCTCTTACACCCTGTACCAGCAACCAACCGATCGCATAGGCGAACACAAGCGTCAGCAGGAACGTTCCCACTATCTTCCCGCGCTCCGGGTATAGCGGCTTTACCGCGCGATTAGCGTCGACGATCTGGATCACATAGTTTTGCTTCCGTTCGGCCTCGCTGCGTGTCGTTTCATAGGCAGCAGCAGCTGCAGCATACCGTCGTACAGCGGTTTCCCGCTGAACCTGCAGACTTTCATAGCCGCCAAGTAGGGAGGCGATCGATTTGTCGCCGGCAGCTATCCGTCGAGATTGACCGGCGACCTGCGCCTCGAGTGCGCTCACCTGTCCAAGCATTGCCTGATATTGGGGGCTAGATTTACTGATCCGTCCATCCATGGCCGCAAGTCGTGCGCGGGCAGTCGTCAAGCCTGCAGTAAGGTTGCTGACCAGCGTCACCTGCGCCTTACCACTTCCTTCCGGATCGATATCATTATGCGTGCGCCGATAGCTGGTAAGCGCTTGCTCTGCTTGTTGCAGCGCCGTTGCCGCCAGCGTTGCCTCGTTGCGGGCCGATAACACCTGATCGCGATACGTCCGGATATTCAACTGGTTGATCTGTTCCTCGCCCATCCGCAGCAAAGCATTGCCGATCTCATAGGCATCGTCCGGGGTGAACGCATGGACGGTCATGCGTGTGATCCCGGTTTCAGAATCAACGGAGAAGGCAACATGATTGCGATAATATTTCAGGAGACGTTCGGGCGTCGGGTTGTCCTGCCATAATCGGCTGAACAAATCGATTGACGGACGGGTATATCGCTCGACCAGCTGGTGCTTCTTACGTAACCTTTGCATGGCGTCGGTAGAAAGAAGATAGTCGTTGACAATATACGCCTCCGGCGAGACGGCCGAAACGCCAAGACTGAATCCTAAAATCTGACCTGCGCCAACCTGCGATCCCGTTACGTCAGCTTTGCGGATAACGAAATCAGCTCCCGTTTCATATTGATCCGAGGCAATAAGATAATAATAGGCAGCAACGACTGTCGTCGGCAGGACGACAAACAGAATAAAGTGCCGATAAAGGAAAAACACCTTCTTTACACTGGCCTGCCAGGCCCCGGCGGGCTGTTTGGCTCGCTCAGCCTTGGGGATGATAACACCTAGCACGATAAGTTGTCCTTGCGTCTGGATAAGGCCGACATGTCAGTTGACGTGGATGTGCTTGCGCACGTTCCGAATGGCTACCAGGCCCCAGCACCACATCAACATGATGAAGCCGATGATGAATTCGGGGTAGATATAAGCCGGGGTGGCGTTGACGAACAAACCGTAGCGCGCCGTTTCGAAAATCGTCACCATCGGGTTCCACAGCATCACAGAACGCGCCCATGGCGGCAGGAAGTTCACCGTGAAAAACGCGCCGCTCAATGGAAACATGAAATACGAAAAGGCGTGGACGAACCGGCCGATCAAATGATTTGTGTAGGTAACTGCTGCCACGATCATGCACATTCCATGCGTCATGAGCGCCATCGCTAAAATTGCCGCATATAGATAAAGGGGGCGGACTGGTAATTCCATAAATCCCAGCATGATGCCGACGGCGCACAAAAGAGCATAGGCTAAGACCGTACCGATCATCTCGACCAGCGATCTTGACGCCAATATGTCAAACGCGGTGATTTGCGAGTGATAAAAGAGCGCACCAATACCGTGGAATGCCCCTTCGGATCGATTGAAACTATTGCGGAAAATGATGAAGATGCAATAGCCGGTCAATGTGAAGGGGTAGGGTGCCAGCCCCCCTGAGTACGGCCCGGACTCGGCGAGTTGGTGCAAGCTGGTAATGACAGTGGCCAGCATCAATGGTTCCGCCACGACCCACAAAAAGCCAATATTGTCGCGGCCGTAGCGCGCCTGCATCTCGCGGACGGCGAGCGCTTTGATTACTGACTGCTGGGTTACCCATGCATCAATGAACGACCGTTTGGCCCTGTTAACGTCGCTCACTTTCGGGCGATCCACAGGAAGCGACTGACGGTATTTGCCTGCGGATACCAGCTATCCCCATGCGGAAAAAACAATTGCATCACATCATGCCCCATGCCGATACAATTCAAGGTCAATTGCTGCATGCGATTGCGAAATGCCGCGGCGCTGCCGCCGCCAACGATTTCGACAATCATTACAATGAAGCCAGCCTTGGCCAGACACTCCATCACCCTTTCGGATAGCATTTCCATCCCGCCGGCGACTTGCCATTTCGCGGCGGCCATGACCACGGCAAAATCATGGTCGATCTCTGCATGATCGAGCGCGAGCAGGTCTATGTCATCGGCGTCCAGATCAATCAGATTGATGCTGCACCCGGCTTGCTTCAGCGTCTCAATCAAGCCTTCATTCGCCATGTCAACCAGCAAGCCGCGGCTGTCCTGCGTTACCAAGCCGACAAAATCCAGCATTTGGAGTGCCATGCAGCTACCCCAACGGTCGCGTATGTCTGACCCCCCTATGCCGACGAGCGGCCAACGCTTGTCCAGGAGCTCCATGTCATCGCCATCGCTTTGCATTGGCTGGGAATAGGGGATGTCGGGGGGCAACTCCTGCTCGGCAAGCAAGCGCCGCGCAGACACTGTGCGCTTGGGATCGCCGCGCGCCAGGACTGGGGGCGCCGCCTCGTCGCGCACCGCTGCTGTTGCGTGGGTATTGACGTGACCAAGCTCTTCAAGCGCAATGTCCAGCGCGGCGGCTTTCAAATCCGTGGTATCGTTGACAAACCCATAGAGCGCGTATTTTACGCCACCCACGGCCATAAAGCGCAGGCCGCGATGGAGATCTTTCGCGCCTAACCCTTCGAGGTCGATAGTAAGGCTCGCCGCTACCGAGGCATCCCGCCCCTCCGGCAGCGCCATCACCCGTATGTTCAGTTCGCCAAATGTTGCGTGCGCCCGATCGATCGTCACGTGAAAAACCGCCCGGCCGGGCGTGATGTCCAAATAGCTGGTGTGAAAGCAATAGCGATGATCGGGGGAGGGTGTTGATCCGGCCAGTCCAGAAATAATGCTCGCATGACCAACGAAAAAAGAAAAGGGATCAACTGGCCGCATTTAATCTAATAGCCTGTAGTAAGGACAAACTGCGTCAACATTGCATCAAAAAGGCCGTCGAATAACCAGGCCAAACGAGGTGGATACCCAACGATCAAGTTGCATTTTTAGGTGATTGTCGTGCGAATAGGGCGGCAGGTCGATATGATAATCAAGCGGTTGGTCACCAAGGTCCCAATTGACGGTGACCTTGAGCCCCATTCTGGTTAGATCTGCAATCATCGCCTGAAAATCACGCTTTCGGAAGATCACGGTCGACCCGGAAGAGAGCGTCTCGTTGTTTGACGAGCAGTTCAACTCTGTCGTGTGAACGCCGATGCCACCCGGTTTGAGCAATTTCGCGGTATTGATGATGAAATCATGGCCATTTCTTATCGACCCCAGATGCTCGAAAGCACAGGCTGACCAGCAAAAATCGAACTCTCCAATATCTTGCGGTATGTGGTTCATGTCGACAAAACGAAAGCTGACATTGCGATCGAAACGGTGAGCAGGGCATATGCCACGCTCATTCATCCCCTCCTTGCCCGATGAGTGCTGATGGGTGTCGATCCAGCCGTCCGTCCGGGCCTGCTCCGGTTCCAAGTCTGTACCAACGATCTTCGCGCCCCTGGCGGCAAACAAGGCCCCCAGCGGCTCGGTGCCAACACCGAAACCGAGCCCACTGCGCCCCGGCGTCAGCACACCTGCCAGCGAGAGCGCCTGCGCGATATAACAAAATTCCCACTGCTTACGGTGGTTGCGCGGCTCTTCACCAATCTGCTCACACCAATAGGCATAAGCTTCTTCGTGAAATTGGCTCGCCGTACAAGATTGGGAGACGGGATCGGTCAGGGTCGGGGTGCTAGACGGCGCTGGTAGCCGCGTTACGTCAACGGGCGAGATGGTCTGCGCGAACATCGACTTCAATCGAGATATCTGCATTATTACCTGCATTGCGAGTGCCGGGGTAGTGGCAACATGACATTTGGATTCGGAGGCTTAGCGTTTGTGCGTACGTTAAGTCACCCCACTAATCTACGCCGATCGCAGTGGAGGTTTAATTTTCCGCCGTCTCGGCGCCAGACGGGACTTGCGGTGTGCGCGCGATCGATACCATATACCCGGCAGTTGAGGGGGCATCCCTGGGCCGTCGCTCTGCGTTTAATGCCGCTTATTAATCGGTTTCATCTATGATCACGTTCACCGACATATCAAAAACCTATCGGACATCGGGACTGGTCAACCGGGTATTCGATCGACTGAATTTCTCGATCACCCCACGCGATAGCATTGCGATATGCGGCGCTAACGGCGCCGGTAAATCGACGTTGATGCGAATAATTGCCGGCATCGAACTCCCTACATCCGGAACGGTGGCCCGCGCCATGCGGACGTCATGGCCGATCGGCCTTTCCAATTGCTTTCAGGTGTTGACGTCGGGCGCAGACAATGTGCGATTTATTGCCAGGATCTATGAAAAAGACGAAAAGGACGTTCTGGCTTATGTAGAGGATTTTGCGCAACTTGGTGTTTTCATGAACCAGCCAGTCATCAATTATTCGTCTGGCATGGTTTCGCGCCTGGCCTTTGGGGTTTCGCTTGCGATTGAGTTCGATTGCTACATTGTCGATGAGGTGACAACTGTCGGTGACGCGCGTTTTCGCCGCCGATGCGAGGAGGAGCTGCTGTCGCGGCGGGATCGTGCCGCATTGGTCATGACCTCGCACGATCCGGGGGTATTGGAACGCTATTGTGCTCGTGGAGCGGTGCTATACGGCGGTACTTTGACGTTCTTTGATACAGCAGCGGAGGCTAATCAGGCGCATCATGCGTTGCAGATGCGCCATCCCTCGGCTCCCTCGGCGCTGAGTGGGGTGAGTTGACCCGCTTGAGCGCTTTCGGCGCTTTTAATCCCCCAATTTCCAGCAGATTGCGCCTAGTTAAAAATGTTGCCTCTGCTCGGGAAAATTGGCATGCGCCACCCAATTATGTGTCACCCCACTTCAGACCCACCAGTTTTTGGGCCAAGGAAGTCAATTGCCCTGGGTTGAAATGATCAGAACAGTGATGAAATATCAGCGGATCGCGCTGGTTCTTCTGGGCAGCGCAGTATTGGCCGGGTGCGCCACGCTGCCGTCAAGCGGTCCGACATCCTTTGCAGTTACCCAAGGTGCTCGCAACGCGGGGGATGTTCCCTACACAGTCGTGGATATCACGCCCCAGGTGATCAATGCTTTACCGCCGACCGAAAGTCTCGGCGTGGTCCAGATGAGCGCCTTGTCGTTGACTGCGACACCTGGCCGGGCCGATCTGATCCGCGACGGCGATACCTTGTCGATCCTCATATTTGAAGTAGGCCTTGGGTTGTTTTCAGGGCAACCTACCATTGCCGATTCTATTCGCGCCCCGACTGCGGGTGCTCAGCAGATCGTCGCTGTTGTCCGTGAAGGCGGCATGGTCGATTTGCCCTATCTCGGCACGGTGGCAGCGTCGGGCAGCTATCCTGAACAATTGGCCGATGAGCTGCGCCGGCGGTTGAAGCGCGTGTCGGAAAGCCCGCAGGTTCTCGTCAATATCAGCGATACCGCGCATAACGTCGCCTATGTGTCCGGCGCGATTGTGAAGCCGGGCCGCTATCGTTTGACCGCAGCTCACGAGAAGCTGCTCGACCTGGTGGCTCTGGCTGGGGGGACCGCTGAAAATGCCAACAATGTCGACATCAAGATCAAACGCGGCGCCCAGGTCGCGCAAGCGCCGCTGAACGAGATTGCGAGCGAAAGCGCCGCCAATCTGGAGCTGATGCCTGACGATCGCGTCGAAGTCGTGTTGCGGCGGCCGAGCTACACGGTGTTCGGCGCAACCGAGAAGGTCAGCCAGATTTCACTGGACGAGCGCTCGGTGAACCTTGCCGAAGCAATTGCCCGCGCGGCTGGTCCTTCGGACAAGAGCGCAAATCCTCGCGGGATTTTCGTGTTCCGGCTAGAGAAGGGGCCGAATGACGCGCGGCCGCGCGCCGTGGTTTATCATCTGAATATGCTGAAGCCGGAGAGCTATTTTATCGCGCAAATGTTCTTGATGAGGGACAAGGACGTCATCCTGGTCTCGAACTCGTCGTCGAACTTGACGCAGAAGTTCCTGGCGATGATCAGCCAACTGCTCAATCCGATTCTCCCCGTTCTGTACCTTGTGAGATAGGCGGCATGCGTGTCGCGATTGACGGTTTCAATTTGTCGATGGTGGATGGCACGGGTGTCGCCAATTACGGTGCCTCAATGGCGGCGGTGCTGCATCAGGCCGGCCATGAGGTTGAGGGAGTTTTCGGTCTGGATGCCGGCAAGCGCCCTGAAACCCGTGAAATCCTGTTCTTTGACCGTTTTGGCCACGGCCATCGCCTTAAACCGGGGACCATGGCGCGACGGGTTGGGTTGACGGCCCTGCGGCCATTCTCGACCAGCCAGCTGATGCAGGTGCCGCTGACCGACACAGTCGATAAGCGGAGCTTTGGCTTCCGCCTGCCCGATTTTTCGGCGTTGTGGACGTCGCCCTTGCTGTTCGAAGTCGCCTGGGCCCGTTTCGCCTATTTCGGCCTGACGACAACGATATCCGTGCCGAACCCGCCCAAAGTAATGCACTGGACCTATCCGCTGCCTATTCGGATGGCGGGCGCGCGAAATATCTACACTATTCATGATCTCGTGCCGCTCAAGCTGCCGCAGGCAACGCTGGACAACAAGTTATTCTATCACAAACTGATCGCTAAGTGTCTGGCTCTGGGCGACCACATCATTACCGTATCTGAAGCGAGCCGCCGCGACATTCGGGAAATTTTTCCTGACACCGATAAGAGCAAGATTACGAACACATACCAATCAAGTCCGATACCGTCCGATATTATCAACGCTCTACCGAGTGCAGATGCCAGCTTTATACTCCATACCTTCGGATTGAAAGAAAAAGGCTTTTATCTGTTTTTTGGGGCTGTCGACCCGAAGAAAAATATCGGCCGAATCGTCGATGGTTACTTGGCATCTGAAAGCAAATTGCCGCTGGTCATCGTCAGTTCGCGCGATTGGGGAATGTCCAATGAAACGCGTATGCTCAACGCAGACGGTCGTGTTTATGGGCGTAATCTGGGCAAGCGTATCGTGCAGTTGCAATATCTACCCCGGCTGACCCTGTTTCGGCTGATCCGGTCCGCGAAGGCTGTCCTGTTCCCGTCGCTTTATGAAGGCTTCGGTCTGCCGGTCCTGGAAAGCATGCAATTGGGGACGCCAACGATTACGTCGACCACGTCATCGCTGCCTGAGGTCGCCGGCAGCGCCGCGCTGCTGGTTGACCCGTACCAGACCAGCGCGATCGCTGCCGCGATCCGGCGGCTGGAAGATGAGCCGGGTCTGGGAGAAAAGCTAAGCAAGGCTGGTCTGGCGCAAGCGCAAAATTTCAGCGACGCACGCTTTTCCGAGCGTATTGAAGACGTATATCGCAAACTGGGATTAGCTTGAGCGACCGTTCGCGCATCGAGGTATGCTTGCGACCGCGCGGCTGGCAGAGCACCCGCGATTGACGACTGTCGTCTTTCTGAATTGCATCATGGCTGCTGGAGTTGCGATCTATCGCCATTCGCTTGCCGGCATGGACTGGCAAAACGCATCATGGCGCTAGCTGACCCAAAATCAGCTTTGGCCTGCGACGCCAGGGCCAAGGTGCAGGCATTTGTGGCGCCGATCTGGCCGCGCCATTTCAAGTAGACCGAGACGATTCCGGGCAATCCCGGATCATCCGACTGCCCAGCCCCGGCCGCCCGAGACGGCCTTCCCGGCGCCAGGGATTGGTCAGTCTCTCGGGCGCCCCGCGGTCTTGGCCCGTGCGATTACGGCTGGGCTCACTCGCTGATCTTCACCGCCTGCCCTTGTGCGTCCGCGGCGATCTGTGCAGGTGTGAATGGCAGCCGTACCCAGCGTTTGGCGGAGTAGAGCAGCGTCTGGTCGCCGAAATGCGGCGAGGCGGGATCGGTAGACTGGGAATAGCTGAGCACCGCGTCGACTGCCGGGCCTTTGTCGTCAAAGCCGACCACTTGCATGTAGCTTGAGCCATGCATCGGCGTAATGCCGCCGGGGACGGGCTGAGATTGCTGAACGTTGAGGACGCCGAGGGCGCCCGCTGCGCCATGGATGGCGATCCGCTGCGAGCCCCGGGTGGTGAACTGGACATCGCCCCAGCGCGCATCGAGCGCAATATTTTCGGCGGCAAGCCGCGCGGCCGCCGCCGTCAGCGCGGCAAGCAGCTTTTCGCCGATGGCGCCTTCGGTGATCAGGTCTCGTGGGGTGTTGACCGGATCGGCGGGATCGTACTTGACCGCCCAAAGCCCCTGAATCGACTGCGCCGTCGCCCAGAAGGTGTGGAAGAGATAGGCCCCGCGACTGTCGAGATCGAAGCGGCGATCCCAATGCGCCAGCGCGTCGCACGCCGCCGCGAGATCGGGCTTGCCTGTGCAGAGTGCGACCAGGCGATCGGTCACGAGCTCGGCGGCGAGGCTTTTGTTGGCGAGCGCCATTGCCTCGGCATGCGCGTGATCGAGCTTGCCGGCGGGCAGGCCATCGGTGCCGGCGAGCCGTCGCGCGATTTCGGTGAGGCCCGACCGTGTCCGCAGCGTGCGCATTGTGCCCCAGGGCCCGAGAATCGGCGACAATTGGCGATAGGGGGCAGCGGGGTTGCTCAGCCAATAGCTGTCATTGCTGTTGGCGACATAATCGCGCCGCTCCCAGACCGCCTGGTCGCCCGCAGGCAGCAAGCGCGGCGCGGCGGTGCCGGGCGTATTGTCCCAATCGCAGGCGGCTTTGCTGCCATCGAGCAGCACCACCCGCCCGGCGAGCAAGGCAGAAGCAGGCGTCGCGCACGCCTTGGCCTTTTCGGTGGAGACATTGGGCACGGCCGTCACATCGGCATGGAGCGCATTGCCACCGCGATCGACGGCGATTGTATTGACCCAGGGAATGCCGAGCGTGGTGGCAAGGGCGGTCTTGATGTCGCCGACATTCTTCGCCTTGCCGATCGCGATCCAGGCGGCGAGCCCACGCTGGTTGCCGGCATTGGCATCGCGCATCGAAAACGCCTTGGTCTTACTCCAGCTCAGCAGCAATGCGGGGGCGGCCACCATCGGCCCGAAACGGCTCGAATACAGCGTGCGCGTCACCGGCGCGGCGCCGTCGGGCATGGGTACGCTGATGGTTTTGGTGAGCATCTTTTCGGATTTGCCATCAACGATATAGCTGGTCGGGTCGGCCGGATCGATGGCGAGCTCGAACAAGGTGAAATGCTGCGCAGCGGTGACGGTGTGGGTCCAGCCGATGTCCTTGTTGAAGCCCAGCGAGACGATTGGCGTGCCGGCGATGCCGACGCCCATCACGTCATAGACGCCGGGGATCGTCAGGTGCATTTCCCAGAAGCGTGCCGGGCCGTTCCAGGGGAAATGCGGATTGCCGACCAGCAGCCCGCGCCCGTCGGTGGTAAGGTCACCGCCAAACGCCCAGCCGTTGCTGCCCACACCGATTTTTTCCTGATCGGGCAGGGTGACCGCCTGACTGGTGGCATGATCGGCGCCGGGGGGCGCTGCATTGACGACGGCGGCGGCGAGCGCGAGCGAACTGGCCAGCAGCACCTGCTTTTCGGTCAGCCGCAGCATGTCGTCGGCAGTGATCGCGTGGAGCCAGGGTTTGCCGCGGCAGGCGATCGGCACGCCTTCGGGCCCGAGATCGCGCAGCAGCCGGTTATAGCCCGCAACATAGCCGCGAATCACCGCCTGGGCTTCGGGGCCCTGCGTGGTGATGCCGCGCCGCAGCCGGGGCAGGTCGATCGCACTGCGAAAGAACACGTCCGATGCAAGATTGTCGATCTTGTCAAAGCCCAGCACCGCGCTGTCCTTGGGCCCGAAATATTTCGATCGTTCGCCGGCGACGGTCGCGAACTCCTCCGCCAGCATGCACAGATTGTCCTGCGCATAGGCATAGCCGACGCCATAGCCGATGCCGCTCCAGTTGCCCGCACTGATGTGCGGGATGCCATAGCTGGTGCGAACGATGGTGGCGGCGAAACGTGGCGCCTTTGCCATCGCGGCGCCGCTGCTCACGCTTGCCAGCAGCAACGCGCCGAGTGCCAGTTTCCGCATCATCTTCTCCCCCAGAATTTTGCGGATTTCCTATGCGCAATTTCAGGGCGTGGCAATCGAGCGGGGACCCATGCCGGGCCGAGCTCAGGCCAAAGTCCAGCTTGTGCCGCTGGCGCACGCCACTATGGCTGCATCGATCATTACGGGCGGGGAATGTTATGACAATCGGCAGGGTGTTGCTCGGGCTGGCGGCGGCGATCGTGGTCGCGCTCGGCTATGGTTATTTTTTCGCCTCGCCGCCGATGATGCTCAACCTGATCGACAGGCTGGCGCCACCTGACGCGCCGACGCTGGAGATCGCCCGCGATGTTAATTACGGCACAGCGCCGCGCCAGCAGCTGGATATCTGGGCGCCGGCCAAGCATGGCGCGACCAAGCTGCCGGTGGTGATCTTCTATTATGGCGGTGCCTGGATCAAGGGATCGCGCCAGGAATATGGCTTTGCCGGGCGCGCCTTCGCCGCCAACGGGTTTATTGCCGTGATCCCCGATTACCGGCTGGTGCCCGGCGTCGTGTTCCCGACCTTTGTGCAGGATTCGGCGCTGGCGGTGAAATGGACGCGCGACAACATCGCCCGTTATGGCGGCGATCCTAAGCGGATCACGCTTTCGGGCCATTCGGCGGGCGCCTATAATGCCGCGATTCTGGCGCTCGATCCGCATTATCTGCGCGATATTGGGGTCGATCCCCGGGTAATCCGGGCGGCGGCGCTGTTGGCCGGGCCCTATGATTTCTACCCGTTTGACGGGCCAAGATCACGCGCGGCCTTCGGCGCCTGGCCGCGCCCGGCGGAAACCCAGCCGGTAACCTATGCCAGCGCCGATGCGCCGCCGCTGTTCCTGGCGCAAGGGACCGCCGACGATGTCGTCAAGCCGCGCAACGCGCCCCGCCTGGCGGCGCGGCTGAAGGCGGTCGGCGCGCCTTATGTACTCAAGGAATATCCGGGCAAAAGCCATAATGATCTGGTGATGGGGCTGTCGGTGCCGTTCCGGGGCAGCGCGACGACATTGGCGGACAGCGTGGCCTTCCTGAAAGCCAACAGCCAATAAGGGGTGGATTGCACACTGCCCGGTGCGCTCCCATATCGCCCATCATGAGCGAACAATCGATGGTGTGGCACGGCACCACAATCCTTTCCGTGCGGCGCGGTGGCAAGGTCGTCATCGCTGGCGATGGTCAGGTCTCGATGGGCCAGACCGTGATGAAACCCAATGCGAAGAAGGTACGCAAGCTCGGGGACGGCAGCGTCATCGGCGGCTTTGCCGGCGCAACGGCGGATGCCTTCACCCTGTTCGAGCGGCTAGAGCGCAAGCTGGAGCAGCATCATGGGCAACTTTTGCGCGCGGCGGTCGAGCTCGCCAAGGACTGGCGGACCGATAAATATCTGCGCAACCTGGAAGCGATGATGATTGTTGCCGACAAGGACGTGACCCTGATCCTGACCGGGAATGGCGATGTGCTCGAGCCTGAGGCGGGGATCGCCGCGATCGGCTCGGGCGGCAATTTCGCGCTCGCGGCGGCCCGCGCGTTGACCGATTATGAGGCCGATGCCGAGGTGCTGGCGCGCAAGGCCATGGCGGTCGCTGCCGATATTTGCGTGTACACCAATGATCGGCTGACCATCGAAACGCTGGACAGCGCGACCTGATCCAGCCCGTTCCCCCCGGTGAAAGCCGGGGTCTCCCGGTAACGAAGCGCGCCCTTGCAGCGCAGGATCCCGGCTCTCGCCGGGAGGACGATTGAGAGTAAAAATGAACGACGCTTTGACCCCCAAGACCATCGTTGCCGCGCTGGACGCGCATATCATCGGCCAGACCGATGCCAAAAAGGCCGTTGCGGTCGCGATGCGCAATCGCTGGCGGCGTCAGCAGCTCGGCGCCGATCTGCGCGACGAAGTGACGCCCAAGAACATCCTGATGATCGGGCCCACAGGCTGCGGCAAGACCGAGATTTCGCGGCGCCTGGCCAAGCTCGCCGACGCGCCCTTCATCAAGGTAGAGGCGACCAAGTTTACCGAGGTCGGCTATGTCGGCCGCGATGTCGAACAGATCGCCCGCGATCTTGTCGAGGAGGCGGTGCGGCTTGAAAAGGAGCGCCGCCGCGTGGCGGTAAAGGACAAGGCCGAGGAGGCGGCGATGAACCGGCTGCTCGATGCGTTGACGGGCAAGGGCGCGAGCGAGGCGACGCGCGAGGCGTTCCGCCAGCGGTTCCGCGATGGCCATCTCGATGCGACCGAGATTGAGATCGAAATCGAGGACGCGCCCAAGCCGGCGTTTGAGGTGCCGGGGCAGATGGGGATGATCAACCTGAGCGAGATGATGAGCAAAGCGATGGGTGGGCAGCAGCTCAAGCGGCGCAAGCTTGGTGTTCCCGCTGCCTGGGACAAGCTTGTCGAGGAAGAGGCCGACAAGCGCCTCGACCAGGACGAGGTGAGCCGCAGCGCACTCGCCGATGCCGAGGCGAACGGAATCGTCTTCCTGGACGAGATCGACAAGATCGCGGTCAGCGATGTGCGGGGCGGATCGGTCAGCCGCGAAGGCGTGCAGCGCGATCTGCTGCCGCTGATCGAGGGCACCACCGTGGCCACCAAATATGGGCCGATGAAGACCGACCATATCCTGTTCATCGCGAGCGGTGCCTTCCATGTCGCCAAGCCGAGCGACCTGTTGCCCGAACTCCAGGGGCGCCTGCCGATCCGCGTCGAGCTGAAGGCGCTCACCGAGGCCGATTTCGTCGCGATCCTCTCCGACACCAAGGCCTCGCTCCCCGCCCAGTATAAGGCGCTGATCGCGACCGAAGGCGTCACGATCGACTTTACCGAGGACGGCATCCGCGCCGTCGCCCGCATCGCCGCCGAAGTGAACGCCGAGATCGAGAATATCGGTGCCCGGCGATTGCAGACGGTGATGGAGAAATTGCTCGAGGCGGTGAGTTTCGAGGCGGAGGACAGGGTTGGCGAGACGTTGGTGATCGATGCGGCCTATGTCGAAAGCCAGCTTGCCGAAATCGCCCGCAATACCGATCTCAGCCGCTTCGTGCTGTAGTCGCTATTCGGCGTAGATTGACCCAATACCCGGCCTCTGGCAAATCCGGGGCGGGGTGTTGCGGAAGACAGCGCCCGGGCCCCCGAGCCCCCGAGCCTTCGCCGTCACGTTCGCACAATTCCCTGGACGCGACAGCGCGCCCCGACCCCGCGATCAGCAGCGTACGCTGCTGATCATTTCGCCTTGGTATAGGGCGTGAATTCGCCAAGCGCGCAGCTGCCCGTCAACGTTCGCGAGAACAGATCGACGGTCCGGATAATCTGGCCCCGGCACAATTGGGCGCCATAATTGACCGAGACGAGCGCGTCACCGGTTTCGGCACGGTGGCAGCCCGGTGCTTCGTTGCGATAGATCAGGTTCTTGCTGACCCGGTAGAGGATCGTGTCGCCGATCGTCTGGGTGTGATAATCGCGCGGAAAGGGCGAAATGCAGCTTTGCGGCTTGCCCGGGGTCAGCCCGTCGAGCGCCTTGGCGACCTTGATCGCATCGGCTTCGTCAGCGCGCTTGCTGGCAGCGTTGCGGGCGTCGGCTGCGCCGCCGGTGAGCAGGAGAAGAGTGGCGAGCATCATGATACGCATATCGGTCTCCAAACTGGCCCTGTCGGTTGCCCCCGATCGACCAGCGTATAGCAGATTCAGCCCGAGAAAACATCCTTCGCCGCACGCCGTTCCGCCAAAATCGCAGACGAGCCCGCGCGCATGAACGGGTTGGTGGCGCGTTCGAGCGCGATCGTCGTCGGCACCGTCGCCTCGCCCCGGGCGCGGGCGGCGTCGACATCGGCCATCCGCCAGACGATCGCGCTATTGTCGGGCTCGGCCGCCAGCGCATAGCGGCCGTTCGACTGGGTATATTCATGCGCGCAATAGACGATTGTCTCGTCGGGCAGCGCGGCCAGCCGCTGCATGTTGGCAAACATCTGATCGGCGGTGCCCTCGAACAAGCGGCCACAGCCCATGGCGAACAGCGTGTCGCCGGTAAAGGCCACGCCATCACCGGCGAGATAATAAGTGATATGGCCAGCGGTATGCGCCGGGGTTTCCATCACCGTCGCGACATGCTGGCCAAGCCGCACGGTATCGCCCTCTGCAACCATCACATCGAGCGTCGGGATGCGCGCGGCTTCGGCACGCGGGCCGGTAACGATTGCACCGGTGGCGGCCTTGATCTCGGCATTGCCGCCCGTGTGATCGGGATGCCAATGCGTGTTCCAGATCGCGCTGATCGTCCAGCCGCGCGTGGCGGCAGCATCAAGCACCGGGGCGGCAACGGCGGGATCGACCACTGTCGTCTCGCCCGAGACGGAATCATGCACCAGCCAGATGTAATTATCGGTCAGGACCGGGATACGGACAATATCAAGACTCATGCGTGTCGGCTTCCGTTCGTTTCTCGATGATCAATTCGCATACCCGAAGGCGAGCGACCGTCAGTTCGCCAATGTCGGCGCGGCGCAGCGCCAGCCTGCCAATCGCCAGCCGCCTGATCGCCACCGCACCGATGGCGACCGCACCGATCGCCACTGCCCCCAGCGCGGTTACTGCCAGGGCTGATGCACCGATTGCCGTTGCCCCCGTTGCGACGGCCCCGGTTGCAAGCGATGGCGTGTCCGCCGGCGGCTCGGCAATCCTGGGCATCACCAGTGACCGGTATTGGCCATCGACGCCCAAGGCTCCTGCGGCGCGAGGCGACCGTCCTGCAGCAGCTCGATCGAAATATTATCGGGGGTGCGCACGAACGCCATATGGCCGTCACGCGGCGGCCGGTTGATCGTCACGCCGGCGTCCATCAGCCGCTGACACGTCTCGTAAATATTATCGACGCGATAGGCGAGATGGCCGAAATTGCGGCCTTCGCCGTATGGCTCGGGGTCCCAATTATGCGTGAGCTCGACCTGTGCTTCCTCGTCGCCGGGGGCAGCGAGGAAGATCAAGGTGAAGCGGCCCTGCTCGCTGTCGAAGCGCTTGAGTTCTTCGAGCCCGAGCAGCTTGAAGAAATCGACCGTCGCCTTCGGGTCGCTGACGCGGATCATGGTGTGGAGATATTTCACGGGCGCACTCCGTTGCGATCTGGGTTCTTGTGATCCTCGCGAGATAGGAAGGCCGGCCGCAAAATGCCAGCGGGTCAGGGTTTGGGTGGATCGGTCTCGAACTGTTGCAGCGCCTTGCGTGCGCTGGCGGCGGCCGGGCTCGACGGGGCGACCCTGATCGCATCGCTCCAGGCCGATTTTGCCCCCGCCTCATCGCCGCCAAACGCGGCGATATTGCCAATTTCGAGATAGACCGACGGATCGTCCGACGACAGCCGGAAGGCCTGGGCGATGTCCTTGCGGGCGCGTGGCAGATCGTCCATCCGCCGGGCGAGCGCGGCCGACGCCAGCCAGATCAGCGGATCGCCGCCGGCCAGCTCGAGCGCGCGATCGACATCGGCGCGAGCGGATTCGAGATCGCCCGTGGCTACCAGTGCCCGACCGCGATCAAATTGGGCCTCGCCGCGTTGCAGTCCTTCGAGCGTACCGGCAGCGAGCGCCGCATCGAGGGCGGCGCGGGCCTTGGCGGGTTCACCCGCGGCGATCCAGGCATTGCCGGCTTGCGCCCAATAGTGCGCGGCGCGCGCATCATGCGCGACTTCGGCTTCCTGCGCCGCCATGGTGAATTGCTGCGCGGCGGCCGACCAGTCCTGCTGATTGGCATGGGCGATCCCCAGGCATTGCCGGGAAATAAAGCCGCCGCCGTTGCTGTGCCACGCAGTCGCCTCGATCACCCCCCGCGCCGGGTCGGCGGTCGCCAGATCGACACAGCGATCATAATGCGCCTCAACGGTCTCGATTGCGGCCGAGGGCAGCGCGGGTGTCGGGGGCACATTCGGCGCCGGCGGTGCGATAATGCTCTGGGCGAGCAGCAGCAGGAACATCATGACAGGTCGATCACTTCCTCCACCGCGCGGATCAGCAGCGCAATATCGCTATCGCGCGACAGGCGGTGGTCCCCATCCTTGATGATGACCAGCTGCACATCGGCTGAACGGATCAGCTCGGCGAGCCGGATCGAGCGCATCACCGGCACATCGCTGTCGCGCATGCCGTGGAGCAGCCGAACCGGCCGATCGATCGCGATCACGCCATGCATAATCCGGTTCGCTTCGCCCGAACTCCAGAAGGCGCGGGTGTAGATTGTGGGCTCTGGCGCATAGGGCGAGGGCCGTTCGGCACGGCCAGTGCTGAGCAACGCGAGCTTTTCATCGACCGAAAAGCCCCAATCGGTGAAATCGGGCGCGGCGGCGATGCCGATCAGCGCGGCAATGCGATCAGGCCGGGCAAGCGCGGCGAGCAGCATCAGCCAGCCGCCCATGGACGAGCCGACCAGCACCACCGGCCCGGCCCCGATCATGTCGATCATCGCCACGACGTCATCGCGCCAGCCGGCCAGCGTCTGCTCCTCGAACGCGCCCATGCTCTGCCCGCAGCCGCCATAATCAAAGCGCAGAAAGGCGCGGCCCTTTTCGCGCGCCCAGGCTTCGAGCGCGAGCGCCTTGGTCCCGTTCATGTCGGAGGCATAACCCGGCAGAAATATGATGGTGGGGCCGCGGCCTTCGGTCAGGTGATAGGCAAGGGCTGGCCGGGCAAGGGGGGCGGCAGGTGGGGGAGGGGCTGGCGGGGGAGGGGCAGGCGGGGGGGCGGGAACAGCGGATTCAGGATCAGTCATGGCTGCTGCGTCTAGGGAAATCAGGCTCGTTTGGGAAGCGCAGCCTGGCTTCCCGATGGCTGGCTCAGAAGCGAAGAATGGTCCGCGGGGTCAGCTTATTGTCCTTACAGATCGATCGTAGCGCCGCCCATTGATCGCGATCGAGCGCCGGGCGATCGTGGGTATGGTCCCTCGCGGCTAGCGCGAATTGCTGCGCGCGCAAGGCGGAGATCGGGTGTGACGAGACATAGGCCAGCACCGTGGCGGCGCTGCCCTTCATGCCGGGCTCACTGGCCTCGAGCCGTCGGAAAAAGGCAGCAGTGGGGGTCGGCGAGATGTCGCGCTGATTGAGCATATCGATCGCAAAACGATCTGCGCGTGTTTCGGCATCGCGCGAATAAGCGGTCGACAACAGCATATTGGTATAGCCGCCGATATTGCCATCGAGCCCGCCGAGCAACACGCTCAAACCCAATTGCCGCAGCAGGGATTCGAGCACGTCGCGGTGGGCGACATGGCCGAGCTCATGGCCGATCACGCCGGCAATCTCATCGGGCGATCGGGCATTTTGCAGCAGGCCGTTGAACAGGATGATCCGCCCGCCCGGCAGGGTAACGGCGTTGGTTATCGGAATATTGACGACGGCGATCTCGGTCTCGGGATCGTCGACGCCGAGCCGATCCTTGAGCACGCCAAGCGCGGCAAGGCCGTCGGCACCGGTACAGGCGCGGTCGCCGAAATCGCCGACCATCGCATCGCCCAGTTGGCGCTCGATCGCCGGCGGCACCAGCCGGGCGAGCAAAGCCGGTGTTCGTATCACCAGCAAAACGACGATCGCTGCGAGCAGGGCGCAGACGAGGGCGGCCGGCCATAGCCCAAACCGGTCGATCAGCCCGCCATATGGGCGTGGCGCCGGCAACCGATCGAGCAGCGATGGCGGCGGCGGCGCGAGAAAGCCGATCTTCCAGCCGGGCACGTGCTTCAGGCCATAGCTGGGCAAGCCGCCAATCGGATCGCGCGCAATCAGATCGGCAAAGGCGGCGGGTGCGCCCGCCCAGTCACCCTCGACCAGCCGGAACATCGCCCCTTCCGCAATCAGCTGCGGCTCGCGGCGCACCGCCGTCTGCCCGTCATAATGCCACACCCGGACCGGCGCATTCATTTCAGAAGGCGCCGACATCAAAGGCGTCGAGCAGCCCCTCGCCCTGGCCGGGTTCGCGGGTGGTCGACTGGGTCAGTGTATCGATCCGCACCTCGCCATAAGCGCGCATGTGGCGGATGAAGAAGGTCCAGCTGCGATAGCCGACGAAGATCTGGCCGATGCCCGCTGTGAACACCACCAGCAACAGGCTGCCGAACACCAGCTTGAACCAGTCCCAGCTGGTCGCGGTGAATTCAAAGGACAGGTCGCCGAGCGTCAGCTTGCTGATCACCTCGCGGAAATAGGCGGCATAGAAAGCCAGCGCGATTAGCCCGAACACCACGAAGAACAGCAGATAGGCAA
Source organism: Sphingomonas sp. 28-63-12 (assembly GCA_002281535.1). Classification (GTDB taxonomy): domain Bacteria; phylum Pseudomonadota; class Alphaproteobacteria; order Sphingomonadales; family Sphingomonadaceae; genus Sphingomonas. The sequence goes on from NCGD01000030.1 coordinate 37,299, forward strand.
GCACGGCAAAGACGATCACCCCCTGCTGCATTTGCTGCGGGGTCGGCTGGAGCTGACCCAAAGCGGGGATCATGCCGCCAATGGCGAGCATGACGACCAGGATCGTCATGAAGATCGGTGTCAGGTAAAACAGCAGAAAGCGCGCAAAAACCGGCCCGGCACGGGCATCGGAATCGAATCGCATCGGGCCGAAGCTCATTTCGTTCCAGCGCTTGTTCCACAGCGACACCATCGCCCAGGGGATCAGCAGGCCAAGTGCGAACGAGCCGAGCAAGGTCCGCCAGATATAGCTGAAGCCATATGCCAGGCCCTGGCTATCGCTGCCGCCGCGAATGCCGTGCCAATAGGTGCGGCTGAGCCGGTAGCGCAGCGCCCGGAAGATCGCGACGCCGACCATGTAGAGCAGCGCGAAATACAGGAAGATGCCGATCAGCGCCGCCGCCCCGCCATGGCCGCGCAGCAACAGCGCCTGCAGCCCGAATTGCAGCACGGCGACGGGCCCCCCGAACAGCAGGATCGCCAGCCCATAGCCGATCATCAGTTCAAGGCCGGTGCCGGTCCATTCGAGCCGGTCATCGATGAAGCGGGTGTTGCTCCACAGATAACGCCGTTCGCGGGTGCGCGCCCAGAACGTATAGAGCCCCAGCGTGACGATGCAGAGCAGCAAATTGGTAAAGGCGATCGGCGCGAAGCTTTTCCAATCGCTGGTGAATTCGAACGCGCTATCGTCTTGCTGGGTCGTCATCGGCTATTCCCCCGGTCATCGGCTAGGTGGAGCCTAGCGCGACGCCGGGGTCAATCGATTCGGTGGTGGTCAGCCGAGCGGCCGCGTCATTGTGGACCAAGAAAGGCGTTGAGCGCCTGCGTGAAGGCCGCTGGCTGATCGAGCATGATGAAATGCCAGCTATCGGCGATCGGCACCAATTTGGCGGGCGATCCAGCATAACCCAACTCCCACAGCGCCTTGGCCTGCGGGCCCGCGCCGGTTGCATAGAGCACGGTGAAGGGCTTGGCGGTGATCTTGGCGAGTTCGGGGCGAATATCGGTCGTCATCGCTTCATAAATCGCCTCGGCGGAGACGCGCGGATCGGCCTTGGCGCCCCAGTTGGCGACCTTGATCCGGCCCTCGGGCGTGATCGACCAGATGCCGCCGGGGTCGCTGGTGACGGGCGCGGTCGCTGGCGGTGTCGCCAAGGTGCGGGCCTTGGCCTGTTCGGCAAAGGGGCGGGCCCCTTCGACGGTCGCCGTCGGCCCGAACAACAGGCTGAAAAAGGGCAGGGCGTCGACCACCATCACGCTGCCGGTCGATTGCGGATAACGCGCGCCCATCATCATCGCGAGCAACCCGCCGATCGAATGCCCGACAATCGCGGGGTCCTTGATCTTGTTGGCGACGATATAGCCGTTGAGATCGGCAGCGATCCCGTCGAGCAGGCCAGCCTTGTCATTCTCGCGAATGTCGCCGCCGGCAAAACCGTTGACCTGCACCAGATACACGCGGTGCGTCCTGGCGAGATCGCCCACCACGCCGTCCCACACGGCGCGGGGTGAAGCGAGGCCGGGGATCAGGATCACCGCCGGCCCCTTGCCGATCGTGGCGATCGAGATGTGCGGCAACTGGGTGACGACCGGGTCGAGCGCCGGGGCGGCGGCAGCAGGCGTGGTCTGGCAATGCGCGCCCTGCGGATGGAGGATCGCGATTGGGGCGAGCACAGCGACCGACAGGCGGAGAAGCAGATGGTTCATAGTTCAGGACTCCTTTGATGGACTGACGAAAATGTCTTCGATCGCAAGCTCGAACAGTTCGGCGATACGGAAGGCGAGGGGGAGCGAGGGGTCGTAGCGACCCGTCTCGATGGCGTTGACGCTCTGGCGCGATACCTCCAGCTTGTCGGCGAGATCGCCCTGGCTCCATTTGCGCTCGGCGCGGAGCACGCGCAGGCGGTTGTTCATGACGCCCGCACCGTGAAATGGTTGACGACGCTGCCCACGCCCAACCCGCCAAACCACAGCACGGCGATAAAATAGCTGTCGACATGGCCAACGACCTCAAAGCTTTCCAGAAAGCCCCAAGCGGTGGCGATGCTGAGCGCGAAAGCGCTGGCGATCAGTGTCTGCCGGACGGCGAGCATGCGGACATATTCGTCCTGCTCCTCATTCAAATAACGGCCGATGGCGGCGAACATCCCGATGATGGGCAAGGCGGGCAGGATGGCGATCGCATAGGCAACAGGGCCACTCGGCTCATGCGCCTTGAACACGAGCTCCGCGCCGATCAGCGTGCCAGCATATAACAGGCTCAATCCAATGATCGCGCGCGTGTAGCGCCGGATGGCGGGCGATTTAGGCATGACAAGCTTCCTTTCGAATCAGTGAAGGAAGCTTTACATATCGAGTCGGAATTTGTCAATGAGGCTTGTCATTATGAATAGGGAGCTTTCCAATGTGGCTGCAGCGCCAGCCAAAACAGCCGGTCACCGGTCGAATGACCGGCGTGTTCGGGCGCGATATCGATGTAAAAAAAAGCCCGAAAACCTGGGCCGGCCGATCAGGCGCGCTCGTCAGATGATATATTCCACCGTCTTCATCTGGGTCTGCGCTGCCCGCTTTGCCTCGCGCTTGGCGACCAGGCGGGCGTGGAGGGCGTTGATCGTGTCGCTGCCGCGCGTCTTGCACACAAAGGGCAGGAAAGCGTGGAGCACCGCGCCCGCGCCGCCGATGATCATCGCGGTGCCAAAGCCGCTCGCCACGCGGAAATGCTCGACATAGCTCTCGCCGACCGACTCCGGGTGATCGAGAAACAAACGGCGAAACATGGCGGGCCCTTCCCTCATTGGCTGCAGCGCCGTCCTATCACATCAGCCGCGTGATGCCAGCATAAGCAGCAGATCGGCGGCGAGCTGGCTGAGCGTATCGTCACGCGCGCCCATCACGATGATGCGGTCGCCCGGCCTGGCCTGATCGACCAGCCAGGCCGCCGCATCATCACGCACGGCAATGTGGCGGGCATGGCGGCCGGCGGCGGCGATGTCGGCGATGATGTCGGCGCTGGTCACCTCACGCGTCACGGTGCCGCCCTGATAGACCGGATCGGGCAGCACCAGCAGATCGTCGGGCGCCATCTGCGCGACCAGGCTGGCGACGAGTTCGCGCCGCAAGACCTTCAGCGGCCCATAGCCATGCGGCTGGAACAGGATCAGCAGCCGGCCGGGAAAGGCGTGGAGGGTGGTCAGCGTAGCGGCAATCTTATCGGGATTATGCCCGAAATCGTCGATCACCGCGATGTCGTTCACCTGCCCGACAAGATCGAAGCGGCGCCTGAGCCCGGTAAAGCCGGCCAGCGTGGCGGCAGCCTCGTGCAGCGACACCCCGGCTGCGCGCACCGCGCCGATCGCGGCCAGCGCATTGGCGACATTGTGCCGGCCGGGCACCTGCAGGGACACCTCAACAATCAGATCGGCTTCGGTGACCATGAAATCGACGCCGAACGGCTTTTCTTCGATGAAAATCGCCTGGAGATCGGCCGCGCGCTCGATCGAGAAGGTGGTGACGCGTTCAGGTGGCAGCGCGGCGGCGAGCGCCGCTGCATCATCATTGTCGATATTGACGATGGCATGGCCGGCGCGGCCGATGAAATCGGCAAACAGCGCGCGCAGCTCGTCGAGCGACTTGTGATCAAGGCTGACATTGTTGAGCACTGCAATTGCCGGCTGGTAGAGCGCAATCGAGCCATCGCTCTCATCGACTTCGCTGACGAAGATATCGCCCGCGCCCACCAGCGAACTGGCAAAGGGCGCGTCTGCGTGCGCGAAATTCTTCATCACCGCGCCGTTCATCACCGTCGGGTCACGGCCAAGCGCGTGCAGCATCCAGCCGATCATGCCGGTGACGGTCGATTTGCCGCTGGTGCCGGCAACGCCGATGGCCTGCGGCGCGGTGTTGAACAAATTGCTGAGCAATTGGGCGCGGCTCATCCGGGTGGCGCCCACCCGCTCAGCAGCGATCATGTCGGGGACGGTGGCCTCAATTGCGGCAGAGGCGATGACGATCTGGTCGGCGCTGGTGATCCCGCTGCCGTCCTGCGCAAACAGGGTAATGCCCATTGCGCGGAGCTGTTCGAACTTGGCCGGCAGCCGGTCCTGATCAAGACTGCGGTCCGAACCGGCGACGGTCGCGCCCTGCCCGGCCAGGATCATCGCGAGCGGCATCATGCCGCTGCCGCCGATGCCAACGAAAAAGTAGGATTTGCCTGCGCTCATGCGCCCGCGCTATCGCGATATTTCACACGCGGGGCAAGCCGGGGCGGAAGAGCAGGATGCGGATCGGGATTGTAGCGCCGGCCAAGACGCTGGACCGGGCGGTTGCTGCCGAGGTGCAGGCGCTGGCGGCGCTCGCTTTTCCGGGCGTCGAGCTGGTGATCCACCCGCAATGCTATCTGGTCGATGGCCATTTCGCCGGCCCCGATGCGGCGCGCGCGGCGGCCTTTCTGGAGATCGCCAATGATCCGACGATCGACGCGGTGTGGTTTGCGCGCGGCGGCTATGGATCGAACCGGATTCTCGACGCCGTCATGCCCGCGCTGGGGCCGGTGGCGGCGCGCAAGACATATATGGGCTATTCCGACACCGGGTTTCTGCTCGGCGCGCTCTATGCCCGGCGGGTCGGCCGGCCAGTGCATGGACCGCTGGTGATGGACATGGCGCGCAGCACTGGCAGCGCGACGGTGGCGCGGGCACTGGGCTGGCTGGCGCGCACGGACCCGGCCGGGCTGGAGGGCGGGCTGGCGGGCCGGCCCAGTGCGGCGTTCAACATCGCGATCCTGTCTGCGCTGGCCGGCACGCAGTGGATGCCCGACCTGACCGATCATGTCCTGCTGATCGAGGATGTTTCCGAACCGCTGTACCGGATTGACCGGATGCTGTTCCAGATCGCCAACGCGACCCAGTTGAAGGGGATTGCCGGAATCAGGCTGGGGCGGATCAGCGATGTCCAGCCCAATGATCCGCCCTGGACCGAGCCATTGGAAACGATGATGACGCGCTGGTGCCGCGATCTCGGTGTGCCGTTGCTCGCGCCCGCTGATATCGGCCATGATGCCGACAACAAGATCGTGCCGTTCGGCATGATCGCCTGAACCCCGAAAGGTCCTTTCCGATGCTCCCGTCCCGCCCGCGTGCTGCGCTTGTCCTGTTGTTCGGCATGACGGCGATGCTTGCCGCCCCGCTGGCCGAGGCCCGATCGGCGGCGGGGGCGCAGGTCAAGCGCGAATGGGTGCTGGCGCATGAGCGATTCCTGGCGGGCGATGCGCTGCAGGGGCGCGGCAGCGGCACGCGCGATGAGGCGATTGCCGCCGACTATGTCGCCGCGCAGTTCCTGGCTTACGGGTTGAAACCTGCGCCCGGCATGGAGGGCTATCTCCAGTCGACCAACCTTGTCCGCCAGCGCGCAATCGGCCCGGCCAGGCTGACCGTTGACGGCAAGCCGCTGCCCGGCGCGTCGGTGCTGATCGCCAGCGGCACTGTGGTTGGCAAGGTGACGGTCTTCGCTGGCGATGATGCCAAGGACCTGCCCGAAGGCGAGGTGATCGTCGCGACCTCCACCAAAATCTCGCCCTTTGCACTGCTCCGTGCGCGGCAAGCGAAAAAGGCCAGGCTCATCCTTTTTACCGAGAATGACGCGAGCCGCGCCCGCATCGCGCAAACCGGGGGCGAGCCTTTATTTCCGGTCCGCCCGGAAGCCGCTGGCGAGGTTGGCGGATCGATTGCTGGCGCTGCCGGTGCTGCGCTGGCAGCCCTGCCAGAAGCGTCGATCAGGGTACTGGCGGCGATGCCGGGCAGCGAGGTTGCATTGCGCTTCCCGCAGATCATGACGACCACCGCGCCCACCACCAACGCGATCGGCTATCTGCCCGGCACTGACCCCAAGGCCGGCGTCATCCTGTTCTCGGCGCATCTCGATCATCTGGGCGTGCGCGGCGACGGCGTGGTGATGCACGGCGCGAACGACGATGCATCAGGCACCACGGCGGTGCTTGAGCTGGCGCGCGTGCTGGCGGCGGGCAAGCCGATGAAGCGCGGCATCCTGTTCGTGGCCTATGGCAGCGAGGAGATTGGCGGCTTCGGCTCCACCTATTTCGGCGCCCATCCGCCGGTGCCGCTGACGAGCATCATCGCCAATCTCGAAATCGAGATGATCGGCGCGCAGGATCCCAAATTGCCCAGGGGGGTGATGATGATGACTGGTTATGACCGATCGACCTTTGGTGCGGCAATGAAGGCGCACGGGGCGCTGGTGACGGCGGACCCGTACCCCGAGCAGAATTTTTTCCAGCGATCGGACAACTACTCGCTCGCGCTGCAGGGGGTGGTCGCGCACACGGTGTCTGGCTGGGCGGTGGTGCCGACCTATCACTCGCCGACGGATACGGTCGACAATCTCGACATCGATTTCATGACTCGCGCGATCCAGTCGCTGGTCGAGCCCGCGCGGTGGCTGGCGAATAGCGATTATGTGCCGAGCTGGAAGCCGGGTGGCAAGCCGGGGAAGTGAGGGCGAGCTTGGCTAGAATTGGTGGAAAGCGGGCGTTACGCAGGCTCGGTCGCCGACACCACCATGTCAGATCGGTGCCGGTCGCTGCTGCGGTAGCGGCGCTGGCAGCGGAACGATAAATGTCGGTTCGCACCGAATGAGCACGCGAAAGACCTGACCGCCCCCGAAGACGGGAGTTGCTCGGCCGATTGGCCGCATCGTCAGTGCGTCGCGTAAAGGCGCTGGAAGCGCGGCAAGCGCTACGTTGGACTTTACGGTGACGCTGAACGACCCGTGCAGTCCTCGCGCTTTGAGCCGGTCGATGAGTTTGAGACCCTCTGCGCAAGAAGTGATCTTCGCGGTCTCCTCCGCCATCGCCTTTTGGTACTCGGCAGCGTCAGCCGTCGGAGCCGCGAGGCTGAGCTGGAGCAGCGTCGATCGTTCCGGCGCGGCTGGCGCCTGGATGACCAGCGCCGTTGCTGCGATGGTGACGTTGGTTCCAATCAACAGAACAACTCTCCTCGTGACGAGCGTAAATGATTTTATTGCACCTGAACAGGCCCTTAAGCGGTGCCGGGTGCGGACGTGTTGCTAGCCGCACTGTCCGCTGCTGGGGCGATTCCAGTTAGGTTGAACCAGCGGCTGTACCCAGCGACAGCTGGGGCACAGGGCCGCCCGGGCACGGCGCTTGAGACCCTGGGCTGCCGCGTTTGCGGACGAATGTTTCCATCAACAGGAACACGACCCTAGAGGCGTCGTGCCACCGTCGTCATCAATGCTGCGCCTCTGCGATATGCACGACCAGGCCGTCGAGCGCGTCGGACATTTCGATTTGGCAGCACAGCCGGCTATCCTCGCGCACGCCCTCGGCGAATTCGAGCATGTCGTGCTCCATCTCGCTCTGCGTGCCGGTCTGCTCGCGCCATGCTGCAGCGACATAAACATGGCAGGTGCCGCACGCGCAATTACCGCCGCAATCGCCATCGATTCCGCGGATATTGTTGTTGAGCGCGCCCTCCATCACGGAATAGCCGTTCGCGATATCAACGTGATGTTCGGTGCCATTGGGTTCGACGAAAGTAACGCGCGGCATGAATTTCCCCGGATATTCTGTGATGTGGCAGGTGGGTGAAGCTTGGTCCGGTCAGCCCGGAATCCGCACCATCATCCGCTCATAGCCTTTGACAAAGGCCGAAGGCACGCGGACCGGCGGCTCGATCACTTCGATCAGCGGCCAGCGCTTCATGATTTCTTCCCAGACGATCCGCAGCTGCATTTCGGCCAGACGATTGCCGACGCACCGGTGGATGCCGAAGCCGAAGGACAGATGCTGGCGCGGACGGGCGCGATCGATGATGAAGGCGTCGGCATTCTCGATCTCGGTCTCGTCGCGATTGCCCGAGACATACCACATTACCACGCGGTCGCCCTTTTTGATATGCTGCCCGCCCAGGATCGTGTCCTGCAATGCGGTGCGGCGCATATGCGCGAGCGGGGTCTGATAGCGGACGATCTCCGGCACCATCGATTCGATCAGCGCCGGGTTGTCCCGCAGCTTTTGATATTCGCCGGGATTTTCGTTGAGGAACAGCAGGCCGCCCGTGATCGAGTTGCGCGTCGTGTCGTTGCCGCCGACGATCAGCAGCAACAGATTGCCGAGATATTCCATCGGCTGCATGTCGCGCATCGACGGGTTGTGCGCCATCATCGAAATAAGGTCCCCGGCCGGCGGCGCATTGACGCGCGCGTTCCACAGGCCGGTGAAATAGGTGAGGCATTCGATCAGGATCGCGCGCTGCTCGTCGCGCGTCATCGTCGCGCCCGGCGAGGTCGTGTCGGTGGTCGTTACGTCGGACCAATAAGTGAGCTTGCGCCGTTCCTCCCAGGGGAAATCGAACAACGTTGCCAGCATCTGCGTGGTCAGTTCGATCGAGACACGGTCCACCCAGTCAAACGGTTCGTTGATCGGCAGATTGTCGAAAATCTTCTGCGCGCGTTCGCGGATCAGCACCTCCAGCACGGCCAGATTGCCGGGCGCGACGATCGGGGACACCGCCTTGCGCTGCACATCATGCTTCGGTTGATCCATGGCGATGAACATCGGCAGGATGAAATCATCCTCCTGATCCTTCGCCGTGATTCCACCGAGATGCGCTTCGGACGAGAACACTGCATGGTTGGTGTCGACCGCCATGATGTCCTTGTACCGCGTGACCGACCAGAATGGCCCGAACCGGCCATTGGCACAGTAATGGACCGGCGCTTCCTTGCGCAGTCGTTCGAAGAACGCCCAATGGGTGTTGTCGACGAAACGGGAGGCATCGGTCATGTCGATGTCTTCGATCGGCATCGAATAGGCGATCGAGCGGGCGGCTTCGATGGCCTCATCCTCGGTCTGCTTGAAAGCTGTCGCCATGATCAGATACTCTCCCCGGTTGGCTCGATCCTGAACCGGATCATATCACATAGCGGCAAATTGCGCTGCTTATGGGCTAATGGCAACGACTACCGACCATGCCCCCGGCGGCGCCCCACCCAATTTGGGCCGGGTACAGCCCGACAACCAGCCGCCCGTACCGCGCGCTGACGGTGACGGCTTTTACCCCCTCACACGATCCCATTGGCCTTGAAATGCGCCAGCAATCGGGCCCAGCCATCCTTGGCATCGGCTTCGTTGTAACTCGGTCGATAATCGGCATGGAAGCCGTGTTGCGCATCGGCGTAGACATGAATGTCGCTGCCCTTTTTGCCCGCCGCCTTCAGCGCGTCGAGCATCGCCGTCACGTCGGTTTGCGGAATGCCGGTGTCGAGCGCGCCATAGAGCCCGAGTACCGGCGCCTTCAGCTCGCCCGCCCGCGCGATCAGCGGCTTGAGCTGGCCGTACCAGGCGACGCCCGCCCTGATATCGGGATTGACCATTGCCGAGCGCCAGACAACCGCGCCGCCCCAGCAGAAACCGGTGATGCCGATCTTTCTGGTGTTGCTGAAGCTTTGCGTCTTCAGCCAGTCGGTCGTCGCCTTCACATCGCCATCGACCTGATCGGGCGTCGCCTTTTGCACGATGGGGATGATTTCCTTGAAATCGGTCAGCGCAGCCAAATTCACCCCGGCGCGGTAGAAAAAATCGGGCGCGACCGCGACATAGCCGAGCTTGGCGAGCCGCTTGCAGATGTCCTTGATGTACGCATGAATGCCGAAAATCTCGTTGCAGACGATGATCGTCGCATGCTTGCCGTTCCCTTTGGGCCGCGCGACAAAGGCGGGCAGGGGCGTGGTCGCGCCGTTGGGGATCAGCGATTCCTCGATGATCAGGCCGTCATCGGGCGTGGTGATCGGCTTTGCATCGGCCGCCACCGCCGCCAGCGCATAGCCGGCAAAGAACATGCTGACGGCGGTGCGCCGCGTCAGGTGGAAATCCTGCGGTTCCGATCCGTCGGGGCGGGTGAGGTTGAGCATGCGGCGACTCCCGTCGTGATAATGTGGCAACGGGTTATGACCGCTGGCCCGCGCAACACAATGGCCGGTCGGATGTCGCCACGCCATTTTCGGTGACTTGTCTTGTTAACCGGCCCGGCTTAAGTTGGGGGCAATGAAAAAGCACGTCGCCTTGACCATGACTACCACCACCCGGGGCTTCCCGGTGGGCTTGGGGTTGCGCGTCACCGGCTGACGACCACGCTTCAGGCTCCACCCGGGAACGGGGGAGGCTGGCGTCCGCTCCTTCGTTCCGCCCTTTCCCCGGTCGCCGCTTTGTGCATAAGCGCGCCCATGCGACAGGAACGATCATGAACGACTTTTACGCGATTACGCTGCCCGATGGTTCGGTTCGGGAAGTAGCCCCCGGCAGCACGCCTGCGGACGTTGCTGCCGCCATCGGCCCCGGCCTTGCCAAGGCGGCCATCGCCGCGCGCGTCGACGGCGAACTGCGTGATATCGGGCGGCCGTTCGAGGGCGACGCCAAGCTCGCGCTCGTTACCAATCGCGATGAGGCCGATGCGCTCGAAATGGCGCGGCATGACTTTGCACATGTGCTCGCCGAAGCGGTGCAGCAGCTGTTTCCGGGCACGCAGATCACCTTCGGTCCCTCAACGGATGACGGCTTCTATTATGATTTCGCGCCAACGGCCGAGCATGGCCCGTTCACCGATGACGATCTGCCCGCGATCGAGGAAGCGATGCGCGGCATCATCCGCGCTGACAAGCCGCTACGCCGCGAGGTGTGGGACCGCGCGACGCTGATCAGCCGCTGGAAACAGCAGGGCGAGAGTTTCAAGGCCGAATGGGCCGCCGAGCTGCCGGGCGACGAGCCGCTGACGGTCTATTGGTCGGGCGATGACTGGCTCGACATGTGCCGGGGGCCGCATCTGGCCTCGACGGGCAAGCTCGATCCCGATGCCTTCAAGTTGACACGGGTGTCGGGTGCCTATTGGCGCGGCGACCAGAACAACCCGCAGCTCTCACGCATCTATGGCACCGGCTGGCTCAACAAGAAGCAGCTGGCCGAGCATATGACGCGGCTGGAGGAAGCCGCCAAGCGCGATCACCGCCGGATTGGACAGGAGATGGACCTGTTCCATCTGCAAAGCGAAGCGCAAGGCTCGGTGTTCTGGCACCCCAAGGGTTTCATCCTGTGGCGCCAGCTCGAGGCCTATATGCGCCGCCGGCTCGATGCGGCGGGCTATGCCGAGATCAAGACGCCGCAGCTAATGGATGTGCGCCAATGGGAACGCTCCGGGCACTGGGGCAAATATAGCGAGAATATGTTCGCGGTGCCCGATGAGGTGCCCAATGCCGAAGGCGACGGCCCGGTGCTGCACGGCAAGGGCGACATGATGGCCCTGAAGCCGATGAACTGCCCGGCGCATATCCTGGTCTTCAAGCAGGGCATCAAATCCTATCGCGACCTGCCCATCCGCATGGCCGAGTTCGGCTGCTGCCATCGCAACGAGCCGCACGGCGCGCTGCACGGCATCATGCGCGTCCGCCAGTTCACGCAGGACGACGCGCATATTTTCGTGCGTGAGGATCAGCTGATCGACGAAGTGAAGGCGTTCTGCGACCTGCTCGATTCGGTCTACCGCGATCTCGGCTTCGACACATACGCCATCAAGCTCGCGTTGCGCCCCGACAAGCGCTTCGGCAGCGAGGAAATGTGGGACTGGTCCGAACAGTCGCTGCGCGATGCGGTCAAGGCCAGCGGCCGCGACACGGCGGACTATGGCTGGGAAGAGCTACCCGGCGAAGGCGCCTTCTACGCCCCCAAGCTGGAATTCCACCTGACCGACGCAATCGGGCGGACCTGGCAGGTCGGTACGATGCAGACCGATACGGTGCTGCCCGAGCGGCTCGATGCGAGCTATGTCGGCGCCGATGGCGAGCGCCACCGCCCGATCATGCTCCACCGCGCGATCCTGGGCACGTTCGAGCGCTTTATCGGCATCATGATCGAGCATTATGCCGGCCGCTTCCCGCTCTGGCTGGCGCCGGTGCAGGCGGTGGTGGCGACGATCGTCTCCGACGCTGATGATTACGCGCATCAGGTCGCGGCCAGGCTGGCGGCGGCGGGCATCCGCGTCGAAACCGATCTGCGCAACGAAAAGATCAACTACAAGGTGCGCGAGCATTCGCTGGCCAAGGTGCCCAACCTGCTCGTCGTCGGCAAGCGCGAGGCGGAAGAGGGCACCGTGGCGCTCCGCCAATTGGGCAGCGACCGCCAGCACATTATGTCGCTCGATGATCTGGTGGCGATGCTGGTGAAGGATGCGACACCGCCGGATTTATGCTAGACGAGATTGCATGACGGTCTTTCAGAATATCCGGAAGGGGTTGATCCCGGCGCGCCTGACGGTTGACGAGGTCTATGCGCTGACCGAGGCCGGTGTGTTCGCCGAAAACGAACCGATGGAATTGATCGACGGGGAGATCGTGCCAATGGCGGCTGCGAAAGCGAATTGGCATGCAATGATGGAAGCCAAGCTGACCCGCGCGATCGTCTTGGCGCTGCCCGATCAAGTGTGGCTCTATCCTTCGCCGTCGATCACGCTGGCCGTTGATTTGCTGCTGGAGCCCGATCTGGTCGTGTTGCCGAAAGCGTCGATGATCCGCGACATGCGCGGCCCCGATCTTCTGCTCGCAATCGAAGTGGCCGACTCGTCGCTCGGCTATGATCTCCGCGTCAAGGCGCCGCTTTATGCCCAGCACGGCATCCGCGATTATTGGGTCGTTGACGCCGTTCGCAAGACGATCCGCGTCCATCGCGCGCCCGTCGATGGCACCTATACCGATGTCGAGGAATATGAAGCGCATGACGAGGTAGCCGCGCTGCTGCTGCCCGGCGTGACAATTCGCCTGGACACGCTCGACTGAACTTCCAAATCAAGCGACGAACGACTATATAGGCCTATTACAACCACAGGAGCTTTACCCATACGTCCTCCCATGACCCGGCGCCCACTCGCGCCACCGCCGATCAATGGTCCGCGCTTTAACGAATTCATCGTCTCGCCCAAGGTGCGCGTGATCGATCAGGACGGTGAAAATCTGGGGGTGATGTACACCCGCGAAGCGATGGAGCAGGCGCAGGCCGTCGGCCTCGACCTGGTCGAAGTATCGCCCAATGCCGATCCGCCGGTGGCCAAGTTCCTCGATGTCGGCAAGTTCAAATATGAGGCCCAGAAAAAGGCCAACCTCGCCCGCAAGAGCCAGAAGACGCAGGAGATCAAGGAGATCAAGATGCATCCGAACATCGACGATCATGATTATGATAC
>NCGD01000054.1 GCA_002281535.1 Sphingomonas sp. 28-63-12
GTGCTATTTATCGATCTTCATGTCAACGTCCTCCGAATCGTCTTCGCTCTCTTCATCCGATTCTGGCGGATAGTCTGGCCGGGCATCGCGCAGCGCATCTTCCAGGAAGCCTATCTCGTTTTTCGACAACACACTTCCCGTGGCCAGCGGCTTGAACTCTGCCGAACCTGTGACGTTTTCAAGATCAATTGGGGCAAGATCAGACGTTGTTAGCGTCCAACTGATCGAAATCTCGCGATAGGCATGGCTATGGACCATGTCTGCTACGTCCCAAGTGGCGTCGAGGCCGTAGAAATAATCATTGTCGCGGGCATGCACTGCCAGCGCTTTCAGGTTCGATTCGAAGGGTATCATGTGGGTATTGGCGTCACGCGTGCCGAGCACGAGATTGGTCGCGTCGGTCTGCCCGCCCAGCGAAGCACCGCGGATGTGCAACCATTCCCATTGGGTGGTGTTCCAGCCCGGCGTGTCGGTTACCCAGGCATAGCCGCGCGCATTGGTGCGATCCATCGCCACTTCCTGGCCCTGCCCGCGTGGCACGCCGGCGAAACCGGTCAGGTCCTCCACTTCCTGCGGCACGTCGAGATCGGCCAGATTGTCCACGTAAAAATTCTTGTTGGCGGCAGGCAAGCGGTTCTGGCCCATCACGAACAGCCGCTGCGCACCGGCGACCGGCGCCGTCGCCGGCTTGGATACGCCATAGGTGTCGGTCAGCGTCTCACCGCCGATATCGATATCGGATATGAAGCTGTCGTCCCGCCCGATTTCACCCTGGTGATCCGTGGACACCTCGGCATCCGGGATGTCGGTCGCGCGCCCCTTGGCGCTGAAGCCGCCCTCGTTAACGACGAACAGCCGCCTGATCTGCAGATACACCGCATGGAGATCGACCAGATCGGTGTGCAGCAAATCGCCGATCGCCACGCGCTGGTGGTTGGCGGTCGTGTCAAAGGTAACGATATGGGCATTGCCGCGATTGACCAGCGCATCCGTGCGTACTTCGAAAGCATCGAGCTCGGCGATTTCGTCGTCATCATCCAGATTGGGGCGGGCGACCTCGATGATCTTGTAGATATCGTTGGCCTTTTTCGGCCAGGCAATATCGACGGTCACCCCTGACTGGTCATAAGACGCCCGCGAGCTGATCGCCTGAGCAAAAGTGGGCGCGCGCGGGAGCAGCACCACGGGTGCCAGGACTGGATCGACTTTCAGTTGATGCGCGGCCGTCGCATCGCCCGACTCCGCCGACCGACGCTGCACGCCCGGCGCCGCGCCCCCGGCCGGCGATAAGTCGGCCGCGCCGACAGTGGCAGCTCGGGCGCCCATTATATCGGCTTCGTGCTCAAGCCCGGCATCGTCGTTGACCGGCACGCCCTGCTTCAGTTGAGTGGTGGGCTGCACCCGTCCCTGCGCCTGTTGCACGACATGCCAGGCCTCATGCGGCAGATGCTGTTCCTGACCGGGGCCGAGATGGATGTCCCTTCCCTTGGCATAGGCCAGCGCATTGAGCTGGGCGGGCATCGCGGAATTGCGGTGCACCTGCACCCCCGCCATCGATACCCCCGACAGGCTCTCTATCCCCGCCCGCAGGCCAGACGGCAAGCCGCCCGGATCGCTGGGTGGTGCCATATCGCGCAATCGCTGGACCGGCGGTGCCTGGTTCAGGCTTTCGGCCATCGCGGTCAATGATTGCTGGCGCGGCCCGGCCATGGCCGCCGCCCCGGTGGGGGTTGTCGCGCGATCGGCCGCGCGCGCCTGGGCCACGTCTCCGCTCATCGCAAAATAATACATAGATTACAGCAGCCCGACAACGGTGGCGCGCAACGTGATCAACAAATGCATTCATGCTGCGGACTAACGCTTCTTTAACCATGCGACAGGCATGGTCCGTCCACCAAGAAGCGGGGAGTGCCCGGTGCGCATATTAGTAATAGACGACGAACCGGCGATGCATGATTCCTATCGCCAGAGCTTTGCCCCCCGGGACAATGGCGACGGCGCTGCGCTGTCGGCGATGGCCGCCGACCTGTTCGGCGATGACGGCGACGTCACCCCCGCCGCCGATGACCGGGCGATGCGCTTTGACCTGACGCATGCGATGCAGGGACTTGATGGCGTTGCCGCACTCGAAGCGGCGCTCGCCGATGGCGACCCATTCGCGGTGGCGTTTATCGACGTGCGCATGCCGCCGGGAATCGATGGCAAGGAAACCGCCATGCGGATCCGCAAGCTCGATCCCAACATCAACATCGTCATCGTCACTGGCTATTCGGATTTCTCCCCGATCGAGATTTCCAAGGTCGCCGGCCCGGCCGACAAGATCTTCTACATCGCCAAGCCGTTCGAAGTCGCCGAAGTGGTGCAGACCGCCACCGCGCTCGCCGGGCGCTGGCAAGTCGATATCGAGCTTGCCGCTGCGCGCGAGCAGCTCGCCAATCAGGTCGTGATGCTTGAGGAAAAGGGCGCCGAACTGGCGGCCAATGAGAGCCACGCCGTCCATATCGCCAATCATGATTCGCTGACCGAGGCGCCGAACCGCTTGGCATTCCTGCGCGCTTTGACCGAACGATCGCGCGGCAAGGAACGGTTCGCGACCGCGATGCTCGATCTCGATCGCTTCAAGCTGGTCAACGACACGCTGGGCCATCTGGCGGGCGACGAGATGATCCGCTCCATCTATCAGCTGCTCGCGGCATCTGTGCCCGAAGGCGGCCTGGTCGCACGGCTCGGCGGCGACGAATTCGGCATCCTGTTCGATACCCCGGGCGAGGAAGCCGCCGTGATGGCGTGCGAGCTGATGCTGCGCGCCTGTTCGGTCACGCTCAAAGTGTTCGGCCATTCGATCCAGGCGAGCGCGTCGATGGGCGTTGTCGTCACTGAAGCCGAACCCGTGCGCGATCCGATCGACGTGATGCGTCGCGCCGATCTTGCGCTCAACGAATCCAAGCGCGCCGGTCGCGGCGTCGTCCGCCCGTTCGACGAAAGCATGGACGAAAGCATCCGCTTCCGCCGCCAGATCGAAGGCGGTCTCAGCAAGGCAATCGCCGGGGGCGAGCTTAAGCTGGTCTATCAGCCGATCGTGTCGCGCGAGGGGCTGGAAATCATCGGCTTCGAAGCGCTGCTCCGCTGGAACAGCCCCGAATATGGGCCGATCTCACCCGGCATGTTCATCCCGATCGCCGAAGAGAGCAACCTGATCCACGAGCTTGGCGACTGGGTGCTCGATCAGTCGCTGCAGGAGGTCAAGAACTGGCCCGATCAATATGTCTCGGTCAATTTCTCGCCGCGCCAGTTCCGCCGGCAGAATTTCGTCGGCCGGGTGATGGAGCGCGTCCAGCATGCCGGCGTGGTGCCGTCGCGGGTGCAGATCGAGATTACCGAAACCGCGATCTTCGATGATGCCGACCGCGCCGCCGATACGCTCTACAAGCTGCGCCAGATGGGCTTTCGAATCGCGCTCGACGATTTCGGCACGGGCTATTCGAGCCTCTACAATATCCGCAAGTTCGCGCTTGATTGCCTCAAGATCGATCGCAGCTTCATCGACGGCATGGGCCGTGAGCGCGAAAGCGCCGCGATCGTTCATTCGATCATCCATCTCGGCCGCGCGCTGGGGCTTGGCGTGATTGCCGAAGGCGTCGAGACCGATGCGCAGGTCCAGGCGCTCCGGCTCGCCGGTGCCTCACACCTTCAGGGCTATTTCTTCTCCCGCCCCGTCGATGCGATCGATGCGCGCAAGATGGCGGAAGACCGATTTATCGAGGGCAAGGACGATCCGGGCGATGGCCCCGCGCTATATGAGGCGGGGAACGGGACACACGGCTGATGCCCGTCCAGTTGTTCGGGCGCACGCTCCGCGCGCCGGGATCACTCGGCGCCAAGCTGCTGCTGATCCTGACCACCGTCGGCCTGCTCGGGTCGCTGGCCATCACCCTGCTGCTCGCCAGCGTCATCACCCCCAGCTTCAACCAGCTTGAGGGGGCGTCGGTCGGCGCTCATGTCGAGCGAACGCGGGCCGCGCTCGCCGAATATATCTCCAAGGTCGAAACCGCCGTCCGCGATTATGGCGACTGGAATTCCAGCTACGATTATATGGGCCACCCTACGCCCAAGTTCGAACAGGAATCCTTTTCCACGCTCGCCATGTCGAACCTCGACGTCAATGGCATGGCCTATATCGGCAATGACGGGCATATCGTGATCGCGCGCTGGCTCGATCTCGGCCGCCAGACCGATCAGCCGGCGATGCGCCAGAAGCTGATCGAACGGATCGGCCAGATCAATCTGGCCAAGGCACTGGCCGGGCATAGTTCGGCCGCCTTCTACACCCGGCTTGGGCCGATCGTCGCCGCTGTCGGCGTCGCGCAGGTCCGCCGCAGCGACGGCACCGGCACCCCGCGCGGCTATGTGATGATGGTGCGCCAGTTCACGTCGAGCCAGTTGTCGACTCTGCTCCAACTCAAGGCGCGACTGGATCTCGCCAATCTGTCGAACCGCGAGGCGATCACGCCCAGCCGATCGCATGTGACGATCGCAGTGCCGATCATCGGCCCGGGCGAGCGCGCGGTCGCCAATGTCAGTTTCGCCGTACCCCGCGACGTCTCGATCCTCGGGCAACGCATGCTGATGCTGGCGATCGGCGGATCGACCCTGTTGCTGCTGGTCCTGCTGATGGTGCTGCGCCGGATGATCGCGCGGCTGGTGCTGGCCCCGCTCCACCGGGTCGAGCGCCATATGCAGGTCGTGACGGCATCGGGCGCGCTGGGATTGCTCGATGAGGATGACCGGCGTGACGAAATCGGCTCGCTCGGCCGCAGCTTCAATTCGATGCTGCAACAGCTGAAGGACCTGCGCGAACAGCTTGAGGTGCAAAGTTTTGCGCTTGGCCGCAGCGAAAGCGCAGTCGCGGTGATGCACAATGTCCGCAACGCGCTCAACCCGATCAGCACGATCCTGTCGCGCGGCATTGCCGACGAACCCGTCACCGATCGCGCCATGATCGACCGCGCCGTGGGCGAGCTCGCCCGCGAGGACATTCCGCCCGCCCGCCGGCAGAAGCTCGCCGCCTTTGTCGCTGCGGCCGTCGAAGCCGAGGCCGGTGACCGCGCCGAACACCGCCGCCAGCTTCAGGCCGGGCGCGAAGCGATGCACCATGTGCTCGAAATCATCGGCACCCAGCAGGCGCAGGCGCATGAGCGCCCCCCGCTGGCGCCGTGCGACTTCACCGAGATCGTGGCGCAAAATGCCACGATCGCCCGCTATTCAAGCGATATCTCGATCGCCTTCAGCTTCCCGTCAAAGCCTTGGCCGGTAATGGCCAACCGCCTGATCCTGAGCCAGGTGATCGGCAATCTGTTCGGCAACGCCGCCGAATCAATCGCCGCCCGGGGCGCCGGCAGCGGCAGCATTCGGGTGACGGTGGAGCCGGTGGGTGACAAATTGCGCATCGAAATCCGTGACGATGGCGAGGGATTTTCTCCCGAAATCGGCGCCACCCTGTTCCAGCGTGGCTTTTCAACGCGGGCGCATAAATCGGGTGGGCTTGGCCTGCACTGGTGCGCCAATTCGATGAACGCGATGGAAGGCGGCCTTGCGCTGGAAAGCAACGGCAAGGGGCATGGTGCGGCGGCGATCCTGACACTGACGGCAGCACCGGGCGAAGCTGGCGCCAGCGCAATTGCGGCCTGACACAAGCGCGACGCGGCTGACGCGGGGCAATCCGACGAACGAGCCGACCCCGGGCCACGTCGTCATGCCCGGGCTGCGCGGCGGCTGATCGGCGACTGAGCCGCGATGGTAATCAGATTCGCCCAGCAGACCGGACGCAACAGGCGCTGCACCGCGCGTTGAATCGTCATGGAAGACGCATAGATAACGTTCGTCCCTCCAGTGCGGCATTTCGCTCCGCTTTGGTTGAGATTACGGACCAAATATGGCTAAGTTCTCAAATGGCTAATGCGAGCATCACCTTGCTGACTGACCGCGAGCGCACCTGTCTCCGACTCGTCGCGCGTGGCCGCTCATCCAAAGAAATTGGCGCGGAACTCGGCATCTCGCATCACACCGTGGACCTCTATCTCAAAAGGGCGATCAAGACGCTTCAGGCGAGCAGCAGGCGCGACGCCGCCCGCCAGCTCGAGATTCTGGAAGAATCGAGTAACCAAGGATTGGTTACCCAGCCGGCAGGGCTTGCCGAACCCGGTCCGATGCCGGCCATATCCCCTCCGATCCGGATGGAAAGCTACCCCCGTTTCAGGGTGCCGTTCCTCCGCCAGGGGAGACAATATAATGACCTGAGCACATG
>NCGD01000031.1 GCA_002281535.1 Sphingomonas sp. 28-63-12
CGCATGGCGCGTGAGAATGTCCTGCAGCGTGTTGTCGAGCGCGTGGCCGATATGCAGCGATCCCGTCACATTGGGCGGCGGGTTGACGATCGTCCAGGGCTCCGCACCGGGGCGATCAGGGTGGAACAGGCCCTGCTCCTCCCAATGCGCGTACCAGCGTTGCTCGATGTCGGCGGGGTCGAATGTCTTGGGAAGCTCGCTCATGCCCCTGCCCTTAACTGGCAGAGACACGCTTCGCTACCCTCATGCTGCGCTGCGTCAGCCGATCGCGTTTAACGGCCCTGCGTGATCCGGGCGATTTCGCGCGCAACCATATCTTCGACCATGCCGGGCAGCTTGCTGTCGAGCCATTCGCGCAGCATCGGACGGAGCATTTCGCGGACCAGACCCTCCAGCGTTTCGGGCGCCTGCGCCTCGGGGGCTGGCGTAGCGGCGGGCTTCACCACCATCCGTGACAGCGTATCGAGCGCCCCACGGCTCGCTTGCGCCGCGCTTTCGGACAGGATCGAGTCGGTCGACAAGGCAGCCTCCACGCGTTCGATCAGTGTTGCATCATCCTCGGCATCATCGGTTACCGGGTTGCTGAGTTCCAGAACGTCACCGGGATCGGGCAGCCGCGACCGGTTTGTGCTCGCAGGCGCTGCCGGCGCAGGCGGCGTGCGGGGCGCCCGACGCGAGCGGACAACGCTGCCGCTGTCGCCGTCTTCGGCGATGATCCGCTTGATCGAGGAAAGGATGTCCTCCATCGATGGCTCCACGCTCAAGTCGCCCATCATCATGTCCCGCAACCGTTAACCGCCCTGTTAGCGGTTCTTCGGATCCTTACTTGCGGGAACAGGGGCGCGACTGTCAACCGGCGTCGGCATCATGGCTGCATCGGGCGTGGTGACATCGGCCGTCTGCGGCGGCGTCTGGGCGGTACTGGTCGACACCGTCTGCGGCTCGCCATCGCCGCCCCAATCCCAGATCGTGTTGCGCACACGCTTGTAATTGGCAACCGGATCATACAGCGAGCCGCCGTCGAGCCCAAGGTCCTTGGCTTCGGCGTGCCCCATCGCCGCCAGCAACGCGAAGCCGGCGACATAGGCGTCGCGCTGCGCGGTCACCAAGGTCAGCTGCGAATTGAGATATTCCTGCTCGGCGTTCAGGATTTCCAGGATCGTCCTGCTCCCGACGCTGTTTTCGGCGCGCACGCCTTCAAGCGCCAGCCGATTGGCGCTGACCGCGATCTGCGCAGACTTGATCACTTCAAGCGATGATTGCCAGACGGCATAGGCAGACCGGGTCTGGGCGATCACGCCACGCTCGGTCTCGGTGATCTGCTCCAGCGCCTGGCTGCGGCGGGCCTCTGCCTGGCGCACACGCGCCGTGGGTTTGCCGCCCTGGTAGAGCGGCATGGTCAGCCGTAGGCCGATCTGTGCCGATCGATCATATTGCGGGGCACCGACATTGCCGAGCGTACCGAAATAATTGGTGTAGTTGCCGCCGGCGACCGCATCGAGCCGGGGCAGCCGCGTCGCGCGGGCCGAATTGATATCGTAGCGCGTGGCATCGCTGTTGTGGTGCGCCGCCAGCAAATTGGGGTTGTCGCTCAGCGCGACATTGACGGCAGCATCGACACTGGCCGGGAGATTGGGCAGCGGCGGTGGTGTTTCGAGCGCACCGGGCGCCTTGCCGACCAGCCGAATATAACTTTCCCGGCTGCTGATCAGCCGCGCTTCGGCGCTCTGCAACTGACTGCGCGCCAGGGCGAGGCGCGCGTCAGACTGGGCGACGTCGGTGCGGGTCAGATCGCCAACCTGGAACCGATCCTGGGACGACTGGAAATTGACATCCAGCACCTTCACATTCTGGCGATTGAACGAGACGATCGCTTCATCGCGGATCACGTCCATATACGCGCCGACCACGGCGGTGAACAAATCGGCCTCGGTGCCACGCAGCGATGCGCGCCCGCCCTCAACCCGCGTTTCGGCAGCGGCGACCGCGTTTTTGACGGCGCCCCCCGAAAAGATCGGGTAGGTCAGGCTGGCCTGCGTCTGCGACGTGCGCGACGGCGCGGTGAAGGCCGTCACTGGCAGCACGACATTTTCGTTATAGCTGCTTTGCAGCTGCACGACCGGCAGCGCATCGGCGCGCGCGATCGGCACATTTTCGTCGATTGCCCGCACATTGGCGCGCTGTGCGGCGAGCGTCGGGTTCGATGCATAGGCTTTGACCAGCGCTTCACGCAGCGTTTCCGCCGATGCCGGCATCGCCAGCGCGACCAGCGCGGCGCCGGCCAGCATTCGTGCCTTGATCGCAGACGAGGACATCGGGACCATATCGAGGGGCTTTCTCAAAAAACAAAGTCGTTAGGCATGGCGAAGCCGGGCAAGGCAACGCAATCGATATCGGCAAAGGAGACCAGTCCAAAACCACCAGCGCTACGCCGCCCAACCGACAGCCGCGTCACCCCGCGATCGATGATGCCAGTCACTACGCGTCCGCCGATCGCCACTTGGTCGATCAGCGATGTCGGCAACTTTGGTACCGCGCCGTCAACAACGAGTACGTCATAAGGCGCGCCCTCTGGATACCCCAGCTCGAGTGCCCCTTCGATGATCTTCACGCAGGAGTTGGCCAACAATAGGCTGCGGGCGATCGACAGCAGCGCCGGATCGCACTCGACCGCGACGACCGCCGCCGCGAGTTCCGCAATCACCGCCGCCGTATACCCCCCCGCTGCGCCGATCAGCAGCACCCGGTCGCTCGGCCCAATCGCCGCTTCGTTGAGCAATCGCCCCGTCGCGATTGGCACATTGGCCGCCCGCCCGGCGCCAAGCGGTAGCGCAGTATCGCGATAGGCAAGGCCTGCGACCTTGGCAGGCAGAAAGGATTCGCGCGCGACGCGGCCCATGGCAGCCACGAGTCGTGCGTCGCTCACGGCATTGGTCCGCAGCTGGTTCGACACCATCGCCTGGCGCATCGCCGCAAATTGGGTCTGATCCGCATTAGTCACCACATCACCCCCTTGGCACAACTGTTATAGTCATGCAATACACTACCGAAGCTGATCGGCTTGTATATCGAGCACGCGCAACCGCCAAGGTAGGTTGCAATTTTAAACTGGCAAGGTTGACAGCCCCGCTGCGCCCGCGCATTGGGCGCGCCTCTGGCCCGATGGCGGAGTGGTGACGCAGAGGACTGCAAATCCTTGCACCCGGGTTCGATTCCCGGTCGGGCCTCCATCTTCTATGCCGCGTTCGACATTCGTTGAACGTTGTACCCGTGGTCGCCGCGGGTGCTATTCCCCTCACCCCGCTGGCGCTCAATGGCGCTCGGCGCGGGGCGATTACGCCGGAGAGGGACATGTATCGAGCGCGCATTCGTCAGATACGGAAGCGGCAAACTAAACCAGAATGTTCATGCCGCAGCGCGAAGTTCAGCGCTGAGCGCTCGACGCCGAACGCTCAGCAGCCACTTCGCGGCGGACCGGATCGCGGCGCCCGCCTTGCGCTGTTTCTCGCCGATAGGAACTGGGATCGGCACCATAGCCGTCGCGAAAGGCGCGGCTGAAATGACTCCGGCTTGAAAATCCGATATGAGCCGCGATCACCTTCACTGGCATATTCGTCGATCGCAGCATTTCAGCGGCATGGTGCAGCCGAGTCTTGGCGACAAATTCCATCGGACTCATCGAGAAAGCTTGGGAGAATTCGCGAGCAAAGGCAGACCTGCTCATGCCCGCGATCGATGCCAACGCGGCAACGCTGTGACGCGAGGCAGGCTTGTCGAGCACAGCGGTGACCGCCTTGCCCAGTCGCGGGTCGCGCAGCGTACTGAGCAGGCTGGTTTCATGATCGCTGCGGCCAAAGTGCCGACGCAAGAGTAGCAGCACGCATGCCTTCATCAGTGCCCCGGTCAGCGCACGAGAGCCAAGATCGGCCCTGGCCAGCTCAGCTGCCATTAGCTCGTAGCTTGTCTGGACAATAGGCAGATCGCCGAGATTTTCGACAATCGGCTTGCGGACCGTATCGAGCAGCCCGAATGATCCCGAAATATTCGCCGTGATGAGCCCGCAGACAAAGCGCAACTCGCCATCGTCGCCGCCGGTTCCGTCAAACCTGACCATGCCGTTGGGCGCCAGCGAGCAATGCTCCATCGCCACCAATTGCCGACCCGGCAATTCATCTGCCCCGATCGTCTGCGCGGTGTGCGGCGGCACCAGCACAATACTGCCCGGACCGCAAATGATGGGCGATTGACCGGGAACGGTCAGATACATCGTCCCCGACAAAACATAATGAACTTCAATCTCATCGCCCGGCCGGGCAACAAGCTGAAGGCCGCGATTGACTTCACAAATCGCAAATGCGTCAACTGCAACATCAAGCGTCATCAACAACCGATCGAGGATCAGCTCGGCCATGACAGTGCCCCTCTCAAAAATCCTTTTCGATATCGACACATACGCACAAGTCTGTTGGCGCGGAAACTAGGTGCTGTAAAAAAAGCACTACGACAGGACGATATCGCACATTTGGTGTAAATTGCCGCAATTTTGCAACAATATCAGCAATTAGCTGATAATGCCGCCATCCTGGGCGTCCCGCGCCAACAGCCGGCCAATGGCGTCGAACAACGAGTCCATCGCGACGGGTTTGAACAGCACTTCGTCGGCACCTTCGCGAAGGCAACGGTCGCGCAGATCAACCGCAGTGTCGGCTGTTACCACGATCACCGGCAAGGCCGATTTGCCATCCGATCTTGCGCGAATATGCTTGATCGCGGTTATTCCGTCCATGCCGGGCATCCGCAAATCCATCAGCACGATATCGAAATCGCGTTCGTCAATCAGTTGAAGGCCGATTTCGGCGCTGTCGGCGCCGGTCATTACTGCGCCGGCCACATCAAGCATATCCTTGACAACACGCCGATTCATCGGATCATCTTCGACGAACAGCACGTTCATGGGCAGACGCCCATGCCAAAACAGGTGATTAGGAGAGTATCAGTCATCTGAGGTGCCATATCGCGTCAAGCGGCGTGCGATACAAGGGATTGCTTGGGCGCAATCGCCCCCTCTTGCACATGTGATGGATAGAGCAGATCAACCAGCGCATTGCCCCCGATCGGCTTGGCGATAACCTGCCCTAGACCGGTAGATTGCAGGCGCGCACGTTCGGCCGGATCAGGCGTCGGCCAAAGTAGCGAGACACTGGCGCCCTTCACCAGTGCTGCGGCGGCGACCAATCGCAATGACGCGTCCATTTCGGGCTCGGCCCTGGCAGTCGCATCGTCGATCAAAATCTGCTGCGGCGCATGGACGGCAATAAGTTGCACTGCCTCGTCCATCGACGCCGCAAAGGCGACCTCGCCTGCGTGCGGTGCAAGCAGCGCGCGTAACATGCTCCGCGAGATCGGGTTGCGATCAACGATCAGCAGCGCCGGACCTGAAAAATTCGCGCCTTCGCCAGCCGCCGCAGCCACCGAAAGCGTGAGCGGCAACGTGACCGCGAATGTCGAGCCTTCGCCTGGCGCGCTTGTGACCGTCACGTCGCCGCCCATGGCGCGGGCGAGGTTCCGGCAGATCGACAGGCCAAGACCAGTGCCCCCGAATTTGCGCGTCGTGCCGGCATCGACCTGACGGAATGATTCAAAGATCACATCGAGCTTGTCTGGGGGAATGCCGATTCCAGTATCGCTGACGGCAATGCTTAGGCGGCCGTCCACGGTTGCCTCTGCGCGTAAGGTCACAGTACCCTCACCAGTGAATTTCAAAGCATTGGACAGCAGGTTGAACACAATCTGCCGCAAACGCGCTGCGTCGCCCTCGATCATCGTCGGGCAGCGATCAAGATCGACGGCAAAGCCGATCCCGCGGGCGCGGGCCTGCTCTTCCCACAGTCGCGAAACCTCCCGCAATGTCACGCGCAGGTCCATCGGAATGGCCTCAAGCGTCAAATTGCCCGTCTCCATCTTGGCCACGTCGAGAATATCATCGACCAGCGCCCGCATCGTCAGCCCGGCGCCGTGCACCACACCAAGCCGGTCGCGCGTCGCAGCGCCCAGATCGCGATCTGCCAGCATCACCTGGGTCATCCCCAATATGCCGTTAAGGGGCGTACGTATCTCATGACTTGTGGTTGCGAGAAACTCGGTCTTGGCCGCCAGCGCCTTTTCGAGCGCGGTATTGGTCGATGCCAGATCGACGTTGGCTGCGCGCACCTCGTTGCGGCTACGCCGGATCGTAACCAAGCCAAAGATCAGCATGGCAACGCCAACCAGCGAGGCGAAAACGATGCCAATGAACACGACACGTTGCTGGCGCGCCCGTGCCTTTTCAAAGGCCGCACTTTGCATCGCGTCATTCGCCTTTAGCGTGGCAATCTTGGCATCTTTGTTGGCATCGTCAAACCGGGCCGCCATCAGCGCCGTGTTGGTCGATGCCGCGAGCTTTGCCGTCTGGTCGTCAAGCCGCTTCAGTGACTCGAGATGGACGAGGGCCAGGTCCGGACGTCCGCTCTTCCTAAAGATCAAATAAGCCGTCTCATGCGCGTCGCGAAAGGACAGGCTTGTTTCGGCCAGATTGACGCCCGCAAAGGTCCGCGAAATATAATCGGTGGCTTTTTTCAGCTGTCCGCGCTGCAACGCCACCTGCGCAGCGATCGCGAAAAGCTGATCACGCCCGGCCTTGTCATCCTGAAGCGCTGTCAATTTCAGGCCTGTCGCGATTGTATCGTCGACCGCGGCAAGGTGCCCGGCATTGAGCTGGGCCCTGGCGATATTTCGAATGAACAATGCCTGGAGTGACTGACTCTTCCACTTGCGAGCCAATTTAAGCGCTTTTTGGTACTGGTCTTCCGCTTCGGCATACCGCTTATTGTGGACGAAGTAGTTACCTAAGTTGTTATAATTGGAAACATCAAGACCAAAATCACCTTTGTATAATTCTGCCGATTGCTTATCGTATTTAACAGCAGTCTCGAAATCATCTGCTTCACGATATAGCGACGCGATTTGCTGGAGTGCTATTGCCTGATTTCGCGTATCATTCAATTGACGATAAATGTTGTGAGCATTTTGAAAATCGGCAAGCGCATTACCGACTCTTGCCCGCAATGTATTCAACAGACCTCGTGATATCAGCAAATCAGCATGAAGTTTGGTTGGCGCGCGCTCTGTGTTCAAGCTATTCAAGGCGCGCGCGATGATCGGCTCTGCGTTATCCGGATCATTCAGGCGCAAATATGCCGAGCCCTGCAACCACTCCGCCTCGGCAATGCCCAAAATCCGCCGATCGTCGGCCGGCGTCGCTTGCAGAAGCCGCTCAGCCTGTCGGGCAGTCGAAAGCGCCGCCAACGGGTCGCCGCGCATCTGATCCTTCGCCAGGCCCAAAAGTTTGGTTGCTTGTGGTGATGCCGTCTGGGTGGAGCTCGTGGCGGGGGGTGCCGCACGGGCGTGCGCGGCGATGCCCAACGCCGGCAATAGGCAAAGTACCAAGCGCAGCAGCATCGCGTGCTTGAAGCCAGTTAGGCGCGCCCCCATCATGCGACGATTATCGCTCATTACCGTTAAGCGAGAACTAAGAAAATCACGGCTCAGGCGCTCTTCCAGAAGCTCGCCGGCCGGAAAAACGACGCACGAGGATCGGCCGCAGCAGTCAAATGCCGGTCTTCGTCGAGGAACTGCTGAAACGCGCCGATCGAAATCGGCCGGCTGATCAGAAAGCCCTGGACCATGTCGCACCCCATAACGCTCAACAACGCCATGGCGGCCTGGGTTTCGACGCCTTCGGCGGTCACTTCCATATCAAGAGCGTGCGCTAGATCGATTGTTGAACGCACGATCAGCGGGTCCCGGTTGCTGCTGGTCAATTGCGTGACGAACAGCTTGTCGATCTTCAATTCGCTGGCGGGCAGCTGTTTGAGATAGGCCAGCGACGACAAGCCGGCGCCATAATCATCGATCGCCAGTGTTATACCGGTTTCGGTAAAAACCTGAAGATGCGCAATCGCGGTATCTGGATCGCGGATCACGGACGTTTCAGTAATTTCGAACCCGATCCGGGCGCCACCCGATTTCACCATCTGGCAGGCGCGCGCGACAAAGGTCGAATCCCCGAGCAGCTGCCCCGAAATATTGATGAAGATCAGCAAATCATGGCCAGCCGCCGCAAGCATCTTTTGATCAGCAATCACCTGATCGAGCGTCCACAGCGTCAACGGGCCAATTGCCCGCGATTCTTCGGCTGCTGGAATGAAATCACCGGGCAAGATCAATCCGCGGGTCGGGTGCTGCCAGCGGACCAATGCCTCTGCGCTGCAGATCTCCTGCCGCCTTAGATGCACCTTGGGCTGATATTGCAGGAACATCTCGCCCCGATCGACGGCCTGGCCAAGATCGCGGATCAAAGTGATGCGATCAAAGGCCGGTGCACCGAGTGAAAGGTCGCGAACGATTGTGCGGTTCTCGTGACGCGCCTCGCCGACCGCCTGTTCAGCCTCTTCGATCAAGCGCACATCATCGGCAGAGGCCATCGGCACGGCCGCCCCTCCCAGCACCAGTTCGACCCGATGCGGTTCGCCATCCAGATCGATGGCCTGTTCAAAGACCAACTGTAATCGATCGAGCGCCGTCTGAAGATCGTCCACTCCAGCACCGTCGAATCCGAATTCAAGCGTTGTGCGGCCCACCACGGCCAAGCTCGCGGACGGAATTTGTTCGGCAATCCGATCGGCAACGTCGAGCACTAAGCAGTCGGCGCGCGGCGCGCCAAGATGGCGCCGCAACGGGCCGAAATTGACGATTTCCGCCACGCACAGAAAGCGCCAGGCGGCAGCATTGGCCAAGGAATCATGCAAGCCCGCCGGCAAGTCCAGCGCCATTGCCGCCCCCTTAGGCACTGCAAAGGGCATATCGAGTTGCAGGCCCCCATCGCCGGGAACGCTCAGCCGCGACGCCGACGCAAACAGCGATCGCCGCGTTGTGCGGTCATCCATGTGACCAATGCCGGGATCTGCTGCGCGCATCATCAGCTCTGGGTTTACCGCTGCAGCGTTGAAGGAAAGGTTAAGTGCGTCATCCCGCTGCATGCCTGCGATCCGCAACTTGCGCATTCCCGCATTCAGGATTTGCATGATGGTTAAAAAAGCTTTAAGAAATCAGCGCGTTCGTCGTGGGCGCAGTCTGGGAGAAAATTGATGTTGGATCTGTTTTTCGCATTCTTCCACCAGGAAGAGCTGAAACCCTGGTAAACCAAGAATCGGCTCAGATCCCGTTATAAACCACTGAGAAATCCGTGAAATTTACGGGAGCTGGGCCGATACCTTTGGTCAGATATTAAGAACGCCGTTGTGCCGTCTCTAATTTTTGCCCCTGTCCCGAATCGGGATTTCTTCCTATTCGATAAACCCTTGTTTTGTGTAATTCGCTCCGGATGCCGGATCAGCGAAGCGCTTCGATGAGCCGGCCCATAAAGCTTGCCCCCCGCGCCCATTGGGCGAGTTCCAGATATTCATCCGGCTGATGTGCCTGCTCGATCGAGCCAGGCCCGCAGATGATAGTCGAAAACCCTGCTTCCTGAAATTGCCCCGCCTCCGCAGCATAAGGCACCAGCCGGGCCGGGCCGTTATCGCCCGTCAACCGGCGCGCCAGCTGCTCCGCGGTGCTGTTGGGATCTGGCATCAAGCACGGTGTTTTGGAACGGCGCACCACCGAGACCCCGGTGCCCGCAAATTGCGCCTTGATCGCTTCATCTGCACCAGCCGCGAGCGCCAGAAATGGTGCAATAATCGCATCGGGATCCTGCCCCGGCGGGGTGCGCAGATCGAACACAAAGCTGCAATGGCGCGCCAGAATGTTGACCGCCGTGCCGCCCTGTATCTGGCCGATCGTTAACGTCGCATGCGGCGGCACAAAGCCCGATTTCGGGTCGCCCGCTTGTTGCAACGCATCGGCGAGATCGGCGAGCTGCTGCATCAAGCGTACAGCCACCATATTAGCCGAAACACCGAGATGGGTCAGGCTTGAATGCGCCTCATGCCCCGTCACCGTAACAATCCAGCTGGAAATGCCCTTATGGCCGGTCACCACCTCCATATTGGTCGGTTCACCGACGAACACGGCCAACGGCGACGGCAAATCACGCACCAGTTCGCGAATCATCGACGGCGCGCCTAGGCAGCCCACCTCCTCGTCATAGGAGAAGGCCAGATGCACCGGCCGCGCCAGTTGCGCAGCCATAATGGTCGGCGCCGCCGCCAGTGCCAGCGCCAGGAAACCCTTCATGTCGCACGTCCCACGACCATAGAGCCGATCGCCGCGTTGGGTCAGCGTCCAGGGATCGCTGCTCCACGCCTGGCCGTCGACCGGCACCACGTCGGTGTGGCCCGACAACACCACGCCGCCGGGCACCGCCGGCCCTAATGTTGCATAGAGATTGGCCTTGGTGCCCTCGTCATTCGACACGCGATGGGACGCCACGCCGAAACCGGCGAGCATGTCCTCGACATAACCAATCAACGCGAGGTTGGACTCGCGTGAGGTGGTGTCGAAGGCAATCAGGCGTTCGAGGATCGGGGCGGCGCGCGTGGAAAGGTCAGCAATCATACTGCCACCCTAGGCGAAGCTGCCGCGCCCGCCAATGTCAGGCCGACACTGGCTCCCGCCGTACCGGCCCCACCGCCGCGCGTGGTACAGGATTGGAAAATTCCATCTCGTCATCGACCGAACCGAATCGCAATGCGGTCAAATCCTTCAGATAATTCTGATGGACCTGCCAGGGCTGTTTGTTGCCCTGTTTGGGAAAACGTTCCATCGCCCGGGTCACATAGCCCGAGGTGAAATCGAGAAACGGCGCGGCCTCCAGATCGCCGGCGATACGCGGCGTTACCTGACGCATCCCACGCTTCTTCATCGTGTTGAGCAAGCGGCAGACATAGGCACAGGTCAGATCGGCTTTCAGCGTCCATGACGCATTGGTATAGCCGAACGACGAGGCCAGATTGGGCATATCGCTATACATCATGCCCTTGTAATTGAAGGTCTTGGCGAGATGGCGTGCCTCGCCATCGACCGTAAAGGCAACGTCGCTCAGCAATTGCAGCTCAAGGCCGGTCGCCGTCACGACGATATCGGCGTCAAGCCGCTTGCCCGACGCAAGCGCGACGCCCGTTGCGTCAAAATGATCGATCGTGTCGGTTTCCACCGACGCCGTCCCCGCCTTTAACGCCGCGAACAGATCGGCATCGGGCACCAGGCACAGCCGTTGATCCCAGACATTGTAGCGCGGTGTGAAATGCGCAGCGATCATCTCCGGCGGCAGATGGTCGCCGAGCATTGCCAGCACGCGCTGCTTGGCCTGCACCGGATGCTTGCGCGCGGCATTGAAGAAATACATGCCGAACAGCACATTCTTCCATCGCGTCAGCGCATAAGCGAGCTTTGCCGGGAGCAGTGCCCGCAGCCGGTTCGCCAAGCTGTCCTCGGACGGGCGCGAGACGACATATGTCGGCGAGCGCTGCAGCATCGTCACATGGCCCGCGGTCTTCGCCATTTCGGGGACGATCGTGACGGCCGTCGCGCCCGAGCCGATTACGACCACTCTTTTGCCGGCATAATCGAGTTTATCGGGCCAGAATTGCGGGTGGACAATCTGCCCGGTAAAATCGGCTGCACCCGGGAAATCAGGCGAATGGCCCTGCGCATAATTGTAATATCCCGAGCACATGAAGAGGAAATTGCAGCTATACCGCACTTCCTGGCCAGCGGTGATCGCGGTCACCGTCCAGCGTGCGTCTTCGCTTGACCAACTGGCGGCGGTGACGTGGTGGTTGAAGCGGATATGCTTGTCGATGCCGTATTTGGCCGCAGTGCGCTTGACATAGTTCAGGATATTCGGGCCGTCGGCGATCGCCTTGGCCTCCGTCCACGGCTCGAATATATAGCCGAGCGTGTACATATCCGAATCGGAACGGATACCGGGATACCGAAACAGGTCCCATGTCCCGCCCATATCGGCGCGACCTTCGAGAATCATATAGCTGCGATCGGGGCTTTTATCCTGCAAATGATAGCCTGCGCCGACACCGGATATCCCGGCCCCAACCACGATGACGTCGACATGATCCATTTGGGCATCTCCTGTGCCCATACCTGATATTCGATTTTCTTTTGCAACGCAAAGGGTGGAGTTGGCGCTCAGCCCACCTTCACCCGAGCCCGATACGCGTGCAGCAACGGCTCGGTATAGCCGCTGGGCTGCGACACCCCTTCGAACACCAGCGCGCGGGCGGCTTGCAGCGCGATGCTGTCCGGGTGCCCCGCCATCCGGCGATAAAGCGGATCGCCCGCGTTCTGGGCATCGACCTTGGCCGCCATGCGCTCAAAGGCGGCATCGACATCCGCCTTGGTCGCCACGCCATGGAGCAGCCAGTTGGCGATATGCTGTGAGGAAATACGCAGTGTCGCACGGTCTTCCATCAGGCCGATATCGTGAATGTCGGGCACCTTCGAACAGCCAATGCCCTGGTCGATCCAGCGTACCACATACCCCAGAATCCCTTGCGCATTGTTATCGAGTTCGCGGGCGATTTCCTCCGCCGTCCAGTTCCGTCCGCCGGCAAAAGGCACGGTGAGCAAGCCGTCGAGGCCCGGGATCGCCTCGCCTGCAATCTCTTTTTGCCGCGCGAACACGTCGACCTGGTGATAGTGCATCGCATGCAGCGTCGCGGCTGTGGGCGACGGCACCCAGGCGGTGTTGGCACCCGACATCGGATGGCCGATCTTCTGCGCCATCATGTCCGCCATGCGGTCGGGCGCGGCCCACATACCCTTGCCGATCTGCGCCCTGCCCGACAGGCCGTGGGCAAGGCCGATGCGGACATTGCGATCCTCATAGGATTTGATCCAGGCGCTGGTCTTCATCTCGGCCTTGAGGATCATCGCGCCGCCGTGCATCGCGGTGTGCATCTCGTCCCCGGTGCGATCGAGGAAGCCCGTGTTGATGAACACGATGCGGTCCTTCACCGCCTCGATACACGCGGCAAGATTAGCCGAAGTCCGGCGCTCCTCGTCCATCACCCCGACCTTTACCGTGTGGCGGGCGAGGCCGAGCATATCCTCGACCGCATCGAACAACCGGTTGGTGAAAGCCGCTTCTTCTGGTCCATGCATCTTCGGCTTGACGATATAGACACTGCCGGTGCGGCTGTTACGCAGCTTGCCGCGCAGTTGGAGGTCATAGAGCGCGATCGTCGAGGTCATGATCGCATCGAGAATACCCTCGGGCGCCTCGCCTCCACCAGGCAGGCGGATCGCCGGCGTCGTCATCAGATGCCCGACATTGCGCACGAACAGCAGCGAGCGGCCGGGGAGCGTGATCATGTCGCCGCCGGCACCGCTATAGGTCCGGTCGGGGTTGAGTCGGCGCGTCATCGTCTTTCCGCCCTTCGCGAACGTCTCCTCCAGGTCGCCTTTCATCAGGCCGAGCCAGTTGGTGTACGCCGCCACCTTGTCCTCGGCATCGACCGCCGCGATCGAATCCTCGAGATCGCAAATGGTGGTGAGGGCGGATTCGAGGATCACGTCGGCGATGCCCGCAGGGTCGGTCTTGCCGATAGCGGACGTGCGGTCGATCACCACTTCGACATGCAGCCCGTTGTGGCGGAACAGCAGTGATTCGCCTGCGCGCCCGACGAGCTGCGCCGGATCGGCCAGCACCGGATCACCGCCCGAAAACTCCACCCAGCTGCCCGACGCGAGCGGAAATGTAGAATCGAGAAATGCTTTCGCCGCCGCGATCACCTGCGCGCCGCGCTCGGTATCGTAGCCGCCGGGCTTGGCCGCGCCTGGTAGCGCATCGGTGCCGTAAAACGCATCATACAGGCTCCCCCAACGCGCATTCGCGGCATTCAGCACGAAGCGCGCGTTGAGGATCGGCACCACCAATTGCGGCCCGGCCATCGTCGCAATTTCGGCATCGACGTTCTGCGTTCCAATCGTGAAGGGCGCGGGTTCCGGCACCAAATAGCCGATCGCGCGCAGAAAAGCCTCGTCAACCAGCTCGCCCGCCTTATAGCGCGCATCGATTGCCGTCTGCAGCGTCTTCCGCTTGGCCAGCAGCACCGCATTTTCGGTCGCAAAACGCGCGAAAATCTCCGCGACGCCCTGCCAATATCCGTCCGCTGCGATCCCAAGCGGTGGCAACACCTGACGCTCGACGAAATAGACTAGCTCGGCGGCAATTTTCAGGCCGGCGCGGTCGACATGTGCGGACATGATTCCTCCTTGGGTGGGCAAGATCGATCAGCCTGGGGAGGCGGGAGTCTTTCACTCATCCTCCCGCTCGTGTCGAGCGAAGTCGAGACACCCCGGCACATAGCATGCGGCATGTTTCTCTACTTCGCTCGAAACAAACGGGTGAGCGAAGAGGGTGCCCTAAGCCAGCCGGGGGCAGATCATCAACCCCGTTCGGGTGCCAACCTTGCCGCCGCCGCCTCGATCCGCGCCAGCATCGCCGCGAACTGGGTCAGCTCGTCGGCCGAGACGCCGCCGAAGATCTCAGCCTCCAGCGCCAGCGCCTTGGGCGCGACGCTTTCATAGAGTGACTTACCCGCGTTGCTGAGCGACAAAAGATGCGATCGCTGATCATCGGGATTGGGCGCGCGCTTTACGAGCCCGCGATCGACCAGCGCAATCGCTGCGCGGCTGACTGTGACCTTGTCCATCTGCGTGGCAGCACCCAGCGCCTGCTGAGTCATCGCCTCCCCTTCCGCGATCACCGCGATCAGCCGCCATTCGGGGATCTTTAGCGCAAACAGGGTCTGGTAGGTGGTTGCCACCGCCGACGACACACGGTTCGACGCGATCGACAGGCGATAAGGCAGGAACTTGTCGAGCTTCAATTGGGTCATGATGCTCGGTCTGCCACCGCTCGGGGCTGCCTGGCAATGACGGCGACGATCAACGCCACGGCCACGCCCACCCACAAGCCATCGCTGCCAATCATCAGAAACGCCACCGCCCCCGCCGCACCACCGCCGAGCAGCCCGGCCCAGAGCAGCACGTGCGGAACCCAGCCCCAGAGATCCTCCCCCGCGATCGCCGCCGCCAGCAGCTGCCCGATCTTGACGAGCCGGCCGGTCATATAGGTCAGCCCGATCCGGACATTTGTGCCCTCGGCAAAGAAGATATTCTCCACGCCCATCGCCGCTGCCATCAACACCGCAGCCGGCCAGAGCTGGTGAAAATCGCCCAACACCGCCGCCCCGGCGAGCAGCCCGGCGAGCATCAACGGCACGACCTCCCGGTGGCGACGGCCCTCCAGCCGCCCAACCAGCGAACCCGCCACTACGCCGACCAGAAAACTGCCGATCAGCATCGCGGCAATCGCGGCATTCCCCGACATCTCCGCAATCCCCACCCCCAGCCGCGTCGAATTGCCGCTCATGAACGAGACGAAAAACCCGCCCGTGGCGAGAAAGCCGATTGCATCGACATACCCCGCCAGCGCGGAAAGGCCGATGGCGAGGAGCCGGTCCTGGCGGTCAAAGGATTTCATGGAGAGCGGTTTAGGGGGTGTGGCGGCCGATGGGAAATCAGAGCGGCAGATGACGATGGGCGTCGGCCTGCTGCGACATCTCCATTGCAGCAAATTGGTTGCTGGCGCATCGCAGCTTAACAAGCGACTCCGCGTCTACCCGCGTTGATCTCAACCATTTTGCGCCGCCACAGGCGTGCACTGGCAAGCGCATGCGCAGCCGCGCCTGCATTGGCACGCGCGCAGGGGCACGCAGCAGCATATTATTGGCGCGGGCGCTGACGGCGGCGGTGCGGGCGGTGGCGAGGTCACTGGCGCGGGCGGCAGGACGATCGCCTGGAGCGGATCGCGGGTGCTGTGGCGATGGTTTTCGGGCCGGCGCTTGCAGCAGGGGCAGTCATGATCCTGATGATCGGACTGACCGCCATTAGTCTGCTCTTTCTTTTTCTTCAGAACCTTGCGCGCGACTTCACAAAATTCATAGGCGCGCGCTACCACCTCATCGACGCGTCGATCGAGAAATGCCTGCTCAATATGATATTGATAGACCAGCATCGCATCGCGCTGCTTGTCGACCGGTTCGCGCAGCAAGGGATAGGTGATCGCCTGATGGAGGTCGTCGAGCTGCTGCGTCATCGCCGCGATCTGCGCACTCCAGTTGGTGAACGCCATGAAAATAGTGGTGCCGTGCCAGTTGCCAGGCGGATGGGCGCGCATCTGCTCGATGAAATTCATCGGGATGCTCAAATCTTCGCGCAAATGACGGACCAAAATCCGCATCGCCGCAATGTCGCTGGGTGGCTGACGCAAGCGCTGTGCAAATATCGTGGTGATTCGGTTGGTGCAGTCCCAGACCTGATCACAGAGCATCGTGACAAATTCGACCGGATCGCCGTTATTTAGCGCCGGCAACCGATCCCTGACGCCGATGATCGCGAAGACAATCCGACCACCGACGAACAAACCAGCCAAGGCCAGCAGCACCTGAATCCATTCAGGCATATTTTCGGTAGTGAACCAACGTCCACCACTGGCCACCCCTGGCGCTGCTGCAACGGCATTACCGGCCAGCATATACGCCATGCTACAAAGACTGGTCGCCGCCATCGCCATACCCGCCCTCATTACGACTGAATTAGCATGTGCTATGAACTATAGTTAACAGGCAAGAATAGATTTTGCGCGGCCGATAATTTGCAGCCAACCGGCCGGCCACGAAGCCGGTCAGGCCAGACTTATCGCAAGAGGGCGCATCAGGATGATCGCCAGGCCGCGTCATTGTTAGCGTCTGGACCCGCCACCCCCGATCGGCTATATAGTTTCATCTGATACCATCTGCCGCCACGGAGACCCCGCCATGACGACCGCGCCCGCCACCCTTGCCCACACCGCAACCGAAAACCCCATGGGCCTGAATGGCTTCGAATTCGTCGAATTCACCTCGCCCGATCCGGAGGCGCTCGCCGATTTGTTCATCAAGATGGGTTTCACGCACGTCGGCAATCATCGGTCAAAGAACGTCCGTCGCTATGCGCAGGGCGACATCAATTTCCTGCTCAACATGGAAAATGCCGGCCAGGTCGCTGGTTTTCGAGACACCCACGGCCCTTCCGCCAACGCCATGGCGTTCCGCGTCGCCGATGCCGCCAAGGCCGTAAAGCTCGCCGCCGAACGTGGCGCGGTGCCGGTCGAGGGCAAGGTCGGCCCGGCAGAGCTCAACATTCCGGCGATCGAGGGGATTGGCGGCGCGAACCTCTATCTCGTCGATCAACGCGGCGGCACGACCATCTACGACATCGATTTCGAGCCCGTCCCCGGTGCCACCCCCAACGACAACAGCGTCGGCCTCCACACGCTCGATCACCTGACCCATAACCTGATGCGCGGGCGGATGAATTACTGGGCGGATTATTACGAGCGCATCTTCAACTTCCGCGAAATCCGCTTCTTCGACATCGAGGGTAAGGCGACCGCTTTGGTCAGCAAGGCGATGACCGCGCCCGACGACAAGATCCGCATTCCCTTGAACGAAAGCCAGGACGAGCATTCGCAGATCGAGGAGTTCATCAAGGACTACAAAGGCGAAGGCATCCAGCATATCGCCATGGCGACCGACGACATTTTCAAGACGGTCGATACGCTGCGCGCCAATGGCATCCGCTTTCAGGACACGATCGACACCTATTTCGACCTGATCGACAAACGGCTGCCGGGCCACGGCCATGACGTTGAGGAAATGCGCAAGCGCAAGATCCTGATCGACGGCGCGCCGGAGACCGGTGGCGGGCTGCTGCTGCAGATCTTCACCGAGAATATGGTCGGGCCGATCTTCTTCGAGATCATCCAGCGCAAGGGCAATGACGGCTTTGGCGAAGGCAATTTCAAGGCGCTGTTTGAGAGCATCGAGCTCGATCAGATGCGGCGCGGGGTGATCCCGGCGGCGGCGGAATAAGCTTTTTCCCTCTCCCCTGCGGGGAGAGGGTTGTGCAGACTTGGGTCGCGTTCTTCACGCGGCCCTAGTCGAAGCTGGGTGAGGGGGCAGTGACGCCAGCGACAATGCGCGCCACCGCCCCTCATCCAACTTCGCCTAATTCGCTTCGCTCATAAGGCTTCGTATCCTTCTCCCCAAGGGGGAGAAGGTTTTGGGGACGACATATGACCGACTACATGACCGGCTTCGGCAACCACTTCAGCACCGAGGCCATTCCCGGTGCGCTCCCGATCGGGCGCAATTCACCACAACGCCCCCCGTTCGGTCTCTACACCGAGCAGCTCAGCGGCACGGCCTTCACCGCGCCGCGCAGTGAAAACCGCCGTTCATGGCTCTACCGCTTGCGCCCCTCCGCCGCGCATCCTGCCTTCACGCGCTACACCGGCGCACCCAACTTCGCCCCCAGCGTCCCCAACACCCCGCTCGCGCCCAATCGCCTGCGCTGGGGCCCGATCGACGCGCCCCCTGGCACCGACTGGCTCGACAGCCTCGCCACCATGCTCGTCGCCGGGCACGGTCCGCTCAGCCAGACCGGCGTCGCGGTCCATCTCTATGCCTGCGACACCGACATGACGGCGCGCGCCTTCGTTTCGGGCGACGGCGAACTCATCATCGTGCCGCAAGCGGGCGCGCTCACCCTGCTCACCGAGCTGGGCCGCATCGACATTGCCCCCGGCCAGATCGCGCTCATCCCGCGCGGCGTGCGCTTCCGCGTCACGCTGCCCGACGGCGCTGCCCGCGGCTATGTCGCGGAAAACTATGGCGAGCCCTTCCGCCTGCCCGATCTCGGGCCGATCGGCGCCAATGGCCTCGCCAACCCCCGCGATTTCGAAACGCCGGTCGCCTGGTATGAAGATATCGAGGGCGATTTCGAGCTCGTCCAGAAATTCGGCGGCACGCTTTGGACCACCAATCTCGGCCGCTCCCCGCTCGATGTCGTCGCGTGGCACGGCAATCTCGCGCCCTGCCGCTATGACCTGTCGCGCTTTAACACGATCAACACCGTCAGCTTCGACCATCCCGATCCGTCGATCTTCACCGTGCTGACCTCGCCCAGCGATATTTCCGGCACGGCGAACGTCGATTTCGTCATCTTCCCGCCGCGCTGGATGGTCGCCGACGACACGTTCCGCCCGCCCTGGTTCCACCGCAATGTGATGTCGGAGGCGATGGGGCTGATCACGGGGGCTTATGATGCCAAGGCCGACGGCTTCGTGCCCGGCGCGCTGTCGCTCCACAACCAGATGAGCGGCCACGGCCCCGATGTCGCCAGCTGGGAAGCCGCAAGCAAGGCAGAGCTGAAGCCGCACAGGATCGACGGCACGATGGCGTTCATGGTCGAAAGTCGCTGGGTTTTCCACCCGACCGAATGCGCGTTGCGCTCGGCCGCGCTCAACCCCGACTATGACGCGGTTTGGAATGGCTTTCCAAAAGCACAGCTGCCGGAATAATTTTCCGCGCCCCCCTGTCGATTCCGCTCGCCCTCGCGCGTCTCTCCGATACGATCGCTCATGATCGGCCTAGGAGAAACGCGATGAAATATCTGCTGACCATCTACGAAAACGAAGCGACCTATGATGATGGCACCGGCGCCGCGATGGGCGCGATCATCGAAAAGCATATGGCGTTCGGCCAAAATATCGGCGCCGCGATGCTGCACGGCGCGGGGCTACAGCCGGTAGCGACCGCGACCACGGTGCGCACCGATGGTGGCAAGCAAACGCTCCACGACGGCCCGTTCGCCGAAACGCGCGAACAACTCGGCGGCTTTTACATGATCGAGGCTGCTGATCTCGATGCCGCGATCGCCATCGCCAAAAAGGTGCCGCTCGCCGCCGATGGCGCGATCGAGGTGCGGCCGATCATGGCCCCGCCGGGCATGTGAGCGCCACCGCGCTCGATGCCGTGTTCCGGGCGGCTAGCGGACGGATCATCGCCGCGCTCGCCGCCCGATTCCGCAATCTCGATCTGGCCGAGGAGGCACTAGCCGAGGCATGCGCGCGCGCCGCCACCGCCTGGGCGACCGAGATGCCGCGCGACCCGGCAGGTTGGCTCTACCGCGTTGCCGAGCGGACCGCGCTGGATCAGCTTCGGCGGGCGATCACGCGCACTACGGCGGTGCTGCCCGACCCCGAGCCCGAACCGAGCGCGGAGGAAATGATGATGGCCGACAAGCGCCTTATCCCCGACGACCGGCTGCAGCTCATCTTTGTCTGCTGCCACCCGGCGATTCATCCCGATGCGCGGGCCGCACTGACACTTCGCCTAGTCTGCGGTCTTACCACCGAGGAGATCGCACGCGCCTTTTTGATCGCCGAGCCAACGCTGGCGCAACGCCTGGTGCGGGCCAAGCGCAAGATCGCCGATGCCGGTATTCCCTTTGCGATTCCCGGCCCTGCAGCCTGGCCGGACAGGCTGGACGCGGTCTTGAGCACGATTGAAGTCGCTTATGCCCACGCCCATGCCGACGGGGCGGGCAGCGGGCGGCATGCCGATTATGCGCGCGACATGCTTGGCATTACCGCCACGCTGGCATCAATGCTGCCGAATGAGGCCGAAGTGCTGGCGCTGGCAGCAACCGTTCGCTTTGCCGAGGCACGTCGACCGGCACGGACGAGTGCGGGCGGCATGATGGTACCACTTTCAGAACAAGACCCTGCACTTTGGGACGCGGTGCTGATTGCTGAAGGGCGTGCTTATTTCGCCGCTGCGGCACGGCTTGGCCCGCGCCGCCCCCGTGTGGTGGCAGCCTTGCTGCATGCCGAATGGTGCGCGCGCGCTTCGTTTTCGGAACCCCCACCCTGGCACAACATCCTGACCATTTATGACGCGCTGCTGACAGTGCGCGACGATGCGATCACCCGGCTCAACCGCGCCGTCGCGCTCGCCGAAGTTGTCGGGCGGCAGGCCGCTCTTGCGGAAGTCGATGCGCTCGACCTGCCCGGTCTGGCGAGCTTTCTGCCCTATCATGCGGTGCGCGCGGGGCTTTTGTCGCGACTGGGGCTTAACGCGGCCGCGCGTGATGCCTATGACGCGGCATTGGCGCTCGGGCCGGGTGATGCCGAACGTCAATGGCTTGAACGCAGGCGATCAGAAGTCATGTAGCCCAGGCCGTGCTTATGCGCAGCCGATGATTCCGGCCGCGGGGACGACGACGCTGTCCTTACCCGCGACATCAACGCGTATGGTCGCGCTCGGCACCGCCGCGCCATCGGTCATGTCGCCGCGCTTGACGATATCCATATCGACCGTGACGCGAAAATCGCCGCCGGCATAATCGGTCTTGCTTGCAAGGCCCAACTGAATGTCGCCCGACTGGCCGACTCGGACCAGATCAGTCACCGTCCCGCCCGGCGCGAAGCGAATGATGGCAGGCGTCGCGCCGACCATTGCGATCAGCGCGTGCGACGGCGACTGCGTCCAGAGAAAAGCGGTGCAGCCCCCGGTTGGCAGTTCCTGTTGCGGAATCGCCCCGATCGGCAGCCCGTCGACCGATACAAGCGGCGGTGAGGGCGCTGTTTGGGCGGCGGCCATCAGCAGCGGCGCGAGACAAAACAATGGAGCGACAGAAATTCGGATCATGAAGGCAGGATTAGCATGGCGATCGCTGCCGGGTAAGCCGCCACGGCCAGCAACGCGCCGAACGGCAGTTGATCGTCACGCGCGACACCGCGCCCGGTCGCCAGCCAGAACAGCGCCACGCCAAGACCGGCCATGCTCGCCACCACCACCACCACCGGCAGCATACGCCAGCCCAGCCAAAGCCCGATCGCGCCAAGTAATTTGGGATCGCCACCGCCCAGCCCGTCATGGCCGCGATACGCCTTGTAGGCCGCGCCGACCGCCCATAATGCGCCAAAGCCGGCCGCGCCCCCGATCATTCGATCAAGCAGCGGCGGCGCGATGCCAAGCCAGCCGGTTGCCAGTCCTGCCAGGGCCAGCGTGAGCGTCAGCGCGTCCGGCAGCCAGAAATCAGTGATATCGAGCGCCGCCAACGCCAGCAGCAGCCAGCCGAACACCGCAGCCGCCACGGCCATCGGCCCGGCGACCAGCGCGCCTGCCGCAACGCCGACACCCAGTGCGGCCAGTTCGATTCGCCAATGCAGCGGGTCGATCGGTGCGGCGCAGTGCCGGCACCGGCCGCGCATCGCCAGTGCGCTGACCAACGGCACGAGATCGACCGGTCCAAGTACCGCATTACAGGCATCGCAATGCGACCGACCCACCAACAGCGATCGGCCCAGCGGCCAACGGATCACCATCGCCGCGATAAAGCTGCCAAGAATTGCCCCCAGCACGCCCAAAGCGACCGCCCAGACCCAGGGCGGCGCGGCAATCAGCGTGTGGGCAATCTCGACCATGGCACCCGCGATAAGCGATCATCGACGCGCCGTCACCTCGCCTGCGAATTGTAATTGGCCGGCACCGGGCCTAGATCGCGCCCATCCATTCCTTGTCCAGCGGAGCATTCTTATGGCCACCGATCCCGTCGTCATCGTCTCGTACGCCCGCACGCCGATGGGCGGGTTCCAGGGAATCCTGTCGGGGGCGTCGGCGACCGAACTGGGGGCCGCCGCCGTCGGCAGCGCCGTCGAGCGCGCCGGGCTATCGGGCGAAGCGATCGAGCGGATTTATATGGGTTGCGTGCTGCCCGCCGGGCTGGGCCAGGCCCCTGCCCGTCAGGCTGCGCTCAAGGCAGGGCTCCCCGATCATATCGAGGCGACGACGGTCAACAAGATGTGCGGCAGCGGCATGCAGGCGGCAATCATGGCCGCGGATGCGCTCGCAGCGGGATCGGTCGACCTGCTGATCGCAGGGGGCATGGAGAGCATGACCAACGCGCCCTATCTGTCGATGAAACACCGGAGCGGCGCGCGGATCGGGCATGATGTGCTCAAGGATCACATGTATCTCGACGGGCTCGAGGATGCCTATGAACCCGGCAAGCTGATGGGCAATTTCGCCGAGGATACCGCCGCTGCCTATCAGTTCACCCGCGAGCAGCAGGATGATTACGCTATTGCCTCTCTGACCCGGGCGCAGAAGGCCCAGGATTCGGGCGCGTTCGACCGCGAAATTACGCCGGTCGAGATCGCCGGGCGCAAGGGAACGGTCACCGTCGACAAGGACGAGCAGCCACTGAAGGGCGATCCCGCGAAAATCCCGACGCTCAAGCCCGCTTTCTCGAAGGACGGCACCATCACCGCCGCCAATGCCTCGTCGATCTCGGATGGCGCGGCGGCTTTGGTGATGACGCGGCTGTCGGTGGCGGAAAAGCTCGGCCTCACGCCGATCGCGCGGATCGTCGCGACGGCGGGCCATGCTCATGCCCCGTCGCTCTTCACCACCGCCCCCGTCTTCGCCATGCGCAAGGCGATGGAGAAAGCGGGCTGGTCGGCGAGCGACATCGACCTGTTCGAAGTCAACGAAGCCTTCGCCGTCGTCGCGATGATCGCGATGCGCGACCTGGGGCTGAGCCATGATGTGGTGAACATTCACGGCGGCGCCTGCGCGCTCGGCCACCCGATCGGTGCCAGCGGCGCGCGGATCTTGGCGACGTTGCTGTCGGCGCTCCAGACGACGGGCGGCAAGCGCGGGATGGCGAGCCTGTGCATCGGCGGCGGTGAGGCGACGGCGGTGGCGGTGGAGATGATGGGGTAGGTTGTTAGCGGCGGTGCCTAACGCTTGAGACCCCAGCTTTCGCTGGGGTGACGATTGGGGTTGGGATACCCCCTCAAACGTCATGCCAGCGAAAGCTGGCATCTCGCGCCACAAACGATAACCTATCGTCATGGCGCTGGGCGGTTGGACCTACATCATGGCGAGCAACCCAAGGGGCATGCTCTACATCGGCGTGACCGCCTATCTCGCCAAACGCGTAACGCACCACCGCGAAGATCGGGGATCGGCCTTCTGCCGCAAATACGGGATCAAGACGCTGGTCCTCGTCGAGCGGCATGAAGAAATCGCCTTCGCAATAGCGCGCGAAAAGGTGCTGAAAAGCTGGAAACGCGCGTGGAAGATCGAGCTGATCGAAGCGAGCAATCCGATGTGGCACGACCTGTACCAGCGTATCCTTTAGCGGCTTGAGATCAGT
Source organism: Sphingomonas sp. 28-63-12 (assembly GCA_002281535.1). Classification (GTDB taxonomy): domain Bacteria; phylum Pseudomonadota; class Alphaproteobacteria; order Sphingomonadales; family Sphingomonadaceae; genus Sphingomonas. Next base: position 24,112 of record NCGD01000031.1, read on the forward strand.
ATTTGGGTTGGTGTCATGTCACCCGTCGGTCGATAATCCCTCCTTCGACCGTCACACCAGCGAAAGCTGGTGTCTTTCGCCACAAGCTCGCACCTATCATCCTGGTGAGGCGCGGCCGGGGCGGATGCGCCTTACGGAACGGCCCGCTTGGGGCACGAGACCCCAGCTTTCGCTGGGGTGACGAAGAGGAATGCTGACAGGAAGCGACCGACCGTCTTGCTCATTTTTCCTCCCAAGATTTGATCATGAGATCGACAGGGTAACTCAATTTGGTAGAGCTACCGCAACGACCCCGCCACCAGCTTGTGTAGCTTGTTGTGCAGCGCATCGTTCGCCGCCAGGAACTCGTTGCGCTCCATCATTTTGTCGCCGCCACGGAAGTCGGTGATGTAGCCGCCGGCTTCCTTCACCAGCAAAATGCCGGCCGCGACGTCCCAGCGGCTGAGGCTCGATTCCCAATATCCGTCGAAGCGCCCCGCCGCGACCCAGGCCAGATCGAGCGCCGCCGATCCCAGCCGCCTTATCCCCGCCACCCCCGGCGCCACCGCGCCGAAGATGCGGGTCCACTGCGCGAAATCGCCGTGGCCCAGAAACGGGATCCCCGTCGCGATCAGCGATTCGGACAGGTCGTTGCGCGCCGACACCCGCAGCCTTTGGTCGGTGAGCCATGCGCCGCGCCCGCGCTCTGCCCAAAAGCTTTCGTCGGTCAGCGGCTGATAGACCAGCGCCGATACAGTGTCCCACCGGCCATCGGGGCGCGGTTCCTCGACCGCGATTGAGATCGCGAAATGCGGGATGCCGTGCAGGAAATTGGTGGTGCCATCGAGCGGGTCGACCACCCAGCGGGGCTTGTTGGGATCGCCGGCAATCTCGCCGCGCTCCTCCATGATGAACGCCCAATCGGGGCGGGCGTGGCTCAGTTCCTCATAGATCGTCTGTTCCGCGCGCTTGTCGGCCATCGACACGAAATCGGCCGGTCCCTTGCGGCTGACCTGCAGGTGCTGGACCTCGTTAAAGTCACGCCGCAGCCGCGGCGCGGCCTTGCGCGCGGCGCGTTCCATGACGGTGAGAAGGCCGGAGTGGGAAACCATAAATGCTCCAAATCCCCTCTCCCACCGGGAGAGGGAGGGGCCCATCGCGCCAGCGATGGGAGGGTGAGGGCGAGCGGGCCACCGCCCTCACCCGCCTCGCTTCGCTCGGCACCCTCTCCCGATGGGAGAGGGAAAAAATCAGTCAGCCCGCTTGACGTAGGTCTGCTCGTACACGTCGACCACGATCCGCGTTCCCGCGCCGATATGCGGCGGGACCATAACGCGGACGCCGTTTTCGAGCAGCGCGGGCTTGTAGGAGGACGATGCCGTCTGCCCCTTCACCACCGCGTCGGCTTCGACGATCAGCGCTTCGATCGTGTCGGGCAGCTGCACCGAAATCGGGCGTTCGTCGTAAAGCTCCATCACCACGTCCATGCCGTCCTGCAGAAACGCAGCCGCATCGCCCAATATGCCCGCATCGAGCGAGATCTGGTCATAGGTCTGCTTGTCCATGAAGGTGAGCATATCGCCTTCGCGGAACAGGAACTGGAAATCGGTAGTGTCGAGCCGGACGCGCTCGACCGTTTCGGCAGAGCGGAAACGGACGTTGTTCTTGCGCCCATCGATCAGGTTCTTCATTTCGACCTGCATATAGGCGCCGCCCTTGCCAGGCTGGGTATGCTGGATTTTTACCGCTTTCCAGATACCGCCTTCATATTCGATGATGTTGCCGGGGCGAATGTCGACGCCGCTGATCTTCATGGGTGTGCCTGCAAATTTGAAAGAGCGAAAGGTTGAATTGTCGAAGGCTGGGGCTTTAGCCGGGGCCGGTCTTTCCCGCAAGGCTGGGATAGGGATCGATCGGCGTGCCCTGCCACCAGCCGTCTGCGGTACGCATCTGCGACAGGCCGAAATGGAGGTGGTAGTTACCCAGACCAGCATTGCCGGTATCGCCGACAAAGCCAATCATTTCGCCAGTCTCGACCAGCTGCCCTTCGTGTAATCCCGGCGCATAATTGGCAAGGTGCGCATAATAATAACTCCATCGCCGGTCCGGCGAGCGGATATAGATGGTGGTGCCGCCTGCCGCGCTGACACTGAGCTTTTCGACGACGCCTGCGGCGGCCGCGACGACGGGCATGCCGGCGGGGGCAATGATGTCCGTGCCATGATGCGCGCGCTGGCCATTGTCGCGTGGATCGCCCCAGCTATCGGCAATTTCCGTCCGCGCGACGCCAACTACCGGCATGATCAGCGGCGTGATCACGAATGGCGCCGAGGGGCGGCGCGTAAAGAAATTGGCGATGGGGTCAACCGATCCCGATGGCGATGACGCGTGAAGCGATGCATCCACCGGAACCGCTGCGCTGACCAGATGGCCCGATGCCGGCGCCACAACGTGCAGCTTCACGGTGCTCGCGAACGCAGCGGCGACTGCGGCGAGCAACAGCCCGGTGATGGCGATGCTGCGCACAGATCAGCGCTGAAAAATTGCAGGGGTGCCGGCCCCGACCATCACCGCCAGCCGTGCCGCATCCCAGTTACTCAGCCGGATACAGCCATGGCTTTCGGCGCGACCGATCGTCTCCGGGGCTGGGGTGCCATGAATGCCATAATGCGGCTTGGACAGATCGAGCCAGACGACACCCACTGGCCCGTTGGGCCCAGGTGGTAGCAACGCTTCCTTGGCGCTGGCCTTGGCATCCCAGAACAAAGCGGGATTATAATGGAAGGGCGGGTTGTACGATACGCCCTGCACCTTCCAATGGCCGATCGGCAGCGGATCGTGGGTGCTGCCCATCGTCGCCGGGAACTGGGCGATCAGCCGGCCGGCCTTGTCGTAGACGCGCAGCACGCTGTCTGACCTGTCGACGACGATTTTTGCCCCCTTGGGCTGAACCGCATCAACGTTGAGGGCAGACAGCGTTCTGCGCCACGCCTCAGGCAGCTTTGGATCATAGTCGCGCGACGCGGGCAACGCGTTGGGGAAGGTGACGATGGTACCGGGCACGAGCCGGGTGGTCGGGCTGTTGAGCGCGACCAGCACGGCGGGCGTGGTGTGGAACATTTCTGCCAGTTTCTCCATCGGCCCGAGATAGCCCAGCGTCTTCAGCTTGGCCTTGGCCTGCGGCGATTCGGGCATCGGATTGACATAGGGGCCGGCAAGCCCGCCAGCGGTCAGGCGCAGTTGGCGGACCGCGCGCATCGCGCGATACTGGCGCAGTGCCTGCATTGTCGTCGGGTCGAGCGCGCCGGTTTGCTTGAAACCGCGCGACTGCTGAAAACCCTTGAGCGCTACCGTCATCGACTGGCCGGGGCGGCCATCGAGCACGCCCGGCGAGAAGCCGAGATGATCGAGGATCACCTGGGCGTGGAGGATGGTGGGATCGATGCCGGTATCGGCATCATCAGCAGTTTTGGCGGCTTGGTCGGGCGCGGCGGCGGTGGCAACGGGGCCAATCGTGCCCAGCATCAGGCAGGCGACGGCAATGGCGGTTTTATTGGGCAAATCAACGTCCTAAATATTTGATCATGCCCTTAACGAAGCAAACGCCATCTGTTTCCGCAGGACGCGCCGGAAAACCCGCGACGCGGCGTGCCGTGCTTGGCGGCGTAGTAACAGGGGCGGCGATGCTGATGCTGCCCGGTCGCGCCGTTGCAGCGCCGGCGGAATGGCGGCTGGCGCTGCGGAATATTCATACTGGCGAAACGGTCGATGCGCTGTTCGCGCGCAGTGGCCAGTTCCTTCCGCAAGGGCTTGCCGAACTGGCCCATGGGATGCGCGACTGGCGCACCGGCGAGGCGTTCGCGATGGATCGGCAACTGCTGGCGTTGCTGGTGAACCTGCGCCAAACGCTCGGCCAGCCAGGGAACAAGGCGTTCGATCTGATCTCGGGCTATCGCTCACCCGCCACCAATGGCGCGCTCAAAGCAGCGGGGGGCGCGCATAGCGGCGTCGCCAGCAAGAGCCAGCACATGCTCGGTAAGGCGAGCGATATCCACCTGCCAGGTATCGCGCTGGACCGGCTCCGTAGCGCGGCGATGGCACTGGGGCGTGGCGGCGTTGGCTATTATCCAAAGGACGGTTTCGTCCATGTCGATACAGGGCGCGTCCGCCACTGGTAACTGGCCTTGCTGCTCAGCCCTTCACAACGACGACAAGCCGTCCGATTTTGCCGCAGGTCAGCGTAGGGGCCGGACCGCCACGATCTCGGCAAAGGCGCGCACGACCGCCTCCTCGTCACCACCCCACACCGCCCCGGAAACGGCGAGGAAATCTGCGCCTGCTGCCACCAGCGGCGGCGCATTGGCCGGCGTGATCCCGCCAATCGCGACGCAGGGAATTTCGAACATCGTCGACCACCAGCTGAGCAGCACCGGCTCGGCGTGATGTTCGACCTGTTTAGTCGTGGTCGGGAAATAGCTGCCGAACGCGACATAATCGGCACCGCGCTCGCCGGCTTCCATGGCGAGGTGACGGCTGTTGTGGCAGGTGACGCCGATCTGCGCGGCGGGCCCGAGTTCGGCGCGCGCCTCGCGCGGATCGCCATCGTCCTGGCCCAGATGGACGCCATCCGCGCCAAGCCGCTTGGCGAGCGCGATGCTGTCATTGATCAGGAAAGCGACGTCATGCTCGGCGCAGATTTTCTGCAGCGGCTCGGCCAGCGCAGCGGCGGCGTGCTGGTCGATTCCCTTGACCCGGAACTGAAACGCCGCGACTGACCCTGCGCCCAAAGCGCGGCGAAGGCGATCGGGAAAGCCGCCGCCCACGTCAAGCGGCGAGATCAAATAAAGCTGGCAGGCGGGGCGCCGATCATCGCGCCGGAACTGGGCGGCGAAATCGGGATCGAGCGGGCCGAGCGGGTCATCTTCTGCAATCATGCAGGGGGCCCTACTATAGCCAGCAGGAATCCGTCCCATTTTTTTGCACCCACTGTCTGCACGGCGGTTGCGCTGAGTCGCGGCTTGGCACCGACCATCTCGAACAGCGCGCGGGTGCCGATGATGCGCGGGTCGTCGCTCGCGGGATCAAGTACCCCGCCCTCGCGGACAACATTGTCGACAATGATCGTCGTTCCCGGTCGGCCCAGCGCCATGGCGGCGCACACATATTGAGCGCCATTTTCCTTGTCGGCATCGATGAAGACCAAATCAAATGGCCCCTCCCCCGCCGCGACCATCGCGTCGAGCAAGGCGAGCGCGGTGCCGACCCGCACCTCGACCCGATCCGCCAGGCCGGCCGCGTCGATATTGGCGCACGCGACCGCAGCGTGATGTGGATCAATCTCCAACGTCACCATCATGCCGTCGTCCGGCAGCGCCCGGGCGAGGCAAATCGTAGAATAGCCACCCAGCGTTCCGATTTCGAGAATGCGGCGCGCGCGCGCCATCCGCGCGAACAGGTGGAGCATCTGGCCTTGCGCCGGTGACACATCAATATCCGGCAACCCGGCGGCGGCATTGGCAGCAAGCGTCGCGGCCAGTACGCGATCGTCGCCAAGCAAGCTGGCATCGATAAAATGATCGACCGCCGTCCAGGCCGGATCCGGAACCGCGACGCGTTCGATCATCTATTCCTCGTTCTTGTAGATCCTGATCAATTTGGCGAGCATCGCCAGCGCGTCGGCGCGCGGGCGCTGAAAGGTGTTGCGGCCGATGATCGAACCATTGCCGCCGCCGTCGCGAATATCGCGGGCATCCTGATAGACCGCGTCTTCTCCCTTTGCAGCGCCGCCCGAGAACACGACGATGCGCCGGCCGTTGAAGCAGGCATCGGTCACATGCGCGACGCGATCGGCCTGTTTCGACCAGTCCTTGCCCTCATAGGCTTTTTTCGCATCGGCCTGCTCGATATGCGCGCTGGGTAGCTTCACCTTGATGATGTGTGCGCCCATCAATGCCGCGATATGCGCGGCATAAGCGCCGACATCGAGCGCGAGTTCGCCACTCTTGGGCAGGTTGCCGCCACGCGGATAGGACCACAGCACCGTCGGCAGGCCGACCGATTTGGCTTCGGCCGACAATTCCTTGATCTCTTCCATCATGTCGAAAACATCGTCCGAGCCTGGATAGATGGTGAAACCGATCGCGGCGCAACCAAGACGCAGCGCATCTTCAACGCCGCCGGTCAGCGCCTGATTGGCCGCCCCTGCCCAGCTGTTCGAGCTGTTGCACTTGAGGATCGTCGGGATCTGCCCGGCAAAGGTGTCCGCACCGGCCTCGAGCATGCCCAGCGGCGCTGCATAAGCCGAAAGCCCGGCATCAATTGCCAACTGGTAGTGATAATGCGGATCATAGCCCGCCGGGTTGATCGCAAAGCTGCGCGCGGGGCCATGTTCGAAGCCCTGATCGACCGGGAGAATCACCAACTTGCCGGTGCCGCCAAGCTGCCCCTGCATCAGTATCCGCGCGAGGTTGGACTTCACCCCGGGATTGTCTGACTCGTAATTGGCAAGAATGGCCTTCACGGTCGGCGTCATCGATATCCCCTTCGCGTTGATGCACATAAAGGGGCTGTTAGCGATGCGACGCGGCGCGGGCAACGCCTTGCGTGCCGTGTCCGCGCCGATGCCCCTTGCGCTCACCGTGGCGCCGCATTTCAGCCCAGAATGACCATGACGGCATCCTGGCCCAAGCCACTCGCCTCCTTGATGATCGCCGTGATGGCCCTTGCCTGCGGAGGGATGGTCGCCAATCTCTATTCTGCACAGACTCTGCTCGATCCGATCGCTCCCGATATTGGCCTGTCGGCGGGCATGGAGGGGGCCATCGTGATGCTCACCCAGCCTGGCTATGGCCTTGGCCTGGCGCTGGTGGTGCCGTTGGGCGACCTGTTCGAGAATCGTCGGCTAATCTTGCTCCTCTCGGTCGTACGCACTGCGATCGGTTTCGTTTAGATTGCCATCGCGCACGGCCCGATTGGCTTTCTGGTCGCTTCGATCGTCACCGGTATCTGGGCCACGGGTGCGCAGGTGCTGGTTCCCGTTGCCGCGAGCTGAGCAGCGGCGATCGGCAAGGTCGCACGATCGGGCTGGTGATGAGCGGGCAACGGACCGGCGTGGTGCTGGCCCGCCCGGCGGCAAGCGCCATTGCTGCCATCGCCGGGTGGCGGGCGATCTTCTTGGCGTCTTCGGTACAGATGGTGATGATCGGCATTGTCTTTGTCCTCGATTTACCGAGGCGCGTCCCTACGCGGGGCAAGACCGATGCCGAAATCATTGGTTCGCCGCTGACTCCGGCGCGCAGCCACCAACAGCTTCGCCGTCGCGTCGCCTATCAGGGCGCGATGTTCTTTATGGCCAATCTGTTTGGACCGCTGCACCGGTCGTCCTGCTCCGGGAATTCGCGACGTCGCAGACGCAGGTTGCGCTGTTCGCACTGGCTGGGGTCGGTCGTGCGTTAGCGGCCTCGGTCGCGGGGGCGCTTGCCGGCCTGGGCTACCCACGGACGCTGACGCTGACGCTGATTGGCACGGGGGCGTGGCTGTGGCCACGCTGGCGGCCACATCTTACCTCGATCGCAAATGATCAGACCGGTCATCAGGCCAGTGATATGCCAGTTATTAAGCCAGCTCAGCGGCCATTTTGGCGTCTTCGTTGACGGCGCGGCGCTCTGCCGTCTTTTCGGCTCGGCTAGCCATCTCGTCCCACGCCTTGGCGGCGCGCAGATAGCGGTCGCGGACATTGTCGAGGGTTGCCAGAGCGGCATCAGCGGACGCCTGTTGGGCACGCTCCCGACAAAATGGTGCAGTGGTCGTCATCGCGAACCCTCCGTCTGTCGGTTTGTCAAAACATGAAAAAGGGGCACCGGGCGGAAACCCGGCACCCCTTGATCAATCACGCTGCGGAGAGATTGACCGCAGACATCTTGCCGCGGCGATCCTGCTCCAGCTCGTAAGAAACGCGCTGTTCCTTGTCGAGCGTGCGCATTCCGGCGGCTTCAACCGCGCTGATGTGCACGAATGCGTCGTTGCCGCCGTCTTCCGGTGCGATGAAGCCATAGCCCTTGTCGGCGTTGAAAAATTTCACGGTG
>NCGD01000032.1 GCA_002281535.1 Sphingomonas sp. 28-63-12
GTTTTTTATATAATATTTTTACGCAAATTATTCTTACACAGCCAGATGGCGTCGTAATTGATGTTTCGTGCCATTACTGAAATTTTGCATCATATATGATGCCGTATTATTTACACATTTGACGACGCGACTCTGCAATACCGATGATAATAAGCGTATTGCATGAGTCAAGTATGTTTGTGTAAACGTAATTTGACACATTTTCCGTTCACGCTGTGTACGCGATTTGTCGTGCATCGATCTTGATTGGCTGAATTCGTCGTTAACGATTCCCTGAGAGTGACGCTGCACCATATCGGGACTGCATTTACTAAAAAAGGCGACTGGTGGGGGTATTGCATTGCAGCATTACCAGCAATGATGCGACGGCGTTGATGGGTTGCACATTGCGGTTATTGAGGTGTCGCTCCGCCCCGCCTGATCCCATGTTCTCGGCACGTGTGCTTTACACGGACTTGTGCGCCCTTTGTCATGAACAGGTGGTCGCACTCGACCAGCTAGGGACTGCCGACGATCTGCGGAGGATTCCGCACCAAACTAACAAATTCGCGCACGTTGATGGGGCCTTGGCGGTTGCTCCCCGGGGCTTTGCCCTTATCCTTGGCCACTGCGGATAGCTCTTGGGAGGGTGCGAGCCGTGATCAACACCGAGCAACAATCAACTGGAATCCGCCCGGAACATTGGCGGGCATGGGCAACCCGCAAAGCCCCGGCGGGGCGGTTGGCGGCAGCCGCCGCAGCCGATCCCCGTGTGGCCGGCGGGCCGGCCTATCTTGATCGCGCGCTGCTGCAATGCTGGACCGATACCAGCCCCGATATGCGCCAGCCGGCGCTTGATCATCATCTGATCGTCCTGCACCAGGGTGGCCCAAAGCGGATCGAGCGGATCGGGGGCGGCCCCCGCCGGCTGGTCGATGCGCCGATCGGGGCGAGCAGCACGGTTGAAAGCGGCAGCACCTATCGCTGGCGGACACAGGGGCCGATCGCCTTCACCCATCTCTATGTCGCGCCGGCCCGCTTTGCCGATATCGTTGCCGAAAATTTCGACCGCGACCCACGCAGCGTGGGGTTTGCCGAGGCGATCGGCCGGCCTGACCCGCATGTCGCGCGCTTGTTCGATCTGATGATGGCCGCGCGCGGCGAGCCCGACTGGCAGACGGTCGCCGACTATTATCTCGATGCCCTGTTGATCCGCCTGGCGACGACATCGACCACCGGCGCGGCATTCCGGGCGCCGGCCCGGCTGATGCTCACACAGCCGGTGATTGGCCGGGTACGGGATTTCATTCGGGGCAATCTCGCCCAGCGGATAACGCTTGGCGATCTCGCCGGGGTGGCGGGCTATAGCCGTTATCATTTCGTGCGCGCCTTTCGCGACAGCACGGGCCAGCCGCCATATGCGTTTCTGCTCGACGAACGCGTGCGCGTGGCACAACAGCTGCTTCAGCAAACCGAGGCGCCGATTGCCGAGATTGCGCAGCAGACCGGGTTCGGCAGCCATGCGCATTTCTCGGCCCGGTTCCGCGATCGAACCGGCCTGACGCCCGCCGATTATCGCCGCCGCTCGCGGGGGGATGGCCGGAGCGGCGGCGTTTCGCTCAGAAGCCCTGCACCAACTGCAGAATATAGCGCTCGCTGAACGAATTGCGATTGTTGGTGACCGGGAATTCGACCCCGGCCAGCAGGAACAGATTATTGCCGACATGGGTGCGCATGCCCGGCGTAATGCTGACAAAGCTGTTGCCACGCCCCGTGGTCGGCTCGCGCCAATTAGCGGCGACATACCAGGTCAGGTCGCCGAACGGGGCCGGGCTATGTGGTGTCACCGTCTGGCCGATCGCTGCGTTGAGCACGAAATTGTCGGGCTGGTTGCGATTGGCAAATTCATAACCGACCCGGCCGCGGATCGAAAAGCCATGCCCGACATCGGTCCACAGATTGATCTGCGGTTGGGCGGCGAAGACGTTGTTGCCCTGGCGGATCGATCCGGTCGGCAGCCGCCAGCCGACGCCGGCATTGATCGAGAGATTGCGCTTTTCGGCGAGCATGACCTGCGTGGTCAGGGTGATATCGCCAAAATTGCCGCGCCGGGCGGTCTCCTGATAAAAGGGTATTTCGACCCCGGCCCAGAGCCGCCGGCTGAAGGGATAATGGAATCGGCCCAATACGCCCCAGGCATCCGGGCCCGGCCCCGCCGTATAGGCGCCGGCGAGATGCACTTCACGGGTGAAGAAACCATCTGCGGTGGCGAGCCAGCCCTGGCGGGGCGCGCCGCTGTCACCATTGGGCACGGGGATCCATTTTTCGGTCAGTTCGTCGCCAAAGCGGCTCCCGTCCAGCGGGCGCCAATCGCCCACCGATGCCGCCGACGCGGCAGCATCGTCCTGCGCATGGGCGGTGCCGCCCGCCGCCATGATCAGGATGCCCGCAAGCCCAGCGCAACGAAAACTCGAGATCATCAAACGCATGATTATTCCCCTTCAAAGAGGATTGCGGGATAATCGATGGGCAGCCCGCCATCTTTCAAAGGCTGTGGCGTTTTTCTCCAAATTGCTTTTGTGTCTTGGTCAGCAGGCTCAGCTGCGGCGATGTTTGCGAAAGCGGCCAGGTGGCATGCCCATCGCCTTGGTGAACGCCGCTGTGAAATGCGATTGGCTGGCAAAGCCGCAGTGCAGCGCAAGCTCGGCGAGCGGCATCGGGCCACCGAGCAGCAGCGCGCGCGCGCGGTTGAGCCGTCGGGAGCCGAGGAAATGATAGGGCGTTTCCCCGGTCGCCAGCTTGAACACTCGCGAGAAATGAAAGGGCGACAGGCCGGCGACCTGTGCCATATCGGCCAGGCTGATTTCCTGATCGAGCCGTGCCTCCACAAAGTCGATCACGCGCGCCAGCCGCGCCGGCGACAGGCGGATGCGCCCGGGACTGTGGCCCGATGGTACCGTGTCATGCCGCACCATGATGGTCCCGATCGCGCGCATCAATCCGTCAAGCATCAGATCGGCCGCAAATCCGGGACTACGGATTTCGGTTTCGACCATTGCAATCAGCTGGGCAAGACGATCTTGGCGCTCGCTGGCCATCGGCTTGATGTCGTCCGCGCCAAGTTCGGCGACAATCCGTTGCATCTCACGGGACGGGATGAAGAGCGCGAGCACATTATGAGCCGCGGGAAACTCCAACTCGGTGACGTACTGGCCTGGCACAAAACTGACATGGCCACGCTGGAGCGTCGTATCGATCGCGGTGTCGCCGCATCGCCCCCGATAGCGGCCCGATGAGGTGAGGTTGACCATTAGCGCATCGAAATCGCCATTCAGGCTGGTTGCCATCGCCATGCCCGGGCCGCGCACCCCGATATGGCGCACGACATCGATTCGGCTGCCGGGGTAGGAAAGCAGATCGGCCTGCGGCCTGCCCGAAAAGCGAATGGAATCATAAGCAGCAGCACCGGTTTCGGCGCGAAAAACAGCCCCGGCGGGCAATTGCAGCGTCATGTCGCCCCCCAAGCTCAGAGCCATTCGTGGCGCAACACCAAAGGCTTGCGCCCGATCACGGGCCGGGAAGCATGATATCAGCATCCCCCGAGGCGCGCTTGTCCCTTCACGGTCAAGGCGGCAGAAAACCGCAATATCATCATAGTCGTCAGTCGGTGCGCGTCCGGAGTCGATGCGGGGCGGGGGTTAATCGTCAGTGCGATGATGCAACCGGGCTCGCCAGGCGCACGGTGGCAACGGTGCGAATATCCGCATGTGCCAGACCGGCGACGACGAGCGGCAATTCACGCACCCGCATCTGCATCGTCTCGACTGATTCTGTGCACAACAGGGTGAGTTCGTCGCGTTCCCGGGCGACAAAAGCCATGACAAAACAGCCATTTGCCGCCCAATCGACCAGCGCCTCAAATTCGGCTTCCGCATAGAAGGCGATCTCGTCCTGCGTCGAATCCTCCATGCCGCGCAATGTGACCAGCGTCAGCGGCATTGGCGGGTCGGCCTGGCCGCGGCGCAGCGTCGCATACCAGGAGTGCAGCATCTTCCAGGGCATCTCGGGACACCTCCTGCCGCTTAGTCTACGCCGATCGGGTGGCATGGCGCTATCGCGATATTGCGGACCACGTGGACGCGATTGCTAATATGCGCCAGCGGGCGCGACCGGACCGCAAGCTTTCGCAAAAGCCACGGCATCCTGAAAGCATTCGCTGCCGGTTTCTGGCGGAGTGCGATCCAGCGGTCGCCAGGCCATTCTGGAGCTGGCCGCGCGCTAATAACCGGGAGTGGCTCATGCCGACATCACGCTGTACCAAATTCACCCTATTGTCAGGCGCCGCCGCGCTGGTGGCAGCCGCCGCTGCAATGCCAGCCGGCGCCGAAGTCGTCGTCCGCGGCAAGGAGGGCAAGCCGCTATCGGAAATCCGCCGCGCGCCAGCATCAATCTATCAGGACCAGCACACCATCACCGCCCAGCCTTCGCCCTCCGAAGTGAAGCCTGAATTTCTGGGGCCAGTGGTGCTGATGAAATCGGCGCACATCGATCTGGAAAAAGGCACGGCCACGTTGCCACTGCGCAAGGGCAAGCTCAAGACCGGCCAGCCGGTATGGTTCATCATCACCGACACCACCGATGAAAATCTGTCGAACCTCCACGGCGTCAATTATTCGCCGAAAATGGCGTATGGCCTGACCGGTGCGGCAACTCGTCATGCGACAATCGAAAAGGACGGCAGCTTTACCTTCAACGCTGGGTCGGTCGATTTCAAGCCCGTGTGGTCGGTGGTGCCGGGCGCTGCCAACGCGCCATTTCCGCCCAAGAGCTTCCAGCCCGGCTCGGTCGGCGATGCCGCTTATTCGCCGATGGTCTATGTCGACAATTCGGCCAAGTCGGTGATCCTCAACGCCCCGGTCGTGTCCATGGCGAGCGAGGCCGAACTCAACACCATGTGTGATGGCAATGTCGATCATGCGAAGGTGCACGACAAGGTCGTGGCGATCTGCCCGCGCGACGAAACGGTCACGCTGAAGCTGACGCTGGGCTACACCTTCGACAAGCCGATCCAGTATCTGTCGACCGAGGCGAATGATCCGCTGGTCGCCAGCCTCGAGACGGCGACCTATGCGCCCGCGCTCAAGGACCTGCCGTTTGCACTCGAAGATGCATCGCCCGGTGAATCGGCCGAGCGCATCGTCGTCGTCGTCAACGGCGCGACCGGCAAGGACAACCCGCATCGCCAGGGGCTGGTCAGCGCACTAAGCGGTGAGGGCGGCCCGCTCAACGTGCTGGGCGGCATCCCGACAATCAACCTCGATTATTCGCCGATGTGGCGGCTGTTTCCGCTGGTTTGGAAGCAGGAGGCGATCGACAAGGGGTATCGCTATCGCATCACCAGCGCGCTCCAGGCGGCTGAAATGGACGATCGCGGGCTGATCCAGAGCCTCGATGGCGGTCCATTCCGGGCCGTTGGTTTCGTCGTCAACTGCCCGGTTGTCTATCGTATCAATTGATCGATTGACGGTGAGACACGGAGCGATGGCCCTATCCCTCCCCCCGAAACGGGCCATCGTCGGGGCGGCGCTGCTGATAAGCGCCGCCCCATCCGTGGCCCAGTCGCTGCCTGTGGCCTCGACGGCACCTGCCATATTGCGCGACCTGGCGACCGATCGACCGGATACGACCGAAAGCCCGTTCACGATCAATGCCGGACATGTGCAGATCGAAACCACATTGTTCGGCTATGCCCGGGCGCCGCGTGATGCCGCCGGGCAGCGCGAGGAGCGGTTCGAGATTGGCACCACCAATGTCCGGCTCGGGGTGGCCGACCGGTTGGAGGTGAATCTCGTGCTGCGCCCCTACGGACTGACCGTCCCGGGTGGCGGTGCGCGCCGGACGGAGGGCATTGGCGTGATCGACCTGCGCGCCAAATATAATCTGTGGGGCGATGATGGCGGCGCGACCGCCTTCGCCGTGTTGCCCTATCTCAGCATCCCGACCGATCGCTCGAACGGCCTGAGCCCGCCAGATGTCGAATATGGCGTACTGCTGCCGTTATCGATCGAGCTGGGCGGGCGATTGGGCCTTGGCCTCAATGCCGGGGTCGCTGTTCGGCAGCCCGATGTTGGCGCGCGCTATCGGGTATCGGTGCCCCTCACTGCATCGCTGGCGGTGGCATGGAGCGACCGGATCGGGGGATATTACGAGGTGGCGAGCGAAGTTGCAGGCGGCAAGAATCCCGCTGTCAGCCTCAATACCGGCTTCACTTGGCTGGCGAGCGAATCGCTGCAATTCGATACGGGGATTGGCTTTGGCGTCGCCGGCCGTGCCGATCGGATTTCCCCATTTTTTGGCGTGTCGGCGCGCTTCTAGCGATCGGCAATGGCGCGCTGCACGCGCCGCATGCCGCCGATCAGCTGCGACATCACCAGCTCATCGATCCGGGCGTAGCCGAGCCCGAGATGGTCGGGCCGCACGGCGACCGCGTCACCAAGGTCAATCGACCCCGAGCGCAAGCCCGCGCGCCCGATCCTGCCCCATAGCCGCGCGGTTTCCCAGCGGATCAGGCGGATATCCTCTTCGCCGGGGGCGGTGCGGGCTAGAAAATTTTCCTGTAGCCGGACCAAGGTGTCGCCTAGCATCGCCAATTGATCGCGATCCGGGACTGGTACGCGGCGCATGACATGGCGAGTGAGCAGGGCCGCGCGCGCTTTGGCCTCGCCGCCGAACAGCCCTTCATGGCGCGCAGCCAATACGCGCGCCGCATTGTCGTTCATGGTATTAGTGAAACGCTGCGAGGCGCCACCGCCATGGCTGCGATAGGTCACCAGCTCGGCGTCCAGCCGGGCGATTCGCCCGAACGGGGCGAGCCGATGGTAAAGATCAAAATCCTCCGCGTAGAGCAGCTCGGGCCGGGTGAACGGCGATAAGTGCTGGGCGGCATCGCGACGCAGCATCACCGACGACCACACCAACGGGTTGCAGATGTTCAGCATCCACTCGACCAATGTAGCGCTGGTCAGCGCGGGCAAGGCTGAAGGCCGGGTGATCCCCGCCTCAAGCTGGCGTGTCGCGGTGGCCGCCAGCACGGTATCGGGATGGGCGTCGAGATAAGCGCGCTGAGCGCCCAACCGGTCCGGGTGGCAGAGATCGTCCTGGTCGAGCGCGGCGATATAGCGGCCGCGCGCCTGGACAAATGCCAGGTTGCGCGTCCGCACCGGGCCCTGATTCACCTGTGATTCGATGACGTGGAAGCGAGGGTCGTCGATCGCCCGCAACACGTCGCGGGTCGTATCGGTCGAACAATCGTCGACGATGATCACCTCGAAATCGGCGAAGGTCTGAGCACGCAGGCTGGCAATTGTTTCGCCGATCAGCGCGGCGCCATTATAGGCTGCCATGATCACACTGATCGCTGGAGCGGTCATGCCACCGCCCGCGCCCGCGCCCGTTCGCCGAGGAGCTGCTCGACGATCATCAGCCCGACATCATTCTGCCATTGCCACAGGCCATTGGCCTGGCCGCGAAAGCTCGGCTCGCCGCCCATCGCGCCCCAGGGGACGAACCCGGCCGCAAGGCCGATGCCATAGACCCCACTGACCGGTGCGCCGTCAGCCCCGGTTACCCGGCAATGCTTGTCGACCATTGCCGCGCCGGTATCGGCAGCAAGGGCGATCGGATTACCCGCTGCATCGAACAATGGCAGCGCATGGGGGCGATAGCCAAGCGCGGCAATGACCAGATCAGCCTTGTGGAGCAGGGCGGCGGCGATCGCGTCATCGTCTTCGGCAAGGCAGTGGAGCTGCACGCGCGGCTCGGGCGATCGGCCATCAATGGCGAGCATCCGCTGCACCAGATCGCGCGCCTCAAGCCGAAAGCCGGCAAGCCGATAGACAAAACCACTCACCGGGCAAATGTCATCGGGCCCGAAATCGGTGAAGCCTTCAGCCAGTGCGGCGGCGGGGGAGGGATAAAAGGGCCGCAATGTGCGCCGATGGAGCAGGGTAATCGCGCCCGCACCCAATGGCAGGGCCGGCTGTTCCTTGAGCAACAGTGCGATCGTCGCCAATGCGCTGGTCGATCCGCCGATGACGACGATATTCGGTGCTCTCTTGCCCTTCAGCCGCTCGGCGACCAGCGCCAAGCCGCCGACCGACAGGATCTCGTCCGACTGCACCAGCCGATCGCCGAGTGTGGCCGCAAGCGCGACGCCGGCGACCTGCTGCGTTGCCAGCCGTTCTGCTGGCTGATGCCCCCCGGTTGCGATGACGACCGCCTGGCTGCGACGATCGATCGTCGCGCCGTCGATCTGGCGACGCAGGCGAACGGTCCACAGACCGTCCTTACCCAGCGTCGCGCTGATCGCGTCATGCCCGGTCAGGACCGTGCCGCCATGGGTGGTGACGATGCCGGCCAGCCGATCGCCGACGGCCCTCAGCAACGGGCCAACCTCGACCAGGGGCACGCCAACATTATCGGGATAGGCGCGGATCGCGCGCCCGACCGGGTGATCGGCAAGCGCGGCGACTTCGGCATGGCCGTTATCTTTCACCGCGGAGAGAAAAGTTGTCGCCGTACTGTCCGATGTGATCGCATAGCCGCCAAGCCGGCCGCCGCCGATCGCCGCATCGCGTTCGACAATGACAAGGCCCGATTGCGCGAGCGCGGGCAGAAGGTTGCGCTTGGTCGCGGCGGTCAGCAACGCCGTGCCGGCGGGGCCGCCGCCGATCACCATTACCGAGGCGACCGGGGCGGGGCGCGCGCGTGCGGCAATCGCGCGGGTGCCTTCGCGCGCGCAGATATCGGCAAAGATGCCGGCAATCTCGATTGCATCGCCCGGGCGCATCGCATCAGTGATCGGCAATGAGATGATTCGCGCGGCGATGGCATCGGCGACCGGCGTCGGCTCGATCAGTCCCTGCGCCTTGAACAACGGCTGTTGGGCGAGATGCGGGCTGAAATAGCAGCCGGCGCCAACCCCCTTGCTCGCCAGCGCAGCGATGATTGCATCGCGGCGCCCGGCGAGCGCCGGCGGCAGCAGCACCGGCATGAATTGCGACGCGCGCCGTTGCCCCTGAACATGCTGAAGCGAGAACTCGCGCAAGGCGGTGCGATAATTGGCCTCGATCGCGGCGCGATTGGTGCAGACCGGCTCGATCTCGGCGAGCTTCGTCCGCGCCATCAGCGCCAATATCTCGGGCAGCTTGGCATTGATGCCGGGCAAGGTCGCGCTGCGGCTGCCCTCAAACCCGAAATTGGTCATCGATCGCAGCCGCGCGATCAGCGCTGGATCACCGCTATGGATCAGCCCGCCTTCGGCGACCGCGAAGGTCTTGGTGGCATGCATCGAATGGACGATCGCGAAATCGGCTTGCGCGCCAAAGCCCATGCCGCAGCGGTCGATCGTGCCGAGCGAGGCGGCAGCGTCCACGACGATACCAACCCCGTGGTGCGACCGCAGCCGGGCATAATGGTCAAGGTCGATGGCATTGCCGAAGGTTGCATAGGGAACCACCACCGCGATTCGGTCACCATAGCGATCAAGCACCGCCTGTTCCGCCTCGGCGCTTGCCCCCCAGTCATAGGGGTCGATATCGCAGATCAGCGGGGTCAACCCGGCCCACAAGGCGGCCTGGCCGGTGGCGGCGAAGGTAAAGCTGGGCATCAGCGCCAGCGCGCCCGGGGCATGGCGCGCGCCCGCAGCCTCTCGGATCGCGATCATCAGGCCCAGCGTAGCATTGGCCACCGCCAGGCTGGCACCATGGCCGCCGAAAAGGGCAGCAGTCACCTCGGCTTCGAAAGCGCGGACTTCGGGGCCATTATTGCTGAAAATGCCCGATTGTTCGACGCGTCGCAGCGATGCGCCATGCTCGCTCAGCCGCGGCGGTCGCGGTGCGATCAGGGGAAATTCGCTCATAATTTATCAGGCCCACCCAACTATTGCCGGATGATGGTAGCGCGGGGGTCGCTAAAAACCCGTTACGCGGTTGATAGCGGCACGATTAGCGTTGAGGATTGCCCCACGGGGTTTGGCACCGGATGCCGGGTGCCCAGGAGAGCAAAATGCGCCATTTCGAGACGATCACGCTGGCCGTGGAGGACGGGATCGCCACCATCACCCTTAATCGGCCCGATCGGATGAACGCATTCACCGGGCAGATGATGGCCGATCTGATTGCCGCGTTTGACGCAACCGACGTCGATGAAGCAGTTCGCGCGGTGATCGTGACGGGCGCCGGCCGCGCCTTTTGTGCCGGCGCCGATCTCGCTGGCGGCGAAACGACCTTTGATTATGCGAAGCGCGACGGCGGGAATGAGGAAGGGCCTGTCGGGCCTGATGGCGCGGTTGATTTCGGGCATGTCGCTGTCCGCGATACCGGGGGTCGGGTCGCGCTGCGCATCTTCCAGTCGCTTAAACCAGTGATCGGCGCGATCAACGGTGCGGCCGTCGGCATTGGCGCGACGATGCAGCTGCCGATGGATTTCCGTCTGGCGAGCGAAACGGCGCGCTTCGGGTTCGTCTTCGCGCAGCGCGGGATCGTGCCCGAGGCGGCATCGAGCTGGTTTCTGCCGCGTCTTGTCGGCATCGGCCAAGCGCTTGAATGGTGTTATTCCGGCGGGGTGTTCGACGCGGCAGAGGCGCTGAAGGGCGGGCTAGTCCGAAGCCTGCACGCCGCCGACGACCTGCTGCCCGCCGCTCGCGCACTTGCGATCGCACTGACCGCCCATAGTGCGCCGGTATCAGTCGCGATGACGCGGCGAATGCTCTGGACCATGGTGGGCGCGCAGCACCCGATGGATGCGCACCGCATTGACAGCCGCGGTGTCTGGGTGCGCGGCGGTAGCGCGGATGCCAAGGAGGGGGTGAAGTCCTTCCTCGAAAAGCGCGACGCGGTGTTTACCGATACCGTTTCGGCGCAATGGCCGCTCGCCGCCGAGTGGTTTGACGATCCGGGCTATCGTTGACACAGATACCTGTTCCCAGAGCGCCGCCTACAACCGCACCTGGGCCGCTGCCTCGACCAGCGGGTTCGCCAGACGGCCTGCCGCTGGCGCTCCCGGACGAATCCACGCGGCATGTGCATGGGCCGTGGCGATCACCGTGCGCGACCCATCACCGGGCCAGGTCTTTACCGTCACCACTTGCTCGGCGAGCGCGCGGTCAGGCTCCATCGAGACCCAGCCGAGCGGGCGATCGGCGGTGGCGTTCGCCCCCGATGTCGCCATCGCTTTCCGGATCCGATCGGCCACGGCTTCGGGCAGATATTGCCACACAACCGAATGCATCAGGACGCGCGTGACGCTCAATGCTTGCGGTTCGGCAAGCCGCGCTTCGACCCAATCAGCCGCATCGGCGTGGTCGATCCGAACCCTGCTCTGCCGCACCATCTCGATCGCTGTCTTCAACCGCGCCTGACGTTCCGGCTTTTCGGCCCAGATATAGGCTGCCAATCGACGCTCCAGTGCGGGATCGGTGACATCCAGTGGGATGATATCGCAGCCTCTGGTTGAAACGATGTCGATCGCCGCCGCCGGCGGCGGATCCCCGCGCCATTCCGGTGTGATGGTCAAAGGTGACTCGGCTGGCCCGACTATCGTCCCCCCCAGATCGAATCGATAGCGATCGATCAACAAGTTCAGACCGCCACTTGAACCGATCTCCAGAATTTCGATCCTGGGGCCAAAGCGCCGCGCCACCTCGAGCAGCCCATAGATCAGCGCCCCTGACCGCCCCGGTTCATTGGTCTGCGGTGGCCCGTCCAGCCAGGGCATCAGCGCATCGTCATGCCGCATCAAGACACGCCCCAATGTGGCGATTATCGCGCCCTCGTCGGTGGTCTTGCCGCTGAAGATCGCCGCAAGGTCGTGATCGACCCCCGCCAGCACGAGCGCATGGAGCCCGCCGATAAAGCGCAGCGGCAAGGCATCGCGCGTCGGCTCGCCGGTCCAGTCGAGAATTCGCGCGCCGGTTTTGCTCTCGCGCGTCAGCCCGTTGGCGATTGCGGTGCACAACCGCGCATAAATCGGCGCGTCCATTTCCCGACAATAATATTCCTGGATCTTGAACGCGCCGCGCACATTCTCTTCAGTCGCCATCGCCCTTCTCCCTTTTCGCAAACCATGGCTTGTTGCGCCGCCGCGACACCCCACGTAAAGCGCAGCCGCAATGTCCCATTCCCCGATCATCATCGCTGTGCCCAAGGGGCGTATCCTCGAAGAGGCGCTGCCCTTGCTCGCGCGCGTCGGGATCGAGCCTGAGCCCGCCTTTGCCGACGAGTCCAGCCGGGCGCTGCGTTTCACGACGAACCAGCCCGGGATTGAGCTGATCCGCGTCCGCGCCTTCGACGTCGCGACCTTTGTCGCGCACGGGGCCGCGCAGTTGGGTATTGTCGGGTCCGACGTGCTGGCAGAGTTCGCTTATTCCGAACTCTACGCGCCGGTCGATCTCGGCATCGGCCATTGCCGCCTGTCGGTCGCCGAGCCCGCCGAAATGGCCGCGACTGATGATCCGCGCGGCTGGAGCCATGTTCGGATCGCGACCAAATATCCGCACGTCACCAAGGCGCATTTTGCCGCGCGCGGCGTGCAGGCGGAATGCGTCAAGCTCAATGGCGCGATGGAGCTCGCGCCGTTGCTGGGGCTTGCCCCCCGTATCGTCGATCTGGTTTCGTCGGGTCGCACGCTCAAGGAGAACGGGCTGGTCGAGGTCGAGGTGATCGCTGAGGTCAGCAGCCGCCTGGTCGTCAACCGCGCCGCCTTCAAGACTCGCGCGGAAGTCGTGCCGCTGGTCGATGCGTTTCGAAAGGCAGTGGCGTAACATGATCCGATTGGACACGCGCGCGCCCGATTTCGCCAGTGCATTCACCGCACTCGTCAATGCACGCCGCGAAGCCGATAGCGATGTCGCGCGCGACGTCAGCGCGATTATCGCTCGCGTCCGTGACGAAGGCGATGCGGCAGTCGCGGCGCTCACGATTCAATTTGACGGCCACGACCTCGACAGCTCGGGCTGGCAGATCGATCTTGCCGATTGCCGCGCCGCCTATGAAGCGCTCGAGCCGACATTGCGTGCCGCCCTCGACCTCGCCGCCGCCCGCATCACCACCTATCACCGCAAACAACGCCCCGAAGGCAGCGACACCACCGATAGCGCGGGCGTCCGCCTCGGCGCGCGCTGGTCGGCGGTCGAAGCGGCGGGCGTGTACGTCCCCGGCGGTCGCGCGGCCTATCCCAGCTCGGTGCTGATGAACGCCATCCCCGCCAAGGTGGCCGGCGTCGATCGCCTCGTTATGGTCACGCCCACGCCCAAGGGCGAGATCAACCCGCTCGTCCTCGCCGCTGCGCATATCGCGGGCGTTGACGAAGTGTGGCGCATCGGTGGCGCACAAGCTGTCGCAGCGCTCGCTTATGGTACCGATCGGATCATGCCCGTCGACGTCATCACCGGCCCTGGCAATGCCTGGGTCGCGGAAGCTAAGCGCCAGCTCTACGGCGTCGTCGGCATTGATATGGTGGCGGGCCCGAGCGAAATCGTCGTCGTCGCGGACGGCCAGAACGACCCTGACTGGATCGCCGCCGACCTGCTTAGCCAGTCGGAGCATGACCCGACCAGCCAATCGATCCTGGTCACCGACGATCCCACTTTCGCCGATTTTGTCGCCGCCGCCGTCGACGCGCAACTCGCCACGCTTGCCACCGAGAAGGTCGCCCGCGCTGCGTGGGACGCCAATGGCGCGATCATCCTCGTGCGCGACTTCGTCGAGGCCATGCCGCTGGTCGATCGCCTTGCCGCCGAACATCTCGAACTCGCGGTGGCCGATCCGCAAGCGCTGTTCGACAAGGTCCGCCATGCTGGATCGGTCTTTCTCGGCCGCCACACTCCCGAAGCCGTCGGCGATTATGTCGCCGGTCCCAACCACGTCCTCCCCACCGGCCGCCGCGCGCGTTTCTCATCGGGGCTGTCGGTGCTCGATTTCATGAAGCGGACCAGCTTTCTCCAGCTTGAACCTGCCAGCCTTGCCGCGATCGGCCCGGCGGCGGTGGCGTTGGCGGGTGCAGAAGGGCTGCCCGCGCATGCCCGCTCGGTGGCGCTTCGATTGCAGCTCAACAATATCCCTTAATCGCGGCGTGCCCCCCCTAAGCCGGGGACCCAGACTGGGCTCCCGCCTTCGCGGGCGCACAATTATTATTTTCAAGGTATAGAATAGTCGGAATGACCAAATCCAACCCCCGCACTGCTGCCCGCAGCAAGGCCCGCGCCGCCGCCCGCCTCGGTGCCGTGCAGGCGCTGTATCAGCACGACATGGAGCAGACGCCGGTCGCGCAGCTGCTGCATGAATTCCACAATCACCGGCTCGGTGCGGAGATCGAGGACGCGCAATATGCCGAGGCAGATGTCGATTTCTTCGATGATGTCGTCAAGGGCGTACTCGCGCGTGAAGGCGAAATCGACGCCGCGATCGCCGGCAAGCTTGCCAGCGGCTGGACGCTGCAGCGGCTAGACAAGCCGATGAAGGCGATTCTGCGGTGCGGCACCTATGAATTGCTCGCCCGGGCCGATGTGCCCACCCGTGCCGTGATCACCGAATATGTCGATGTTGCTCACGCTTTTTACGACAAACGCGAGGCGGGCTTCGTCAACGGCCTGCTCGACGCGATCGGCAAGGTCGCGCGGCCGCTGTGATCGGCGCAGCGTGAGCGGGGTCGTCAATCTGCGCACCGCCCGCAAAGAAAAGCTGCGGGCCGCAGCGGCGACGACGGCTGCCGCCAACCGCGCGACGTTCGGCCAGACCAAGGCGCAAAGGCAGGCGGCGGCGGCAGATGCTGCGCGCCGCGAAGCTGTGCTTGACGGTGCCAAGCGCGACGTCTGACACGATAATTTTCAGCAGCCTTTGATAGCGTGGCGTAGCGCGATACGGCGACTGTGCGGCTTTCGACGCCGTCCTGTTCGCGATTGACGCTGCCACGCTTGACGGCTCCGACAAAAATGGCTTGGGGGTCTGGATGGCTCGTAGCTGGAAGCATTTTGCGCGCTCAGTCACCACGCGCCAGCGTCGCCGGCTGCGCGAAAGCGAAGCCGCTTTCATCCTTCTCGCGACGCTGTCCGGCTTGATCGCTGGCTTGCTCACCACCATGCAGGCAGCCCTCGCCCATGGCATCCAGCACTTGCTCTACGGCGTAACGATCAACCGGCTAAGCGCGCTGGGATCAATTCATCATCCATGGCGATTGCTGGCCCTGCCGCTCGGCGGGCTATGCCTGGTCCTGTTGGCGCATGTCCTTCGTCACCGTACCCGGGCGCCCATCGACGTGGTGGAAGCCAATGCCCTGCATGGCGGGCGCATCCCTTTTGTCGACAATCTTGTCATCGCTGCGCAGACGATCCTGTCCAATGGGGCGGGGGCGTCGGTCGGGCTTGAGGCTGCCTATGCGCAAATCGGCGGCGGTGTCGCATCGTTCCTTGGCCAGCAGTTGAAATTGCGGCGCAGCGATCTTCGCAATCTGGTTGGCGCAGGCGCGGGCGCTGCCGTCGGTGCCGCCTTTGGCGCGCCATTGACGGGCGCCTTTTATGCGTTCGAAATCGTGATCGGCGCCTATACGCCGGCTGCCATCGCGCCGGTGGTGGCGGCGGCGCTGGCCGCCACCTTCGTGACCCGGAGCCTTGGTGCCGATCCCTATTTGATCGCGACGACCGCGAACCGGCTGGTCCCGACAACCGACTATTTGATCTATGCGATGCTGGGTCTGGTCTGCGCGATTATCGGCATTGCCATCATGCGGCTGGTGACATTTGCAGAAATGCGGGTTCAATCGTGGAGCCGTCTGGGCACTTGGCGCCCTGTCGTCGGCGGTTGCCTGCTGATACCGGTTGCCTGGCTGTCGCCGCAGGCCCTGTCAGCCGGGCATGGCGCACTGCATCTCGATCTGGCGCTGCACCCGACGATCACCTTTCTGCTGATCATCCTGGCGGTGAAGATTATCGCGTCGATCATTTCGCTTAGTTTCGGGTTCAGAGGCGGGCTTTTTTTTGCATCATTATTCCTCGGTTCGCTGATTGGCCAGATTTTCGCCGGGGCGTTCAACACCGGATTTCCCGGGCTGGCCATTGACGCCAATGATGCCGCCCTGGTCGGTATGGCCGCATTGAGCGTGTCCATTGTTGGTGGCCCGATGACGCTGGCGATGCTGATGCTGGAGACCACGCATGATTTCACGCTGATGGGCCCGGTGCTGACCGCGTCGCTGATCGCTAGCGCCTTTACGCGTGAAACCTTTGGCTATTCCTTTTCGACTTGGCGGTTGCATATTCGCGGTTCGAGCGTTCGCAGTCCCCGTGATATCGGTTGGGTCGTCAGTCTCACTGCGTCACGCCTCATGCGCAAGGACTGGGTGAGTGCGCGCGATATTCTCTCTATTGGCGAATTTCGGGCGCTGATCCCCTTGGGATCGGCCAGCAAGGCGATCTCAACCGATGCCGAGGGGCGGTATCTCGGCATCATCCCGACAGCGGCGGCCTATGATTCCGCGCTGTCGGATACGGCCATGGTCAGGTCGATCGCCTCATTGGCCGGCACCACGCTGGCCGCGTCGGCGGATATTCACGAGATATTGCAGAAGCTGGATCAGGCCGGTGCGGATGAGCTCGCGGTGGTTGATGATCATGGCGTGGTGATCGGCATCGTGACCGAGAAACATGCCAGGCGGCGCTATTTCGAGGAAGTCGAAGCCGCGCAGCGACGCTTGTTCGGCGAGAGCTGATCGCCCATTCGCTGGCTGTCGCGATGGCGCCACGGCCGGGCTGCTTACCGGCCGACGATGACCGGGCAGACATCGGCAGCTGCTCGCGCTATCACTGGCGGGGATGACCGAAGCTGAATTTCTCGACCGCCTGCGCGTCCTGCCATTGCATCCCGGGGCGCAGGGTCTGGCCGATGATGTGGCGCGGCTCGGCAATTATGTAGTGACCACCGACACACTGGTCGAAGGCGTTCATTTCCTTGCCAACGACCCCCCGGGCGATGTTGCGTGGAAGCTGCTGGCGGTGAATCTGTCTGATCTTGCCGCCAAAGGGGCCGATCCGGTTGGTGTGCTGCTCAACTATCCGCTCGGCGATGACGATTGGGATCGTGCCTTTGTTGTCGGGCTTGCGGCGGCATTGCGTCAGCTCGGTTGCCAGCTGCTCGGCGGCGACACCGTTTCTTTGCCGGCGGGTGCGTCGCGCGTGTTGACGCTCACGGCGATCGGCACCGCTCCTATGACGGTGAGCCGCGGCGGTGCGCGGGCGGGCGATGGGCTGTTCGTCACCGGCACGATCGGCGATGGGGGAGTCGGATTGACGATCGCGAAGCGATTGGCCGGCGATCCCGCTGGGCTGGCGATTGCACAAGGAGCGACCGGCCCTGACGCCTTGCTCGGCGCCTATCGCCGGCCGCTGCCGCGCCTGGGCGAGGGGCGGATTCTGGCGGCGCATGTCCATGCAATGATGGACATATCCGATGGCCTGTTGATCGATGCGCAGCGGATGGCGGCGGCGAGCGGGCTGGCAGTGACGATCGATCTCGCCGCGATCCCGCTGTCGCAGGCCTATCGCGATTATGCGGGGGAGGATCGCGCGGCCCGGCTGCGCGCCGCGACGGCGGGGGACGATTATCAATTGCTGTTCGCCGCACCGGAGACTGCGGCGGTGCCAGCCTCTCGCATCGGCCATTTTACTTCGGGCAGCGGGCTGGTGCTGGTTGATGGCGATGAAAGCCTGGCGCTGCCGACGCGGCTCGGCTTTGAGCATGTTGGATAATGGTGCGCATGTAGGCGCGCGCAAATCGTGGTGCGCAGGGCGCTTGCGCTCTTGGTCGTCGCCATTATACCACCGCCCGATAAGAACTAGCGCGCGATAGCCGGCGTCCGCCGCGCATATCCACAGCGAATAAACGGGGAAGGACTTCGCGAATGACGATCGTCTATGCGGCCATGATTTGTGGGCTGCTGGCTGTGCTTTACGGCATCATCACCAGCCGTCAGGTGCTGGCAGCGCCAGCCGGCAACGAAAAGATGCGTGACATCGCCGCCGCCATTCAAGAGGGCGCGCAAGCCTATCTGGGCCGGCAATATCGCACAATTGCGATCGTCGGCGTAATTGTGCTGGCCCTGGTTTGGCTGCTGATTGATGGCATGGGCGCGCCGGTATCGGCGATCAGCTTTGCGATCGGGGCGGTCCTGTCGGGCGTCGCCGGCTATATCGGCATGAACATTTCCGTTCGCGCTAATGTACGCACCGCCGAAGCGGCACGCACTTCGCTGCAGGGCGGGCTGACGATGGCGTTCCGATCGGGTGCGATCACCGGCATGCTGGTGGCGGGTCTCGGCCTGCTCGCGATCTCGGCAGTCTTCTGGTATCTGGCGGGCCCTGATGGCGCCAAGGCCGGCGCACCAATCGTCGTCAAGGCGCTGACCGGGCTTGCATTCGGGTCGTCGCTCATTTCGATCTTCGCCCGTCTCGGTGGCGGTATCTTCACCAAGGCAGCCGATGTCGGCGCCGATCTGGTCGGCAAGGTCGAAGCGGGCATCCCGGAGGACGACCCCCGCAACCCGGCGACGATTGCTGACAATGTTGGCGACAATGTTGGCGACTGCGCCGGCATGGCCGCTGATCTTTTCGAAACCTATGTCGTCACCTTTGGCGTAACGATGATCTCGGTCGCGCTGGCGCTCGCCAATGCCGACAAATTGCTCGAAGTCATGACACTCCCGCTGATCGTTGGCGGCGTGTGCATCATCACCTCAATCATCGGCACCTATGCGGTCCGCCTGGGCAGCAGCAACAATATCATGGGCGCGCTGTACAAGGGCTTCTGGCTGAGCGTCGGCCTGTCGGTACCGGCCATTTATTTGGCCACCCAGTATACGCTAGGCGATATGCACGCAGCAATCGGCAGCAACAGCTTCCTTAATGGCAGCGGTGCGACGGCCGAAGCAGTGGCCGGATCGACAACCGCCGGCATCACCGGCATGGCGTTGTTCTGGTGCATGATGATCGGCTTGGCCGTGACTGGCCTGCTGGTGTGGATCACCGAATATTATACCGGCACCAATTTCCGCCCGGTACGCAGCATCGCCAAGGCATCGGAGACGGGCCATGGCACCAACGTCATCCAGGGCCTTGCGGTCAGCCTTGAATCGCCGGCGCTGCCGACCCTGGTGATCGTGGTCGCCGTGATCGCGGCCTATCAGTTGGCTGGCGTGATCGGCATTGCCTTTGCCGCCACCGCGATGCTGGCGCAGGCCGGCATGGTCGTCGCGCTCGACGCTTATGGCCCGGTAACCGACAATGCTGGTGGTATCGCCGAAATGGCGGGTTTGCCCGATGACGTTCGTCATCGTACCGATGCCTTGGATGCAGTCGGCAACACCACCAAGGCCGTAACCAAGGGCTATGCGATCGGTTCGGCCGCGCTTGCCGCACTGGTGCTGTTCAACGCCTATACCTCCGATCTGGCGCGGGACTTCCCGTCGCTCGTCGTCAACTTCCAACTCTCCAACCCCTATGTGATCGTCGGGCTGCTGCTCGGCGCGCTCTTGCCCTATCTGTTCGGCGCGATGGGGATGACCGCCGTTGGCCGTGCGGCCGGCGCAGTGGTCGAGGATGTTCGGGCCCAGTTCCGCGACAATCCGGGGATTATGGCCGGCACCAGCCGCCCCGATTATGCCCGAACCGTCGATCTCGTCACCAAGGCGGCGATCGGCGAGATGATCATCCCCAGCCTGTTGCCGGTGCTGAGCCCGATTGCGGTCTATTTCATCATTACCTTTGTGGCTGGCCAGGCAGAGGGTTTTGCGGCGCTTGGTGCCATGTTGCTGGGCGTGATCGTGTCGGGGCTGTTCGTCGCGATCTCGATGACCTCGGGCGGTGGCGCCTGGGATAACGCCAAGAAATATATCGAAGATGGCAATCATGGCGGCAAGGGCAGCGAAGCCCATAAGGCCGCCGTCACCGGTGATACCGTTGGCGATCCATACAAGGACACTGCCGGTCCGGCGGTGAACCCGATGATCAAGATCACCAATATTGTCGCCCTGTTGCTGCTGGCGGCATTGGCAGCGGGGTAATCCCGCGCTGACCTGATTGGTCGCGATCCTGCTCAAGACCCCGTCAGGCGCTGCCTGGCGGGGTCTTTGCTATTCCCCGTGCGGGATTCCGGCAAGGCCGGGCCGCGTGCCAATGGTTGACCTGATCCCGGCAGCGGTCCAAAATTGATTATTGGCGCAATCGACACCGGGGCGCGGCGGTGGTGCGATGGTATGGCAGCTATTTACGGATCGCTTCGTAATCTTTGGGGGGAAAGATGAAGGGCCTTAACGATCTGAGATCCTGTTGCTTTGGGGCGATCGCCGCCGCGCTGCTGCTGGGCGGGACCGCACCGGCACTGGCGCAGCAAGCCATGCCGAACGATGATCTCGACGCCATCATCGATACCGCAAACGACCCCGAAGCCGCGCTGCGACTCGCCCGCGAACAAAGCGATTCCGATGATCTGATCGGCGCGGCGGCGACACTGGAGCGTGCCTTGCTCGCGCGGCCCGGCGCGGCGACAACCAGGCTTCGGCTCTATTATGTTGCGACGCTGTGCCGGCTCGATGACCGCACCCGGGCGCAGATCGAGCTCGCCAAGGTTGACGCGGCGCGTATCGACGATGGTGACTGGGCGATCGCCGTCCAGGCCTGTGGTGCGATCGACCGCCCGACAGCAACTGCTGCGGCGGCCAGCGCACTGGTCGGCCAGATCGCGATTGGCTTTGCCTATGACACCGACGCGCTTGGTGCCTTGTCAGTTGCATTCGATTTTCCGGGCATTACCGGCGTGTCGGACGATGATTTCTCGTTTATCGCGGCGGGCCGGATCGATGGCCGGGTAGCCCTTGGTCAGAGCTATCTTTATGGCGGGATCGCGGGCCAGACCAAGAACGCGCTCGGCAACTCGTTGCTCGATTATCAGATCGGTAGCGTGCGTGCCGGCTATGGCCGGCAGGGCAATCGCGTTGGTTTTTCCTTCGGCGGCGTGGTCGAGCATGCCCGGTTGCAGGGCGCGCCCTTTGTTACCGAATATGGCGGCCAGGCCGAAGCGACGCTGGCAACCGGCCGGACCGGGCGGTTCGCGCTGCGCGGCGAGGGGGTGCACCAGGGCTATACCGGCTCCTTCCCGTTCTTTTCGCGCGACGGAACGCGCTATGATCTGGCGCTCGATTACAGCGCGACGACACGCAACCAGGCGCATTGGGTGATCGGTGCGGCATTCGAGGATAAGTCCGCCGACACGGCCTATCTCGGCTATCGCGGCGCGCGGCTCTATAGTGCTTTTCGTCAGCCGATTGGCCATGCCGGCAGCTATGCCACGGTTTCTTCGACGATCAGGTTCGTTGACTTTCGTGATGCACCCTTTGTCACTGATCGCCGCGAAACACGCTTCTTCACCCGCGCAGCGCTTGGCCTGCCGGTTTTCGGCAACGGTTTTGGTCTCGAAGCCGGGGTCAGCCACACCCGGCGCGACTATAATGCGTCGAGCTTCCTGCGCGATTATGACAGCTTTGGATTTGACCTGCAGCTGGTCTGGAATTTTGGCCAATGAGGAGCGATCGCATGTCCCTGCGTCTCACGCTGATCAGCGCGGCCACGATGGCTGCGCTGCTGCCTGTCCTCGCGCCCGGCGGCGCCCACGCACAGACCGTCGGCGCCAATGCTGCGGTGGTCAACGATGTCGCGATGACGACCCAGGCACAACCCGCGCGCCACCGCGCGGTCGTCAAGGAACGCGTCTCGCTCGGCAACAATATCGATACCGGCAAGGCCAGCCGGCTGCAGGTGCTGCTGCTCGATCGAACCGTCTTTGCGCTCGGCAGCAATTCCCGGATCAAGGTCGATCGTTTTGTCTATGATCCGTCGCGCCAGGCCAGCGCCGTTGGCCTATCGGTCGCGCGCGGCACGTTTCGCTTCATGTCGAGCCGAGCGCTCCACGCCAGTCCCGGCCAGTCTTCGATCAGCACGCCGATCGCCACGATCGGGGTCCGCGGCACGATCGTCGAAGGCGCAGTGGGGGCCGACGCCCTGCGGATCGCGGCAGGCGAGGCCGGGCTTGGCCGCTATACCGCCGATCCGGCGGCCGCATCGCTGATCCTGCTCCGCGGCCCCGGCCCCAATGCCCAGGGTGGTGCGACCCCCGGCGCGATCGACGTTACTGTTGGTGGCGTGACGTTATCCGTGGAACGCCCCGGCTATGCGCTGTTCGCGCCCGGTGCCGGCCAGCCGCTAATCGGGCCGTTTCTGCTGTCGAGCGCGGGCTCGGCGCTGCTGAGTGACATGCTCGGCCTCAGCCCCCGCGAGATCGCGCGCGACGAGCGGAACCTGTTGCGCTCCAATCCGGTCGTTGACGATTATTTCGAAAAATACGGGCGCGGGCAGCAGACCAGCCCGTGAACTGAGGATGGATCGCGCGGTAACTGCGGGATCCTATTTGTCGGCGGCGTCGTAAACGCCGTCCCAGCCTTCGCCCGGCGGCTGCGCCTGAAATTCACCGATTCGCTTGCTGAGCATCTGATGGTGGTGGGTAAGGCCAAAGCTGGTGGCATGCGGTGCCGCCGCCTCGATCAGCGCCAGGGCTTCGGCCCAACGCTGCGCCCAATAGGCGGCCAAAATCTCGCCATGGAGGCGCTCGATCCGGCGAAAGGCCGGGCTGATCGCCACATCTTCGTCGCCCAGCAGCGCAAACACCTGCTCGTCGGCACCACGACCCACAACGCGCACCCGGTCAAGCGGCAGGGTCGCGAAATCGCCCAGGTCGCGCTGCAGCGCCGCGCCGATCACGATCGGCACCTGATAATATTTGGTCAGCCCCTCCAGCCGCGAAGCGAGATTTACCGTGTCGCCGATGAGCGAATAGGACAGCCGCTGCGCCGATCCCATATTGCCGACGCAGCAGGGCCCGGCATTCAGGCCGATGCCAATCTCGACGGCGGGGGGCCAGGGCGTGGCAGTTTGGGCGGCCATCACCCGGTTCATCTGCTCAAGCCGCGCGACCATGTCGAGCGCACCGCGCGCGGCATTGGCGTGCTGGTCGGGATCGTCGAGCGGCGCATTCCAAAAGGCCAGAATCGCATCGCCGATGAACTTGTCGATCGTCGCCTGGCGGGCCAGCAGGATGTCGCACATCGGCGTCAGAAAGGCGATCAGGAAACTGATGATCTGCTGCGGCCCCATCGTCTCCGAGATCGCTGAAAAGCCGCGAATATCGCAGAACAGCACGGTCATCTCGCGCACTTCGCCGCCGAGTTCGAGCCGGCTTGGATCATCGACGATCCGCTTGACCAGCGTGGGCGACAAATAGCGATCGAACGCCCGGTGGATATAGGCGCGCTGGCGCTCCTCGCGGTAAAAGGTCACGCCTGTGCCGACGATATAGACCAATAACAGGGCGAGTACCGGATAGGTCGGGTCGAGCAGATAATGGTAGCGCAAAAACGCTTCCCAGCTGCCGATCAGCATCCCGCCCACCGCCACGACTCCCAGCACCGCGCCGCGCATCGCCCCGAGCCTTGGGAGCAGCAGGGCAAGTGTCAGCCCAAGGCCGAGCAACAGGCTGCGCTCCAGTCCGATTGCCCAATCGGGCCGCACCAGATATTGGCCAAGGATCATCTGCTCGACCGCCTGGGTATGGACCATTACCCCCAATTCACGGTCCTGCAGCGGGGTCGCCACGAGATCGCGCAAACCGGCGGCGCCGGTGCCGATGAACACGATTCGCCCGCCAAAGGCATCCTGCATCTGGCTCACGCTCAGCGCTCCGGTCAGAATTTTCCAGGCGGGGATGGTGCGTGCCGGGTGGGGAGGCGTGAAATACAGCCATAATTCGCCTGCCGGCGTGGTCGGCACTTCGAACTGGCCGACCTTGAGCGAGACGACCTGCGCGTCGCTGCCGCCCAGTTCGCCGCTGGCATTGCTGGATTTGACGATGACCGATCCTGCCTCTTGCGCGGTTCGCAGCGCATCGAGCGAAAGCGAGGGGAGCAGCCGGCCCTGTTGTGCGGCGATCAGCGGGATTTTGCGGACGATGCCATCGTGGTCGCCGATCAGGCTGACGAAGCCGGCGCCCGCAGCGGCGATGCGAAATGCGGGCAGTGGCTCGATCGCACTGGAAAATCGCTGCAACGCATTGGCGGGCGAGGTGCCGGCGATCGCCAACCCGGCCTTGGGCTCCACCATTTGAGCGGAGCCCTCGCGGCCAAGAAAATAGCCGAGCGTGACTGGGGCGCTGGCGATTGCGGTGGCCAGGGTTGCATCATTGTCGGGCAAGGCGCGCAGCGCGGCGAGCGCAGCGTTATCGGTGCCGGTGCGTTGCAGATGCGCGGCGATCCGGCCGGGCGAGGTGCGATCGGGTTCGGAAAAGACAATGTCATAGGCGATCGAAGCAGCGCCGGCATCGGCGATTCGCCTCGTCAGATCGGCGATATCGGTGCGCGGCCAGGGCCATTGCCCCAGCCGGCGGATTGACTCGTCATCGATATCGACGATGCGAACCGGTGCTTCCTGATAGGGCCGCGGCGCCGCGCGTTGATAGCTGTCGAACAGCAAAAGCCCGAGCCGCTCGAGCTGCGGCACGCCGGCCAGCTGCAGCAGCGCTACCGCCGCCAGTGCGGCCAGTTCGGGCAGCACAAGCCCGCCCTTGCTGTTCTTGAAATATCGCCCCGCCCAATTGGCCATGGACTGCGCCCCCCGATGCCGCCGGGCTGATCATAGCAGGAAAGTGCGAATGACGCTTCCTTTCGGCAACCCAGGCGTTAGGCCGTTCAAATGCGTGTTCGTCCCCCGTGCCAAGGTTCGCCGCCGCGGGCATCCGCGCCGCTCAAAATCTATTTCGACGGAGGCTGCCGCCCCAATCCGGGGGCAATCGAAGTGGCGGTGGTCGTGGCGGGCACAGTGCATGTGCGGCGCGATCTTGGCCAGGGCAGCAGTGCCGATGCCGAATGGCTGGCGTTGATCCATGCCGTCGGCATCGCCCAGCTACAGGGTCTCACCGATTTCGTCCTGCTCGGCGACGCCAAGGGGGTGGTCGGGCAGGCGAGCAGCAAGGCCAGGTGTCGCGGTGCGGCGATCGGGCATCATGCGCGCCTGATGGCGATGCTCGCGCCCGGGCAGGCGCTCCGCATCCGCTATATCAAGCGCACGCAAAATCTCGCCGGGATTGCGCTGGCACGGCTGCATGATCGGTGACGGCCCTGCTCTACAGCTTCCGGCGATGCCCCTATGCGATGCGCGCACGGATGGCGCTATTGGTGAGCGGCGTTGCGGTCGAACTGCGCGAGGTCGCGCTGCGGCGCAAGCCCGAAGCGATGATCGCTGCCTCGCCCAAGGCGACCGTGCCGGTGCTGGTGCTGGCAGACGGGCAGGTGATCGACGAGAGCATCGCGATCATGCGCTGGGCGCTCGGCCAGCATGATCCGGAGGCCTGGCTGGCGGGTGACGATGCCGCGCTGATTGCCGGCTTCGACGGTGCATTCAAGCATCACCTTGATCGCTACAAATATGCCAACCGGCACCCGGGAGACTCGGTCGATCACCGTGCAGCCGGATTGGCGATGCTGGCACCGCTCGAGGCGAGGCTGGCAGGGCATCCCAATCTCACCCGTGAACATCGCTCGATCGCCGATATCGCGATAATGCCTTTCATCCGCCAATTCGCGATGGTCGATCAGGGCTGGTTCTGTCGGCAGCCGTTGACCAACCTTCAGCTCTGGCTGGCCCGACACACGGGTTCAGCGTTGTTCGACCGGACGATGGTCCGCACCACGCCATGGATGCCGGGCGATGCGCCCGTTTTCCTCAACGCGGCGGTGAGGTCCTGAATCGAGAAAGGGTGGGCCAGGATGGAGAGCGGACGGCAGAGCTGAACTCAATCCGCGTTGTCAAACTTCCTCACCTCGACGGTGCTTTCATCGAAATCTTCAAGCAAGCGGGCATTGACGCCCATCTTGCCAAAGTCTTCGCCCAGCGACTGCCAGTGTGTGCCGCAGCCGCAGATCGGGCAGTGGTGAATGCTGATCATTCGGTCACCCCAGACATAGGCAGTTGTCTCGCCTGAAATGGTCACCTGATCCGGCGGAAAATAGGCGACACGCCATGCCAGTCGCCGACAAAGCGAACAGTTACAGTCCGCAACCCAATCCGGCCTGGTCGGCACGTCGATCCGCACGTTGCCGCAGTGACAGCTTCCCCGAACGCTCATGGCAACTTGTATTCGTTGGTAAGGCGTCTCTGCAAGGGAGCGGTGAAGGGGGGTGGCGTCGACTGCCCTGGCCGGCCTGCTTGCCGTTGACCATATGAACGACTCTCCGCTCCGGCGCTAAGACCCACCCAAACTCAGCGCCAGGGCTTCTGCTACCTTGATTCCATCGACCGCTGCCGACAAAATCCCGCCAGCATAGCCCGCGCCTTCGCCCGCCGGGAACAGACCGGCGGTGTTGAGGCTCTGGAAATCCTCGCCGCGGGTGAAACGCACGGGCGAGGAGGTGCGTGTCTCCACCCCGGTCATCACCACATCGGGATGGTCATAGCCGGGGATCTGGCGCCCGAAGACCGGCAGCGCCTCGCGCATCGCGGTCACCGCGAAATCGGGCAGGCACTCGGCGAGATCGGTCAGCGTGACCCCCGGCTTGTAGGACGGCGTTACCGCGCCAAGCGCCTCTGACGGTCGGCCCGCCAGGAAATCGCCGAGCTTCTGCGCCGGTGCCTTGTAGCTCGATCCGCCGGCGACAAAGGCGCGCGATTCCCAGTGGCGCTGGAGCGCAAGGCCCGCGAGCGGATCGCCCGGAAAATCGCGTGCCGGATCGATACCGACGACCAGCCCGGAATTGGCGTTGCGCTCGTTGCGCGAATATTGGCTCATGCCGTTGGTCGCGACGCGTCCCTCCTCCGATGTCGCCGCCACCACCGTGCCGCCCGGGCACATGCAGAAGCTGTAGACCGTCCGCCCGTTCGCGCAGTGGTGCGAGATATGATATTCGGCGGCTCCCAGCACCGGGTGGCCGGCATGGATGCCGAAGCGCGATCGATCGATCCAGCTTTGCGGGTGTTCGATCCTGACGCCGATCGAAAACGGCTTGGGTTCGACATAGACGCCGGCGGCATGGAGCATCGCGAAGGTGTCGCGCGCGCTGTGGCCGATCGCCAGCACGACGCGGTCGGCTTCCAGATAATCGCCGGTGCTCAGATGTAGCCCGCGCACCTGCCGCGCCCCCCCGGAATCGGTGGATATATCGATGCCGTCGACGCGCGTCTGGAACCGATATTCGCCGCCCAGCGCCTCGATCGTCTCGCGGATGCTCTCCACCATCGTGACCAGCCGGAAGGTGCCGATATGCGGATGCGCCTCGGTTAGGATTTCCGGTGGCGCGCCGGCCTTGACGAACTCGGTCAGCACCTTGCGATCGAGATGTCGGTTGTCCTTGATCCGGCTGTAGAGTTTGCCGTCGGAAAAGGTCCCCGCGCCGCCCTCCCCGAACTGAGCGTTCGATTCAGGGTTGAGCACGCTGCCACGCCACAGCCCCCAGGTATCCTTCGTCCGTTCGCGCACCAATTTGCCGCGATCGAGGATGATCGGCCGATAGCCCATCTGCGCCAGGATCAGCCCGGCAAACAAGCCGCATGGCCCGGTGCCGATCACCACCGGCCGCAAGCCCGCGCGCTGCTCCGACGCCGTGGCGACGAAGTGATAACGGGTATCGGGGGTGCGCTGAAGGCGCTTGTCTTTGCGGCACCGCGCCAGCACCACGTCTTCGTTCTTCACATTGACGTCGACCGAATAAACGAGATCGATCGCAGCCTTGTTGCGGGCATCATGCGCGCGCCGGGCGACGACATATTTGATGAGCTCGCGCGGCGTGATCTTCAGCCGCTTGCAGATCGCGGCCGGCAGCGCCTCATCGGGGTGGTGGAGCGGAAGGGTCAGTTCGGTCAGGCGGAGCATGGGGTGGGCTGTAGCGGGTGGCGGCCAGGGATGCTATCCGGAGTGGCGGCGACGGCGTTCGAGCACGGGAGCCCTTGTAACAGCGTGGTGTCCCCCGCAGCCGAGCACGCGAAAGCTTTGCCGCCGACGACGCACCATGTGACCGAACCGGCGCCCCGCTAGCCAATAAACGCCTGAATATCCGCCCAATTGGCGTTGACCATCGCCCGCCCGGCGTCGATCGCGCGAGCAATCTTGGCGGGATCGAACTCCAGCGTGTCGGAAAAATCCTCGGTCGGCTCGATCACCTTGACCGGCACGAAGCGATATTTCGAAATCTCGGTATCCAGCGGCAGCAATAGGCGGCTCGCCGCCACGCCCGATATTCCGGTCGCCAGCAGTTGAGCAAGCATCGCCTTGCGCGCCGCAATCAGATCGTTGATCAGCCCGGTATTGGAGAGATCGTTGCGCGATACTTCGGCTTGCAGGATGTTGACCGCGCGCAGCCCGATCGGGATCAGGCCGCCAAACTTCTTGTTGGTCGCAAGCTTGGTCGCAGGCGAGGCGCGGATGACGAGGATGCTGGTCGGGTTCAGCTCCATCGCCGCGCCGAGCGGGGTGACCTCCTTGACGCCGCCATCGACCCATTGCTGCTTGTCGCTGGTTTCGAGTGGATCGAAAAACACCGGCATCGCGCAGCTGGCATAGACCCAATTGTGGATATCCGGCACGCTCTTGTCGATCGTGCGGAAATCGCCCGATTGCAGGCTGACCACCCCAAGCCGCAGATCCACCGTCGACGCAGCCAGCTTGGCCGGATTGGCGAAATTCTTGAGCAATTTGCGCAGTGGCGCGGTGTCGTGCAGCGCCTTGCCGCCAAAAAGCACCGTGCCGATCAGGCCCGATCGATCCTTGTAGATATCGGCATTGCCGGTGATGCCGGTCCACACCCTGACCAGGCCGGCAACATCATCCTGCGCGACGCCCAGCGCCTGGATGGCGCCGGTCGACGTGCCGACGGCGATCGACGGCTTGACGTTATGGGTGTTGACCAGCGCATCGAGAACGCCGACCTGGAAGGCACCCTTGGCGCCACCGCCGCTCAACACGATCGCCAGTTTGGTTGCCATCGCCTGCCCCCCCCTAAGTGAAGAACCCTATTCGATATCAGTAAGCTGTTGGTATCTGTCGGTCCGGGAGGAGTCTAGGCGCAGCATTATTGTACCGTATCGTGGAATGTCGCCGAAACTGTCTGACCAAGGCTGACGACGCCGTGCCTTGTTCTTTGAAGCCGACCGATCAGGTGCGATTGGCGGCGCTCAGCACCGCGCGAACGCTAGCGGTGGCGATGTCGCTGTCGAGGCCGACGCCGAACACCGTTCGCCCCGTTGCGGTGCGGCATTCGACATAGGCGGCAGCCTGCGCATCGGCACCATGACCGATCGCATGCTCGCTATAATCGACCACGTCGAGCGCTGGGCCGGTGCTGTCGCCAAGCGCGGCGATGACGCCCGAGATCAGGCCGTTGCCGCGCCCGGAGATCGACAGCTCCTCACCGTCGACCGAGACATGGCCGATAAAGACACGCTGGCCGGCCACGCCGGTTTCCTCATAATCGCGCAACACAAAGCGGTCGGCGCCGCCGGGGAGATAGGTTGCCTCGAACAGCTGCCAGATATCGGCGGCGTTGAGTTCGCGGCTCGCTTCGTCGGCGAGTGCCTGGACGTGGCGGCTGAAATCGGCCTGCAGGCGCTTGGGCAGCTTCAGCCCCTTGTCCTGCTCGATCACCCAGGCGACGCCGCCCTTGCCGCTTTGCGAATTGACGCGGATGACGGCCTCATAGCTGCGCCCCAGATCGGCGGGGTCGATCGGCAGATAGGGCACCTCCCAATAATCATCGTTGCGCGCTTCTTGCGCAGCAAAGCCCTTTTTTATCGCGTCCTGATGCGATCCGGAAAAGGCCGTGAACACCAGATCGCCAGCATAGGGCGTGCGCGGGTGGATCGGAATATGCGTGCAATATTCCACCGTCTTGACCAGCTCGTCGATGTCCGACAGGTCGAGCCTTGGATCGACACCCTGAGTGTACATGTTGAGCGCGACCGTGACGAGATCGCAATTGCCGGTGCGCTCACCATTGCCGAGCAGGCAGCCCTCGACGCGATCAGCGCCTGCCATCATCCCGAGTTCGGCGGCGGCAACGCCGGTGCCACGGTCATTATGGGTGTGGAGCGAGATCACCACGCTGTCGCGGTTGGGGATGTTGCGCCCGAACCATTCGATCTGGTCGGCATAGATATTGGGCGTCGCGCATTCGACCGTGGCGGGCAGGTTGAAGATGATCGGGTGATCCGGCGTCGGGCGCAGCACGTCCATCACCGCTGCACACACCTCGACCGAGAATTCCAGCTCGGCGGTCGAAAAGGTTTCGGGGCTATATTCGAAATGCCATTCCGTCTCGGGCTGCGCCGCGGCACAATCGCGCAGGATCTTGGCCCCTTCGACCGCGATGCCCCGCACCTGGTCGCGGGTCATGCCGAACACGATCTTGCGCCATGCCGGGCTGACCGCATTATAGAGATGGACGATCGCGCGCGGTGCGCCCTTCAATGAGGCAAAGCTGGTTTCGATCAGGTCGCGGCGCGACTGGGTCAGGACCTGGACCATGACATCGTCGGGTATCCGCCCTTCGCTGACCAGCCCGGCGATGAAATTATAATCGGTGGCGCCGGCACTCGGGAAGCCGACCTCGATTTCCTTCATGCCGATCTTGCAGAGCAGATCGAACATCCGCGTCTTCTTCTCGGCATCCATCGGATCGATCAGCGCCTGGTTGCCATCGCGCAAATCGGTAGAGAGCCAGCGCGGCGCGGCGGTGATGGTGCGCGACGGCCATTGCCGGTCGGGCAGGTTGATCGGCGGGAACGGTCGGTATTTGGTGGAAGGGTTACGCAGCATATCGGATCTCGCTTGGGCGCTGGAGTCTATGGTCGCAGTGAAATGCCCTCAGGCGGTCGGGCGCTCGCCCGCAGCATCCGCCTAAGGGCGGATAAGTCGCAGCGACAGGAGAAGCGAGATGCTCATCGCGGTCACGATGGCGCAATGTCGCCGCGATGTCCACCCGCCAGAAACATCCGGTCGATCCGACTGGCCGGCAGAAACCACAGAATGGCGACGGTGACCGCGCACGCGATGCCGAGCCACGGCGTCACAAAACTGAGCGGGATGCCAGCGGCATAGATAACCCCGGCGATTACCCCCTTGCGCCCATAGGCGGTGTAATAGGCAAGCGCCTTCGGACCGCGCTTGCCGGTGCGCTCGATCACGCCGTGCAGCCAGGCATAGGCCAGCGTCGGCAACAGCGCGCTCAGCAGCCACAGGATCGTCGCGTCGCGGTTG
>NCGD01000033.1 GCA_002281535.1 Sphingomonas sp. 28-63-12
TAAAATGACGGAATTCGTCACGATCTATTTAATTCAATAGGAAGGGGATACGTGATGCCAGCTGCGATTAGCTATCCCGGTGTCTATATTGAGGAATTGCCGAGCGGGGTCCGCACAATTACCGGGGTTGCGACGTCGGTCGCTGCCTTTGTCGGCCGCACCGCCATGGGGCCAATCAACACCCCTGTCAGCATCAACAGCTTCGGCGATTTCGAGCGGCGTTTCGGTGGCCTGATGGCCGATCGCCCGCTCGGCTATGCCGTACGTGACTTCTATTTGAACGGCGGTGGTCAGGCGCTGATCGTCCGGCTGTATCGGGACCCCGCCAACGCCG
Source organism: Sphingomonas sp. 28-63-12 (assembly GCA_002281535.1). Lineage (GTDB taxonomy): Bacteria > Pseudomonadota > Alphaproteobacteria > Sphingomonadales > Sphingomonadaceae > Sphingomonas. Next base: position 335 of record NCGD01000033.1, read on the forward strand.
CAGATGCGATAGCGGCGCTGAGCGTAGATGGCTTGGTATTCGCCGCGGCAAGTCCGGGTCTCTGGGGTCAAAAGCTACGCGCCACGATTGATGCCGGCGTTTCCGAAGAAGCCCGGGCTCGGCTGGGCATGCAGGCCGATGACGCGCTGTTCAACCTCACGATCAGAATTGGCAACACGACCGAGAAATTTCTCAACGTTTGCCTGGTCGACAATGCCCGACGCATCGATCGGGTACTTGCCGCGGAATCAAACCTTGTACGCTGGGGATCGCCGACCGCTCCCGACCCGGCCACAGCCAAGATGCCGTTGCTGGCCAAAGCCGTCACCGCCAGCCAGGCGTTGCGCGATGCGCTCGCGGCCAATCCGAAGGTGCCCGCCGATATTACCAAGGCGCAGAACGATCTCGCCAAGGCTGTGTTAGCCCTCGGCGACCCCGCTAACCAGGCCGATATCGACCTGTCAGCCGCGCTCGCCAGCGGCGATCTCGCCAAAATCGCCACCGCAAAGGATGCGGTCAAGGCTGCCGAAGCCGCGATGAAAGGCGACGACGGCAAGGATCTTGATGATGCTGCCTATATCGGCAATCAGGCGAACAAGACCGGAATCTATGCGCTCGACAGCGCTGATCTGTTCAATTTGCTCTGCATTCCGCCTGACGGCCGAGGGATCAGCATCGGTGCGACGGTCTATCAGAATGCCATGGAATATTGCCGACAACGTCGGGCGATGCTCCTGGTCGATTCGCCGTTCGAATGGAGCGCGAACCCGGTCGAGGCCCCGGGCAAGGCGGCCGCCGGGCTCGCCGCGCTTGGCCTTAGCGGCGATGCAGCCCGCAACGCAGCGCTGTATTTCCCGCCCTTGCTCGAAGCCGATCCCCTGCGCGACGGCCAGACCGACCTGTTCGTGCCATGTGGCGCCGTTGCCGGAATCATGGCCCGCACCGACAGCAGCCGTGGCGTCTGGAAGGCGCCGGCTGGGCTCGATGCGGCAATCAACGGCATTCAGGGACTGGCTGTCAAACTCAACGATGCCGAGAATGGCATGCTCAACCCGCTCGGCATTAACTGCCTGCGCGCCTTCCCCACCAACGGCCGTGTTATCTGGGGCGCGCGGACGCTGCGTGGTGCCGACCAGCTCGGTGACGAGTATAAATATGTCTCGGTCCGCCGCACGGCCCTTTTCATCGAGGAAAGCCTGTATCGCGGGACGCAATGGGTGGTGTTCGAGCCCAATGACGAGCCGCTCTGGTCGCAGATACGGCTCAATATCGGCTCGTTTATGAACGGGTTGTTTCGTCAAGGGGCCTTCCAAGGAAAGACGCCGGCCGAGGCCTATTTCGTCAAGTGCGACAAGGAAACGACCCCCCAGAACGATATCAATCTGGGCATCGTGAACATCGTTGTCGGCTTCGCCCCGCTCAAGCCGGCCGAATTCGTGATCGTCAAACTTCAACAAATCGCGGGCCAGATCCAGGCCTAAGGGGAGGCACATCATGGCACAGTTCAGCGTCAACGCATCGCGCTTCGATCCTTACAAGAACTTCAAGTTCCGCGTAAAATGGGATGGTCGCTATGTCGCCGGGATCAGCAAGGTCAGCGGCCTCAAGCGCACCACCGAAGTCGTCAAGCACCGCGAAGGCGGTGATCCCTCGACCAGCCGAAAATCGCCTGGCCGCACCGAATTCGATGCGATCACGCTCGATCGCGGCGTGACGCACGATGTCAATTTCGAACAATGGGCCAACAAAGTGTGGAATTACGGATCAGGCCTGGGGGCAGAAACGTCACTCCAGGACTTCCGCAAAGATCTGATCATCGAAGTCCTTAACGAGGCTGGACAGGTAGCGCTGGCCTACAAAGTGTTTCGCTGCTGGGTATCGGAATATCAGGCGATGCCCGATCTCGACGCCAATGCAAATGCGGTCGCGATCCAGCACATCAAGCTCGAAAATGAAGGCTGGGAACGCGACTATGAAGTCGCCGAGCCCGCCGAGCCGACCTTTATCGAACCAGCGGGATAACCTCGTGATAACGCCGGACCAATCCACTCTTTTGGACGTCTGGGAACGCGGTCTGCACCAGCCTTTGCAGTGCCAGATATTGGCGGTGCTCGGGGTTGCCATGCCGGGGGCCAGCGAGTCCGATCTTGCCGCCATGCCGCTGGGCGCGCGCGATGCGTTGCTGCTCGATCTGCGTGAACGGCTTTTTGGGCACGAGCTGGCAATTGTCGCGACCTGCCCGCGATGCGCCGAACAACTCGAGGCGGGTTTTTCGCTGGATGATGTGCGGGTGGCGCGCCCGCCGGAATCGTCGGCATGGGGTGATGCTGCCGACACATCAGCAGCGATTGGGGGCTATCGTGTGACCGTACGCGCCCCAGCAACTGCCGATCTTCTCGCCATCCCGGCCGGCGCCGACGCCGCGACCGCCCATGCCATTCTGCTCGACCGATGCATCGAGGCACAGGACCCTGCCGGCAGGCCCATCGCTGGACATGCCTTGCCGCCGATCATCACGCAGCCAATTGTCGACGACATCGCCCGCGCCAATCCGCAGGCGGTGGTGGAGCTGGACCTCTGCTGTACCGGCTGCGCCCATCGCTTTGGTGCGGTGTTCGACATCGCAGTATTTCTGTTGCGTGAAATCCATCGCTGGGCGCGCCAGCTGCTGAGCAACATTGACAGCTTGGCCAGCGCTTATGGCTGGCGCGAAGCGGATATCCTAGCGCTGAGCCCCAGGCGTCGCCAGATCTATGCCGAGATGGTGGCCCCATGACCGCACCTGCTGGCGATTTTCTGTGGAAGGTGGCGGCGCGGGCAACCGGCGCGTCCCCCATTGTCCAACCGCGCCTGACATCGCGCTTCGAGCCCGTGTGCGCTGCGATGCCGGCCGACCGACCGCCAGTTGAGCCAGTGATCGCCGACAGCGACGAACACAACGATGTGCGGGAAACCCGCGCACCGATGACAAAGCGGCAGCAGATCATCGTGCCTTCGACACAGGACAATCGAGTGACTGCCCCAACTGCTGCCAATGTCGATGCGCCATCGCGTACCATCCGCCGGCCAGCATCACGCGCTGCAGCGCGCCCCCCTCAGCCATCCGCCTCGCCCGCGCCCGAGCTGGACCGGTCGCCCCAACCACAGGCGGCCGCGCCACCTCCGATCGTTCCCGCCGAACCGGACCGATCGAGCCGAGCCGTGGTGCCCGGCATCCCCGGCACGCAGTCCGCGCTTCCACCGCCCGCGGACGCACTCGGCCAACGCCGTGATCCGCCCCCCCGGCCCCACAGTGGCCGCCGCGATTTCGTCCGGGCCGAACCAGCTACGAGTCTGGTTGTTAGCCCCCCCCACCTGCCGCCGGTCGAACCGGCGCGTCCCCCCGCTACGCAAATCCTGGAGGTAGAGCGCCGACCGATACCATCGGCGCCGACGAATCACCGTGCTGAACAGCGCCACCGGCGCGGCGCAGCACCGCTCCAGCCCCCAACGCCCGTCATCAACATCACGATCGGACGCGTCGACGTCCGGGCCCAAATTGCTGCTACGCCGGTCGTCGCGCAGCCAGCGCCGCCGCAGAACCAGGGCCCGCAAAGCCTGGACGACTATCTGCGCAAGCGCGGCGGTGCGCGATGAGTAACGCGCGCGCCATTGCTGCGGCCACGGCCTCGTTGCGCAATTTGCTACTGGCGCAGGTGCCGCTGATGGACACCGATCTGTCCGACCTTGAAGTGACCACCCAACCGCTCGATCTTGCGCGCAAGAATGTCACCAAGGCCCAGCTGAACCTCTTTCTCTATGAAACCGCGGTCAATGCGGCGTGGCGCAATCATGATCTTCCTGCCCAGCTGCGGCCCGGCGAAACCGGCACGCCACCAGTGGCGCTCAACCTGCGCTACCTGCTGACAGCCTATGGCCGCGGCGATTCGGACAATGACGCCACCAGCCACCGCGTGCTTGGCGCCGCGGTTGGACTGCTCAATGATCACCCGTTGCTCGGCAGCGCTGAAATCGCAGCGGCAATGGCCAATAATGATTTGGGCGATCAGGTCGAGCGAGTCAGGGTCAGCTGGCGCCCAATCGGGATCGACGAAATGTCAAAATTGTGGACGATGTTCCAGGGTCCCTATCGTGTCTCGACCGTCTATGAGGTTGGCGTTGTCCTGATCGATAGCCGCCGCCCGGTGCGTGCGCCGTTGCCAGTCCTGCGGCGTGGCGCCGAGGATGTCGGGGCGGTAGCGATTGCTGGCCTGGCGCCGTCGATCGAACGGTTGCGCTTGCCGCGATCGCAATCGGCAGTGCAGCTTGGCGAACAACTGAGCGTTTTGGGCGACAATCTTGGCCCTGCCGACACCAGCATTATCATCAGCAGTGCGCTGCTGGCGCAGGAGATCACGCTCGCCCCACTTGCCGGCCCGCCTGGCGAACTGGCGACGGTAGTCGCAGATGTGGCCGACGACCCCGACGCGCTGGCGCGCTGGCATCCCGGCTATTGCCTGCTCGTCGTCCGGCAGCAGCACCCCAATGTGCCGCCGATATCGAGCAATGCGCTGGCCCTTGCGATTGCGCCCCGGATCACCGTCGCGCCGCTCGCTGCTGCGACCGGGGATGTTGTGCTGACGGTTACCTGCGCGCCGCGTCTGCGGAACGGGCAAAAGGCGCTGCTGATCTTCGGCGATCGCCAGGCCAGCCCGGATTCGATCACTACGCCCGCCGATCCGCTGCAGCCGAGCGAATTGCAATTTACGATCCCGCAGGTCACAATAGCGGGTAATTACGTCGTTCGGCTGCGTATCGACGGGGTCGACAGCATTCCGGTCATCTATGCCGGCACCCCGCCCATTCCCGCCTTTGATCCCGCGCAGACGGTGGCGGTATCATGAGCGAGATTGATCGCTGGCTTGCCGCCAATGGCCGCTACCTAGAGAGTGAGCTGCGCTTGCTCCGCAAACGGATCGCCACGGTCGCGCAGCAACGCGCAGCACAATCACGTCGCCTAGCGACGACCGCGATCGGGCCCAAAGGTGGCAGCCTGCGTGACTGGCTTCGCTTCGGCACCGGGCACACCACAGCCGAGCCCGTTGCCGCCCCGGTCGACCTCCTCGCCGGCCCCGAGGCAGCGGCCGATGCCAGCGATCCGTCCGATGCAAAATATGTGCCGGCGCTGGTGACGCTGAGCCAGCGCCTGGGGCTCAGCGACTTTGAACGGCAGCTGTTGCTGATGTGCGCCGCGATCGAATTCGACACGGGCTTTGGGGCGCTCTGTGCTGAGGCACAGCGGGGCAGCGGCCATAAAGGCCCCAGCTTTGAGCTCGCGCTGGTCGCGCTGGAGAACCCGGCCTGGGACGTGATGTCGCCAGAACGGCCGTTGCGCTACTGGCGTCTGATCGAGATCCACCAGCCCGGCGCGCAACCCCTGATCACCAGCGCGCTGCGCGCGGATGAGCGCATCGTCAATTATATCAAAGGCCTGAACTATCTTGATGACCGGCTGGCACCATTAGTGGAGCGTCTCGACGATGCCAGTGCCGAGGTGCTGCCCCCGAGCCAGGCGGCAACAGCCGATTCCATCGCTGACCATCTCGCGGGCGCCACGCAGCCGCCGCTGTTTCAGCTGATCGGCGAGTCTGCGGCAAGCAAGCTGGCGATTGCGCGGCAGGTGGCGGCGCGGTTCGGAATTACGGTCCACCGGCTGCGCGGCCAATCTATCCCCGAGCCCCAGGCCGACAACGAAACATTTGTCAGACTGTGGCAACGCGAAGCGCTGCTGCTGCCCTTGGCACTCTATGTCGATGCCGAGGATGTCGAGCCGACAAGTGCTCAGGGCCGGGCGATGATCCGATTGCTCAATCGCTGCGGCGGGGTGGTGATGGTCGCGTCACGAACTAAGCTCGGTGGGCTTGGCCGACGAACGATCTCGGTCGACGTGGCCAAGCCGCTGCCCGCCGAGCAACTTGGCCTGTGGTCCGATCTGTTGGGCGACTCCAGCCGGGCCAAGGCCGCCTTATTGGCCGGCCAGTTCAATCTCGATCGCGCCGCAATCGCTGCGATTGTCGATGATGCCGCGGCCGCCAGCCATGGTACGGCGGACAAGCGCGATGCGCTGGTATGGGCCGGCGCGCTGGAGCATGTCCGGCCCGCGCTTGACGAGCTTGCCCAGCCGATCACCCCAAGGGTCGGCTGGGACGACATCGAATTGCCCGACCGCGAACGCGCGCAATTGCGCGAGATTGCGGCGCAGGTGCGTAACCGCACCGCGGTGTATGACGATTGGGGGTTCCGTGACCGCCTTAGCCGGGGGCTGGGCATCAGCGTCTTGTTCGCCGGCGACAGCGGTACCGGCAAGACGATGGCAGCCGAGGCGCTCGCCAGCGAGCTGGGGCTGCTGCTCTACCGGATCGACCTGGCTGGCGTCGTCAGTAAGTTCATCGGCGAGACCGAAAAGAATCTCCGCAAGCTGTTTGACGCGGCCGAAGATGGCGGCGCCATCCTGTTCTTCGATGAAGCCGACGCGCTGTTCGGCAAGCGCAGCGAGGTGAAGGATAGCCATGATCGCTACGCCAATATCGAAATCAATTACCTGCTCCAGCGGATCGAGGGCTATCGCGGGCTGGCGATCCTGACGACCAACATGAAATCCGCGCTCGACCAGGCCTTTGTCCGGCGGCTGCGTTTCATCGTCAATTTCCCCTTCCCCGGCGCCCCCGAACGCACAGCGATCTGGCGCAAGGTGTTCCCGCCAGCGGTGGACGTCGCCGCGCTCGACATTGACCGGCTGGCGCGACTGAACGTGACGGGGGGCAGCATCCACAACATCGCGCTCAACGCCGCCTTTGCAGCGGTGGCAGCGGGCAGCACGCTGACGATGCCGATCGTGCTGGAGGCGGCGCGGCGTGAGTACCTGAAGCTCGACAAGCCGATCAACGAGGCCGATTTTCGCTGGCTCGAAAGCGTGGAGGGGGCAGCGTGATCGTCAATCTCCATATCGAGCGGCTGGTGCTGGAGGGACTGCCAGTGCGTGCCAAAGACACGACGGTCCTGGCCGCCGCAGTGGACGCCGCGTTGCGACGCCTGCTCGCCGAGCCAGGTACTGCCGCTGCCTTGAACGCCGGCGCCTCGACTGCTGTGCGCGCTGGCGAGCCAATCACCCTGACAACAGCGAGCGATCCTGCCGCCATTGGCGATCTGATCGGCCGCGCAATTTTTGGAGGAATCGGCGCATGATCCGGCAGGGCAGCAAGCAAGCATCCGCACCATCCATCGACCAAAGCCCCGTCTTTTCCCTGCAGCGCAAATGCGATTGCGGTGCACACACACCGCAGGCCAGCGCCTGTCCGGCCTGTTCGCCGCCGGCAGCTGGGTTGCAGCGCCAATTATCGGTCGGGGCCAGCGATGACCCTTTCGAACGTGAGGCGGAGCGCGTTGCTGACGATGTCATGGCGCAACCTGCCGCCGCGTCCATCGGTAGCGCCACACGCGGGATTCAGCGCCTGTCTACCAGGCCCACCGCCGGCAAAGCGGCGGCGCCACCGAGCGTCATGCGCGCCATTGCCGAATCCGGCCGGCCGTTGGACGGGAAGATCCGCCAGGACATGCAAGGCAGGTTCGGGTATGATTTTTCGCAGGTCAGAGTCCATCATGGCTCCTCCGCGGCAGCTTCAGCCCGCGATGTAGATGCAAAGGCGTACACCGTCGGGGGCGACATCGTCTTTGGCGCCGGACAATTCGCGCCGGAAACGCCGGCCGGGCGACGGCTGCTCGCGCACGAGCTGACCCACACGATTCAACAGTCCTCAAGCCCACGGCTTGCAGCACCCAGCGCTCGGGCATCGACCGATGCCGCTGCAACAATACCTGACGATTCCCCGCTTGCCGTGCAGCGTGAAGCTGCCGACGGCGAGGAGCAGGTCGCACCGGAGGAAGGAGCACCTGCAGAGGAAACTGCAAAGGGCTTTGAGATCAATCCTGAAGAATTGATCGTGTTGCCGCGCGCCGAACTGATGTTGCTACCTGACGACAGCGACGAATCCTTTGTGCAGCGGCAGGCGGCCGCGCCGGCAAATCGATGCGACACGCCGGATCGAATGACTGCGCTGATCAGTGGGTCGTTTCTTGGCGGCAAGACGATGGACGATTATTTTCCCGACCTGGTCGGCCAGAATTTCTGGGGTTCGAACAACACTGCCGGCCCGTTCGACAACGGATCGCGTGCAGGCTCTTCGGTCCAGCTCATCGGCCAGTTGCCGATCCCCTGCGCAACGAGTCCCAACCCAACCACCCTGGCGCAGAGCGCGACAATCATCCGGGCAAGGGCGAACGGGTCACTGATGATGGAAAATGGCCGGCCGCTTGAGGGGCAGACCTTCGACGATATCGCCCGATCGCGCCGCGACCAAAGCCGCGCCCCTTTCCGGCAGACTTGGGTTGGCGCCGTCAGTATGGCCGATCCGATTTCGGGAATCCCCTATTCAACCCTGAGAAGCTATGAATGGGAGGTCAATCTAACGACCTCGCTGACCGGGCTGGGCGGAACTGTCTCTGCTGGATGGGGTGTCACCGTGGAAGCCGCCGGGGGCCGCGTCACCCGAAACACGGTCCGCTAAAATGTCCAGCGGCACGGACATGCCCAGCGCGGAGGATTTCGAGCGGCTGATTGGAGCCCTTGGCGCAATCGACCCGCCGTTTTCCAGCCTAGGCACGCCGTTTCTGGTCGATACCAGGGAAACTGCAGCGCTGGTCCAGCATGGCAGCCTGGCGGTTACAGCCCTGGAAGCGGCGCTTTCGTCTGCAAACCCGACGATCGCGATGTACGCAGCCTATTGCCTTGGGCTGATCGGCGACGCGCGCGCCGTGCCGACACTGCGGGAAGCGCTGCGGCGGCACCGCGACAACCAGCCCAAGACATCATCCGATTTTGCCATCGAGAGCGCCATTGCCGGCGCACTTAACCGACTCGGGGAGCAGGCATGACCGGCTATTCTCGCTCACCCCGGCTGATCAAGGGCGGCATCTTGCTTGTCGATCCGGCATCGGGTGTGCTGCGACGCGCGATTGCCTTGCAATATAACCCGGACACATTGACCCGAAGCCTGGCTGTTCAGGCCGCCGGCAGCGAGGGTGACCGGCTCGAAGCGATGCGCCTCAAAGGCCCGCCTACCGAAACGATCCGGCTCGACGCCGAGATCGATACGACTGACCAGCTCGAATTTCCCGGCCAGAATCCCGATGCCGGCCGGCTCGGCATTCATCCGCAACTCGCCGCGCTGGAGACGATCGTCTATCCAAGCAGCGCCAGCCTGCAATCGGCGTATAGCAGCGCCCAGGCAGGCACGCTCGAGATTGCGGCCGCGGAAAGCGCGCTGACGCTGTTCATCTGGGGCAAAACGCGGGTTCTGCCGGTGCGAATCACCGATTTCAGCATCACCGAGGAAGCGTTCGATCCCAATCTGAACCCGATCCGCGCGAAGATCAGCCTGGGCATGCGGGTCTTGTCGGTCAGCGATCTGGGCTTTTCGCACAAGGGCAGCGGGCTGTTCATGGCCTATCTGCGCGGCAAGGAGCAGCTGGCGCAGAGAAGCCCTGGGGCCGCGCTGTCTGCCCTGGGCATCGGAGGAATCGGATGAACCCGTTATTTTCGCCTACCAGTCGCTATGCGACGATCGGGACCGCGACGATCGAAGACGCCGATGGGGCGGTGACGATCTATCTGCGGCGGCGCTTCCTGCCGCAACCCGAGGCGCTGGCGCTGATCCGCGAGCATTTCGTCACCCAAGGCGAACGGCTCGATACCATCACCGCGGCCTATCTCGACGATCCTGAGCAATTCTGGCGGATCGCCGATGCCAATCGGGCAATGGACCCCGCTGCCCTTACGGCGCGGATCGGTCGCCGGTTGCGAATCACGCTGCCCGAAGGCGTGCCGGGGATGCCCGATGGGTAACATCACCCTTACCCTCATGATCGGCCCAGCCGTCCCGATCCCCGCCCCCGAAGCGGTGATCGATGCGCTGACCAATGTCAGCATCAGCCAGGATACGGGACGGAGCGGCTTTCAGCTCGCCTTTGCAGTCAGCAAATCGTCGCCGCTGCTCACCACCTTGCTACCGGCGGGCTTTTTCGATCCGATAACCACCCGCGTCGTGATCATCGCGACGATGGGTGGCTTTCCCTATGTGCTGATGGATGGGATGGTTACTCAGCAACAGCTCCAGCCGTCGAGCAACCCCGGTGAATCAACCCTGACCATCACCGGCGAGGATCTGAGCCTGGCGATGGATATCGTCTCGCTCACCCGTCCTTTTCCGGCAATGAACGAGCTGGCAATCGTCAATTTGATCCTCTTGCCCTATCTCGCGCTCGGCATTGTGCCAGTGGTGATTCCGCCGATCGTGCCAATCGTCCAGACGCCTGTCCAGGGCTGGGACACCCAGACCAACCAGACCGACCGTGCCTATATCCGCCAGCTTGCCGATCGTTGCGGCTATGTGTTCTTCGTCCGGCCCGGGCCGCTGCCGCTGCAAAGCATCGCCTATTTCGGCCCCGATATCGACGTGCCGGTGCCGCAGCCCGCGCTGACGATTAACATGGACGCCGAGACCAATATCGACGCGCTGAGCTTTACCCTAAACGGGCTGGCCAAGAAGATCCGTGTCTTCACCATCCTCGATCCGGTCACCCACAAAATCCCGATCCCGATCCCCTTGCCCAACATCAACGCCTTCAAACCGCCGCTCGGCGCGCGACCGACGCCACCATCGCGGATCGAATTCGATACCGAAAGTGCCGGTCTGGCGCCCGATGCGGCAGCACGGCGGATTTTGGGCTTCCTGCTCAACAAGAATAACAGCGCCGCGATCACCGGTAGCGGGTCGCTCGACGTCATGCGCTACGGCCATGTCCTCCAGCCGCGCATGCTAGTCGGCGTGCGGGGGGCGGGCCTTGCCTATGACGGGCTCTATTATGTCGACAGCGTGAGCCACACGCTGAGAAGAGGCAGCTGGAAGCAGAGCTTCACGCTGTCGCGCGATGGGCTGATCTCCAACATCCCGGCGGTGGCGGCATGAGCGGACCACCATATTGGGGCAAATATCGCGGCACGGTGATCAATAACATCGACCCAGAGCTGCGCGGGCGGCTGCTGTGCATGGTCCCCGACGTACTGAGCGTGGTGCCGTCGAGCTGGGCCGAGCCCTGCACCCCGCTGGCCGGGCCGACAGGGCCGCCGATGGGCGTCTATCTCGTCCCGCCGATCGGCGCGGGCGTGTGGATCGAATTCGAGCATGGCGACCCCGATTTTCCGATCTGGGTCGGCTGCCGCTGGGGATCGACGGCGGACATTCCGCCGCTTGCCAAGGCCGGTTTGCCCGTCAGCCCCAGCATCGTGCTGCAAACCGCCGGGCAGAACATGGTGGTGATTAGCGACCTGCCCGGGCCGGCAGGGGGCATCATGATCCAATCGGGTGCATCGATCCTGTCTATCAACCAGACCGGAATCTCGCTGGTCGCACCAAAGGTCGAGATCACCGCTGCCACGATCAATCTGCTGGGCATAACCGACGTCAATCAGGGTGCGCTGAAGATTACTTAGGGAGAGGGGCACCATGCCGGGTTTCATTCTTCATGTTGGCGCGACGGTGCTGTGCAGCCATGCCGGCCTGGCGCAGCCCACCGCACCCAATCCGCGAGTGACCGTCAGCGGGCAGCCTATCGTCACCATCGCCTGCCCCTATACCGTCGCCGGCTGCACATTTCCGGCGCTCAGCAGCGGCGCGCCTCCCTGCGCCACCGCGCAGTTCATGTCCTCCGCCGTGCGAGTCACCGCGATGGGCCAGCCAGTGCTGCTAATCGACAGCCAGGCGAGCTGCGTCCCGACCGGCACGCCGCTCATCATCGCGGCAACCCAGCCACGCGCCATGGCGATGTGAGGCAACAATGGATATCGCTTTCCCGCTCCTGTTCGATCGCCTTGGCCGTACTGCGACCTGCGGCCGTGACCGACACATCCTCGACATGATCGAGATGTTCCTGTTCACCAACCCCGGCGAGCGCGTGAACCGGCCCGATTTCGGCAGCGGGCTGCTGCAGATGGTGTTCGCCGCCAACAGCCCGGAAGTCGCCGCGGCGCTGCAATTTGCTATCCAGGCCGGGCTCGACCGATGGCTGGGCGACCTGATCGAAATCCGGGCGCTAGAAGTTACCAGCGATAATGCCCGGCTGGTAGTCGATGTGAGCTACGCCGTCCGCCGCACCGGTGATTTCGTCGAGACCAGCTTCGAGAGGAGCGTGCCATGAGCAACCTCGCCATTCCCGGCGCGATTACCTGCGGTGTCGACCAGCGCCGCCAGCGCCTGTTCAATAATCCGGACTGGAACGGGCTCGACTATCTCGACATCGCCGAGGATCAGCTGTCGCTGTGCCTTCATTTCTTTGGCGCCGTCCCGGAGGGGCTGACCCCTGACAATTTCGGGATCACCGGCGGCCGGCGAATTTGCGATATTCAGGTCATCGACGTGGCGATCGACCCCTCGCATGACGAGGAGATCGACGATTGCCTTCGGCTCACGCTTAATCGGCGCGGCGACTTTTCTACCTATACGCTGTGCCTGGTGGATTTGCCCGGCATCGATCCGCGCTTTTGCTGTCTCGATTTCAGCTTCAAGATCAATTGCCCGTCCGATCTCGATTGTGGCGCATCCCTGCCCTGCCCGCCGATGGCGCAGCCGTCACCCGACCTCAATTATCTGGCCAAGGATTATGCAGCCTTTCAGCAGCTGATCTATGATCGGCTCGCGCTGACGCTACCCGACTGGCGAGAGCGCCATGCTACCGATATCGGCATGATGCTGGTCGATCTGCTGGCCTATGCCGGCGACTATCTCAGCTATTATCAGGATGCGGTCGCCACCGAGGCCTATCTCGATACCGCGCGGCAGCGGATCTCGGTCCGCCGTCATCTTCGGCTGATCGATTATGCGATGCACGAGGGCTGCAACGCACGGGCCTTTGTCACCGTCGCGACCGACAGTGATTTCACCATCGATAGGGAAAGCGATTTCTTCTTCATTACCGGTGCCGACGCTGTCGAGACCGATGCGGGCGGTTTCGCGCGGCTGGAGGCGCTCGCGGCCGCGCCAGCCACCGATTATGCTGTGTTCGAGCCGATCGGCATCACGGGGCCGGTTACCTTCCACGCCGCACATAGCCGCATAGCCCTGCACGACTGGGGCGATTCCGATTGCTGCCTGCCGCGAGGCGCCACCAGCGCCACGCTGGTCGACCACGGCGATGAATCCGACGCAGCGGCGCCCCCCCATCTCAGCCTGCAACCGGGCGACTATCTGATCTTCGAGGAAGTGCTTGGCCCGTTGACCGGCAATCCCGCCGATGCCGATCCCGATCATCGCCAGGTCGTCCGGCTGACAAGCGTCCAACCCGGCCATGATGCTCTGCTCAACATGGCGACGCTCGACATTACTTGGAGCGTGGAGGATGCGCTGCGCTTCCCGCTCTGCATCTCGAGCCACCGGCCCACCCCTGATTGCGACCCGGTGCGCGACGTCAGCATCGCGCGCGGCAACGTTATCCCGGTGGATCACGGGCAAAGCCTTAACCAACAGCTCAAGCCGGTTGAGGGGATCGATCTGCCCGGCGAATGCGCGTGCGACGCGGCCGTGATCGAAATCAGCCGGCGGGCGCTACGCTATGATGTCGCGCTTGACCATGCGCCGATTACTTATGCAGTGCCCGTGGCCGCTGGCGCATCCGCAGCCGCGCTTGGCGCCCAAGATCCCCGATTAGCTGTGCCCGCGGTGGCCCTCGCCGATGGCCGCTGGGAATGGCAAGCGCGCCGTGACCTGATCGGCAGCGATGACGACGATCGCCATTTCGTGGTGGAAATCGACGATGAAGGCGTTGCGCATTTACGGTTCGGGGACGGGATGCATGGCCGCAGCCCGGATGTTGGCGCGGCACCCATAGCCCGATATCGTACCGGCAGCGGCAGCACCGGCAATGTCGGGCGCGACGCAATTACGCGCCTTGTCCTACGTTCCGGCACGATCGACGGACCGATGATCACGGTGCGCAACCCGCTCGCAGCGAGTGGGGGCAGCGATCCGGAACCCGTCGCCGAGGCACGGCTGATCGCCCCGGGCATGATCAAGGCGCAGCGCGAACGTGCGATCATCGCCGATGATTATGCCGAACTGGCATTGCGCGACACCCGGCTGCAGGGCGCGGCCGCAAGCCTGCGCTGGTCGGGCAGCTGGCACGAAGCACGCGTGGCAATCGATCCGGCCAGTCGCGAAGATTGCCCGCCATCTTTGCTCAATGCGGTCGATAGCGCGCTTCAGCGCTATCGCCGGATCGGCCATGACCTGGCGGTGGTGCCGGCGCAGATCGTGCCGCTGCGGCTCGCGCTGCACGTCTGCGTACTGCCGCATTATAATCGTGCGCAAATTCGTTCGGCGCTGCTGGACAGCTTCTCCAATCGGCGGCGCGTCGATGGCAGTAACGGCTTCTTTCATCCCGATAATTGGCGCTTCGGCGATGATGTCGCGCTGTCGCGGATCGTGGCGCAGGCGATGGCGATCGACGGAATCGAGACGGTTTATGTCACCGCACTGCAGCGGCTAAACGCACCCGACGACCGGACAGCGCTCGACACGGGCCGGCTGATTCTGCGACCCGGCGAGATCGCCCAGCTCGATAACGATCCCGATTTTCCCGAAAATGGTCAGCTGGTACTCGATATCGGAGGCGGACGATGAACTGTACATGCGGCTGCTGCGGCGGGCTTCACGCTGTCACCCCGCTGCCAATTGGCAATCGGCCGGGCCTGGCCGCGATTCACACCCGCATCGGCACCCAGACCAGTTTTTTGGAAACGATGCTCGCGCGGCTGTCGTCGTCGGATTTTCCTGAACTGGCCGGACTGCGGACTCGCGCGCCGGGCGATGCCAGCATTGCACTGATCGATGCCTGGGCGATGATCGCCGATGTGCTGAGCTTTTATCAGGAGCGCATCGCGAATGAGGGTTATTTGCGGACCGCCACCGAGCGGCGCTCGCTCGTCGAACTGGCGCGACTGATCGGCTATGTCCCGCGCCCGGGCGTAGCGGCGAGCGTGTTCCTGGCCTTCGGGCTCGACAAGGATTCCGCCCCTGTGCTCATTCCCCAGGGCAGCAAGGCGAACAGCATTCCCGCCCCCGGCGAAACGATGCAGGCGTTTGAAACCAGCGAGACGCTGGCAGCGCGGTGCGAATGGAGCCGGATCCGGCCAAGGCTGGTACAGCCCCATACCGCCCGGATGATCCAAGACGGCGCTTTGTTCCTGAAAGGGATCGCGACCAAGCTGGTGCCGGGCGATTTGTTGTTGATTGGCGTGGCGGGCAGCGCTTCCTATGTCCCGAGGCGCGTGGTGCGCGTTGATCCCGATGCGGCCGCGGACCGCACCCGGATTGGCCTCCAGCAGGACAATGTTGGCTCACCATCGCCCGCCCCTTCCAAGGACGCGATCGATACCAAATCGCTCGAAGCCTTGCTGGTGCCGGGCACCCGGGCGCCGCGTAACCGGTCGCAGCTCGGCCAGAGCATAGGCGCGAGCTTTGGCGCCGATCGCGACGCTTACCCTAAATTGCTCGCCAGTTTTGAACCCGCGCTCGCCACCAATCTTTACCCGGCCCTGCGCAACGCCGCGCCAGCCGCAGCGCAATCGATCGAAGTCTATGCAATGCGGATCGAAGCGCGGCCGTTCGGGCACAACGCCCCCCTCAAGCTCACCGATGTCGGCAGCAAGGAAACCGCACCCAAGTTCACCGAATGGGGAATCTCTGACGGCGGTACCACCCATCTTGCGAACACCATCTCCCTGGATGCCGATTATGAGGTTGGCCCCGAGAGCAAGATCGTGATCGAGAAAAATGGCGATGCCTGGCCGATCATCCTGTCGCACGCTGATTCGATCCGCCACATCTCGATCAATGCCTATGGCCTGAGCGGCAAATCGGTGGTGCTGCAGTGGAACGATCCAAGCACTCCCTGGCTGGCCGACAAAAGCGAACCCTTTGCCACGATCCGTTGTACCCGAATCTATGCGGGCAGCGAGCGGCTCGACCTTGCCGATGTGCCGATCACCGACGACGTCGCTGGCGATCGGATCGAGCTCGATAATCTCTATGACGGCCTTGATGCCGGCCGCTGGCTGATCATCGAGGGCGAGCGCACCGACATTCCCGATGGCAAAGGCAATCCGATCCCCGGCATCCACGCCGCCGAACTCGTCATGCTGGCCGGTGTCGAGCAAAGCGTTCGCGCCGAATATCCGCCAGCGGACAATCAGGGCGATAGCAACGGGAAGGGGACCGGTGGCAGCGATTTGGCTGACAATGCCTCGCTGAATGACATCAAGGATGGGAAAACGGAGACCGGTACGCCGCACCCGGGAGGCCCCCTATCTGGCGACACCTATCATTCGGTCATCACCCTTGCCGGCATGTCGGCCGATGGCAAAACCGGTCTCGCCTATCGCTACAAGCGCGATACCGTCACCATCTATGCCAATGTGGCGCATGCCACGCATGGCGAGACGCGCACCGAAACGCTCGGCAGCGGCAATGCCGCCCAGGCGCTGCAACGCTTTATACTGCGCCAGCCTCCCCTCACTTATGTTTCGGGAAGGACGCCATCGGGAATTGTCAGCACGCTTGGCGTCCGGGTCAATGACGTGCTGTGGCATGAGGCAGCGACGCTGACAGCACTCGGCCCACGCGATCGCAAGTTCATCACCAAGACTGGCGACGATGACAAGGCCGCCGTGATTTTCGGCAATGGCGAACGCGGCATACGTCTGCCAACGGGTCGCGAAAACGTGAAGGCCCATTATCGCAGCGGCATCGGTACCCCGGGCAACGTCGCCGCCAATCAGATCAGCCTGCTTGCGTCACGACCGCTGGGGGTGAAGGACGTGATCAACCCGATCCGCGCATCGGGCGGCGCCGACCGCGAAGGCCTGCACGCGATCCGCCGCAACGCGCCGCTTGCGATCATGGCGCTCGATCGACTGCTCTCGACCGGCGATTATGCCGATTTCGCGCGCAGCTTTGGCGGGATCGGCAAGGCATCGGCCACACGCACGCGTGACGGTGTTGCGGTGGTTGTCGCCGGCATCGACGATGCGCCGATCGACCGTAACGCCGATGTCTTCGTCAATCTCAATGCCGCGCTGCACCAGTTCGGCGACGCGCAAGTGCCGATCAGGCTGAGCGTTCGCGAACGGCTGAGCCTGATCGTCCAGGCTGGCGTGCAGATCGACGGCGATTATCTGTGGGAAGCGGTCGAACCGCAGGTGCGCGCGGCGCTGCTCGCCACCTTTGCCTTCGAGACACAGGACCTTGGGGCGCCGGCCTTTCTCAGCCACGCCTATCGCGCGATCCAGGGCGTTCGCGGCGTCGTATCGGTCGACATCGACGTGTTCGATGCGATCTCGGCGGTGAAGCTGCTGGAAAGCGGCGAGAAGCTTGTCTCGACGCTCAGCCAGGCCAGGCCGCGGATCAATGTCGCGGCCAATCAGATCGCCTATCTCGCGCCCGATGTTCCCGACACGCTGATCCTGCAGGAGCTGCCGTCATGACACCCCAGCCGCACGCGCTCTATGATCTGCTGCCCGATTATGCGCGGCGCCGCGACGCCGATGTCGGCTATCCGCTCCGCGCCTTGCTCACGCTGATCGGCGAACAGGTCGATGCTATCGAGGCCGATATCGACCAGCAATATGCCAACTGGTTTATCGAGACCTGTGCCGACTGGGCGGTGCCCTATATCGGCGATCTGGTCGGCTATCGCCCGGTGGCTGCGGCGGGCCGGGCAAGTGACGGCGTGAACGCCG
Organism: Sphingomonas sp. 28-63-12; assembly: GCA_002281535.1. GTDB lineage: Bacteria > Pseudomonadota > Alphaproteobacteria > Sphingomonadales > Sphingomonadaceae > Sphingomonas. Next base: position 18,219 of record NCGD01000033.1, read on the forward strand.
CCGCCCACCGCCTGAACACCGCCCTAACGCCACGCGCGGAAATCGCCAACACGCTCGCCTTTCGCCGCCGCAAGGGCACGCTCGCCCTGCTCGAGGAGCTCGCTAACAGTATTGGCGCCTGGCCATCGCGCGCGGTTGAATTCTATACGCTGCTCGCGCGCTGCCAGCATATCAACCATTTGCGGCTCGATCGCAGCCGCGTGGTCGATCTGCGCGATGGCGATGCGCTTGCCCGGCTTGACGGCCCGTTTGACGGTCTGGCGCACGGGATCGATATTCGACGCCTGGCCAGCAGCCGCCGCGCCGGCCGGTTCAATTTACCGAGCGTGGGCGTCTATGCCTGGCGGCTTCGGCCACACAGCGTGACGCATGCCCCGGCCTATTGCGTCGAGAGCGAAGGATCGCACTGCTACACTTTCAGCCTGCTCGGCAATGACAGCCCGCTCTATGCGCGCGCCAATCCGGAAGTCGACGCGAGGACGATCGCGCAGGAAGCCAACCTGCCCGTCCGCATTCGCCGGCGCGCGCTCGAACAGCAGGTGTCACGGCATCCGCCGCGGACCGAGGCGGCCGATATCCTTTATGGTCCGGGCAAGAGCATCGCCATTTATGCGCCGGGCTGGCCCGACAAGGGCGCGCCGCAACCTGTGCCCGCTGCACTGGTCGTGCCGGCGAATCTCAGGGAGTGGCATCACCGCGCGCCGCGCGGCCAGATCCTGATCGATCCAGAAACTGGTCGAATGGTGTTTCCCGTGCGTCAATTGCCCAAGCAAGGCGTCTGGGTAGACTATCATACCGGATTTCCAGCCGATATTGGCGGCGGCGAATATCATCGCCCCCTCGCCCAGCCCGCAAAATTTCGGCTCTATCAGGTCAGCCGCGATCAGCCCGGCGACGGCGTGTTCGGATCGATCAACGCCGCGCTGACGGCGTGGCAGCAAGATCGCGACGCCACTGAAGAAGCGCCCCGCGCCGCGGTTATCGAGATTCTCGACAGTGCAGCCTATAGTGAACAGTTGATGATCGAACTCGCGGCGGGCGAATATCTCCAGATTCGTGCCGCCGATCGCGCCCGCCCAGCGATTCGCCTGCTCGATTATATGGCCGAACGCCCCGATTCATTCACGGTGAGCGGCAAAGGCGGCAGCCGTCTGGTGCTGGACGGCCTGTTGATTGCGGGACGGGGAATCCAGGTTTCCGGCCCCGACCGCGATGACGAAGAGGCCTTTGCCGACGGCGATCTGTGCGATGTAACGATCCGCCATTCAACGCTGGTCCCCGGCTGGGGCCTGACCTGCGACTGCGACCCGAAGCGATCGAGCGAGCCGAGCCTTGAACTGGTCGATTGCGGAGCGCGTATCCGGGTCTCGCACTCGATCATTGGCGCAATCCATATCATCGCCGATGAGGCGTGCAACGATCCGGTCGAGATCGCGATCAGCGACAGTATTGTCGACGCCATCGACGACCATCGTGCTGCGATTTGCGCGTCCAACCTGCCGCTGGCCTTTGCCCGCACATCGTTTGCGCGTTGCACCATATTCGGACGCGTCGAAGTCCATGCCGTGCCCTTTGCCGAAGATTCGATCTTTACCGGCGCAGTGCGGGTGGCGCGGCGCCAGATCGGCTGCATGCGCTTCTGCTATGTCCCGCCGGGGTCGCGCACGCCACGGCGCAGTCACTGCCAGCCCGACACGGCCGCCGCGCCGCCGGGGGTTGATGCCGACCTGAACCGCGCTCGGCTGCGACCGCATTTTACCAGCCGCCGCTATGGCAATGCTGGCTATGCGCAATTGTCGCGCTGGTGCGCGCTGGAGATACGGCGTGGCGCCAGTGACGAGGCCGAAATGGGCGTCTTCCATGATCTGTTCCAGCCGCAACGTGAGGCCAATCTGTCCTCGCGGCTGGCCGATTTTACCCCGGCGACCGTCGATACCGACATCATCTTTGCGAATTAGGAGCGTATGATGAAAGGCGATTTCTCCCGCAACAGCTTCCGCGCCGACCAAAATTATAGTCGGGTGATGATGCAGCAGGGCCGCGTCCAGCTCGATGCTGACTGGAACGAGCAAAATGCGATCCTGCTGGGCTATCTGCGCACGTTGACCCGCGATCTGTTCGGGCCAGCGGCCGGGCCGGCGGCTGAGTGCGGCTTTCGGATCGTCAGCGCGGAAATGCGCGGGAACCTGCCAAAGGAGATCGCCGACCAGGTAGAGGCGGCATTGAAGGCGGAGAAGACCGAACTTGGCGACGATGATTTGATGATCCTGCCCGGTCGCTATTATGTCGGCGGCCTACCGGTCGCAGCCACGGCGCCGTTGCGCTATCGCGCCCAGACCGGCTTTCCGTTCGGCGCGCCGCCGGTCGATTCGCTACGCCAGCATAGCTGGCTCGCCTATCTTGATGTTTGGGAGGATTTTGTGTCGGCCGACCAAGATCCCTATATCCGCGATGTTGCGCTAGGCGGGATCGACACCTGCGGGCGGGCGGTCGTGCGCTGGCAGGTGCGGCTGCTGCTCGATCCCAAGAATCGCGATGACTTCGACGCGATGACGGCGACCGGCACAGGCCGGATCAAGGCGCAGGCCAATCCGAGCGAGAAGGACGACATGCTCTGCTCGATCGCCCCGGATGCGCGCTACCGCGGTCTGGAGAACCAGCTCTACCGCGTCGAAATCCATGCCGGCGGTGCGGCCCAGGAAAAAGGCGATGGCGGGACCTTCAAATGGTCGCGCGACAATGGCGCGGTGACATTTCCGATCCGCCAGGCATCCGGCAACCGCATCACGCTGGCGCATCTCGGCCGTGACGAGGCCACGACGTTGATTGAGGGCGACTGGGTGGAACTGGTCGATGATGCCGGTTTTGCCGCTGCCGGCGCCGGCATTCTTGCCCAGGTAGGCAGCGTCGACCGCGATGACCTGCGGGTCGACCTCCGCCTGCCCGACGGCGCACCTGCTCTACCGAGCTTTACCGCAGCGGAAGCATCGGCACGGCATGCGTTGCTGCGGCGCTGGGACCATAAGGGCAGCCCCAAACAAGCCGGTGGCGCCATTGCCATCGTCGAAGGCGCCGGCCATGCAATCGAGTTGGAGGACGGGATCAAGGTGACCTTCGAAGCCGGTGGCACCTATCGGGCGGGCGACTATTGGATGATTCCGGCCCGCGTCGCGACCGGCGATGTCGAATGGCCTGGCGCTCCAGACGATCCGGCATTCCAGTTGCCACACGGGCCGCATCATCATTACGCGCCGCTCTTGCTTCGGACGCTGTCTCCTGCCGGTCAGGCTAATTTCGAGGATCTTCGCTGCCAGATCGAACGCCTGCCCTGCATGGCTGTGGCCAAGGCGAAAGCGCAGGCCACCGAGACTGTGACGCCAGCGCCGAAGGCGACGGCCGTCCCGCAAACCGGGACGACCGCCAGTGAAAAGCTGGCCACGGGCAAGCCCAAATAGGCTAGCGGCCTCCAGCTCATAACAGCCTGTTTTATCTCAAAACTGTTATTGCCAGCGCCGCAATGAAAGACCCGCCACCAATCGTCGATCACCCTATTTGGATGATCGATCGGCCTTATCCCGCGATCGCGGGGCGTCTTGCATAGATGCCATAGCCCGCGATGATCGCATAACAAGCCGCCGGCAGGATGAGCGCAAAACGCAAGCTGGTGGCGTCGGCGATCAGCCCGGTCAGCGGCGGGATCACCGCACCGCCGACGATCGCCATCGCGATGATGCCCGACCCCTCGGCCGCGCGTTTACCGAGCCCCTCGCTGGCGAGCGAAAAGATGGTCGGGAACATGATCGAGTTCATCAGCCCGATAGCCAGCAATGACCAGCCCGCGACATGGCCGGTGCTGTTGGCCGTAATCAGGATCAGCGTCATCGATCCCGCCGCAACGGCCGCGAGCACTTTGCCCGGCGATACCAAACGCAACACGACGGCGCCGATAAAGCGGCCCAGCATCGCGCCGCCCCAGTAAAAGCCGATATAGGCCGATGCTGCCGCAGCCCCGATCGCGAATACGTTCGCCTGGATCAGATAATTGACGATCAGCGAGCCGATCGCAACCTCGGCGCCGACATAAAGGAAAATGCACGCCGCGCCAAAGCCGAAGCGCGGCCGTTCGAGCAGGTTGAACGCGCGAAGCACGCTGCCGCTGTCCTCGACGACATTGGGCAACCGATTGCGGCGGGTCCACACCACGCCAGCGACAAGCACGAGTGCGAGTGCGAGCATGAGGTAGGTATTGACGACCACCTGAGTCTCCGCCGTGCGATAGGCATCAAGTGCCGCACCCGACAGTGTCTGCGGATCAATCCGTGCCAGACTACCAAGGATCAGATAGCCGCCGACGATTGGAAAGATCGTCGTCCCCAGCGAGTTGAATGCCTGCGCGAACGTCAGGCGGCTATGCGCGGTGGCGGGCTTGCCGAGCAGCGAGATTAGCGGGTTGGCGACCACCTGCACGGTGGTGATCCCCGCTGCGAGGACAAACAGCGCGAACAGGAATACGGCAAACATACCCGATTGCGACGCCGGGATGAACAACAGGCACCCCGTCGTCATGATCAGCAAGCCGATCGACGCAGAGCGCATATATCCCGCCTTGCGCACGATTGCCGCCGCCGGAATCGAGAAAATGAAATAGGCCGCGAAAAATGCCGATTGGACCAGCAACGCCTGAAAATAATTCAGCGTAAACAGGTCCTTCAGCTTTGGGATGATGACATCGTTCAAACTTGTGATGCCGCCGAAGATGAAGAACAGCGCGAAGACAAAGACCTGAAGATCAGGCGCGTTGACCCCGTCCCCGGTGTCTGCTGTGGCCGCGAGTTGGGCGGGCGCTAATGCCATGATCGATCCTTCACTAGGGGGTCAGCTCAACGCCGCCAGCATCGACTGGTGGGTCGGAAAGTTCATGCCGCAACGGGCGATAAAATCGTCGATAATGGCCATGCGGTTGCCAATCGGAACGGGCCGCATGCGATCATCTTCGGGGAAACTGCCATAGCCCGCAAGCAGACAATGCCATGATATTGCAGAATAATAGCCGCCGATATCCTGTCGCGCGATCTCGGCGACCATATCCTGCCCGGTAAACCAGCAAGTGAGGATCGATTTCAGCGAATCCGACAGCGCGCTATTGGCAGCGTTGTCGCGCCAATAGGCTGTGTCGTGGCGCTGATTCATCCGGTAATGGCAGACGATATAGTCGCGGACACCCTCATAGCGGGCGGCGATCATCCGATTGAAGCCGTCGCGGTGGCGCGGGGTGAAATCGCCTTGCTCAAAGGCCGCGATAAATCCCTCGACGGTCGCCTGGACAAGATGCAGCGCCGTCGCCTCGAGCGGCTCCAGAAACCCCTGGGCCAGCCCAACCGCCAAGCAATTGGCCGACCAGCTATCCGCCACCCGGCCAACCTTCATCTGCAGGTGTCGCGCCGCCACATCGCTGTCCAGCAGCCCGAGATGAGCGCGCAGTTCGGTCTCCGCAGCATCGGGCGAGACATAGCCAGAGGCATAGACATAGCCATTGCCGGTGCGGCTGGTGAGCGGGATATCCCAGCACCAGCCTGCCGACAGCGCCGTCGCGCGGGTATAGGGATTGATCGGGTCACTGGCGTGCGGGGTCGGCATCACCACCGCTGAATCATTGAAAAGATTGTCGGCAAAGGGCTTGAAAACTACCCCCAGCGCTTGCTGGGCGATGACGCCGCGAAAACCACTGCTATCGATAAACACATCGCTGGCAATCGGCTCGCCCTGATCGGTGATCAGCGCCGCCACGTTGCCGTCTTCGGCGACGTGGACCTGCACCACCCGCGCTTTAATATGCTCCACACCCAGCGAAACTGCATGGTCGCGCAGCATCCCGCCAACCAGATGTGCGTCGAAGTGATAGCCATAGCTCACGTCGAAAGGAAAATTCGCGGCCGGGTGCGGCCCCTTGCCGTGTAACGCCAGCCATGCGGGCAGGAAGAAGCGATCGGGATGCGCCGGCAGGTCAGCCCCGCCGCGCCGCGCTGCGCAATGCGTAAAAAACGCGTCCTCGCTATGCACGTCGAGCGCGGTCGGGAAGGGATGAAAATATGACTCGCACCCAGCGCGATCAGACCAGCCGTGAAAGGCAATGCCGGTCTTGTAGGTGGCATTGCACCGCGGCATCCAATCGCGCTCGGCCATCCCCAGCCGGTCAAAGAACGCCTTGAGTTGCGGGGTCGACCCTTCGCCAACCCCAATAATGCCGATGTCGGGTGACTCGACGACGGCCACCTGTGCCCGGCCATTTCCCTTAACCGCGCCCCAGGCGTGCGCCAGCAAATTGGCCGTCATCCATCCGGCGGTGCCGCCGCCCAGCACGACGATGCGGATCGGCTCAATCATTCACATGCGGGCCGAGCAACCAGCCGAAAATCTCGTCGAGCCGCGCCGCCCATGCATTCTCCTCATGCGCAGCGCCGGGATAGCTGCGGGTCTCGAAATCACGCTGTGGCTGCCAGCCGATCCGCATCAGCGTGACGTCGGCGGCGGTCTGCCAGGGGCCGTAAAATCCATCGAGCGTCTGATCGCCATGGTCGAACCAGATCCTGCGCCCGTTGGGCGGCCCGAGATGATCGGTCAGATACTGGTCCCAGGCAGCGCGCAATTCCCCGCGCCGTGAATCGCTCAGCAGCGGGTTAACAAGCGGCCAGTGCGTCGAGACGCACGCGGCCAGGCCGAACACACCCGGATATTCAGCAATGGCATAGAGTGAGATCAGCGCGCCCATACTCGATCCCATGATCGCGGTATGATCGCGATCGGCAAGCGTTCGGTATCGCATGTCGATGATCGGCTTGAGTTCGCTGACCAGGAAACGAAGATAGGCGTCCGACTGCATCCGCCCTTTGAGTAGCGGATCAATCTCCGCCTTCAGACCGGGCGTAAGCGATTCATAAAGACGCTGCGGCAAATAGGTCCGGGCGCGATCAGCACCCGGGCTGTATATCCCGACGATGATCACCGGCTCAATTGCCTTGTTAGCAACCAGCCGCAACACCGATTTATCGGCCGCCCAGACCTTGTTGAAGTTCGATTTCTTCAGGAAGAAAAGGTTTTCGGCATCCTGCATATAAACGACGCCGTATCGCTTCTTGCCGCGCCCATAGCCGGGCGGCAGCCAGATCGTGACATGCGCAGAGCCGATATTGCTAGACGCCAGCTTAGGCAGATCAACGAAACTGCCGCCCCTGCCCGGCTTTGCGGCGTGTCCGCCGCCTGCCAACAGCAGCGCCGCGAGCGGCACCGTGATCCAGACGAGCAGCCGCGCCATCATTGGCCCTTGCCAGACGCAACGAAACGGATGGCCTCACCACCGCCCGGCGCGAGCACAAGGCTAAGCCGGTCGCCCTGGCGCACTTTGTGCGTTTCGATCGCAATCGAATGCCGGGCCACGGTACGATAATCGGCATCAAGCCCGTCGCGATAGATTTGCGCGACGTAGGTTGTGCCGGGTAAGAGAAAGTCGAGCGTGATGTCTAACGTGCGCGCGTTCTCGTCCGTGATCGATCCCAGGAACCAATCATCGCTGCCGCGCGCCCGGCGGGCGATCGTTGCATAGTCACCCACCTCGCCATTCAGCACACGGGTATCGACCCAATCGGTCGGCACATCCCTGATGAACTGGAACGGGCCGGGATATTTAGCGTAATTTTCGGGCGTATCGGCGGCCATCACCACCGGTGAATACAGGACGACATAGAGGGCAAGCTGCTTGGCGATCGTCGAAAGGATGTCGCTGTCATTCTGGCCTTTCAGGCTGAGGATGCCGGGCGTGAAATCCATCGGCCCTTCCAGCATCCGGGTAAAGACCAGATTGGCCTCATGCTCGGGCGGGTTTTTGCCGCCCCAAGCATTATATTCCATGCCCCGCGATCCCTCGCGCGCCACCCAATTGGGATAGGTGCGTTGCAGGCCGGTGCCCTTTATCGGCTCATGGCTGTCGATCGCTACATGATAGCGGGCCGCGGCTTCGAGCACATGGACATGATGGTTCGCCATCCATTGCCCCTCATGCCACTCCCGCAACCGCGTGCCGTCCGCGTCAACGCGCTCAATCTGCGCGGCGTCGGTGACATAGCCGGTCTTGACGACCATCTCGCCATGATCCGCCGCGAATTTGAACGCCCTGTCGAACTGGTCCTCATAATGGCTGGCCGCGCCACCGGTTTCGTGGTGGCCGATCAGCCGCACGCCCCTGGCCTTGCCATAAACGGCGAGCATATCGGCGTCGAAATCGGCGGTCGGCTGGGCGAAATCCATCTCGTTGCCATTGCCGAACCAGTCACCGTCCCAGCCGACATTCCAGCCCTCAACGAGTACATTGGGGATGCCGTTGGCGGCCGCAAAATCAATATATTGCTTTACATGTGCATTGGTTGCGCCGTGCTTCGGCCCGCGCGCCCAGCTCCAGTCGCCCTTGATCATGTTCCACCACACGCCGACGAACTTGCCGGGCTTGAACCAGCTGACATCGCCCAGCTTATTTGGCGCATTCAGGTTCAGCATCAGGTGGCTGACATAAAGGCCGGGCGCATCATCGGCGATGATCAGCGTCCGCCACGGCGTAAGCCAGGCACCCGTCTTGGTGACCTTTGGCTTTCCGGCGCCCGGCGTCAGCGTGGCGCGCAGCGTCGTTCCTTCGGTTCGCGATACGGCCATCCCCGAATAGTCAACAAGCGCCGCCTCATGCAACGCGACATGGGTGCCGTCGGCCAGCTTGATCGTCACCGGCGTATCGGCCGTCCCCACCGCCGAGAGCGGCGTCTTATTGTAGAGATATTCTTCGCGGTTCCACAGAAAGGCGGGTTTCCACCATGCCGTCCCGTCCTGCGCAAAGGCGAATTCGGTCAACTCGTCCGCGATGTTCGCCTGCTGGAGGTTCGACTGGTCGGGAAATTCATAGCGGAAGCCGACGCCGTCGTCATAGACGCGGAAGACGACATCGAACTGGCGCGCCTGCTGCCCTGATTCGGCAAATCGCACGCGCAGCTCGCGGAAATGGTTGCGGATCGTCTGCCATTCGCCCCAGGGCTGGGTCCAGCTGCCATCCTCGTCCCGCACTGACTGACTAATGTAGTGAAGCCCGCGCTCGATCTTGCGGGCATCGGTAAAAAGAAAGCCAAGACGCGACGGCGCGAGGATCGGCGTGCCCTTGCGCGCCACCGAATAAAGCGCCCGCCCATCGCCATCTACCTCGACACTAACGGAGACGATCGCGCCCGGGGATGTCACGCTGGCGACAGGTTCGGCGGCCGCGGGAACAGCGAAGACCAGCGCGATCGCTGCAAAAAAAATCCGTGCGATCATGATTTCATACCTCATTCGGAAATGGCCCGCGCTACAAACCCGGCATAGCCATCAAGCTGCCAGTCCCGTACCACACCGACCTGTTCGACAATGCGCCAGCGCGCCGGGTTGGCGGGCTGCCAAAAGGCAGGCGCTGCGCTCAGGTTGAAGACACACAGCCAGGTTTCACCGGGCAACGTGCGTTCGAACGCCAACAGGCTGTCCGACGCCCCGATCACGCGCATCGCGCCACAGCGCAGCGCGTCATTGTCGCGCCGAAACCCGATCAACCGCCGGGTCAGCGCCAGCATCGAATTCAGATCGTCCTGCTGGGCGCCGATAGCCAGCTTGGCATGGTCAGCGCCTATCGGCAGCCACGGCGCGGCGCTCGAGAAGCCAGCACCTGGGGATGTCGCGCACCACGGCATTGGTGTGCGCGCGCCGTCGCGGCCCAGCGTCAATGGCCAATTGGCGATCGCCTCCGGGTCCTTCAGGTCGGCAAAGCCGATATCGACTTGATCGAGGCCGAGCTCCTCGCCCTGATAGACGAAGACGTCGCCGCGCAGGCAGAGCAGCAGCAGCATCGTCAACCGCGCACAGGCATCACGGTGCTCAGGGGCGGCCCAGCGCGAAATGGCACGCGGTGCGTCGTGATTGGAAAAGGCCCAGCTTGGCCAGCCGAGCCCGGGCTGGTCGGGCCAGCGCTCGGTCGCCTCGCGGACCAGATCCGGGGTCAGCTTGGGCGCATAGAGAAAATCAAAGCCATAGGCGCTGTCAAAATGGCGATCATCGGCGGTGAAGGCCTTCATTTCGCCATCGCTATCGGCCCCGCCCACTTCGGCAACGGTGAAGCGATCGCCATAGCTGTCGAGCAGCGCGCGGATCCGCTCGATGAAGCGCGGGATATCCCGGTGCGATTGATTGTGGAGATGGAGCTGAAAATCGAACGGGCGGGTCCGTGGCGCGTTGCTCGCCGGCGCGGGCGGATTATCGGTCAGCGCCGGATCGTGCATCGCAAAGTTGATCGCGTCCATCCGGAAGCCGTCGACCCCGCGATCGAGCCAGAAGCGCGCCGTATCCAGCAATGCATCCTGGACTGCAGGGTGATGCACATTGAGCTGCGGCTGGCTGCGCAGGAAATTGTGCATATAATATTGGCAGCGCCGGGCATCCCAGGTCCAGGCCGGGCCGCCGAACACGGACTGCCAATTGCTGGGCGGCGACCCATCGGCCTTGGCATCGGCCCAGACATACCAGTCGGCCCGAGCGTTGCTGCGATCGGCGCGACTCTCGCGGAACCAGTCGTGCGCGTCGCTGGTATGCGAATAAACCTGATCGATGATGATCTTCAGCCCCAGCGCATGGCAGCGCGCTACAAGGGCATCGAAATCGTCGAGCGTCCCGAAGATCGGATCGACATCGCAATAATCCGACACGTCGTAACCGAAATCGGCCATCGGCGATGGGAAGAAGGGCGATAGCCACACCGCATCGACGCCAAGCGACGCTACATAATCGAGGCGCGCGGTAATGCCGGGCAGATCGCCAATGCCGTCGCCGTTGGAATCAGCAAAGCTGCGCGGGTAAATCTGGTAAATCACCGCGCCGCGCCACCATTCACGTTCGATCCGGGGCAGGTCTTGGGAAGCAAGCTGTTGGTTCATTTTGACTTTTCTGCAGCACACACGATGAAATCAAGCGGCGCGACGCTCACCGCCACGCTGCCCGGCGCCGACGCGCGCGGCGCGCAATTGCCGTGAAGCGCGGTGAAGTCGAGCGATCTGGTCCCAACCTCAACATTGGCGGTCACCGGCGCGGTCGAGCTGTTGAACGCGATCAGCAGCTCCTGCCCCGACACCGGATCGAAGCGTGATACCGCCAGCAGACCAGGCTTGTCACCGGCAACGCGGACAAGCGTGCGCCCCTCCCGCAGCGCGGGATGGCTGATGCGGAGCCGGGCGAGTTCAGCGATAAAGGCGAACAGCGGGTGGTTCCGATCGAAATTGGCGTCGGCGGTCGTCTTCGACGTGCCGAGCAGCTGATTGTCGTTGTAGCTCGCTACTTTCGACGGAAACATGTCCTCGCGCGCGTCCTGATCGCCGCCATCGCCGACAAAGCCCTGTTCATCGCCTGCATAAATGGTGGGCACTCCGCGCAGCGTCAGCAGCATGGCGTAGGCCAGCTTGACCCGGGCGAGCTGCGCCGCCGCATCGGCCGTTGGCGAAAGCTGTCGAACAAAGGTCGAAAAACGCCCGGCATCGTGGTTGCTGACAAAGGTCGGCAGCGTCAGCGCGGCCTCGGCCCCACCCTCATACAGCGCGTCATCGTCGAACAGCCGCGCGAGTTCACTGGTCCCGGCATGGCCGGCGACCAGATCGACCACCGCCCGGGCGAAGGCGAAATCGAGGACCGCGGGCAGCTTGTCCACACGGGTATGCTCGGCGAGCAGCGCGGGATCGACGTCGCCGGTCGCCACCTCGCCGAAGATATGAAAATGCGGGATACCCCGGGCGCGGGCGCGCGCCAGCATCGCGGGCACAAAGGCCTGCCAGAATTCAGGGTTGACGTGCTTGGCGGTATCGATGCGAAAACCGTCCACCCCGAACCGGTCGATCCAGCCGCCGAAAATGTCGATCATCCCCGCAACCACGCGCGGGCTCTCGGTCGCCACGTCATCGAGCCCCGAAAAATCGCCATAGGTGACACTCTCGCCGGTCCAGACCGAATCCCCGCGGTTGTGATAGAGCGTGATGTCGTTGAGCCAGTCGGGAGTCTTGGCGTGCTCCTCGCCCTTGGGCAGATAGGGCGTATAGGCATAGGTCGGATCGGTCAGCCGGGCGAAATTATCGGGCGTCTGCACCGAGTCCCCCTGAAATCCGGGGTTGATCGCCACCCCGTTCACACCGCCGCGCCGCTGGAACGGATAATCCGCCTTGCTGCGATAGGCGCAAGGGAGATCGGGCGCGCATTCGCGATATTTGATCACATCCGCGGTGTGATTGATGATGATGTCCATATAGACTTTCATCCCCCGCGCATGCGCCGCATCGACCAGTGCCTTGAAATCGGCATTGGTGCCCAGATGCGGATCGACCTGGGTGAAGTCCGTGATCCAATAGCCGTGATACCCCGCCGATTCCTGACCTGGGGCACCCTGGACCGGCTTGTTCTTGAAGATCGGGCCCACCCAGATCGCGGTGACGCCAAGCGACTGGATATAGTCGAGCCGTTTGA